>CAWGHR010000080.1:0-27708 GCA_963822275.1 uncultured Alphaproteobacteria bacterium
TCGCGAACGCTAAAGAGCCATTTATGAGAAGGCTGCCCGTGCCGCCGGCAAGTCGCCTGAACAGCTCACAGGCCCCGCCACATTCGTACCGGCAAAAGACAAAGATGGCCTCTTGGCGCAAGCCGCCGAGGCCGCCGTAAAGCGCGGCGTCGAGACATTAGGTGAGGACGTGGTCGGACTTCGCTCGCTGTTGCTTTATGGGCTCAAAGGCGTCGCCGCATACAGCCATCACGCGGCGGTGTTGGGACAAGAACGCGACGACGTGTTCGCCGGAATCGAGCGCGCGCTGGATCAATTGGCGGGAAACGAATCCGATCTCGGCACGCTGCTCGAGGCAGGATTGGCGCTTGGACGCGCGAACTTTGCCGCTATGGAGGCACTCGACGCCGCCAACACGGGTACGTTCGGGATGCCCGAACCCACCAAAGTGCGAATCACGCCGGTCAAAGGCAAAGCAATCCTGGTATCCGGACATGATCTCAAAGATCTCCTGGGTATACTGGAAGCCACCAAGGAAATGGGTATCAACGTCTACACCCATGGTGAGATGCTGCCGGCCCATGCCTATCCGCGTCTGCACGCCTATCCGCAGCTCAAGGGCAATTACGGCGGCGCGTGGCAGGATCAACAATTCGAATTCGCGGATTTCCCGGGCCCGGTCGTGCTGACGTCCAACTGTCTGATCAAACCGCAGCCGGGATATCGCGATCGCCTGTACACGCTTGGCCCGGTGGGCTGGCCGGGCATCCGTCACATCGCCGAAGGAAACTACAGCGAAATCGTGCAGGCTGCGAAATCGTTGTCCGGATTCCAAGAAGACGGTCCCGAGCAATTCATCACTGTCGGCTTCGGCCGGAATGCCGTGCTGAATGTCGCCGACAAAGTGGTCGATGCCGTGAAGAGCGGCGCCATCCGGCACTTCTTCCTGGTCGGCGGTTGCGACGGTGCGAAGAGTGGACGCAACTATTTCACCGACTTCGCGGACAACGCGCCGAAGGATACCGTGATCCTTACGCTTGGCTGTGGAAAGTATCGCTTCAACAAACACGAATTCGGCACCATCGGTGGTTTGCCGCGGCTTCTCGACATGGGCCAGTGCAACGACGCCTATTCGGCCTTGGTTGTCGCGACCAAACTGGCAGAAGTATTCGGCTGCGGCGTCAACGATCTGCCTCTGTCGCTGATCGTGTCCTGGTTCGAGCAGAAGGCGGCAGCGATTTTGCTGACGCTATTGGCGCTGGGCGTGCGCAACATCCGTCTCGGCCCGACATTGCCGGCATTTCTGACCCCTGTATTGGTCGATGTCCTCGTAACGAGGTTTGGTATTGCTCCAATAAGCAACGATGCCAATGCGGATATTGCGGCCTCTCTCGCGCGAGTGGCCTGAATATCCGGCGTGAGTCGACACAAGACGAACAAGGATAGGATAGGAGACGGGTTATCTATTGCCGCCACAGCGAATCAGGCCGAGAATTGGCAAAATTTTATTCATACCGGCTTGTTAGACTAAGAATAGGTTTCGCGGCAGTCGCGCGAGGGGCAGGGATAATATGGATGTCGATGCACAACCCGGTTCCAAACTATTAAACAGCTGGAAAGGGTGGGCCGGCAGAAAGCTGACGCAAGACGAATTGAACGCCCTTGTGGAAATGCATGGGCGTTTCATCCGGCACGAGCTCAAAGGCAGACGGCTCCAGCTTGGTTCCGCGCATATCCTGGGTCTCAATCTTTCGCATCGACTTCTAATGGAGGCGGACTTTTCAGGCGCAAATTTGACCGGAACCAATCTCTCCTGCGCCAATTTCGAGAAGGCAAATCTGTTCGGGGCAAATCTCTGCGGCTGCGACCTGCAATCCGCCAATTTGCGGAATGCCGATCTGCGGGGCATTAGCCTGCGTGGCGCGAACTTGTCGTATTCCGTCCTCGACGGCGCCGATTTGCGGTCCGCCTTTATGATTAAGGTCGGCGGCGACAGCGATGGCTACGCGCAGCTGGTGCCGCGGGGTAAAGAAAGCCCAACCGGCGGCGTCGATTTCAGCAACTGTTCCCTGAAGGGAACATCGATGATTCAGGTCAACCTAAAAGGCGCGAGCTTCCGCAACGCATTGCTGGACGGCGTGAAGTTCAAGGGGGCCAAGATTACGGACGTCTGCCTCGAGGGTGCGATCCTGACTCAAATGGACGCCGAAGAACTGCCGTTCAGCCCTGATGATTTGAAGACGTGTCTGCTGGATCCGCCGCCTGCCGTCATTAAGCGCGCGCCGGATCTCATCGAAAAACTACGCCTCCACGAGTTGTGGTACAAAACTGACGGAAAAGATGGTGCACCCGCCACGCTGGACAATGAAGATTTTCGGCCGCTTGGAAAGATTTTCTGCGGGCGGCAGATCACGGCATTGGTGGCACGCAATATCATCGCTGCCGGCGTGGATTTCAAAGATTGCGAATTGCAAGGTGCCAATTTCGACGGCGCGGATTTGCGGGCCGCCGAATTTGCCGGCTCGGATCTGCGTGGCGCTAGCTTCCGAGGCGCGAAGCTCGCCCATGCCGGGTTCCAAGGCGCCGATTTGCGGCCGCTGGCGCTTGCGCAGGGCGGTGAGCAGGCCGTAGACCTGACGGACGCGCAATATGGAGCGACGCAGTTTGCCGGAAC
This sequence comes from uncultured Alphaproteobacteria bacterium, assembly GCA_963822275.1. Lineage (GTDB taxonomy): Bacteria > Pseudomonadota > Alphaproteobacteria > Micropepsales > Micropepsaceae > Rhizomicrobium. The sequence continues at coordinate 2,654 of CAWGHR010000080.1, forward strand.
GGCCTTGGCGGAGAGACAACCGCTGTAAGGGCCTTTTGTCCCACAGACCGCCGAAACCGTTCGGCGCGGGTGGCTTATGGCCCCTTCGCCTTCGCATCCATCGCAATGCGTGTGAGAAGATCTTCGGTGGCGAATCCGTCGGCGGGCAGAGCATGCGCTTTTTGCCAGAGCCGTATCGCGGCGCGGGCCTTGCTGCCGAGCAAGCCGTCGATCTTGCCGATGTCGAAACCGAGCTTCAATAAGGCGGTTTGCATCGCCATACGTTCGTCGCGGTTGAGCGGCACTTGATCGCGCGGCCAAGCGGTCATCACCGGGGCGACGCCGCGCAACTGATCAGCCAGCAAGCAGACCGCCAGCGCGTAAGTGGCGGCATTGTTGTATTTCAGGATCACCTTGAAATTCGGGAACACCAGGAAGGCGGGCCCGCTCGCACCCGCCGGAAGATAGACAGAGCCCGGTTCGTCGGACGCCGGAAGCTCTGCGCCCGCCATGGTTTTCACGCCGCGCTTCTTCCAAGCGGCTACCGTCATCATATGATCGAGATCGGCGTCTTCATAAGCGAAGCCTTTCGGCAAGGCGATTTCATAGCCCCAGACTTTGTCGCTTTTCCAACCGGCGCCGGCGATGACATGCGCGGTGGAAGCCAGCGCATCGGGTACCGAAAACCACAGATCGATCTTGCCATCGCCGTCACCGTCGACGGCTTCGTTTAGGAAAGTAGTGGGCACAAACTGGGTTTGGCCGAAGGCCCCCGCCCAAGAGGATGTCATGTCGGAGGCGGCATATTTCTGCAGCTGCATCATCTTCAACGCTGCTAGCAATTGCGGGCGGGCATAGTCGGTGCGCGGTCCGTCATAAGCCAAGGTCGCCAGCGCCTCGAACATGTTGAAATGGCCCATGGCGTGGCCGTAATCGGATTCGTTTCCCCAAATCGAGATAAGGATTTCCGGCGGCACGGCATATTTGGCAACGATGGGAGCCAAGATGGCAGCATCGCCGATCATCAGTGCCCGACCGTCGGAGACGCGCTGTGTCGAGACGGCGGTGTCGAGATAGGACCACACCGGGGTGACAAATTCCGGCTGATTGAGATTGAGATCGGCAACCCGCTGCAGACGCGACGCTTTGCCCATCGCGGCGTCGTAGGTCTCGGGCGTGATCCCCGCGGCGAGTGCGATGGGGCGGAAATCCTTGATGAATTGGGCGAAGGCCAGATCGTCAGGTGAAGGGACCGCCGCGGTGGACGGGGTACTGGGGCCGGCATAGGCCGCCACGAGCAGCACAAGCGATAGCAGATAGGCCAAAAACAGAACGATTAGGCGCACGGTTTAATGTCCCCCACGGCCCGTTTCGGGTCATTTATAGCAGCGCATCCGGTCTAAAATGCGACGGAAATCCCGTATTTTCGCGCTGTTGACACACAAAAGCCCGCCGACTAGTTTCCGCGCCTCTTCGGCGGGGCCATCTCGCAGGAATAGGTTCAAAAGGCGTGCCATGAAAGTCCGCAATTCGCTCCGTTCGCTAAAAAAACGCGACAAGGACTGCCGTGTCATCCGCCGGCGCGGGCGCACCTATGTCATCAACAAGAAGAATCCCCGCTTCAAAGCGCGCCAAGGGTAATAAACGTCCTCGGACAAAGCGGATAGCGCCCATCGTCCTGTCGCGTTAGATTCGCGCCATGCGTATTGCCGCATGCCTTTCTGTTCTGTTGCTGACGGTTGCCTCTCAAGCGGCGCAGCCGGCCGATGCCCTTTTCAAACAATTGCAGACTGCGCAGACGCCAGAAGACGCCAAGCCCATCGAACAGCAGATCCTGTTGACCTTTCTTCAATCCGGGAGCCCGAGCGTCGATCTTCTGATGACGCGGGCGGCTGCTGTAGAGGGTGCCGGCGACAAAGACACCGCCAAAAAGTTGTACGACGCCGTGGTGGATATCGCGCCCAAATTTGCCGAAGGCTGGCACCGGCGCGGGCTGCTGCAGAATGATGCGGGCGACGACACCGGTGCCATGGTTTCGCTGCAAAAGGCGATCGTCCTCAATCCGCGCCAATTCGAGGCGTTGGAGCAACTCGGCGAAATGCTCGAGGATTACGGCGACAAACCCGGCGCCCTAAAAATGTATCGTGCGGCGCAAGCGCTCGACCCGCAAATGGAAGGTCTACAGCGCCACATCGACAGTCTGTCGCGCGCGGTTGAAGGGCAGGGGATATAGATCAGAACTCTCACTCAATCGTACTTCGCCGGCTTACCGACAAACGCCACGCGCAGCATATTGGTGGCGCCCGGAGTACGCAGCGGAACACCGGCCGTCACGACGATGCGTTCGCCGGGGCTCGCGAAGCCTTCTTGGAACGCAAACCGTGTGGCGCGCTCGACCATATCGTCGAGATCTTGGGCGTCATTGGTGTAAACGCTGTGCAGGCCCCAAGCGAGAGACAGCCGCCGCGCCATTTCCATGCTCGGCGTCAAGGCGATGATCGGTGCGTTGGAGCGTTCGCGAGAGGCCCTGAGAGCTGTGGCGCCCGATTTCGTCCAACATACGATGGCGCGGGCGTTAATGGTGTGCGTGACCTCATGCACCGCCGCCATAATGGCGTCGGCCGTGGTGGATTCCGGCTTGTTGCGCTGCTGGTCTATGATGGAGACGTAAAGCGGGTCGCTTTCCACCGTGGTGGCGATTTTGTCCATCATCGAAACGGCTTCCACCGGGAACTGGCCGGCAGCGGATTCGGCGGAGAGCATTACCGCGTCGGCGCCTTCGAAGACGGCGGTTGCCACATCCGACACTTCGGCGCGCGTCGGCACCGGCGCTGTGATCATCGATTCCAGCATCTGGGTGGCAACAACCACGGGCTTGCCCGCCTTGCGGGCCGCGCGCGTTATGTATTTCTGCTTGCCCGGAACTTGCTGGACGGGCAGTTCGACACCCAGATCGCCGCGTGCCACCATCAATGCATCGGACAGATCAAGGATGTCGTCCAGCCACTCGACGGCTTTCGGCTTCTCGATCTTGGCGAGGCAGCCGGCGCGCCCGGCGACGATCTTTTTCATCTCGGCCACATCGTCGGGACGCTGCACAAAGGACAGCGCAACCCAATCTACGCCCAAATTCAGCGCCGCATCGAGATCGCTGCGGTCTTTGGGCGTCATGGCGTGAATCGGCAAGATCGTGTCGGGAAGATTGACGCCCTTTTTGTCTTTCAGCGTGCCGGCGGTTTCGACCACGGCATCAGCCCATTCCTTGTTCGCGTCGGTTACGCGTAATTTGATTTTGCCGTCATCGATCAAAATAGTTTCGCCCGCCTGGAGCGCGGCAAAGACTTCGGGATGCGGGATCGGGATATCGGCGGGATTGTCGGAGGCAGCCATGCGCACGAGATGGACTTTGTCGCCGATATGGACTTCGCGAATGCCGGCGAGTGTGCCAAGCCGGATCTTGGGACCCTGCAAATCGGCGAGGATGCCGATGGGCCTGCCGACCTTCGCCTCCAAACCGCGCACATAGCGATGCAATTCGGCCAAGCCGGCATGCGAGGTGTGACTCATATTGATGCGAAATGCGTCGGCTCCAGCCTCGAACAAGGCCTGGATTTGTTCCGGCGTCGATGACGAGGGGCCGAGAGTTGCCAGAATCTTCGTTTTGCGCCTGCGCCGCATCTATTCCATTCCAATCAGATTTGAGTCCAAAACATCAATCGCCGAGGGATTGCGTCCAATCCGCTCTGTCACCGGTATCGATCTCGAAAAACCCTGTGCGATCATAACCTCTTGCCGCACATTGGCCGCGACCCGGAATCGAGAAGGGCCCATTGGCCGCCGTGCAAAAATTCTTGCCGCCGTTCCACGTGCCCGAACCGCCATCTGTGCCGAAAAGATAGTAAAAGCGCGCATCGAGCGGACCGGAAAGCAAGGTCTCGCATTTTTGCGACTAAATCGTCCACCATCCCTCACTTCGCCATACTTTCCCGTCGAAACGACCGAGTGCGACCTTGGCGGGAAGTGCCGCTTTGTTGCAAACCGCCAAGCCCGCAAAGGCAGGGGCGGTCGTAAACAGGATCAGAGCGGCAGCAATAAGGCGCATGGGATGTTCATCATGTCGCGCGAAGTTGCCGAATCTGTCAACGCGCTTGTCGCGGCCCGTTTACCGGCCAATGATCGCAGCACCATGACGCCACCACCATTCGAATCGTTAAGACCCGCCCAAGCGGCCAAAGGTCTCATCTTTCTGTGCGATCATGCCGCCAATGCCCTGCCGGAAGACTGTGGCACGCTGGGGCTCGAAAGCGGCAACCTATCTACCCATATCGCTTACGACATTGGGGCCGCCGAAGTGACGCGCACCCTGGCTAGGCTGTTCGAGGCACCGGCCCTGCTAGCCCGCTGGTCGCGGCTGCTGATCGACCTTAACCGGGGCGAGGACGACCCCACGCTTGTCATGAAATTGTCTGACGGCAGCGTCATCCCGGGCAATCGCGATGCGGATCCGGCGGAAATTGGACGCAGGATCGCCGCCTACCATGCGCCCTACCATCGCGCGATCGAAGACGAGATCACGCGGACCCGTGCGGCGGTAGATGTCCCGATCCTGGTGTCGATCCACAGCTTCACGCCGGTTTGGAAGGGCAGGAAGCGGCCTTGGGAGGTCGGCGTGTTATGGGATCGCGACGGACGCCTTGCAATTCCGCTTATGGAAAAGCTGGCGGCGGCGGGGTTCATCGTCGGCAACAATGAACCCTATTCGGGCGAGTTGGAGAACGATTGTCTCTACCGGCACGGTACGCAGAACGGGCTTCCCCACGCGCTGATCGAAATCCGCCAGGATTTGATTGCCGACGAGCGGCGCGGCGCGCGATTTCGCCAAACGGCTTTATCCCATCTTGGTGGACGCTCTTGCGGCGATGGGGCCGACATCGTTTCAATTCACTCGCCCGCTTGCCATAGGAGACAGTGCCGTGGATGAACAGACCCGTACCGAACTCGAAGCCGACCGTGTTCCGACGCCTCGTGGCGCATCTGCGCAACCGCACGGATGTGCAGAACATCGATTTGATGATTGCGGGCGGGTTTTGCCGCAACTGCCTGGGCGATTGGTATCGCGATGCGGCGGCCGAAAAAGGCATCGCGCTGGAAAAGGACGAGGCGCGCGCCATCGTCTATGGCATGGCGCCGTCGGAATGGAAGACGCGTTATCAAAAGGAAGCAACGCCCGAGCAACTGGCGGCGTTCGCGGCCTCGCAAAAGACTCACAGCTAGCAACGCGCGCGGCGTTGCGTCGTTCGTGGGCCCCGCGCTAGGTTCCGCGCCCCAATTGTCAGAGGCATTCCATGGCCAAAGCCGGCTTCGCCGCAAATCATCTGCGCTCGTTCGTCGAACGCATCGAACGGCTGGAAGAAGAACGCTCGGCGCTCAGCGCCGACATCCGCGAAGTCTATTCCGAGGCCAAGGGCCAAGGCTTCGACACCAAGATCATGCGCCAGGTCGTGCGACTGCGAAAACTGGACAAGGCCGATTTCCAGGAACAGGAAGCGATGCTTGAACTGTACAAACGCGCCCTAAACATGACCGACTAGCGCCGGCTGAGGTCCGCACCGCTGCGCTCCGCCGGATAGGCTCCGCCCGCCAAGCCCATCCACAAAACGCGATTGAAATCGCCGCTCGGAATCTTGTCTTCCTGCGACCAGTCATAGCCTTTGGTGACGGCCGTCCAATAGGCGGCGTCATGCGCATCGGCAAAACGCGGCGGTGCGCCATTGGCTTGCACCGGCGGCAGCGGCAGTTTTGTGTTGCGCAAAGCGGTGGATGGCGTTGCCGAATAGCTCCAAGTCTTTTGCTTCAGATCGAACACAGCGGTCATCGGCCGCTGATAGGCATCGTTGAGACTGAGCGGTTCGATCCCGAGGATGTCCTCGATCGTGCGCAGCATATTGACCGTGGTGTAACGCGCGGAAACCACGGCGCCTTGTTTCACATAAGGTCCTGCGACGAATCCGATGCTGCGATGCGCATCCACATGATCGGGGCCGTCTTGCGCGTCGTCTTCCAAAATAAAGATGAGCGTCGAATTCCGATAAGGGCTATGCGCCACGGCCTCGATCAATTTTCCGACGGCATAATCATTGTCGGCAACCTGACGTTCGGGCGTGTTCACATCGTCGATTGCGTCCGCGAAATCCCCCATATGGTCTTCCATAAAGCGCACCAGCGAAAGGCTCGGCAGGTTCTTGTGCGCGATCTGTCCGGCGAATTCGCGTTCCCATTCCTTTTCGCGCCAGAAATCCGGATAGCGTACATCGAAGCTGCGAAAATAGGGATCGGTCCGGCCCAGCAGCGCCGGATCGGCGGACCAAGCAACCTGCAGCTTCGAGGCGAACGGATCGCGGTCGAGCGGCACCATGGCAGGATTGCGTTTGTCATAACGCGTCATATCGCAATAAAAGCCGTAATTGCGTACGCTCAGACGGGCGCGCAAAGCCGAATCCCACAAATGTCCGCGGCCTTTCTCGCCCGCCGGGGCATCGGGCGAGGCGACGTCGGCCGTGCCGGCAAGCAAATCGGCGTCGTCGGGAAGCACCGGTTCTGCCGTGCGACGCCCCGCCAGAGTCGGGATAGCGACGTTGACGTTCCGGTTGGTACCTTCGACGTCATAGCTCTGGCCACGCTCGGCATAATTCATTGCAATGGCTTTGACGCCCACATCCATTTCGCGGGCTTCGGTACTCCAAGGCCAGCCATTGCCGCTCACCTCACCGGCATCATAGAAATTGTCGAGCGTGACAAAGTTCCGTGCGATGGCATGTTCGTTGGGCGTCACCGCCGCGCCGAAGAGAGTCAAGCTTGGGATCGCCATTGCCGCGGTCCAGATCGCCCAGCACCTGATCGTAGGTGCGGTTCTCCTTGACGATGTAGATGACATGTTTGATGCGCTTGCGAAGCGCGGCCATCGTCGCCGCGTCGCGCGGGTCCAGACGAACGCGAAAACCGTTGTTCGCCGCCACCGTATCGGTCAATTGGCGTAAATCCCGTTGCCGCGGCGTGGGCAGCGCCAGAAATCCCGCATGACTTAATTGCAGAATATAGCGATTGGTCGCTTGGCAGGCGCCCGCTTTCATCGGTTCGATATTGGCGTGCGCACAGCCCTGCGGATTGGGGCCCGGATCGCTGCGGCCGTTGACGACATAGAGCATGGCGCCATCGGCGCTAGTGCTGACGGAATTCGGATACCAGCCGGTGGGCACGAGACCAGAAACATGGTGCGGCGCCCTGCCGGACAGTGGGATGACGGCCAAGGCATTCTCGCCGCCAAGTGTGGCGTAAAGCGTTTTCTCGTCGGGCGACAAAGCCAGCGCGTTGGGCGCCGCACCGCGGAAATGGGTCTTGCCGGCCAGCAATCCAGGCGGCGCCGAAGCGTCGATCACTTCGCGCACCCGGTTGGCGGCCGTATCGATCACACTCACCGTATCGCTGTTATCGCTGGCGACGAACAACGTCGTCTGCGCCTTATTCAGCAAAGCGCGATTGGGATTGCCGCCAACCTTGATGCGCGCCATCAGTTTGGGCGTACCGGCAATATCGATCACTTCGACCTCGCGGTCGCGCAGGCTTGTCACATAAGCGATGCTGTTGCCTTTGATCGCCACCCAATCAGGATAAGTGCCGCCCGGCATGCCGTGTTTGCGTGGATCAATGATGCCGGGCCGTAGATCCAATTCGCCAATGGCCTGGCGTGTGACCACATCGACGACGGTGATGGAGTTGTTGTAGCGGTTCGCCACCACGATCTTGCTTCCGTCGGCCGTGACATCGAGCCCGGCAGCGCTGGGTTTCACTGCGAGACCCAATCCGGCTTTGTGGCCGAGCGCGATCGCGGCACCGTCTTCCGCCCAAAACCCATTGTTCCGTGAAAAGATATAAACCGAATTGTCGACCCCGCCGGCGACGTAGAAATGGGAATCGTCGGGCGCAAAGACGATGCCCGAGTCGGTATTCGGCACTTCGACGATCTGGATCTGTTTGGGCGTATGCGCCGAAATGTCGAAGACGAAGACAAATTCGTTGCCATGCGCTTTGGCCTTGCCGCTGGCATCCGCCACGAGATTGAAGCCGCTGGTCAGCACCAAAAGCGTCTTGCCGTCGTGACTGGTGATGGTTGTGACCGCCTGATTGGCGCGAAAATCCGGTGCATCGGAAAATTTCGGATCGAGTTCCTGGAACACCGCGCCTGTCGCAGCGGTTGGCGCGATGCGTTGACCGGTGGGGATCCATTGGCCGTCCGCGTTATCGTCATCGTCTGCGAACGCTATTGCGCCAAATGCGATCGCGATGGCCGTCGATAATGCCAATAGCGTCTTGCCGTTTTTCATGGATACACCTCGCTCGTGCCATTATGGCAGAGGGGATGCCAGCTTCCGCGTGAAAGTTTCACGAATGCTAGTGTCGTTTTGGTTTTGAAGTTCGCGAAAGATGCTGATATCGCGAACTTCGAAACCACGACACTGGTGGGAAGAGGCTGACGGCGCGTCAACCCGCCGCTTGGAGTGGAGCGTCTTCCTCGCCCGTTTCCGAGGGCGGACCTTCGCCCTCCGCCGGCTCCAGACCAAATTCCTTGAGCTTGCGATAGAGCGTAGAGCGGCCGATGCCGAGCCGGCGCGCCACTTCGGACATATGGCCGTCGTAGCGTGAAATGGCCAGGCGGATAATCTCGGATTCCATGTCCTCCAGCCGGCGCATATGCCCGGACCCGTCTGTGGCGCTGAGCGCATAGGGCGAAGTGGCGTGGATAGGCGCATTCGCCAGGGCCTGCGGTTCGGCACTCGCATAGGCGCGACGCATCTTCGCTTCGACGCCCATTGCCGCGGCAATCTGGGGAAAATCGCAGACATCGAGCATCGAGCCATCGCACAGCACCACGGCGCGGAAAATCGTATTCTCAAGCTGGCGCACATTGCCCGGCCAAACATAACCCTCGAGCAGGTCGGCGGCTTCGGGCGTCATGCCCGCCACCGGTTTGTGTTCTTCGGCCGCAAAGCGGCTGACGAAATGGCGTGCCAAAGCCGGAATGTCCTCGGCACGGTCGCGCAAAGCGGGCACGAAGATCGGGAACACGTTGAGGCGGTAATAAAGGTCTTCGCGGAAGCGGCCTTCGCGCGTCAGCTCCGACAAATCGCGATTTGTAGCCGAGATGATGCGGACATCGACCTTCACCGGCCGCTTGGCGCCGACCGGGTCGACTTCGCCTTCTTGCAGCGCGCGCAGCAGCTTTACCTGCATGTCGATGCGCAACTCGCCGATTTCGTCGAGAAACAGCGTGCCGCCGTCGGCTTCTTGGAATTTTCCCAGATGCTTGTCGCTGGCGCCGGTGAAGGAACCCTTCTCGTGACCGAACAGAATGGATTCGATGAGATTTTCCGGTATCGCGCCGCAATTGACCGTAACGAAAGGCTTGCCGGCACGTTCCGAAGAACCTTGGATGGCGCGTGCAATCAATTCTTTGCCGACGCCGGATTCGCCTTCGATGAGGATCGGAATATTTGACTGTGCGGCCCGCTGGCCGAGACGGAAAACCTGCTTCATGGCGCCGGATTTGGCGACGAGATCGTCGAAGGAGAGGCGGTTGTCGCTCTTCTTCTTCAGGCGGGTGACTTCGCCCGTCAGGGTTCCGATTTTGAGCTGGTTGCGGATGGAGACTGCGATGCGTTCGGGGCTGGCCGGTTTGACCAGGAAATCATTGGCGCCGGCCCGCATGGCTTCTACGGCGGAATCGATGCCGCCTTTGGCGGTCAGCACGATGACGGGTAGCGTCGGATTGCTGCCGCGCAATTTGGCAAGGACTTCCAAGCCGTCCATGTCGGGCATGACGAGATCGAGCAGCATGAGCGAAATTTGCTCGCCGCGCGGCCCTTCGATCAGGTCGAGCGCGGGTCTGCCGCCGGGTGCGGTTACCACATTCATGCCGCTACGGCCGATCGCGGCCTCCAGAAGCCGGCGTTGTACGGGATCGTCGTCGACGATGAGAATAGTCGTTGCCATCTAGCCCTCGGATGCAGGACCGCGATGGTGACCCCTCAACGGTAAAGGTCTGTTTAAGGGATGTCCTTGTGTGGGACAGTATGGAACAGTCAGTGCGGCGAAGCTTGGTAAACAAAGGGTAAAGTGGATCAACCTTTCGACTATTGGGCATTCTTCGCGGACGAGGCGCGCCGGGTCGGCGCACCGCTGTATGAGCGTTTGTCGCTTGGTATTGGCGGGAATGAAACTTTGCGGGAATTCGCCAATGGAGCGCGGCCCGGCCAGCCGCCGGCGAATATTCTGTTTGCGGCCGTACATTTTCTGTTGCTGCGGGGTGCGCGGCATCCGCTGCGAGGGTTTTATCGCAATCTCGGCGGGACGAACGGCGAAGATCCATTTCCCGTATTTTGCGATTTCATCGAAATGCATCGCGCGGAACTCGCGCCGCTCATCGCGACGCGCGCGACGCAAACCAACGAAGTCGGACGCAGCGCGATCCTGCACGCCGCATTCCGCAAGGTGACAATGGAGGCGGGCGGCCCGCTCAATCTGATCGAGATCGGTCCGAGCGCGGGGCTGAACATGATCTGGGACCATTATGCGGTGCGCTATCGCAGCTCCGGCGACACCATCGTGCTCGGCGACGGCGAGTTGATTATCGATTGCGAATTGCGCGGCGACAAGCGTCCACCTTTAGGACCGGCTCCATGCATCGCCAGCCGCATCGGGCTGGAACGCAATCCCGTCGATCTGTCCGACCCCGACAGGCGCGACTGGCTCAAAGCGCTGGTATGGCCCGATCAGGTCGAACGTTTCGCGCGGCTGGAAAAGGCCATCGCCATCTTCGCACGACACAAACCGGAAATTCGAGCCGGCGATGCGCTGGAAAATCTTTCGGACGCAATCGCCACAGTGCCGGAGGATCAGCCGGTGTGCATCTATCACACGATGGCGGTATATCAATTCTCCGACGAGATGCGGGAAACACTCGACGCAATCCTCACCGTGGCGGGATTGCGGCGCACGCTTTGGCGCCTCAGTTTTGAAGGAACGCTGAGCGGCGAGAATCCGCTGTTGCTATATTCTTACCGCGACGGAAAGAAGGAGAAGCTGACGCTCGGTTTGGCGCATCCGCACGGCGCCTGGCTTGAGTGGCTGGCCTAAGCGTGCCAGCCTTTCCGCAATGAGCGACGATATTCCCGACAACGAACCTTTTGCGATTCCAACCGGTTTTGCGCCGCTGAATTGGCGGCGCGGCTTTGGACAAGTGATGGGCACGCTCTATGAACGAACGGAACCCGACGGCGGTTTCACGCGAGCCTTTCTGGTGGAAGATCGGCACACAAACGGTATGCAGAATTGCCATGGTGGTATGCTGATGTCGTTTGCCGATATGGTATTCGGCCATTCCGTCTCGCTGACGAAACGCGAGCATCATTGGGTGACGATCCGTATGCTGACGGACTTTCTGTCCCCGGCGCGTCTCGGCGATTGGGTACAAGGCACCAGCCAGATCGTCGGGCAGAATGGCGATCTCTACACTTCGCGCGGGCGCATCTGGGTGGATGATCGCATCGTGCTGACCGGCACGGGTATCTTCAAATTTGTGGCGCCGCGGAACACACCGCGATGAGCGACGACGTTTCCCAGCCGCTGCCCGCGATAGCGAAAATCGATTTTCCCGATTTGGAAACGCCCTTGGCCGCCCTCGATGGCGCGCCGCCGCCCGCGCCGCTTTGGTTTGAAGAAGCTGTGGGCGTTCAACCCGAAAGCCGTTTCGTCTTGGTAGAAGGGGCGCGCATTCATTATTTGCGTTGGGGCGATCCGGTCCGTCCGGGATTGCTGCTCGTTCATGGCAATGCTGCACATGCTTATTGGTGGAGCTTCATCGCCCCGTTCCTAGCGCGCAGTTTCAATGTTGCCGCCATCGATCTCTCGGGTATGGGTGACAGCGATTGGCGGCCCGAGGGCTATTCGATGGATACCTTCGCGCGCGAAGAGCTTGCGGTTTGCGAAGACGCCGGCATGTTCGCGCCCTCAGAGCCGCCCATTATTGTGGCCCACAGTTTCGGTGGATTCGTTACCTTATTGACCGGGGCGCTGTATGGCGAACGCTTGGCGGGAACGGTGATCGTCGATTCGCCGGTCAATCCGCCGGGCCGCTGGCGCGGCGGTCCGCCGCTGACCAACCGGCCGCACAAGATTTATCCCTCGATCGCAGCCGCGCTTGGCCGGTTCCGGCTTTTGCCGCCGCAAAACTGTGAGAACCTGTACCTTCTGGATTGGGTGGCACGCCATTCGCTCAAAGAAAACGCGGCTGGCTTCTCGTGGAAATTCGATCCTGCCATCTGGCGCGATTTCTCCATCGGCGATACCGCCGCGCGACTCAGGGCGACCAAATGCCGAATCGCGGTGTTCCGCGGCGAGCATTCTATTCTGCTGCCCCCGGAAATCGGCGAGTACATGTTCAATCTCCTGGGACGGGCCGCGCCCGTGGTGGAAATCCCGCAAGCCAAGCATCACGTTATGCTCGACCAGCCGCTGGCTCTGGTGGCCGCTTTGCGTGCCTTGCTGGCGGACTGGGAACATTCCCTGCCGAGGCGCAGGATTTAGTCGGAGTTCCGGCTTTGCCGAGCGCCCAGCTTTGCTATAGTCGCGGATGCATTAATGGGGACAAATATGGCCGCGAACGACCTTAATGGCGAGCAAACCGGAACGATGGATATCAGCGAGCACCTTCGCACCTGGAAGCTCTTCACAGGGCTCGTCAAATGGTCGATGGGCGGGATCGCGCTGGTCATGCTGGGGCTGCTGATTTTCCGTACCCACGGCTAGGATCATTCGACTCCTACAGCTGAAAAAAACTGCAACAGTCCGTGTGTGGATACGCGTGCCACATCGCGATGCAGTTCCGTATGCGGATGGGCATTTGTACGTATTCCTATGCGAAATGGTGCGCCATGCCGCACATCGCGGCGTTGCCTAACCACACTGTTTGCTATATTCCCGCGCCGTACTTCGAGGGGCCGCTGACGCTCTTCGCTGACGCTCTTCGTTCTCGGTTTACGCTGCTGATCTGCACCGACATTTTTCTATCGTTCAAATGGGTGCTAGTCCGTCGTCCTCGAACAATCCAACGAGATGCGTGAAATCATGCCCCAGACCATTGGAATTCCCAAAGAAACATTCCCCGGCGAGAAGCGCGTTGCGACGGCGCCGGAGGTTATCGAAAAGCTGATCAAGCTCGGCTTTGCCGTGACCGTCGAAAGCGGCGCCGGCGACGGCGCGAGCTTTTACGACGACGCGTTCGCAAAGGCGGGCGCGAAGGTGGTCGGCAGCGCCGCCGAAGTGTGGCACGCGTCCGACATCATCTTCAAAGTGCGTGCGCCGGATATGAGCGAAGTCGCGCTGATGAAGCCCGGTCAGACGCTCGTTAGCTTCATTTGGCCGGCGCAGAATCCCGACCTGATGAAGGCGTTGGCGGCCAGGAAGGTCACGGTCTTAGCCATGGACGCCGTGCCGCGTCTCTTGTCGCGCGCGCAAAAAATGGACGCGCTGACCTCGATGGCGGGCATCAGCGGATATCGCGCGGTCATCGAAGCGGCAAACGCTTTTGGCCGCTACTTCAATGGCCAGATCACGGCCGCGGGCAAGATCCTGCCCGCCAAGGTTTTTGTCGCCGGCGCCGGCGTCGCCGGTCTTGCGGCGATCGGAACCTCCGTCGGCCTCGGCGCCGTCGTCCGCGCCAACGATACGCGCGCGGAAGTCGCCGATCAGGTCAAATCGATGGGCGCCGAATTCGTCAAGGTCGACTACGAGGAAGAAGGCTCGGGCGGCGGCGGCTATGCCAAGGTGATGAGCGAGGGCTTCCAGAAGGCCCAGCGCGAGATGTACGCCAAGCAGGCGAAGGAAGTCGACATCATCATCACGACGGCGCTGATTCCCGGCAAGCCCGCGCCCAGGCTAATCACGGCCGCAATGGTCGAATCGATGAAGCCCGGCAGCGTGATCGTGGATATGGCGGCCGAACAGGGCGGCAACTGCGAACTGACCGAACCCGGCAAGGCCGTGGTCAAGCACGGCGTGACCATCATCGGCTACACCGATCTGGCCTCGCGGCTCGCCAAGCAGTCTTCGACACTCTACGCAACGAACCAGCTGCGCCTCACCGAAGAGCTGTGCAAGGCCAAGGACGGTCAGATCGTCGTCAATATGGAGGACGATGCGATCCGCGGCTTCACCGTGATCAAGGACGGCGAGATCACCTGGCCGCCACCGCCGCTCAAACTTCCCGCGCCGCCCGCGGCCAAGGCCGCAGCAGCGCCTCCGGTGCCGAAAAAGGAAAAGAGCGCCTTCGCGAAGGCGGTCTCGGCATTGACGATGCCGGTGTTCGGCCTGGTGTTGTTCGCGCTGATCGGCCTCTACGCACCGCCGGCCTTCATCGGCCATTTCACGGTCTTCGTGCTGGCCGTCTTCGTCGGCTATATGGTGGTGTGGAACGTTACACCGGCGCTGCATACGCCGCTGATGAGCGTTACCAATGCGATTTCGAGCATTATCATGATCGGCGCCCTGCTTCAGGTCGCGCCGCCGCCCGCCGAGGGCCGTCCGGAGGATTTGATCCGCTGGATCGCCATCGTCGGCATCGCGTTGACCGCGATCAACATGTTCGGCGGCTTCGCGGTGACGCGGCGCATGCTGATGATGTTCCGCAAATAGGGAGACCGAACCAATGCCTGCAACTCTGTCCACGGTCTCCTACATCGGAGCCACCATTCTTTTCATCCTCAGTCTCGGCGGACTCTCCAATCCGGAGACCTCGCGGCGCGGCAATTGGTACGGCATCGTCGGCATGACGATTGCCGTGCTGGCCACGATTTTCGGCAGCCGTATCATCAGTGGCGCCGAGGTTCCGATCGTCACGGGAACCGGCCTAGTTTACATCATCGCGGCGATGGCGGTGGGTGGCACGATCGGTCTGATCGCAGCCCGCGTCGTCAAGATGACCCAGATGCCCGAGCTGGTTGCGATCATGCACAGCCTGGTCGGCCTTGCTGCTTGCACCATCGGATTTGCAAGCTTCATCGACACGACGCCCCTCGACGTGTCCGCTAAGGACTTAGCTTCCGCCGAAACCATTCACCTCATAGAGATTTACGTCGGCGTGCTGATCGGCGCGGTGACCTTCTCCGGTTCGGTGATCGCCTTCGGCAAACTGTCGGGCAAGATCAGCGGCAAGCCGGTGATCCTGCCGGGGCGCCATCTCATTAACCTGATCGGCCTTCTGGTGGTGATCTATTACGGTTACGCGTTCGTCATGGCGGGCGGCATCCATCAAAGCGCGCCCACATTCGCGGTCATGCTGCCGCTGATCGTGATGACCGTCATCGCGCTGCTTTTCGGCATTCATATGGTGATGGCGATCGGCGGCGCCGACATGCCGGTGGTGGTGTCGATGCTCAACAGCTTATTCGGGTTGGGCGGCGGCGGCGACCGGTTTCATGCTGTCGAACGATCTCTTGATCGTGGTCGGCGCGCTGGTCGGCTCTTCGGGCGCAATTCTCTCTTACATCATGTGCCGCGCGATGAACCGCCATTTCCTCAGCGTGATTGCCGGCGGCTTCGGTACCGCGGAAGGCCAAGCAGCCAAGCCGGGGACGCGCACCCGCCGGCGAAGTCACGCCGATCAGCGCGACGGAAACCGCCGAGCTGTTGCGCGACGCCAAGAACGTCATCATCGTGCCGGGCTATGGCATGGCGGTGGCCCAGGCGCAGCACACGGTCTACGAGATCACCAAGTTGCTGCGCGAGAAGGGCGTCAACGTGCGCTTCGGGATTCACCCGGTCGCCGGGCGCATGCCGGGGCACATGAACGTGCTGCTTCGCCGAAGCCAAGGTGCCTTACGACATCGTGCTGGAGATGGACGAACTCAACGACGACTTTCCCGACACCGACGTGGCGATGGTGATCGGCGCCAATGACATCGTCAATCCGGCGCGCCGAGGACGATCCCACCAGCCCGATCGCCGGCATGCCGGTGTTGGAAGTGTGGAAGGCCAAGACCTCGATCGTGATGAAGCGTTCGATGGCTTCCGGCTATGCCGGCGTCGACAACCCGCTGTTCTATAAGGAGAACAACCGGATGCTGTTCGGCGACGCCAAGAAGATGCTCGAAGAGGTGCTGTCCGCGCTCAAGGCTTAAGTGTCAAACCACTTGAATGAAACGCCTGCCGGCTCGAAAGTGCCGGCGGGTTTTTCATTTCGGAGTCCGTATCGGCGATCATCATATCGGCTCGACAGTCCGAAATGCCAAAATTGGGGGTGAACTCGTGAGCGGTCAAAATTCCATTCGCAATTTCTTGCGTACGACGCTCATCGTCGCGGCACTCGCCGGCGTCACCGCCGGTGTGGTGCTGGCCACAAACGAGACCGTGCGTGCTTGGCATGCGGATGGATTCGCGCTGGGCGACATCGCCTATGCCGTTGCCGTCGCCGCTATGTTGATGTTCGCTGGCGTTGTGCTTTTGGCGAGCGCAAACGCACGCAAATTGCCCGTTCTGCCCTTGGCCATCGTCGCGGTCGTTTTCGGCATCGCGCTTGGTAGAATTTCAAATCATTTGGTCGGAACGCTTGAAGGGCTGACCGGTGCGGGGGCCTATTTTTTCGATGGCTTGGGTGTGGGAATGTTGGTGGTTTACTGGATGACGCGCAGCGCCGGACGCAGGGCGCATAAACAATAGCTTCTCTAGCCGGTGACGCCGGCGAAATAATTTCGCGCGCTCTAGCACCTGGATGGGCCATTTTATATTCTTACGCAATGAACGCACCTCGCATCCGCGACTCGCAGCTTTGCCATGACAAGCCGGCGATCCTTGAATTCATTTTCGCTTTGCAACTCTATGAACACGCTTTCGAGGCGAACCGGCGTACCGATCCGCAAATGGCGGAAGATCATTACGCGGCTCTCATTCTCCATCTCGCGACCCATAACGGAAAAATCTTCATCGCCGAAGACGACACAGCGCATCCCATCGGCTGGGCGGCCGTGCATGAGAGCGAAGGCGAAGTCTTCATACGCCCAGAAGAACGCCGATACGGATTTCTCGCCGAACTTTACGTTGTGGAACGCGCGCGCGGTACGGGTGCCGGGCGCGCCTTGATTGTCGCCTGCGAAGACTGGGCACGGGAGCGCAAGCTTGTTTCATTGCGCATTGGTGTCTTGGCGCGCAATGCCGATGCGCTAAAGGTCTATGAGCGTGCGGGCTATGCGCCTTACGCGCTGCAAATGCGCAAATACCTGTAAATTCCCGATGGTTGGAAGCGTTCCAAGAACGTCTTATCCTCCTGGCAAGACATCCAAAAAACAGATGGGAAACGCCATGAGAGAACTCACGCATTTCATCGCGGGGAAACATATGAAAGGGACATCGGGCCGCTTCGGCGATGTGTTCAATCCGGCCACCGGCGAGATTCAAGCGAAAGTGCCGCTCGCCTCCGCCGCCGAATTGCGTCAAGCCGTTGAGGCCGCGCGGGATGTGCTTCCCGAATGGGCTTCGGTCAATCCGCAACGCCGCGCCCGGGTGTTGTTCGCATTTAAATCGCTGGTCGAAAAGAACATGGAAGAGTTGGCCGTGCTGCTCTCCTCGGAACACGGCAAGACGATTGCCGATTCGCGCGGCGATATTCTGCGCGGTATCGAAGTGGTCGAATTCGCCTGCGGCATCCCCCATCTGCAGAAGGGCGAATACACCGAGAGCGCGGGCCCCGGCATCGACATCTATTCGATGCGCCAGCCGCTTGGCGTCGTGGCGGGTATTACACCGTTCAATTTTCCGGCCATGGTGCCGATGTGGATGTTCGCGGTGGCGATTGCCTGCGGCAACACATTCGTTCTCAAGCCGTCGGAAAAAGACCCCAGCGTGCCGTTGCGCTTGGCCGAGTTGATGATGGAAGCCGGTGCGCCCGCCGGAGTGCTCAATGTCGTCAACGGTGACAAAGAAGCGGTGGATGCGATCCTTGACGATCCAGACATCCAGGCTGTGAGCTTTGTCGGATCGACCGCGGTCGCCGAGCACGTCTATACGCGCGGCACCGCGCATGGCAAGCGCGTACAAGCTATGGGCGGCGCCAAGAACCACGCCATCATCATGCCCGATGCCGATCTTGACCAGGTGACCAACGAATTGATCGGCGCCGGCTATGGCTCGGCCGGCGAGCGCTGCATGGCCATTTCGGTGGCCGTGCCGGTGACGGACAAGATCGCCGACGCGCTGGTACAACGCCTCAGGCCGCGGGTCGAATTGCTCAAAATCGGGCTACCGGCCGACGGCGCTGCCGATTATGGCGCGCTGATCACCGCCGAGCATCGCCGCAAGGTGCTGTCCTATATCGATGCGGGCGTGAAGGAAGGCGCGGAGTTGGTGGTCGACGGACGCGACTTTAAGCTGCAGGGCTATGAAAATGGCAACTTCCTGGGCGGCTCGCTGTTCGACCGCGTCACCAAGGAGATGAGAACCTATCGCGAAGAGATATTCGGGCCGGTTCTGCAGATTGCCCGAGCCAAGGATTTCGAAGAGGCCATCTCGCTGCCGTCCAGCCATCAATATGGTAATGGCGTGGCCATTTTTACCCGCGATGGCGATGCCGCCCGCGAATTCGTCAGCAAGGTTAAAGTGGGCATGGTAGGGATCAATGTCCCGATTCCCGTGCCGTTGGCCTATCATACGTTCGGAGGCTGGAAGCGCTCGGCGTTTGGCGATATGAACCAGCATGGGCCGGAGGGCGTGCGGTTCTATACCCGCGTTAAAACCGTGACGGCGCGCTGGCCCAAAGGCGGGGTACGCGAAAACTCCAGTTTCGTGATACCTACGATGAAATAGATTGAAAGGAAGACCCCGGTGCCTGAAGCGATTTCCAAACTGCTCGAAACGATCGTGGCGTCGACCAAGACCCACAAATGGTGGTGGGCGGGCGGCGGCGGCGCGACCCTTGTCGCTGTCGTGGTGCTGGTGGTTGTGTTCGGCGGTTTTTTCGGGCCGAGCGGCAAAGCGATTTGCACGCCAATGCTGGAACAGGCTCGAGCCTATGGTGTGGTTCCCCCATCTGCGTCATTGGCCAGTAGCGAGGCCAAGAAGGACGATAAGATCAGTGGCCGCCGGTTGTGCACGGCACAGGCGGGTGACGACAAATTCATCCTCTCTGTCGATCTTTCCTGCAATGACCTGAAGAAGCCGGATTGCCTGTCGCTTTACGCGGTGGAACGCGGCGACGGGCTGTCGACCTATCAGAAGCGCAAAGAAGAAACCGACCAGGGCATGGCGTCTATGGCGCCTCCGCCCGCGGAGCAAGCAGCGCCCGACAACGCGGCAGTGCCGTCACCAGACGCGATACCGTCTTCCTCGGACACCACGCAGGCGCCTCCGCCCGACGGTGGACAAGGCGGGTTTGGCGATGCGCCACCGGCGAGCAGCGGGAACGGCGACCAATCCGGCCAGCAAACGCCGCAGCAGCAATAAGCGGTCAGTTTAGCGAACACCGCCCATCGTGCAGACGGTTTTCCATTCGGTGGCCGAGACCGGCTGCACCGAAAGCCGTGAATTTTTCACCAGCACCATGGCCTGCAATTTCGGCGACGCCTTAATCTCGGCTAGGGTCACCGGCTTGGGCAGTTCGCGCACCGCCTTGACCACGACCATGCCGAAGCGGCCGGTCGGATCGGAAAGATCTGGCCGGTATTCGGCGATCACTTCGACGATGCCCATGATGCGGCGTTCATCGCCCGAGTGATAAAAGAAGCCATAATCGCCCTTTTGCATCGCCTTCATGTTGTTGGCGGCTTGGTGATTGCGTACGCCGCTCCACGGCTCGCCGATTTCGCCTTTGCGCTTTTGCTGGTCCCACGACCAGGTTTCGGCTTCTGTTTTGAACAGCCAATAAGCCATTAGAGCTTCGCCTCGATCGGATTGAAGGTCGCTTTCCAAGGCCGCACCTCCGACGATGCGAAGAGGCCGGCCTTCAAATAAGGGTCGTTGGCGTGCCAGGTCTTCGCGGCCTCAAGATTTGCCGCTTCGAAAACAATCAGACTGCCGTTCATGTCGCCTTCGGCATTGAGGAACGGGCCGCCGATTTTGACAACACCGGTCGCCCGCACATAAGCGAAATGAGCTTCGCGCGTGGCCAGGCGCAATGCGAGCGCGTCTTGTTTGTCGAAGGCGATGACGGCGAACAGCAATCGGTTCATTCCCTTGGTGGTACCAGCACATTAGGCCATGAGTGCGGCAACGGGGCAAGAATGGAACTAGTGTCGTGGTTTCGAAGCTCGCGATATCATCGATATCAGCATCTTTCGCGAACTTCGAAACCAAAACGACACTAGCATCAATATGTTGGCTAGTGTCCTTTCGATTCCGAAATTCGAATGAGGCCGATATAAGATGCAACGAATTTCGGAATCGGGACACTAGCGGTCAGAGTTTGTCGAAGGTGTTGATCGTCAGCTTCCAAAGGTGAAGTTCGGTACGCTCGAACAGACCGGCTAACGCATAGGGATCGTTCTTCGTATAGGCCGCCGCCTCGTCGTAATCCTTGGCTTCGATGATCGAAAAACTACCGATCATATCGTCGTTGGGTCCCACGAAAGGGCCGCCGAGCCTCACTTTGCCGTTCGCCTTTGTGTATTCGACATGCATGGGCCGCGTGGCTGCGCGAATAGCGGGCCCGCCGATCTTCCGGTCGAAGGCGATAAACATGAAAAACATGGCAGGATTCCTATTCGGGTTTCAGCGGCCGGCTCATCAAACGGACAATCGCTGCGTCGAGCGGCAGGCTGCCGTCGAGCACGCTGGCGACGGTTTCGGCCACGGGCAATTCGATCTTCTCCTTGCGGGCGCGGATAACAAGTGCCGGCGCGGTCGCAACACCTTCGGCGAGCGGCTGTCCCGGCGCGCTGAGTTCGGCAAGCGGGACGTCCGCGGCCGACTTCGACGCCGAAGCGGAAATTGCGCGAGCTCGGGCTGGTGGCCGTCAGCACGAGGTCGCCAAGGCCCGAAAGGCCCATCAGGGTTTCGGCGCGCGCACCGAGGGCTTCGCCAAAACGGACAAGTTCCGCAAAGCTGCGCGCCAAAAGCGCGGCACGGGCGCTTTCGCCCAATCCCAATCCGTGGACTATGCCGCTGGCGATCGCATAGACGTTCTTTGCCGCGCCACCCAAGGCGACACCCAAGAGATCATCGCTCTCATAAGGCCGAAATGTCGCTTGGCCGAGGCTGGCTTGCAGCCTCTGCGCAATGTCTGTCTGGGCTGCTATGGTCACAGCCGTCGGCAATCCCCGTGCCACGTCATGGGCGAATGAGGGACCGGACAGGATCGCCGGAATCAGATCGGGCGCCGTTTCGTTGAAGACTTCCGTCGGCAGTTTTCCGCTCGGTCGTTCGATGCCTTTGGCGCAAAGAACTAGCGGGATCCCCTTTGGCGCGCAGACGGCCACCGCAGCCAAACTGGCGCGCAAATGCTGGGCCGGCACGACGATCAAGAGTGCTTCGGCAGCGCCAGCAGCGGTCGCCAGATCGCCTGTCGCGGCGATCGTGGAGGCAAGGCAATATCGGGCAGGAACTGGGCATTGCGGCCGGTCCGTCGAATCGAACTCAACGACCTCGGTTTCGCGAGCCCATAGCGTTACGCTTCGACCCGCACGAGCCGCGATCAGCGCCAGGGCAGTACCCCAGGCGCCGGCGCCAATCACACCGATCTTCTGGTAGCGTATTGTTTTTTGCGGATTTTCTGTCATTTCATGGAGCCGTGCTTAATTTTATTGTGCGGTGCGGAAGACTGAACGATTTGTTGAACATTCAGAAATTAGTACTATCTTGAACCGGGAATTCGAGGTCCGTGGCGCACAGGGAATAGGCTTGATGGCAGGAAAAGACATAGTTCGCGATCAAATCATCGACGCTGCCAAGAAGCGATTTTCGCATTTTGGCTATGCCAAGACCACTATGGCCGAGGTAGCCGCCGATTGCAGCATGTCGCCCGGCAATCTCTACCGCTTTTTTCCCGGCAAACTGGATATAGCCGAAGCCATCGCCAGCGCCGAATTCGAAGGTCATCTTCAACAACAGCGTGCCATGATCTTCACGCCCGGCAAAAGCGTGCAGGTGCGCTTGCGGGACTATTTTTTCGATGAATTGCGGTACACCTACCAGAAACTGGAGAGCAATCCGCGCGTCTTCGAAATGGCAAGTGTCATCGCGAATGAACGCCCCGAATATGCCAATTGGATGCTCGCCAACGAGCGCAAATTGCTGGTCGAACTGTTCGAAGAGGCTGAGCACAGCGGCGAATTCCATCTCGATGACAAGGAATTCACCGCCGAAATGATCCAATCCGCCCTGATGAAATTTCGCTATCCGCAATTGTGGTCGAAACTGACTCTGCCCAAGCTGGAACGCGAGCTCGACGGCGTGTTGCGCCTCCTCGTCAACGGGCTGTGTACGCAAAAGTCCTGCAGCAACGCGCATGCGGCCGAATAGCGGGCCGCTCTTTCTTCCGCCGCAAATCGGTCCTAAAAAATCAGCGATGCGCCACTTTGCCCGCCTTGTCCTGTTAGTGTTTTTGGCCACCGGTCTGTCGGCGGGCGGGCAGCCGCCCCCCAAGCGCATGATCGAATTCAGCGAGGCCGACCAGGCCGATCTCGCGCGCGTCAGCGCCTACCTCAATTCCATCCACACGCTGAAAGGCGACTTCGTGCAGCTAGGGCCTGACGGTCAAGCCGATCTGGGCCATTTCTATTTGGAGAAGCCGGGACGCTTGCGCTTCGATTACAACCCGCCCAATCCGATGCTGGTGGTCGCAGATGGCCGTTATCTTATCGTCGCCAACAGGAAGATGAAGACAGTGGACCGCACGCCGCTGTCCTTGACGCCCCTGGATCTGATCCTTGGGGACAACATTGACCTTCTCCACAACAGCGCAATCCTCGCGGTGAAGCATGAACCGGGCATCTTGATCATCCAGGCGCGCAGCAGCGACCACCGTTCCCGCGCTAATATTGCCTTGGCCTTCACCGATCCGATATTGGAATTACGGCAATGGACGGTGCTTGACGACCAAGGATTGGAAACGACGGTGGCCCTGCGCGGTTTGGAAAACGGGGCGGTGCTCGATCCCTCGCTTTTCGTGGTCGAAGACATGAAGAGGCCCGTCGGCGTTAAGCCTCGGGACTAACATGGACGTAGCGCGACCCGTTGTCGGTATCATCTGCGATTATCGCAGGATTGACGAACAGCCCTTTCACATCGCCGGCGAAAAATACATCGCCGCTTTGCGCGACGGTTCGAATGCGATTCCACTTTTGATTCCCGCGCTCGATCCTCCGCTTGCGCCGGAGGATATTTTGGCAAGCGTAGACGGGCTGATGTTCCCCGGCTCGCCGTCGAACGTCTCGCCCCGCCACTACGGCGGAGAGCCGCCGCGTGAACCCGAGTTCCTGGATGAACAGCGTGATGCCAACACGCTTCCTTTGTTCAGAAGCGCCATTCAAGCGGGCAAACCTGTATTGTGCATCTGCCGCGGATTTCAGGAACTGAACGTCGCCCTCGGCGGCACGCTGCATCAACACCTGCACGAAGTAGAAGGGCGCCAAGATCATCGCGAAGACGAATTCAGGCCGCGCGACGAACAATACGGGCCGGCGCATCCTGTTACCGTCGCCGAGGGCGGCTTGTTGGCCAAGCTGGTGAACGCGCGGCGCTTCGAGGTGAACTCGCTGCATGGCCAAGGCATCGACAAGCTTGCGCCCGGACTTTTTGCGGATGCCATGGCGCCGGACGGGCAAATCGAGGCTGTGTCGATGCCGAGTGCGCGGGGTTTCGTGCTGGGCCTGCAATGGCATCCGGAATGGCGCTGGTCCGAAAACGCCGTATCGCAGGCGATTTATGCAGCATTCGGTGCGGCCATGCGCGGCAAAACGGCTTGACAACACCGTAAGCGTTTGCTTACGGTAAGTCATGACTTACGCAAACGCCCTGGCGGCCTTGGCCGACCCCACGAGACGGCGAATTTTTGAAAGGCTGCGCCATGGCGCCAAGCCTGTCGGCGAGATCGCGCAGGGCCTGCCGGTGAGCCGTCCTGCCGTATCCCAGCATCTCAAAGTGTTGAAGGAGGCCGGTCTGGTGGACGAGCGCTCCGAAGGCACACGCCATGTCTATCACATCGATCCCAAAGGGCTCGGCGCGGTACGGCGCTGGCTTGACGGGTTCTGGGACGATGCTCTCGAAGCGTTCAAAGCCGAAGTGGAAAAGGATCAGGAGAAAAAATGAGCGTCCATAAGATCGCGCCCGCTCCGGTGCGCAAGACTATCCATGTCAACGCTTCGCAGGCGCGTGCTTTCGAAGTGTTTACGGCCCGCTTCGCGGCATGGTGGCCGAAAGAGCATCACATTGCGAAAGTGGAAATGCAGGAGCCTGTGATCGAACCGCGCCAGGGCGGCCGCTGGTATGAAAAAGGCGTCGATGGCTCGCAATGCAATTGGGGCGAGGTGCTGGTCTGGCAACCGCCGTCCAAACTCGTGCTGTCGTGGCGCATAAACAGCAAATTCCAAATCGACGACGATGTCGAGAGCGAAGTCGAGGTGCGCTTCATCGCGGAAGGCCCGGATGCCACGCGCGTGGAACTCGAACATCGCATCCTCGCCGCCGACGCCGAAGCCATCCGCAATGCCGTGGATTCGCCGATGGGCTGGAGCGGTTTGCTCGCGATGTACGCCGAAAAAGCACAAAGCCTTTAGGGTTGGGGGAACATGTTATGGTCCGTTGGTTTCCGAGAGCGTTGCTCGGCTTATCCGTATTGATCCTGGCAGTTGCCGGGGTCATGCATGCGATGGCCTATGGCAAGACTGTCGCGGTGGTTGCGGCCTCCAATTTGCCCGTCTTCTTCGGCAACGCGCTTAAGCTGTTTTGGCTGGGCGATTCCGCAACCTTACTCATCTTGGCCATTCTCTTCGCCGCGATTGCGATCCGGCCATCGCCTCCGTGGTCTTCGTTGGCGTATTGCT
>CAWGHR010000081.1:0-28290 GCA_963822275.1 uncultured Alphaproteobacteria bacterium
CGCATCGCTGCCGATCAGGCCGGTGGCGCCAAAGCGCCAGCCGGTGCTGTCGTTTCCTTCCAGCGCGCGCCAGATCCAGATTAGCCCGGCCAGCAATCCGATCCCGCCAATCGCCACGCCCGGCACCAGAAGCTTCAAGCCCAGCGCATAATTCCAGAAACCCAGCCGCGTGCCGAAACATGCGGTCAGCGCAATGACCAACCCCAACACAAAGCCGGCAAGCGCGGTCTTGGCGAAGATGGGCTGAGTGCGCATGGTCCCCCGTTATAGTCGCTCGCCGGATTAATCGCCCGCCAGCCGAAAACCCGCAAAGCGTTCCCGCAACGCCGCTTTCTGAATCTTTCCCGTCGCGGTATGCGGGATCATATCCATAAAGACGACGGCGTCGGGCATCCACCATTTGGCGATCTTCCCGGACAGATAATCCAGTATATCTTTTTTTGTGACGTTCTGCCCCGGTTTCATCACCACGACCAGCAGCGGCCGTTCGTCCCATTTGGGATGGTGAACGCCGATCACCGCCGCCTCGGCAATTGCCGGATGTCCCATTGCCAAATTCTCGATTTCAATGGAGGAAATCCATTCGCCGCCCGATTTGATGACGTCTTTGGCGCGGTCGGTGATGGTCATATAGCCGTCGGCGTCCAAGGTCGCGACGTCGCCGGTATCGAACCAGCCCTCGGCATCGAAGGCGCTTGCGCCGTCACCGCCGAAATAGGCTTTGGATACCGCCGGCCCGCGCACTTTGAGCCGCCCGAAGGTCTTGCCGTCCCGCGGCAACTCGCGGTCGTTATCGCCGACGATCTTCATTTCCACGCCGAACGGCGCGTGGCCTTGGCGTACTTTGTAGTCGAGCCTTTGCTCCTGCGGCAGTTCTGCCATCTTGACTTTCAGCGTGCCGATCGTGCCCAGCGGGCTCATCTCGGTCATGCCCCAGGCATGGATCACCTCGATACCGTATTTCCGTTCGAACGTTTCGATCATCGAGCGCGGACAAGCCGAACCGCCGATCAGCACGCGCTTAAGCTGTGGCAATGTCTTTCCCGACTGTTTCAGATATTGCAGCGCCGCCAGCCAGACAGTGGGTACTGCTGCCGTCATCGTCACCTTTTCGTCGGTCAGCAGTTCGCAGATCGACGGACCGTCCAATTTCGCGCCCGGCATGACGAGTTTGGCGCCGCACATCGGCGCAGCGAATGCGATGCCCCAGGCATTGGCGTGGAACATCGGCACTACCGGCAGCATCGTGTCATGCCCCGAAAGACTCATCGTGTCGGCGCCGCAAGCGATCATCGCCAGCAGCGTGTTGGAACGATGGCTGTAGAGCACGCCTTTGGGATTGCCCGTGGTGCCCGAAGTGTAACAAAGCCCGCAAGCCGTGTGTTCGTCGAATTCCTTCCAAGCGAATGCCTCGTCCGCTTCGGCAATGAAATCCTCGTAGGCCATGCAATTGGGGATGCCGGCGGGCAGATGGGCGCGATCCGTCAACGCGATAAACAACTCTACGGTCTTCATCTGCGGCGCCAGCTTGGCAACCAACTCCGAGAAGGTGATATCGAACATCAGCACGCGGTCTTCGGCGTGATTGGCGATCCATGCGATTTGCTCGGGAAACAATCGCGGATTCAGCGTGTGATAGATCGCACCGATTCCGGCGATGCCGTACCAAGCTTCCAGATGGCGCGCCGTGTTCCAAGCCAGCGTCGCAACGCGGTCGCCGAGTTTGATGCCGCGCGCCTCCAGCGCCGCCGCCACTTTGCGCGCGCGCCTGGCGATCGCGCCGTAATTGGTGCGTTCGATGGGGCCTTCCACCGTACGTGTCACGACTTCGCGGTCGCCGTGATAGAGCGCGGCGTGATCGATGATCTTGTGGACCAGCAACGGCCAGTCCTGCATGAGTCCCAGCATGCGCAATTCCCTATGTCTTGTTTGGTGCCTCATCATAGGAATGACGATGTGCGCCGGAGCAACGAAAGCCTGGCCCTCTCGCTAGGGCAGCTCGCTTTCCGCTTTCTTTCGGAAGCAAACCGCTGCACCGCGAATGTTTCCGTCGGTGGGAAATTATTTTTTCGCATCACCGGTGCAAATTTGTATCTATTCTAAAACGGCGTCACCGTTGAAATTTCAGCCTTTCGTCCAGTAATTCGTTGATTACCCGCCAAAACGCTGGTTTTTAATTCGCACTATTTCCCTCAGGAACCCCCTTGACGTTGACGAGAGTGTCAACTTAGAATTTGAATACTGAGAATTTGTCAGGGAAGAAACCAGCTTCGGTCGGAGAACCAAAAGAATTAAAATAGGTCGAAAACCGGGCCCACGGTAAGGGAAGGTCATAGCATGAGCCGCACCTATACGATCCGTCAGCTCACCAAAGAGTTTTCCGTCACCGCGCGCACATTGCGCTTCTATGAAGACGAAGGCCTGATCGCTCCGGAACGGCGCGGCCAGACTCGAATCTATTCGGTGCGGGACCGCGCCCGCATCATCTTGATCCTGCGTGGACGCAAAGTCGGGTTCTCGCTTGCCGAGATCCGCGAATATCTCGAACTCTACGATCCCGCCAGCACGACACGGCAGCTGACCCATGTTCGCAAGAAGTTCATAGAGCGCATCGTGGTTCTCGAACGGCAGAAGATCGACATCGATGCCGCGATCAACGAGATCAAGCGCAGCATCTCCGAAGTCGACGAACGTCTGGCCAATCGCGCCGAGCCCGCCAAGACGTCGGCGCCTCAACACGCTTTCGCCGCAGCCTAGCCTAACCCCCACCCTCCGCGGCACGCGGGCGGTCTCGCAAGAGGCCGCCCGTTGGCGTTATGATATGCAGGGGACTACAGGGGCCTGTCATGCGAACGACACTTTGCGCGCTCGGCGCACTGCTGCTGGCGGCAGCGGCGGCGTCGGCTGACGACTCTTCTGCGGCTTTGGCGGCCGGCGGCGTCGTTTTTACCAAAGGCACACCGGTGCAAATGAAGGCGGAAGATCTTTACGTCAGCCCCAAAGCGGTACGAATCCGCTTCGAATTCGCCAACGACAGCAATAAGGACGTCGACACGCTGGTCGCTTTTCCGCTGCCCGATATCGACACCGCGACTTATTGGGGCAGCCCGGTTGGGACCGTTACGGACGATCCGGTGAATTTCGTTGGCTTCAAAGCCCAGGTCGACGGCAAGCCGGTGTCTTTCAAGGTCGAGCAGCGTGCCTTCGTCAAAGACAAAGATGTGACGGCGCTCCTCGCCGCCATAGGGCTGCCGATCAATCCGGTGGCCGGCGAGGGCTATCAGAGATACGAAAAGCTCCCCTACGAACAGCGCAAGCGTCTTTTCGATGTCCATGCCGCGGACGGTGATGCCAAAGATTTTGTGCCGCAATGGATTGTGCGCACGAAGTTTTACTGGTTGCAGCATTTTCCGGCACACAAGATCCTTGTTGTCGAACATTCCTACCAGCCGGTGACGGGGCAGTCGTTTTTCGGCAAGAGCAACCTAGCCGATAAGGACAGCATGGATGCGCGCAATTTCTGCATCGATGCGCCGACCAAGGCGAAAATCGTCGCGATGTCGAACGCGCGCCTGAAGGCAAAGGCCGACAATGGCGAATACCTCAACGCCTATCGAACGGACTACATCCTGAAAACGGCCAACAATTGGAACGGCCCGATCGGCCGCTTCCACATAACCCTCGACAAGCTCAAGCCGGACAATGTGCTGTCGTTGTGCTGGGATGGAGCGCTGAAGAAGACCGGCCCGGCGACATTCGAGGACGCGCGCGTAAACTTCACGCCGACACGCGACATTCACATGCTGGTGCTGGAATAGGCGCCGGACCGTTTCGAATTAGGATGAAATTGTCATGGCTTCGCCGCGCCTCGACGCGCCTACGTTAAAGCTTCGGCGGGCGAGTGTAGATAACATTGTCCGCCGTAGCCTCGGCCGGGGATAACAGGCATAGATTGCTTGTGCCGCCCTAATGCCTGTGAAACAGCATGTTCAGCAGGCGCCGCAGCCAGCCCGGATGCGAAACCTCACGGGTTTCCCAGCCGCCGATCGCCTCAGACCGTATGCTCACCAGATGTCCCAGCATCGCGGTTTGCCCTTTCGCATTAACGACGTATACGGAGCGTACCACAGATTTTCGCCTGCGACAATCCGTTCACGGAAGATCGGCTGTAAAGGTTAACCGGCCGTTAAGGATTTGCGACGTTTCGGCGACGATGTCTATGGTACGTAGCGCGACAGCCGCGCGCCCCAGGAGTCGAGCAAACCGTTGGCACAGGCGCTGGTCGACATCTGGCTGGTTTCGATCCGCGTCCACGGCTCGACAACGCCGCTCATGGCGCCCATCGAGCGCCGCGCCCGTTCCACCGCCAAGGCTCGGCAGGGATCGATCTGTCCGTAAGCGATGAAGAGCCCGCCGAACAACGCCATAATCAGCAGAAACGGCGTTATCATCAAACCGCGAACCATGATCCCCCCCGTCAGTCGCTAGTGTCCCGATTCCGAAATTCGTCGCATCTGATATTGGCCTCGTTCGAATTTCGGAATCGAAAGGACACTAGCCAACCTATTGATGCTAGTGTCGTTTTGGTTTCGAAGTTCGCATAAGATGCTGATATCGGTGATATGGCGAACTTCGAAACCACGACACTAGAACGTTCGCCCGCCCGGATTGTTGTCTGGAATAGGCCCCACACCGGGTTCGTTGGGTTTATGAGTCGCGTTGTTGCGGCAATTGTAGAAACCGCTGGCCCAGCCGGCGCGATAATTCCTGTCGCTCTTGTAGAGCTCTTCGTCGCGTACTGTGTCCGTGCGGTACGTGGTGTCCTGGATCGTCGCAGAGGCACAGCCATCACTGTAGCCGCTCTTGAAGTTGGGATTATTCCTCGCGGCGCGCTCCCTGGCCGAGGGAAAGAGGATGCCGCAACCGGCAAGCGACAAAACGGCGATGGCCGTGACGGCCATGTGAAGCGATTTTTTCATGTCGCGAAGTTTACCAGTTTGTGCCCGCTCGCCATAGCCCATTGTCGAAGCTTAACCGAAGCTTAATGGCGTTTATGCCACGTTCGCAACGGGCATTGGTGATGGCATGGACCGGGCGGATATCAAAACTCTGCACGTACTGATCGTGGGCGGCAAGGGCCACGCGGTAACGACCCTGCGGACGATTTTCGGTATTATTGGGATCACCAAAGTGAGTGCGGTGGCCGAATCCGCACGGGCCATCGAATGCCTGCGCGAAGAGAGGATCGATGTCGTTTTTTGCGACGAGCGTGCAGACCATTTGAACGGCTTGCCGTTTCCGATCGCCGCCCGCCGCGCCTCCGGCATTCCCAATCCCATGCTGCCGATTTTTCTGGTGTTTTCTTCGCCTATACGCCCGCAGATCGAACGGGCTCGCGACGACGGCATCACCGATGTGATCGTTCGCCCGATCAGTGCGTCGACCATCATCCGCAAATTACGGGCTGCCACCCTTTGTCCACGGCCCTTTATCGTTGCCGGAAGTTTCTTCGGCCCCGACCGGCGGGGCGGCAGCCGTATGTTGTTTCGCGGCGAGGAACGGCGCCAGCGGCTGCCCAGGAAAGTCAAAATCGCACCGCATGAGACCGCTTCGTTTTTGACCGGGCCGGTCACGACGGAAGCCGTCCAAGTCGAGTAGACAGACATTAATTCCCAGAGCTGCGCCGAATTTCGGTCACCGGAATTGACGGTCACAATCTATCCAAAGCACACTTTCGCCCACGGCGTCTTGCCTGACCATCGCTCAGGCGGCGCGTTCGAATAGAAGGTGGGAAGGTTATGACCGGAGAAAAACTAACGACGATGTCCGTCGGCTGGCGCGTCTATGGTCTGGGTATCGCGGCCATAGGCTTGCTCTGCTTGGCGTGGGGAACCTTCGACACGGGGCAGCCGGTGCCTAAAGACTTTCCCGACCGCGCCGCTCTGGCCGACGTCGTTGCCGTGTTCATGCTCGTCGCGGGCGCTGCCATTGCGTGGCGCCGGACTACGGCCTGGGGCGCCGCGGCGCTCACGGCCTACTACGCGCTCATTGTCGTTATCCTGATGAACGGTCGCGTCGTGCTCGCCCATTACGCAGTGTTCGGGACTTATGAACTGCTCGCCGAGGAACTCGCGATCACCGCGGGCGGACTGATCATCTACGCCGCAACCGCCAAGATCGATACGGTCCTGGCCGCACGTCTCACGCGCCTGGGCCAATTGGTATTCGGCGTTTGTGCGCTGATATTCGGCACAGCGCATTTTGTTTATATGAACTTCACCGCGCCGCTGGTTCCCAAATGGCTGCCACCGACGCAGGAGTTCTGGGCTTATGCGACCGGAGTTGCACACATCGCGGCGGGCGTCGCGATCCTGACCGGCGTACAGGCCCGCCTCGCCGCGATCCTGCTGACCGCTATGTACGCATCTTTTACTCTGCTGGTGCATGGGCCGATGCTTCTGGCCGATCCATCGAACCATTGGATCTGGAGCGAGAACGCGATCAACCTCGCCTTAATCGGCGTTGCCTGGGTCGTAGCGGATTCGCTATCGCCGCCGAGGCGTTAGCCGCATTTCTGCGCTCGGCCGATGTCCGTATAGTCTATCTATCCACGAGCGACAAATAGACCAATGTTTGGTTCATCAAAATATGGGCCAATTCGCCAAACGTGGCTGGTCCCGGCAAGGGGATATACTGCTCGCCTTCCAAACGGCCATACAGGTAATTGAGGACGCAGTTGCAGGAAAATACCGGCGAGATATTCAGTTTCTCGATTGCTCCTATCAGTGCCGCCCGATAATCGGGAAGCGGGTCCGCTTGGCGGTAGACGCGATTTCTCATGACCGGCGCATAGAATTTGACGGTTCTGCTTTCGGCGTCGATTGCCTGGAAGCTCACATTGATGGCCACACCGGAAAATTCGGTGACCAAGGGTAATTTCACGTCTAGCGCTTTTTCAACCGCGTAGTCGTAGAAGTCGCCCGGCCGTCCATTGATTGTGCACTCTTTCACCGAAAAGCTGTGTTGTGGGAAAACGATCTCGTCACCGGACCCGGGCTTGAACAGGTTGACGATGCCGATCGCTGCAGCCTTGCTGCTCGAAAGTGAAGCATGCATGACGGCAATACGATTGTCGCTGACCTCTCCCGTCATGCCATCGAAGACCTTCGGCGTTAATTTGCCGAGATCGTCCAAATGGATTCCCGCGATCCAGCCGATGATCGGGTGTTCGAAGATTCCCGGTATGCTGCTTGCGGTCAGAGCGTAGGTGGTGTGGATATCGCTCATGCCTGGAGCGATGACGACCGAAAATCCATGTCGCGGAGCTTCGGAGGTGATAGCCGGAATACGGCCGATGTCGATCAATTGCGTGGTCACCTGTGTCACATCGTCGGGAAATTGGGTGGCCAATACTTTTTGCCGTTCTACGACCCCGCCTTTGGTCGTGAGAAAGTAGGGAATTGTACCTCCGATCCACGATCCGCGGTGAAGATGCCGCAGAGCGGATTCGTCTCCGGCGAAATGCAGCTTCTTTCCGGCATCGATCAGTGCATTCGCTACCGCAAGGTCGACGAGCTCGTTCAAGGACTGCTCCCCCTATTGACTTGGCTGATGTCCGTCAGCCGGATAGCGCCTCCCAAAAGGGATGCGACGCATTGGGCATCGTCGGCATGATGTCACCCATCGGTTGAATCGGCAATTGTGCGGGAGTGCCGCGCACAATCGGAGGCATTCCATCTCAGCGTCGGCAGCTGACGAATCACCCCGACTTGATGGTGGCGCTCTGCCTGCGGGCCATGCATATTAAGATACGGCTTGCGCCTGCGGTCTCGGAAGCTGGGCAAGAGATAATGCGGAACTGGCCCTGAGAAGACGCGAATTACAATTTGTGCCGCATTTCAAGCACCACGATTTGTGGCTTCGATCGCGGGACACAAAGATATATCGGACCTATCGGCCGGCGTTGGATCGGCGAAGCATCACCAGCTGTCCGCTCAGTCAAGGCATGGCGGAATAAGCAAAATATGCGCGGTTGGCGGCAACACGCGCCTGATTGCTACAGCAAAAACTCAAGTTCCGGCGTTCGCTCGACGCGACTGGGCAGGCCGCCCGTCACCGGACCAAAAACGAAGCCCCCCCATCCTCAATTTCTTAAAGGGTGAGGGGGCAGCCAGAACACCAAAACACACGCGAAACCTCAGGGGTGAGGAAGACGTGCCAACATGCCGCCGATCTCGTCCTTATGAGCGGTATCAAGCCGCGCTTGCGCGCTCTGCCTGAGATCGGCTCTGACGCGATCAAGACTGTTCAAGATCGCGCCACGGAAATCGCCGGCAAGACTCAGCTCGCCTGCACAGACAGCTTCTTGGCCTTCACAGTTCTTTCCGGATACGAAAGCCGGTGTCCAGCCGGCGATTTTCGGGAGGGGTAAGCCCGTCGCACCCGGTCTGCCGTAACCCAGATCGGGTTCGTGCGGCATAAACACCGCAACGACGGCGATCCAAAAGGCGGCACGGAAGAGCATGGATGACCTTTGCTTGACTGCACGCGAGCAATCTAAGCGCGGTTCTTTGCTACGGCCTGAAAGGAATCAGTAAAGTTTGATACGAGCCGGTTAATTCGCGCCTTTGCTGCTATCAACGAGAACGCGGGGTTTTGCGATTGGTTCTGTCTCGATTCAAGAAAATCGAAAATTCGGCACGTTGTTTAGCCGCCGTTGATTCAAATTCGAGACAAAAACCGGCGAGCCCGGAATCCCGCGGAAATTCGCCGTCGTCGGCATGCCCTTGTCGTGACGGGCCCGATTTCCACTGTGGACACGTCCCGTGTCGTGGTTTCGAAGCTCGCCGTACCACCGATATCAGCATCGTTGGCGAACTTCGAAACCAAAACGACACTAGCGCACAAGCGCCAACGGATGGCCATTTTTGCATTTGACAAGAATAGAATGATATGTCATTCTATTCTTGAAATTGGGAGGTGTGCCATGATCGGAAAGAAATGGACGAATTTCGGCAAAGATTGTGCTGGGCTGACGCTGATCTGCCTTCTGGCTTTTTCATCTTCTGCGATACGCGCCGAGGCGCAAGCTGCGGGCGTTTCATCTTCGCCCGCACTTATGGTGCAGATCAAATGCAAGCCGGGCACGGCGGACCAATGGCAAGCGGATTTCGAGAAAGAAATCGTGCCTTCCATTCAAGAGGCCATTGCAAAGGGCGATGGTTTCACGCGGTTCGCTTATTACGAAGCGGCATTACCTTCGCAATTCGATTTTGTGCTGGTGTACGAATCCAAGAGCTTCAGCGGACTCGATATGAAGCGGGCATTTCCGCATTACGCAGCGCTTTATCGCCGTGTGGGGTCTGCCCGTGCGCAACAGATATTAAGCGAGATGGGATCTTGGGAGCAGGACGCCAAGATCACACTCGTTCGCGCGCATCATGGTGAGCCGTGACATCTGTTTTGGTCACAGGCGCGGGTGGTTTGATCGGGGGCCGCGTCGTCGAAGCTGCTCGAAACGCCGGCTTCGCCGTGACGCGCGTTGTTCGCAGGGGACCACCCGCCGCGGATGTACTGGTGCGTAATCTGCGGCTCCCTTTGGAACACGTTCCGCCCTGCGATTGGGTCTTTCATCTTGCCGGCGGTTACGCGGGCGGCGGACGGCGCGCCTTGAGGCGAACGGATCTTCAGATCGCCCGCAACCTTGTGCGGTGGGGGATAAAACACCGCGTGAAAAACTGGGTCGTTGCCAGTGCGGCGGAAGCGTATGGCGCGTTGGACGGCTTGGGCACGGAGGATTCCCCGACCAAGCCCGTCATCCCGTACGGAGAAATCAAACTGGTAGTCGAAGAACTTCTCACACGGATGGCCAATGAGATTCCCGGCTGCCGCCTCGTGATTTTGAGAATTGGCGAAGTGTATGGCAGGCAAAGCCGTCTGGTCGGCGAATTGGCAACACGGCTTCAACGGGGGCTGTGTCCTTGGCCCGGTTCAGGCCGCGTTCCGGTGAGTTTTGTTCATGTCGACGACGTCGCGCAGGCATTCATGCGCGCAGTCGAACGCGCTCCAGAAGCTGTCTCGATATACAATGTGGCCGACGATGACCCGGCGACGTGGCGTACGTTTGTCGCTACCGCCGCGGAATTTCTAGGCACGTCTCCGCCGATTTTTCTGCCTCGCTCTCTCGTCAATGGTTACGCGCTTGGCCACCAACTCACCAGCTGGCTGATCGGCCGGGAACCCATCCTGACCTGTCATGCCTTGCGGCTTCTAACGACACCAAAAGCTCTGTCGAATCGACGAATCGTACAAGATCTGGGCTTCAGGCCGCGCTTTCCCAACATACGCTCCGGTTTGGAGGACACACTTTATGGCCTATCGTACAACACCGAAAATGGCGCAGCGCAAAGAAGCGAACCGCGCCCATTTGCTTGAAGTCGCCATCAAGCTGTTCGGCAAGCACGGTTATCACGCGACAACCGTTCCTATGATCGTGAAGGCCTCCGGCGGCTCGACGGGGAGCTTCTACTTTTATTTCCGCAACAAGGAAGACGTCTTTGCCGCGGCGCTGGAGGAGTTCGGCAAGAAAATCGCCGAAACGTTGAATGCTGCGATCGACGCGGCCGGGGAAAAGCCGCACCAGCGTATGAGAGCGGCTGTGGAGCGGCTGGTTCTGTTTATGGCCGAAAATCCCGATGAAGCGCGCATCTTGATCGTCGAATCCTCGGGCCTTGGCGCTCGACTGCAGAAGATCAGAAGAACGATTGTCGACAGCCATTCGCGTTCGGTGGAATTGGCGCTGTCGCTGCTGCGCTCGCCGCCGCCGAATGTGGAGATCGTAGCACGCTGCTGGGTGGGGGGCGTATACGAGTCCGTTTTTCACTGGCTAGAGCTGCCCATAGCCAAGCGGCCGCCTGCTGAATTGGTCGCCAGTGCGGTTGCCGAGTTCAATCTGCGCGGGGTCGGTGCGCTGTGACGCCGCGCGATAGATAAGGAGGATCAAAATGGCAAACCTTCCGCCAAATTTGTGCTTCGGATTGGCGTGGGTCGGCTTCGCGCTCGCGGTTGCCGTTCATGTGGCCGATGAGGCGGCCCATGATTTCCTATCGGTCTACAATCCCATGGTCCGCGCTATGCGTACGAGACTGCCGTTTCTGCCATTGCCGACCTTCCGTTTCCCGGCCTGGATTGGCGGCCTGATGGCGGGAATCGTCTTGTTGCTGCTTCTTTCGCCGCTTGCCTTCGGAGGCGACAACCGTCTGCGCCTTATCGCTTGGCCTTTGGCCGTCGTCATCGGGATCAGCAACGCCTTGCTGCACTTCGCCGGGTCGGCTTATTTCCGCCGACGGATGCCTGGGGTCTACAGCGCCCCCATCTTGATGATTGCGGCGATATGCTTGCTCGCGGCCGCGTCTCGCTGAACTCCGCGGTCCGCGACATAACTGCCAAAATCGCTGCCAACACCGAAGGTTGTTTGGAAGGCGTTGTGTTTCTTTCCTATGATCTTGATCGCGAGGGTCCGAGTGCCGTGGACATGGATCTGCCACTATCGGGTGAGGGTGCAAGTACATGCCTAAGAATCTCTGGTTGATGCCGGTCTTGCTGCTCGCGTTAACGGGAGCAGCCAATGGGCAATCGAACAGCGTGCCTGGTGCGGAATGGCAGCAACTGGCATCGCCGGAACAAGCGGGCTGGTCGGCAGAGAAGCTGGAGAAAGTGCGGGCCTATGTCGACGAGATAGGCTCGACATCGGCGATGATCGTGCAGCACGGTGTGATCGTCGCTGCTTGGGGCGATGTTGCCCACCGCTCAAATCTCCATTCCGCCCGCAAAAGCCTGCTGAATGCGCTTATCGGTATCGCGGTGGCGCAAGGAAAGATCAATCTCGACGACACGCTCGCCAAGCTCGGTATCGACGATAAGCCGCCGTCGCTCACCGATGTGGAAAAGCTAGCCACTGTGCGCGAACTGCTGGAGGCGCGTTCCGGCATTTATCATGTCGCGGCTTACGAGACCAATGGCATGGAAGAGCAGAGGCCCGAACGCGGCTCCCATGCTCCGGGTGAATTCTGGTACTACAACAATTGGGATTTCAACACGCTCGGCTACATCTATGAACAGGCGGCGGGACAAAAAATCTTCGACGCCTTCTACCAACAAATCGCACAGCCCATCGGGATGCAGGATTTCCGGGCGCGCGACGGACACTATATCACGATCGAAGATTCACGCTTTGCGGCCTATGTCTTCGATATGAGCGCGCGCGACTTTGCACGCTTCGCCTTGCTTTATCTTCATGGTGGTCGCTGGAACAATGTCCAAGTGGTTCCGGAGGATTGGGTGAAGGCCAGCACGCGGCCATATTCGGACGCGCCATCCGGAGGTTATGGCTATTTGTGGTGGACGGGAGATTCTGCCAGCGGCAACCCTCAATCTATAGTCTTTCCGCGCGGAAGTTTCTGGGCCGAGGGCCATCTCGGACAATACGCAGTGGTCGTGCCATCGCGCGAGCTTCTCATCGTCAACAGGCTGGACGGCAAAATGACCAAGCGCAAGGTCAGCAAGCGCCAAATTGCGCATCTGGTACAATTGGCGATCGCAGCCGCGCCGGCGAATTGATGAATGGGCGTCGGTGCGAGATGTCCTTTAGCGGTCGCATCGCATGTGACGCGCTAGATCGAACGTGTGCAGAGAAGTGCCGGATTTCACTCGCTGCCGATACCAGGAACCGTTATGTCGCCGCCGGCAGTGTGATGGTGGCCGTGAAGCCTTGGCCGGCCGCACTTTGCACGCTGAGCGTGCCGCCATGGCGTTCGCAAAGGGCTTTTACCAGCGTTAGTCCAAGGCCCGCACCGGCCGAATGATCGGCCGTGCCGCGCCCGCCTTGTTCGAAGGGCTGCACAATGCGCTCGAGATCTTCGGTCGCTACTCCGGGGCCGTTGTCGGAAACGCAGAATTTGATCTTGTCCTTGTCGCGCGACACGGAGAGGCGGATTTCGCCGCCCGCTTGCGTGAAGTTGACGGCGTTCTCGATCAAATGATGCGCCATCGCGGTGAACGCATTCTCGTCGGCATCGACATAGAGGCCCACCGGGCAGGCATCCGCATCGATGGTAATTTGTTTGTCGGCGGCTCGCTCATCGAAAGCGTCTTTGGCGAGCCATAGCATCGAACCGGCGTCAAGTTTTGTGGGGCGTAGTTCGTAACGCCCGGCGGACAATTTTGTCAGGTCGAGAATCTGGTTGATCAGGCGCAGCAAATTCTTGCCGCCCTGATGGATCAGTCCGGCATATTCCTTCACCTGGTCGGGATTGGCGCGTTCGGCCAAGCTTCCGAGCAGATCGGAGAACCCGATGATCGCATTGAGCGGCGTCTTGAGCTCGTGACTCATGGTACGCAGCAATGTCGTCTTGGTGGTGTCGACGGCCGCCGCGGTCTGATCGAGCTTGTTCGAAAGATCGGCCAGATAGTTCGCTTGGCGGCTTCTTTCCTCCTGCGATTTGGCCAGCGCGCGGCGCGTGCGGTCGAGCGCATGGGTCTGTTCGGTCAAGGCGTTCTCGGCGCGGCGGTGATCGGTGATGTCGGTGAGCACGACGGCGCGCCCGCCGTCGTCGGTGGCGCGGTCGCGCATCAGATAGGCGGTGCCGGATAAGGTCTCCACCGTCATCGCACCGGCCGGCACGGTGTGGATTTTCGACCGGCGTTCCATCCAGGCCTCCGGGCCATCGGACATGACGAAGGGCCCGCGCTGTTTCAGCCCCTCCATCAAATCCGCGAACGACCGCCCGGCGAGTGTTTCGGGCGTTTCCTTGCCGTGAAACGCGGCATATTCGTCGTTGCACAACACCAACGTGTCGTTGCGGTCGAAAAAGGCGAAGGCATCGGCGGACAGCGAAATGGCGTTCTGCAAGCGGCCAAAGGCGTGGCGCGCCGCCGTGGCGTCGCTCCACAAGGCGATCCAGCCGCCGCTTTTGGTGCGCCGCCCTTTGATCTCGATGATGCGTCCGTCGGCCAGCGGCAGATCGCGCGGTTGAAATTCGCCGTCGAGGAATTGCTTGCGGCGCAACGCGACGAATTCGTCGACATTCGCCAGCACCACGGGATCGACGATTTCGCCTCCTTCGATTTCCAGCCGGATCAGATCTTCATAGGACATGCCCGTCAGATCGGCGCGCGGCGGCAATGAACGGAACATGTGAGAGAAATGCTCGTTGGCGAAAACCAGCTTGTCGTTTTTCATCGAAAACGGTGATGGCGACGCGCAAGCAATGCAACGCTTCCAGGACGGACGGCATAACCGCCTCGTCCAGGCTTTCGCATTCCTGCAAAGGCCATTGTGCCAAATTCACGCGGATACGCTCACAAATCCTCGCGACCGACAGTTTGTGACGAATGACTTGCAGAATGATTAGGACATGGCGGGAACGGCCCGAATCGCGCCACCATCGTTACCAAAAGATGAATGGAGGCCGCCACAAAGGTTGTGAATTAACGAACGAATCTGCGGCGCGTTCAAATTTCGTTAAGGGGTGCACGCCAGGATGCCTGCGCGTGCGAGGCGCTGCCGGTAATGGATATTCACAGAAAAAAAACCATCCCCGCCGAGGCGAATCAGGCGGCCCAGCGCCGCCTGTTCGTCGCCGTGCAGGCATGCAAGGCCGCCATCGGCGCCATATTGTCCTTTGCTTTTATCGGCTTTGTCGGGCGGCCCGACGC
Source organism: uncultured Alphaproteobacteria bacterium (assembly GCA_963822275.1). Classification (GTDB taxonomy): domain Bacteria; phylum Pseudomonadota; class Alphaproteobacteria; order Micropepsales; family Micropepsaceae; genus Rhizomicrobium. The sequence continues at coordinate 14,716 of CAWGHR010000081.1, forward strand.
CGCGGAAGCGATCGCCTTTGCCGGTCTGGTGGCACCCGCCGCCCTGGCGCTGCTGGCTTTCACCTCGATCTCCCTGGCAGCGCTGGAAACGGCGGCGCTGGCGATCTTCGCCGCATTGATCGGTTATCTGGCGGCGCTCACCGGCGGCATGGTTTCGCCGCTGGTGGTGTGGTTCGCGCTGGTGCCGGCGGAAGCGGCGCTGGCGGGCGGACGTCCCGCCGTGTTGCGCGCCGCGCATCGCCAGCTGCGTGGCGTTGGTCGCCGTGGCGGGAATCGAAGCGGCCGGCGCTTTGCCGGCGTCGCGTTTGCCGGTGCCCGCGTGGGAAATCTATGCGCTGTCGATCTTCGCCGCGATCGTGCAGGCCGCCCTCATCGCCGCCGCCTCGCAAGATCGTCAGCGCGCGGCGGACAAGGCGGCGGCGGAAGGCGCCGCGATGTACCGGTTCCTCGCCGACAATGCGATGGATCTGATCACGCGCCACTCCTCCGACGGACGCATCCGTTTCGCCAGCCCCGCCGCGCTGCCGCTGCTCGGCCAAGAGCCGGAATCGCTGGTCGGCTTGGCGCCCTCCGCGCTCGTCCATCCCGACGATTTGAAGACGATGCAAGCGGCCTTCATGGAGGCGAGCTATTTCGGCCGCCCGGCGTCGGCCGAAATACGCCTCAAGCGCGCCGGCGACACCCATGTCTGGGCGGAAATCCGCTGCCGCCCGGTGCCCAAAGCCAATGGCGAAGCCGCCGACATCGTCGCCGTCACCCGCGATATTTCCGAACGCAAGGCCTATGAGCGCGAGCTGATCGAAGCGCGCGATCTCTCCGAACAAGCCAACCGTTCCAAATCCCGCTTCCTCGCCAATATGAGCCACGAGCTGCGCACGCCGCTCAACGCCATCATCGGATTCTCCGAAGTGATGTCGCATCAGATGTTCGGGCCGTTGGGCGGGACGCGCTATCTCGAATATTCGGGGCTGATCCACGAATCGGGAAATCATCTGCTCGATCTGATCAACTCCATTCTCGACATGTCGAAGATCGAAGCGGGCAAGTTCGAATTGTCGGAAGAAATTTTCGACCTCAACGCGGTGGCGGAAGCCGCCATCCGTTTCGTCAAGCTGCCCGCCGAACGCGCCGGCGTGGTGTTGAAAACCGCCATCGCGTCGGGCGCCTCCTCCATTTTTGCCGACAAGCGCGCCATCAAGCAGATTCTGGTCAATCTTCTGTCCAACGGCGTGAAATTCACGCCGCGCGGCGGCGAGGTGCGCATCACGGCGGGGCTCGACGCGCAGGGCATCGAAATCGCGGTCGCCGATACCGGGACGGGAATTTCGAAAAAGGACCTCGAACGGCTGGGCAAGCCCTTCGAACAGGTGGAAGGCGAGCATGTGCGCTCGAAGGAGGGCACCGGTCTCGGCCTGGCGCTGGTCAAGGCGCTGGCGGCCATGCATGGCGGCGACGCAGTGCTGGAATCCATGCTCGGCGAAGGCACCGTGGTGCGCGTGCGCCTGCCTTACGCCGCAGTCGACGAAGCGGGCCAACGCCTGCCGCCGCGCGACGCCAAAGTCGTTCCCCTCCGCGGTGCGGCGTAGGCAATCCGATTCAATATTGTCATGGCCCGTGAGTTCGTGGCGACATGACCGCCCCCTTCGATGAGTCGATTTTAGCAGATACCGGCGCTGTTGCCCTGCGCCACAATGGTGTCATATGTCGGCTATGGTCCCCCGTCTGAAAGCCGGAATCTTTGTCCGTTCCCTGATCCGCCGCGCCGAAGTGGCCGGGGCGCAGGCTTATGTGGCGCGCAAAGGCTCCGAGGAGGCCGGCGCTGTGTTCCTCAAAATCGCGCCGCTCGACGGCAGCTGCACTGTTCTCAATCAGGCGCGCTCGGGAGACGGCGAATTGATTTGGGCGAAGCCCTTGGGCGGCCCTTGCGACGAGGAAAAAGCACGCGTCTATCTCGACAAACAAGTCAAATACGATCCCGATTTGTGGATCGTGGAGATCGAGGATCGCGAGGGCCGCGCCTTCGTAGACGAGAAGATCATATAAGCTTGACTGTCATCCCCGGCGAACGCGAACCGGAGGTGAGCGCGAGGGGAAGGGGAACCAGGTGGTTCAAACAACTCGATTCCAATGGTTTGCCGCAATATCCACTCTGCATGTCGGAACGCTGTGCTTTCTCATCTACCTGGTTTCCCTTCCCCTCGCGATGCATTGCATCGCTCGGCCGTGGATGACATTTATTGTTTGAATTCGAAAGCGAAATTCTTAAATGAACACGATCAACATTTGGCGTCGGATTTTTGTTCTGGCGATGTCGGAAGGCATTCCGATACGCGCGTTGCTGGTGGCGCTGGTGATCGGCACAATCCTCAACATTATCAATCAAGGCGATGCCTTCGTTTACGGCACACCGGTCAATTGGATTAAATTGGCGTTGACGTATCTCACACCCTATCTCGTCAGTACCCATGGTGCGGTCGCCGCGCGTCTGCACGAAACAGGTTGACGCCATGGCAATTTTCTACAACCGCATCGCCGGTCAGAATTTGAGCCGCCTCGAAGCATTGAGCGACGGCGTGTTTTCCATCGCCATGACGCTGCTGGTTCTCGACCTGCGCGTTCCCGCCGGCGGCGCAATTCACAGCGAGCGCGATCTTTGGCATGCACTGGTGACGCTCGGTCCAAGCTTTGCCACCTATTCAATGAGTTTCCTGACGCTCGGTATCTTCTGGGTCGGACAGCAGACGCAGCACCACCAATTGGCAAGAAGCGACCGTGGTTACGCATGGATCAATATCGCGTTTTTGATGGCGGTCTCGCTGGTGCCATTCTCCACCGCCTTTCTTGCTGCATTCATCACCTACCGTTTGGCGCTTTTGGTCTATTGGGCGAATCTGTTGGTACTTGGTGTATTGGTCGGCGGGGCGTTGTATCGGGCGCGCCATTTCGATTTGATCAAGAAGGATACGCCGTCCGAATTTCAAACCGCCTTCATACGGCGCGTGGTCGGCGCGCAACTGCTTTATGCCTTGGGCGCGGCGCTTTGTGTGTTCTCCACCTATTGGAGCATCGGCTTTATCGTTGCCGTACAACTGATTTACGCCATCGCTCCACGCTTCAAACCGTTTTCGTGGATGTGAGAGAGGAAGCCACGATGGGGCCGGTTGGAAAATGCACCGATCCGGGGCTCGTTATTCGCGTCGTCTACGCACTGTGCTTGTTCGGCGCGACATACAATCATGTCGCGACGATCGCCGCTCATGGTTTGTTTTGGGACTATGGCGGCATGCCGTGGCCCAGCGTGGCCTTTTGGACCGCGCTCGCTTTCGCCGATCCAATGGCGGCTCTCCTTCTTTTCCTGCGTCCGCGCCAAGGTTTGATCGCCACCGCGGCCATCATCGCGGTGGACGTCGCACACAATTGCTGGATCGTTGTTTGGGAAGGTGAGCGGCATGGTTTCCCGCAGCGACTCGGCAACTATTGGGTGCTGATAGTCCAGATTGCGTTTCTGCTATTTGTTGCCGCCACCATCCACCTGGCCTGGAATCCCCTTGCAGCGAAGCGAGCGAGGTGACAAGTCCGGCGCATTTGTGTATCTCCCGCCCGCTATGTCCCTTGCCAATGAAGCCGCCCGCCGGCGCACCTTCGCGATCATCTCGCATCCCGACGCCGGCAAGACCACGCTGACCGAGCATCTGCTGCTGCTCGGCGGCGCGATCCACGCAGCCGGCCGGGTCAAGGCGCGCGGCGAGGCGCGGCGCGCCAAATCCGATTGGATGAAGATCGAGCAGGAGCGCGGCATCTCGGTGACCAGCGCGGTGATGACCTTCGAATATCACGACGCGGTGTTCAATCTGCTCGACACGCCGGGCCATGAGGATTTCTCCGAAGACACCTATCGCACGCTGACCGCCGCCGACAGCGCGGTGATGGTGATCGACGCGGCCAAAGGCATCGAAAGCCAGACCCGCAAACTGTTCGAAGTCTGCCGGCTGCGCGATATTCCGATCATGACCTTCGTCAACAAGATGGACCGCGAGGCGCGCGATGCCGTTCGAATTGCTGGACGAGATTTCCGATCAGCTCCAGCTCGAATGTCGCGCCGATGACCTGGCCGGCCGGCCAGGGGCTCAATTTCAAGGGCGTCTACGATCTTTACACCGACGAGTTCGCGCTGTTCGGCGGCAATGAACGCATCGGCGGCAACGCTTTGGCAGCGCATTTGCCCGAGGACATCAAGGACAAGCTGGACGAGGATGTGGAACTGGCGCGCGGCGGGCTGTCGCGTTTCGATCCCGCCGCCTATCGCGAAGGCCATCTGTCGCCGGTGTTCTTCGGCTCGGCGCTGAAGAATTTCGGCGTGCGCGATCTGCTTGACCGCGCTGGCCGAAAACGCGCCCAGCCCGCGCCCGCAGGCCGCCAAGGACCGCGAGGTCAAACCCTCCGATCCGCGAAGTCTCCGGCTTCGTCTTCAAGGTCCAGGCCAACATGGACCCCAATCATCGCGACCGCGTGGCGTTCCTGCGCCTGGCTTCGGGCCGCTTCCGCCGCAACATGAAGCTCACCCAGTCGGGCACCGGCAAAGACGATCGGCGTGCACAATCCGATCCTGTTCTTCGCCAAGGAGCGCGAGACGGTGGACGAAGCCTATCCCGGCGACATCATCGGCATTCCCAATCACGGCGTCTTGCGCGTCGGCGACACGCTGTCGGAATCGGGCAGCATCGTCTTCACCGGCATTCCCAATTTCGCGCCGGAAATCCTGCGCCGCGTGCGGCTTGCCGATCCCATGAAGCAGAAACATCTGGCGCGCGCGCTGACAAGCCTCGCCGAAGAAGGCGTGACGCAAGTGTTCCGCCCCGCCATCGGCTCTTATTGGATCGTCGGCGTGGTCGGCCCGTTGCAGCTCGATGTGCTGAAATCGCGGCTGCGCGACGAATACGGCCTCGACGCCGAACTGGAAGCCTCGCCTTACGATGCCGCGCGCTGGCTCAGCGCCGAACCCGCCGAGCTGGAGAAATTCGTCGCCGCCAATCGCGGCGGCATGGCGTCGGATCGCGACGGAGCGCCGGTGTTCCTCGCCAAGAGCAATTGGGAACTGGATTACGTCGCCGAGAAATTCCCCAAAGTGAAATTCGCCAAAACCCGCGAACGCAGCGACGTGCAAAGCACGACGTAACTACTCCGCCGCGTGCGCACGATGGGCGGGATATGCGCGGCTTGCGCGCGCCAATGGCGCGTCAGTTTTTCGGCGGCGCGCTGAGGCACCGTATCGTAAGCCATCAGCCGCGTTACGGCATCGCCTTCGCCGCCGCCTTGCAACAGCGCCAAAGCGGAAAACGCCGCGCGGTCCAGATGCACGCCTTTGCACAGGACGCTCAGCATCTCGGCTGAACCGTCGGCCAGAATTGTCCGCAGCGTATTCGGCGCAATGCCGAGCGCCCGAGCCGCGGTTACCGTGAAGTCGGCGACGCTCGTGTTGCGGGCGATGTCGACCAGCGCCGCTATATCGGGCGTCTGCGGGACCGCGCCGTCCGCCGCATCTTCTTCTTCGGTCAACGCATTGCGCGTCAGGATTTCGCGGCGCAAGCGCGCCGGCGCGCAAATGAAGAATTCATTGATCAAATGAAGCGGCAACTCGTCATGACCGCCGATCCGGGCTGCCAGCTTGCTGCGGGTTTCCTCATCGGTTTCGCGCACCGTCAACCCGAACAGCGTGATCACCGGCGCGCGCATCGCTTCGGGGCAATCGGCAGGCCAGTCGAGCACCAGATCGGCCAGCTCGCCGGCCAGCGCCGCGCGCTGCGCCGGGCCTTCGGCGGCCAGCGCCAACAGATGAAACAGACGTTCTTTGGCCGTCGGCATATCCGTCCCTTTGCCGGGACACATTATCGCGCGGGCGTTAAGGTTTCGTTGGCAAATAGTGCGAAAGGGGTGGCGAATAGGGAATAGCGAATAGGGATCTAAACGGTTCCTTCTACTCGCTACTCGCTACTCCCTACTCGCCCTTTAATTCCCGATCTGCACCCAGGTATCGGGATAAAACCCGTTGAACGTCGTGCGCACGGCCGATGAATAGGCGCCCATCATGTCGAAAACGATGAAATCGCCCGGCCCGATCCCTTCGGGCAGCATTTGCGGGCGGGGCAGCACGTCCAGCGTATCGCATGTCGGCCCATAAACGCGGAACGGCCGGATCTCGCCCGGCAGCGGCAGAGCGCGGCCCTTGGCATCGACCGTAAAGACGCGGTTGGGATAATCCGCGTTCCAGCCCGGCAAGGTCAGCTCGTCGAAGCTGCCATAGGTGCCGTCGTTGATGAATAGCCGGTCGCCTTTGCGCAACACGACCTGCGTGATCAGCGACAGGCCTTCGGCGATCAGGGCGCGGCCCGGCTCGCACATGATCGGCAGGCCGGGGCTTTCCAGCGTCGCCAAAGCTTCACGAATGGTGTCGAAATACCAGTGATAAGGCGGCACGTCGTTGTTGGTGTAAGGGCCGGGAAAGCCGCCGCCGATATCCAGCGCCGCGATGTCGACGCCGGACAGCGCAATCGTGCGCCGCGTGATCTCGATCGCTTGCGCATAGGAAAACGGCGACAGGCATTGCGAGCCGACATGGAAAGTGACGCAGGGCGCCGCGCCCAGCTCCTTCACCCGCTTGAGCAGCTTGGCGCCTTCTGCCGGTGTGGTACCGAATTTGCTCGACAGCTCCAGCAGCGCGCCGCCGAATTGCGTCGCCAGCCGCACGAAGACGCGCAGCTTCTCGGGATGTTTGGTTTCGTCAAGCAGCTTGTCCAGCTCGTAATCGCAATCCACCACGTAATCGGTGACGCCGTATTTCTCGAACGCCGCTTTGGCATGGCCGGGCAGGCGTACCGGCGCCATGAAATGGCAATGCACGTCGGAGAAGCGGTTCTTGATCATCTCCACTTCGCCCAGCGAAGCGGTGTCGAAATGGCGGATTCCCGCGGCATAGACCAGATCGAGCACCTGCGGCGCCGGATTGGCTTTCACCGCATACATCGGATCGCCCGGGAAGCCATCGAGAAAACGCTGTGCCGCGATCTTGAATTTCTGCGGGAACAGGCAATAGACCGGATTGCCCGGCTTCAGCGCGCCGATGGCTTTCTCGATCGTCGCGAACTTTTGAATCTCGTATACCCGGCGCGTCCATGGGCTTGGTCCCAACAATGCGCGCGCTTCTTGGGGCAAAGGAGGCGGGGGGTCAAGAAAGAAACTCCGCCTCCCTATAACAGGGAGGCGGAGTTTTGTCTCCGCAAGGGGCAATGCGGAGGCGGGGACTTATTGCGCCGGCGGCGGCGGAGGAGGCATATCGCCTTGCGGCCCGCCATCGCGATGCATCATTCCTTCCATGCGGTCGCCCATGCCATGCATGCGCGCTTCCATGCCGTGCATACGTTCCATCATCGCGTGCATGGCGCCGCGGTCGAGGATGTGTTTCTGCTCGTCGTTCAGGGTGGCGCTAAGGGCTTCCAGCGACGGCATCTGGGCTTGCAGATCGGCCAGACGCTCTTCCATCCTTTTCTCGTGCCGCTTTAACGCATCGACCAACGAATGCTCGTGTTCGCCCATCTTCATCTCGGTGCATTCGCCGCTATGTGTCTTGGCGATCGTGAGCATGGAACTCTTCCAGCGGTCGAAGGCCGGCTTTTGCTTGTCGGTGAGCGCAAGTTTGGCTTCGAGATAGGCAAACTCGCCGACGGCATGGGCGTAACGATCGGTGCACATCTCGGCGTGGTGTTTTTCCATGTCGGCCTTATTGAATTCCATCCGCGCCACGCGATGCTCCCCTTGCTGGCCAGGCGGCGGCGTAGGGCCGGCGTCTTGCGCCAGCGCCCCGGCGCTCAACATCAAGGATGTGAAGATCGGAATGAGTATCCTGGACTGCATCGGAAAACCTCTGGTTTGGAACATCGCGAGTTTAACGGAGCCCAGCGGGCAAACCCGTCTGAATAGAGCGTAATAATTGTAGCGATTTGTCGAGCCGAAGCGCCGCAGGGACGATTTATGTCAGTTTTGCAAGGATGTCGCAGGAAACCGGGCGGGGAATGGCATCCGGCTCGGCCGGCAATCACAAGCGGCGAAGCTAGCCCTGCGTTCGCAAATCGCGGATCGTTTTCTTCCCGTCCGCGGAGGGTTGATAGACGTAGCGCATCTCGCCCAAGCGCGCGCCGAACAACTCCGGCGTGATCGCGGCAGGGACCTCAAACGCGTCGATGCCGACGCGCGTCATGTAGGAGAGCTGGTCGTAGAGAAAATCGCCGGTGGCGCGGATTTCGCCGCTAAAGCCCAGCCGCGTGCGCAGCATCCGCGCCCAGGAAAACGCGCGCCCGTCGCGGAATTTGGGAAACTCCAGCACGATCAGAGACAGTCGTTGCACGTCTTCGCCCAGCGCGGCTGGGCGACTCGTCGGACTTCAGCCGCACGCCGAATTTCGTGTTGCGCGCCAGCAAAGCGTCGCGCTCTTTGCGGAAACGCGTCAGCGAAACCACCACCGGCGCGTCGGGCAGCCCCGCATCGTCGGCCACCGCCGTAAAGGCGTCTTCGGCATAAGCTCCGTTCTTAATGAGCGGCATAAAGCTGTTCCTGATACGCCATGTTCTTGAACGGCTCCATGCCGACGCGCCGATAGGTATCCAGGAACCGTTCGCCGTTCTGGCGCAGGTTCAGATAGGTCTGCACCACGCGCTCCACCGCATCGACGATTTCGTGCTCGCCGAAACCCGGCCCCATGATCTCGCCGATGGAGGCATCTTCCGCTCCCGAGCCGCCAAGTTGCAGCTGGTAGAATTCCACGCCTTTCTTGTCGACGCCCAGAATGCCGATATGGCCGGCGTGATGATGGCCGCAGGCATTGATGCAGCCGGAAATCTTGATCTTGAGTTCGCCGATCTCGTGCTGGCGGTCGAGATCGGCAAAGCGTTCGGCGATTTTCTGCGCTACGGGAATGGAGCGCGCATTCGCCAGATCGCAATAATCGAGGCCGGGGCAGGCGATGATGTCGGTGATCAAGCCGGCATTGGGCGTCGCCAGTCCCAGTTCTTTCAGCCGCGCGAAGATCGCCGGCAAATCTTTTTTGCGGACATGCGGCAGCACCAGATTTTGTTCGTGGCTGACGCGGATTTCGCCGATGCCGAAGCGGTCCATCAGATCGGCCAGCGCCTCCATCTGTTCGGCGCTGCAATCGCCCGGCACGCCGCCGATGGGTTTGAGCGAAATCGTCGCGATGGCGTAGCCGGGCGCGCGATGGCGGTGGACATTGGTCGTCGTCCAATCCGCAAATTCGTCGTCTTGCAGCGCCGCTTCGAACTCCGGCGAATGATCGTCCAGCGCCTCGAATTCCGGCGGCGCGAAATAGGCGGCGATGCGCGCCAGTTCTTCGGCCGGCAGTTGCAGAGTGCCCGAAGCCTTGATCTCGTCGAATTCGCGCGCCACGCGTTTGCGCATTTCCTCGGGGCCGATCGTGTTGATCAGGATTTTGATGCGCTGTTTGTGGATGTTGTCGCGGCGGCTGTCCTGATTATAGACGCGCAACACGGCTTCCAGATAAGCCAGGATGTCTTCGCGCGCCACGAACTCGGCCATCACATGGGCGATATAGGGCGTGCGTCCCATGCCGCCGCCGGCATGAACGCGATAGCCGGTTTCGCCCGCCGCGTTCTTCACGATCTCCACCGCCATATCGTGATATTTGAGCGCCGCGCGGTCATGCGGCGCCGCACCCACCGCAATCTTGAATTTGCGCGCCAGGAATACGAATTCCGGATGCAAGCTCGACCATTGGCGGATGATCTCGCAAGCGGCCGCGGGTCTTCGATTTCCTCGGCGGTTGCGCCCGCGAAATGATCGGCGGTGACATTGCGGATGCAATTGCCGCTGGTCTGGATGGCGTGCATTTCGACGCCGGCGAGATCTTCCAGAATATCGGGAACGTCCGCCAGCTTCGGCCAATTGAATTGCAGGTTCTGGCGCGTCGTGAAATGGCCATAACCTTTGTCGTATTTGCGCGCGATATGCGCCAGCATGCGCAACTGCTTGGCCGACAGCGTGCCGTAAGGCACCGCGATGCGCAGCATATAAGCGTGCAGCTGCAGATAGAGCCCGTTCATCAGCCGAAGCGGCTTGAACTGGTCTTCGTTCAATTCGCCTTTCAGCCGCCGTTCCACCTGATAGCGGAACTGGCTGACGCGGTCGCGTACGAACGCGGCATCGAATTCGTCATATCGATACATCGTCGTCTCTTTCACCGCCCGGGGGAGGCTGAATGCTGCGCTTCATATTGAGACATCGTCGTCCTTTGCCGGGTTGGCTTCTTGCGCCGCTCCGCATCGCGCGCGGCCGAGGCGCGCCGCACTTGTTCGGGCGTCAGGCCCTCGGCTTGTTTGCCCAGATCGCCGCGCATGGTCGGTCCGGCGGCGCGGATCAATTCGCGTTCTTTCAGCGGCGTGATGCCGCCTTCCTCGTCGCGCACCTCGAAGAGATAGGGATTGACCACGACATTGCCCGCCACGGATTTCTGCGCCGCTTCCAGCGCCGCTTTGGCATCGGCGCTCTGCCGCGAAAACATCGCCTTCGCCGAAGGCCTGAACCCAGCCGCCCGCGCGCCAATAGACGACGTCGCCGTCGCGCAGCCGGTTCGCGGTCAACATCTGAAGAGCGGGCGTTGCCATAGAACCTAAGTCACACTTCTCGGGGCGGAAATCAAGACTTTACATACACGACATGTTATTTCGAATTTAATACATATCACAAATGTATAAACTACCAGACCGAGATTTGCATGTCCGCGACCGTCCCAGAGAATGTAAATTCCATAAAATTCTCTAAAGTACTCCATTAGTTCGATATTGAATATTCTCACAAGACTACCTTATTATTCCCAACGTCATCCAGAATTGGCCTGAGACGACGTCATGATCGATGATTTTTGCACCGTCACCGAAGTCGCCGAGCGGCTCAAATTGCACCCCAAGACGGTGCTGCAATTCGTGCGCGACGGCCGACTGCGGGCGACGCGTATCGGCAAGCAATATCGGATTTCCCGAAGCGATCTGGATGCGTTCACCGGCACACAGAAGGTGGTCGCGCGTCATCGCCATACCGAGGTTTCAAGCGTCGTACACATCGACGCCATCGGCGCCGAGCAGGCGGGTAGAACCACCACGCATCTCATGGCCGCGCTCAAGGGGCGTTCCGGGGACGATGCCGCGGCGCGGCTCGACACAATCTACTATGAAGAACAGGCGCAGCTGAAGATCATCATTTCCGGCGGCATCGAAACCACAGCGTATCTGCTCGGTCTTATTCCCGTTCTGACCGAGGCATAAGCCATGGCGCGCATCTACAAATCCCAAGAGGGCGAGCATCGCTTGCGCGATATGTATCGCGCAAAGCTGTCGTCCTGGCCTGTCGCCTGCCAACATTTGTATGTGCCGACCTCGCAGGGCGAGACCTTTGTGATCGCCAGCGGTGAGAAGACGGCACCGCCGCTATTGCTTTTGCACGGCGCAGGCGCCAATGCGCTGGCCTGGCTTGCTGATATTGCCGCGTGGTCGGCGCATTTTCGCGTTTATGCGGTCGATCTGATCGGCGAGCCCGGTCTCAGCGCGCCGTCGCGCCCGTCTATGGCCTCAGACAAATATGCGTGCTGGCTAGGCGAAGTTATGGATGCGCTTTCGCTGGAGCGCGCGCATTTGCTGGGCGTATCTCTCGGCGGCTGGATGGCGCTTGATTTTGCCACGCGCCATCCGCAACGCGTCTCGGCTCTCGTACTTTTCTGCCCAGGCGGTGTCGGAAAGCAAAGATCGAGTTTTCTCCTGAAAGCCGGTTGGCTGTTGTTGTTCGGTGACAGAGGACGAAAAAAAGCTGTGATTTTGGCGTTGGGACCGGGCGCGAAAAAAGTTCGGCCCGAAAGCTTGGCTTATGTCCAAGAGGTATTCAAAGATTTTATCCCGCGCACCAGTGAACTTCCGATATTCTCCAATACCACGCTGCAGCGGCTCACCATGCCAGTCCTTCTGATTGTCGGTGCCCGCGACGCCATGCTGGACTCGGATGAGACCGTCCGTCGGTTGCTGGCTTCTGCGCCCAAACTCGATGCGCGTATGCTTCCGGATGGCGGACACTTTATTCTCGATCAGACCGAGGCGGTCGTCGGCTTTCTCCACGCTGCGGGCGACCGCTGAACTCCGCAAGATTTGACAACGCGACCGCGTAGAATATCATTTATTGCGAGTGGGTATTATTTCGATGATGTTCCGCTGGAGAGCGGTTCGGGCGGGGCATGAACGGACAGATCGAATATTTGACGCCGCGGAACATCAACCGCCGGTTTCTATCGAAACGCGCGGGGCACATCATGGCTGACGCGCCATTTCTCGGCAGTGACGCCAACGAAGGCGAAAGCCAGATCGAGGCCAGTGCGGCCGGCATCGCCATCGCCCTGGAGGGCGCCAAAAATAATCCCCATCTCACAGGGCCGATCACCGAATTCCTGGCAGAACAGCGCGCGCTGATCGCCGATCAGCGCCATCATCTCGGCGAACAGCTCAAACGCCTCCGGCTCAATATCATCGATCAGCGGATGTCGATCGTCTTAAAAATCATGACGGCGGCCATGGGCCTCGTGATGGCGGTCGGCGTCTGGGTACCGCGATCTGGTACGCGGCGCATGACAACGGGCTTGTGATCGAAGCGTTCTCCGTGCCGCCCGATATGGCGGCGCGCGGTTTAACCGGCCAGGCCGTCGCCGCACAATTGCAAGACAAACTGGCGGCCATGCAGAACGCGACCAAATCCGCACGTCCGGCGGAGTCCTATGCCAACAATTGGGGCAACGACATCAAGGTGCAGATTCCGGAAACCGGTGTGTCCATCGGCGAATTCTACGGACTGCTGGTAACCTGGCTCGGGCGCGAGACGCACATTACCGGCGAAGTGTTCCACACCGCCGGCGGCATCGCCATCACGGCGCGCGGCGGCGGCGATGGCGGCGCGACGGTGCAAGGCCCCGAAGCCGACCTCGACAAATTGCTGCAACGGGCAGCCGAAGCAATCTACTTGCGCACGCAGCCCTATCGCTATGCCGTCTATATTCAATCCTTGACGCCGCCGCAGAACGAGCGGGCACGTCAAATCTACCAAGAATTGGTCTCGCAATCTTCGCCGCGCGATCGCGCCTGGGCCTATATCGGCCTCAGCAATCTAGACAACATATCCGGCGATATGCGTCACGCGGTCGAGAATTTGCACCAGGCTTTGGCACTCGATCTCGAATTTCGTTATGGCTTATGGGAACCTCGACAGCGTCGAAGCAACCCTCGGCCATGACGAGGCGCAACTTGCGGCGGCGCGCGCCGAAGTTGCAGTGTTGCAACGCGAGCGCAACGTCGATATGAGCGAGAAGGCGCGCAAAGTTATGTTACCCCGCGAGCAATCGACTGTCGATTTCGCGTTAAGCGATTTCTCCGCGGGTTTGAGCCATAACGAAGAGATCGTTCGGCTCCCAAATTATAACAACACCGCGGACAATGCTCGCGAGAATATCGTTGCCGCTCT
>CAWGHR010000082.1:0-123083 GCA_963822275.1 uncultured Alphaproteobacteria bacterium
ATTATGTGGTCTACTCGTTTCATACGTATTGCACAGGGAAGTGCATGAACCCTTCATCCGCCAGGAACTGCTGCAGTTTTTCATCACGGCCAAGCCGGACATTTTCTTTCCCGGAGCGCCGGAATCGGCTGTGAAAGAGATTGAACGCCAAACTGTGCCCATAAGAGAAAATCTGGACAGGGACTTGCGGGACTTCAAAGCGGGGCTGGAGGCCTCGCGCAGCAACGGGGGCTTCGGCAACAACACCATCAATATTCACAGTTCCAATGTGGGTGCCGTCCAGCAGGCCGGTGAGAAGTCGGTACTGACGGCGACGGTGACGTTGAACGCTCAAGCGGTACAGTCCGCCCTGGAGGATTTCGCCTTCAACCTGCAAAGCTCCGATTTGACGGATGATGCCAAAAGCGCGGCAATGATCGAGGTCGAGACGATCCGCCCTCAGCTAAAGAAGGCTTCGCCCAACACGTCGATAATACAGGAAGGGCTGCATTCTCTGCGGAACATATTGGAGGGCGTTGCCGCCGGTGTGCTGGCAACGAAGCTAATGGCTCTGCTGGCTACTGCTGGGATGGGTTGATCCCTATCGTTTCTAGTGCGAGCTAGTAAGCCAGTGGGCGATGATTGGGAGTGGCCCCTCGGCGGCGATACGGAGCGTCCCCGACGGATCGTAGTGGAGGCTTAACTTACAATAGCGGATCAGATTTTTGAGTAAGTCCATCGCTGCCTCGCAACACGCTTAGCTTCGAGGTAGACCTGCAGTATTTCACAAAGACGTCTTCGGTTTGAGGCACAATAGTAGCGAGCAGTAGGAGGCCCGAATGACAAACGCTTTCATCAATGTCACGGATTACGGTGCAGTCGGAAACGGGACGACGGACGATCGCGCTGCCATCGCATCTGCTGATGCGGTCAGCTCCACAACGATATTTCCCGAAGGATCGTATCGGATAGCTTCGAATATCACCCTTTCTTCAGCAGTATTTTTTGTTAAGGGCGCAATAATCAAACCGGACAGCGGAGTGACTGTTGCCTTTGTCGGGCCTGTCACTGCTGAGGCATTTCAAATCGTTGATATCAGCGCTGGGGGACATTGCGATTTTACGATGTCGAGACCTACCGGTGGAATTTCACCAGTTGAATGGTGGGGAGTCCAGGTTTCATCCGCGTTTAGTTCAAGCCTTGCAGCGGCTAACAAACCACTTATAGACGAGGCGCTGACGTATGGGGCAACGGATATCGCTTTTCAGGGTTCAGGCGTTTACAGCACGACTGGCCACATCTTGGACGGTTCAAGGCCACGAAATATAATCGGCCGTGGTCAAAGCGATGTTTTTTATATCCAAGGGTCCGGCATTCCATATGCATATGCTGGCGAAGTTTCTGCGAGTGATCCTGTAGCTGCCAAAGATTGGGTATTTCAGAACGGGATTTCAGGCACAGGCTCCCCAAATAATTTCATTGATCTAAGTATTCAAACCACCGATCAAACCGCTGTCGGCGGCATCATAATAGGTGATAGCTCCAGCCAGATAATGAATTGGCTTTATGGTGGCCAGAATTGCATCATAAATCATAGCTATGTTGCTCTCCACATCGAATGGGCCAACGCCAACTTGTGGTCATTGATGACCTTGCAGGGCTACTACGCAGGGCTGGGATTAGTCGTGCCAAATATAAAAAAGTCTTCAGACGGCCTCTCTGTTTCCAAGCTTCATTTCAATAGTTGCCAAATTTCGAATTCGCAGACTTCCGCGCATCAAATTATTTGGGAAGCTGATCCTGGCTCTACTGAAGCGCTTAAGGCACACATCTATACAAACTGCAGCATCGAGCAGGGGTATAACGGCATCGTTCGTGCTGCTAGCGGAGTAATTTACAACGCTTGCTACATCGAGCGTGTGCAAAACACGGTAGGACTGATTTCTGGCGAAAGTGTCGCTGTTGACTCTGTTTGGATTAATCCCAAGCTTGGCGGGCCAAATAGCGTTGCTGACTTGCTTGCGCAGCGAGGCCCTAGAACCATAGTTATAAGCACCGGTAACTTTTTTGGCTCGCAAACAGGAACGATTGAAGCACTGGGCGGCATTCAATTTGCCGATCCGGGCGATAGTATTTCTAAGTATGAAAGCAAGCGCCCCTTTACCCCAGTCTTGCAGGGGTCATCGACTGTAGGCACGCCTACTTATTCGCTCTGCAAAGGTTTCTATACTCGCATTGGTTCACTGATCCGGTGTCACATTGAGGTGGCTATAACAAGCGTCGGGGGAATGTCTGGTATATTGCAAATTTCAGGACTCCCTTACTCCTGTTCCGCAACTGCAAACCTCCGGTCGGCATCCAGTAAGATCTTGTTTGATGGAATTACGATGGCCGTCAATTACACGGATGTCGTTGGATTTTTGGCTACAAACAGTGACGCGATATCCTTCTATCAGACCGGAAGTGGCCAAACAGACACGCCATTGCTCATATCTGGTGGCGGAAGCATTAGCAGTTCTTTATGGCTCGGCTTCGACATCATTTATGATACGGACGACAACTAGTATTTTATGGCGTCCTGATGAGACACTGGTATAGCTTGTGATGCGCTTCACGGCGCGCGCGAAAACCCGGTACACCGTCAGTGCCCACAATTTCTACCGTAGGTAGTATTTTGGGACGGCAATCTATTTGCTGTGCCCGCCAATACTTTTTTTCTCTCCGGGTGTTCGCGCCCGCCAGTAATTCCAAGTCAGACGAGGGTTTTACAAGGGAAAACCGGTTTAATTGCGCGCCATTCCGCCTTGTGAATTGGCGACAATTCGGACAAGACAGGGATAGTATCGGGTGCGATAACACCATTTGCACGTTTCCTTGCAGCAGCTTCGAAAGTTCCGCGTCTTGAACGCCTTCATTGATGCCCGCACCGTTCCTGCGGGAACCGTCCTGGAACCGGATTTGGCCATCGTCGGCGGAGGCCCCGCCGGGATTTCGCTGGCGCTGGCATTGGCCAATACGCCAATCCGCATGGTGCTGCTGGAAAGCGGCGGCATGACCTTCGATGCCAAGACCCAGGCGCTCTATCAGGGCACACGGACAGGCGCGCCCTATGTGACGCTCGACGCCTCGCGGCTGCGCTATCTGGGCGGCAGCACCAATCATTGGGGCGGCTGGTCGCGGCCGCTCGACGAAATCGATTTCGAGGAACGCACTTGGCTGCCCCATTCGGGGTGGCCGTTCAAGCGCAAGGAAATCGAACGCTATTTTCCGCATGCGCAAGCGCTGTGCGAAGTCGGACCGTTCATCTACGACAAGGCCGATCATGCGGCCGTGGCGATGGGACCGTTGCTGCCGCTCGGGCCGGGCGGCGTCGCGACACGCTGGTTCCAGTTCAGCAAGATGCGCGGCAGCGTCTTGCCCACCCATTTCGGCGACCGCTATGCCGAGGATCTCAAGCGTATTTCGCGGCTCAGCGTTTATCTGCACGCCAATGTGACACGGCTTGGCATGAATGCGAACGGCGCCAAGATCGAGCAGCTCGACGTCGCTACGCTCACCGGGCGCAAATTCAAAATCAAGCCGAAGATCACGGTGCTGGCGGTGGGCGCGATCGAAAATGCTCGCCTGTTGCTCGCGTCCAACGATGTCATCCCGGCGGGTGTCGGCAACACCCATGATATGGTAGGGCGTTTCTTCGCCGATCATCCCATTCCGCGCGATACCGCGACGCTGGTGCTATTCGGCGGTGCGGTGGCGCCCTACTACACGGACATCCAAACCATTCGCGGCGCGATCATGCGTGCAGGCTTGTTCCCGACTGAGGAATTCCGCCGCTCGCATGCCGTGATGGGCTCATCGATCACCATCGAAAACAAGACGGAGCTCGACGATTTGGGTAAGGCCGCGCTGGCTGCGACCGCAGCCGCGTTGGGCATCGCACCCGACAACGCACAGGCCTATTCGCTGGGTTGCGGCTTGGAAATTACGCCCGATCCCGACCGGCGCCTGACGCTGGGAACCGATGACAGACGCGCTTGGTATGCCCAAACTGACGCTCCACATGAAAATCGCCGATACGGATTTCGCACACTTCCGCCAGACCTTGAAAGAACTGGCGCGCCAATTGCTCGTGTCGCGCACGGGCTTGCTGCGGCTGAATTTGAAAACGCGCAGCGATTGGCTGGATGGCCTCGATTGGGGCAACCATCACATGGGAACGACGCGCATGCATGTCGATCCGCGCAGCGGCGTGGTCGACGCCAATTCGCAGGTTCACGGCGTGCCCAATCTGTTCGTTGCCGGAAGTTCGATATTTCCGAATTATGGCGCCTCGAATCCGACTATGAACCTGGTAGCGCTGACGCTGAGACTGGCCGATCATTTGCGGGGCGTACTGCGATGACGACGAGATTTTCCCGACGCAATATTCTCATCGCCAGCGGGAGTGCTGCGCTGGTGCTCGGCGCCGGGTATGAAGGGCGCCGGCTATGGCGCAAGCATTATGCGCCAAGCCCGTATGACGATCTTCTGGCGAAGCTCGACAATCGCGATGCGGATGCCCAACTTGGCGAAGCCGTGTTGGGCGAGATCGACGATTTCGACCCCAAAACAGTGGCTGCCGGACTACGCGCCAAGCTCGAACACAAGACGCTGGAGCAATCGGTGGCCGAGGACGTAGCCGCCGGCCGGGTGATAGAGGCCAATGGCTGGGTGCTGCCGGAAACCTTGGCGCTGCTCTGCGCCTTGGCCGCGAAGGCGCAATAACCCTAGGCCATCACGCCAACGGGACGGCGCGGATTAATCCGCGCAGGGAATTGCCGAGATAGGTTTCGCCCGTCAGATCTTCCGGCATCAGCACCGCTTCGAGGCCGCGTCCTTCTTCGATCAACGCGCGACGCAACACCCCGTCGAGAGCGCCGGCGCTGAGCGGGGGCGTGAGAAGTCTTCCCTCTCGCGCCACGAAAACATTGGTGCGGCTGCCCTCCACGACATGGCCACGCTCGTTGAGGAAAATCACTTCATGGCAGCCGAGCATCGTCGACAGCCGGGCATGCTCGCCGTCATAGAGATCGCGCCAATTCGTTTTGTGCTGCGCCAAAACATCGGTGCTTAAGACCGTTCGCGGCGAGATGGCGTAGGTCCACGCTGCTTCCGGGCGCGATAACGGGCTGGCGGTACAGGCGAACGCCCCATCTTCGGGAAGCGACAGACGGACACGCAGCCCCTCCATCGCGTTCTGTGTGGACGCATAGAGAGCCTGCTAGAGCAGCATTTTTATCGAACGCAATGCCGAACGAAGCTGCGGAATGCGCCATGCGTGCCAGATGCAAGTCGAGCCGCACGAAGCCTTCGCGCGGGCCAAATCTCAACGTCTCGATCAGTTCTAACGGGCGGCGTGACGCTTCGACGAAACGTGCCTTCAGCAGACATTCGGCATATTCGCTCGGCAGCGTCCGAATCCTGCACCACCGCCCCGCCGATGCCGAGTTCGCCGCGCCCTCCCGCAATCGTCAATGTGCGAATGGCGACATTGAAGCGCGCCGAGCCGTCGGGCGCGAAGACACCGATGGCGCCGCAATAGACGCCGCGCGGGCTTTGTTCCAATTCGGCGATAACTTCCATGGCGCGGATTTTCGGCGCGCCGGTGACCGAGCCGCAGGGAAACAGCGCGCGGACGACAGCCTCGACGCCTGCCCCGGATTTCAACTGCGCCGTCACCGTGGAAACCATCTGATGCACCGTCGGATAGGTTTCCACGGCGAAGAGATCGCTGGACACCGACGCTGCCGATTTCGGCGATGCGCCCCAGATCGTTGCGCAGCAAATCGACGATCATCAAATTCTCGGCACGGTTCTTGGTGCTTTCGCGCAGGCTGAGACGGGCCAGGGCATCGGCGGCGGGATCGGCCTCGCGCGCCGCGGTGCCTTTCATCGGACGGGCCGTCAGCGCGCCGTCGGCCTTAAGATCGAAAAACAGTTCCGGCGAGAGGCTGAGAATCTGCCTTTCGCCGTCGTCGATATAAGCGCCGTAACGCGCGGCGGAATGGGTGCGCAGAATGCGAAAATAGGCCAGCGCATCGCCGACAAAAGCGAAGCGCGAACGGAAACTGAGATTGGCTTGATACAGATCGCCCGCCGCGATGAGCTGGCGCACCCGGTCGAAGCGGGCGCCATAAGCAGCCCGATCCCATTCGTGCGCCAGAGGGCCGGCATAGGCGCGCCCGGCGATCCACGAATTCGAAGGCGGCATCGACGGCAAGCGCCGACGATGGTCGCTGGCGCATCGAAAACACCGAACCACAACAGCGGCACGGCCCTTACGGAAGGCAGCAAGGGCGCCAGACGCGTTTCGAGCACGTAACCAAGCTCGTAGGAGAAATAGCCTGCGACATAGCGGCCGGAAGCGCGGGCTGCCTCGATGGCGGCCAAGGCTGCAGGAACCTCCTCCGCCGTGTCGGCGCGGATGAGCCCCCAGCGGCCGCGGGAAGGCCTCCAGCCGCCCCTGGGCGGCATCGTCGAGGATCAGGACAGGTCTCATGGAGGGTTTGTGCCCTGCCCGCCGAAGCGGGGCAATCATTCGCTTCAGGATGTTCCGAACCTTCCCTTGATTTGGCGGCCGCGACACCCCACATTGTGTTGGCAGGCGGTGCCTCTTTGGGCCGCCAAGACCAGCAAAGCCGCTTAAGGAGGGCTTTGGCCATGAACCGGACTGTGTATTTCAACAGCCCATTTCTGTTGGGCTTCGACCATCTGGAGCGGCTGCTCGAACGCACCGCCAAAGCCGCCGGCGACGGCTATCCGCCCTACAACATCGAACAATCCGGCGACGACAAGCTGTGCCATCACCCTGGCCGTGGCAGGCTTCACTCGCGAAGAATTGAACGTGACGGTGGAAGACCGTCAGCTCGTCATCCGCGGCAAGCAATCGGAGGCCGCCGACAAGAATTTCCTGCATCGTGGCATCGCCGCGCGGCAGTTCCAGCGCGCTTTCGTGCTGGCCGAAGGAATCGAGGTCACAGGTGCGTCGCTCGAGAACGGTTTGCTAACCATCGAATTGGCACGCCCGAAACCCGACACAATTGTGCGCAATATTGAGATTAAGGCGGGGCGCCTTGAAGCGAAGAGGTCCGTGTCATGACCGAGAAGATGATCGAATTCACACCGGAGTTTGACGGCCGTATCGCCTATATCAAACCAACCGGTAGCGCCGAAGCACATCGCCTTGGCCTAATCCCGCCCGGCATCGAGTTGCCGCCCGGCGCAAAGCTCTATGTCTTGCACGCCAGCGACGGCAGCATTCTGGGCTACACCGACGCCTACGACTCCGCCTATGGCGCGGCGGTGCAGAACGAGCTGACGCCGGTGAGTCTGCACTAGCGGCGCTAAGCAGCGATCGGCTCGGCACCGCCCGAGGACACCAAAAGCAATGGAAGCCGTAATTCTAACGGTCGTTCCAGGACCGATCAGATTCCGGCGCTAAGATCGTGCCGCCTAGCTGGCGTACGAAGATGGCGACATAGTCGGAGCCGCGTTTCTCGGGAACCTTCGCTAAGTCCTTATTCTTCATTCCCACGCCGTCATCGGCGACGAGCCAATTCGATATCTGATCGCCGACCTGCTGCACCTTCAGAACGACATGCCCCTTTCCGTCAGGAAATGCATGCTTGATGGCGTTCGTCGCCAATTCGTTGACCAATAGGCCGAAAGGTACGGCGCGGTCGGGATCGATATCCAACGCTTCCGCTTCGACCTTTATTGCGATGCCGGAGGTATTTCCAAGCAGGCTCACAGACAGGGTCCTGGCGATTTCGTTGAGATAGGCGTCCACGGCGATGGTCAGGCCATGGCTGGATTGCGATATCAAGTCGTAAAGCTCGGCTATTGCCGCGATGCGTGCTTGCATCGCTTGATAACCCAGAACGCATGGGGCTGCCGTTCGCTTTGCTTCGAAGGCGATCAAGCCGACGACGACCTGCAGGTTATTCTTGATCCGGTGAGAAATCTCGTTCGTCAAGCTTAGGGCGTCGCGTTCGCGCTGCTTGCGGTCGGTGATGTCCTCGAAGACAAGAAGCATCCGGCTGGTGTGGTTTCCAGGCTGAGATATTTTTCGGGCGTTCAGATTGAAAACACGGCGGCCGAGACCGGGGAAATCATCCTCGATCTCGAAGTTTTCAATCGACTTGTTTTCCGGAAGCACCCTCTCCATCAAATGACGAAGCGCCGGCACATCCCACTGGTGTTGGCCCAGTTCGAAAACGGGCCGCCCATGCGCCTCCGCCTCGGTAGTCCCGAATATCGTCAGAAAGGCCTTGCTTGCCGTTACAATCGTCATGTCGTGTTCAAGGACAACAAGGGGATCGCGGATCGTATCGACGATACTTTTGGTCAGCTGCCAGTTGCGCTTGCTCTCGGCGCGGGCCGCACGTTCCTCGCTCACATCCTCGATAGCGAGCAGGATGAACCCGTCATGATCGCCGGGACGAAATATTTTTCGCGCGTTGACCAGCATCGTGCGCCGGCCAATGGTCGGAAAATCGTGCTCGACCTCGAATCCTTCGACCGATGCCCGGTGGGGGATCACGCTTTCAAGCAGAGTGCGCAGCGACGGGATATCCCATTGCCGGTTTCCGAGATCGTAAATATGACATCCCTCGGTCTCGTCGGCGCTCGTACGGAACGTCTGGTAGAAGGCGCGATTGGCTGATGTGATGTTCAAATTTCTGTCGAGAACGATGAGAGCGCTCGGCACCGTCTCCACGATATCGCTTGCGGCAATATCGGACACGACCTTTTCTCCCGAAACACGATCTGGCATACCGATTGTCCTGGTAAATTCCGCGAAGTCCAAATTACGCCGCGCAAAGATTCTTGAAGAAATCTTCAAGCTGACGTGGCGTGTATGGTTTGCGAAGACAGCGCATGCCCTCCACAAACAGAGCTTTCATCTTGTCGGTAATGAAATTGCCTGTCGTGTAGAGGATGTGCAGTTCCGGGCGAAGCTTGATTGCCTGTTGCGCAAGCTCGCATCCGCCGATGACCGCCGTCTTGAGATTGATGTCCGTAAAGAGGACATCAATGTGCTGAGGGGAGCGCAGGAGTGCGAGCGCCTCGTCAACATCGCTGGCGGAATACGTCTCGTATCCCCAGTCTTGGATCAGCATTTCCGTCAATTCACGGATGAATACGTCATCCTCGACAATCAGTATCACGGCCATTTGTTACGCATCCCACCGTGAACCATTTGCCGCTCGACATTGCCTGTACGCTGCAGAGCGACGCAATTTCGAGCCAGGATCCGTCCAGCGCGGCATAATTGCCGTCGTCACCCAACTCTTCACCGTACAATGGAAAATCCCGACCATCTTTCGATAGCCTCGGAATTTACTCAGCCGACATTCCCGTCGACGAAGGCATGGCATTAACTATTCAATCGGCTCGGCCTCCGATCCACGGCAGTCGCCAAGGGCAAGGTCGCAACAATCTGGGTTATAAATCCTAGCGGGACGAACAAGTGAAACAGGCGATCTGGACTCAGACCTACGACGTCAACACCATCGTGTTGAACCAGCACAAGCGATTGGGTCTTTTCGGTCTGTTGAACATCCTGCAAGACGCCGCCTGGATTCATGCCAGCCATCTCGGTCACGGCTATGAGGAGATGATCCAGCACGGCACGATCTGGGTGCTGACGCGACAGAAATTGGTGATGACGGACTGGCCCGTCTGGGGCGACGTCGTCACGATCCGCACTTGGGTGCGGCCGATCACCGGTGCCATCGCCAATCGCGATTACGAGATCTGGGTCGGCGAGCGCAAGTTCGGCGAATGCACCGCATGCTGGCTGACGATGGACATGCACACGCGACGGCCGCAGAAACTCAATCTTGCCGAAAACCAATTGGAGAGCCGGACCGAAGGCGTCCTGACTTTGGAGCCAGAGAAGATCGCGCCGCGCACCGATCTTGAGTCCTTGGCAACATTTCAGGTCCGCAACAGCGACCTCGATCTCAACGGTCACGTCAACAACACGCGTTACGCCCAATGGATACTTGACGCCGTGGCGGGTGCGCACCGCGCTTATCAGCTGCGTGAATACGAGGCCAATTTTCTCGCCGAAACCAATGTCGGGGACACCGTCGTGATCGAGCGTTGCCCGATCGCGCCCTCGGCGAGTTTCGCCACTGCGATGGCAGTTTCAAGGAAGGCGCGACACCGAAGGCAAGCCGGCCTTTGTGGCCAGGCTTGGCGTTGTCACCACGCGGCTAAAATTACGCCGCGACGGAATTCGCGTTGGCGGCGGGCTCGGTGAGGATGGCGTAAAGCGCTTCCGCCGATTTTGCCGCACGCAGCTTTTCGCAAACCGCTTGGTTGCGCAGCAGACGAGAGACGCGCGCCAGCGCCTTCAAATGATCGGCGCCCGCACCTTCCGGCGCCAGCAGCATAAACACCAGATCGACAGGTAGATTGTCGACGGCATCGTATTCGATCGGCGGATCGAGCCGCGCGAAGACGCCGGTAATCTTGTCGATATCCGCAAGACGACCATGCGGAATGGCGATGCCCTGCCCGACGCCCGTGGTGCCAAGCCGCTCGCGCTCGTTCAGCGTTTCGAAGATGCGCCGGTCCGGCAACCGCACAATGGCGGCGGCGCGCGCCGACAAATCTTGGAGGAGCTGCTTCTTGCCCTGGACCTTCAACGCCGCGACGACGCCTTCCGGACTAAGCAAATCTGCAATCTGCATGACAGTCCTATTGCTGAGAATTCAGGCTCTGAAAACGCTAAGTCTCCAACCACCCGTCTATATCATTACACCGTAAGTTTACGCCTGCATCGCGTATTTGCCGCGGCCCACTATAATGCTTTTCGCGTCACAAAAGTTCCGCAATTTCCGGGCCTCGTCTGAGGGGCGCGGACGTTTAGTCCTGACTTTTTGCAAAGTCAACGCTTGAAATTAAGGATGCCCGGCAAAGCTGGATTCTTCGCCTTTGAGTCTGCGCCGTTCCACGGAAGAGGGATGCGCATGGCCTCGCGGTACTTGGCCACGGTGCGCCGCGCAATATTAACCCCATCTGCCGTCAGCAACGAAACGATGCGGTCGTCGGACAAAACTTCCTTTACGCCTTCGCGCTCGATCATTTCGCGGATGCGGTCGCGCACGGCTTCGGCGGAATGGCATTCGGCGCCGTTAACCGATTGGATCGAGGCGGTGAAGAAATATTTCAGCTCGAACAATCCGCGCGGCGTGGAGATGTATTTGTTCGAGGTGACGCGGCTGACGGTCGATTCGTGCATCGCGATGGCGTCGGCGATGATGCGCAGATTGAGCGGCCGCAAATGACGCACGCCGTAGGTGAGAAAGCCGTCCTGCTGGCGCACGATCTCGCTGGCCACTTTCAGGATCGTGCGCGCGCGCTGGTCCAGGCTCTTCACCAGCCAGTTCGCGTTGTTCAGGCAATCGGTCAGATAAGTTCTTGGAATCCTTGTCGCGGGCATGCGCTGAGACCTTGGCGTAATAGCGCGAATTGACCAGCAGGCGCGGCAGCGTGTCGGAATTGAGTTCGACAGCCAGCTGCCGTCGGGCCCTTCGCGCACGAAGACGTCGGGCACGACGGGCTGCACCGGTTCTCCGACCGAACGAAGGCCCGGCTTGGGCGAGAGGCCGCGGATTTCCGCGATCATGTCGGCGATGTCTGTCGGCGTCGACGCCGCAAATTTGGGAGAGCTGCGCCATATCGCGCTTGGCGACCAGATCGAGATGGCCGAGCATCGCCTCCATCGCCGGATCGAAGCGGTCTTTGTCTTTCAGCTGCAGCGCCAGGCATTCGGCCAGATCGCGCGCGCCGACGCCGACCGGATCGAAGCCCTGCAGCACTTTGAGCACGGCTTCGACCGTCTGGCGTTCGCAGCCAAGCCGCGCCGCGACTTCGTCCAAATCGGCGCGCAGATAGCCCGCCTCGTCGATCGCATCGATCAGCGCCACGCAGATCAGCCGCTTCTCGCGGTCCAGGGCCGCGATGGCGAGTTGGTCGGTCAGATGATCCTTGAGCGTGCCGCCGTCGGCGACAGTGGATTCCAGAAGATCTTCGTCGCCTTCGAAGCGTTGGCCGGACTTGACGGTCGTCCAATCGGCGAGCGGCGTGTTCGGCGCGGCCGCCGGCGGAGCCGTCTTCGCCTTCGCGTAGAGATCGTCGCGCGCCGTGTCCAGATCTTCGCATTTGCCGAGAATCGTCGCGCGCCAGCGCCGCCTCGAGCGGTTCGTCCGGCGTTTCCTTTTTGGACCGGCTTCGCGTTCCGCTTCGGCCGCGCGGTTTTCGTCGCGTTCCAGCAGCGGATTGTTTTCCAGCTCCTGCTCGCAATATTCCGTCAAGTTCGACATTCGACAATTGCAGCAGCTTGATCGCCTGCTGCAATTGCGGCGTCATGACCAGCGACTGGCCCTGGCGCATCTCCAATCTTTGACGCCAGCGCCATGATCCGCCCCCGGCGCTACAGCGAGAAACGTTCGCCGAGATAGACGCGGCGCACGTCGCGATCGCCGACGATGTCGGCCGGCGTGCCTTCCTTCAGCACAACGGCCGTCATGGAGAATGTAGGCGCGGTCGATAATGTCGAGCGCGTCGCGCACATTGTGGTCGGTGATGAGCACGCCGATGCCGCGATTCTTCAGATGCTTCACCAGATCGCGGATTTCGTCCACCGCGATCGGATCGATGCCGGCCAGCGGTTCGTCGAGCAGGATGTAAGACGGATGCGTCGCCAGAGCGCGCGCGATTTCCACGCGGCGGCGCTCGCCGCCCGACAGCGCGATAGCCGGCGTGTTGCGCACATGGGTGATGCCGAATTCGGCCAGCAATTCTTCGACCGTCGCTTCCAGCCGGCCCGGATCGGGCTCGACCAGTTCGGCGGTGGCGCGGATGTTTTCTTCGGCCGTCAGGCCGCGGAAGATCGAGGCTTCTTGCGGCAGATAGCCGATGCCCAGCCGGGCGCGGCGATACATCGGCAGACGCGTCACGTCATAGCCGTCGACCTCGATCGTCCCGCCGTCGGCCGGGATCAGGCCGGTGATCATGTAGAAGCAGGTCGTTTTGCCGGCGCCGTTGGGACCGAGCAAGCCCGACCACCTCGCCGCGCTTTACCGACAGGCTGACAGAGCGCACGACGGGGCGCTTGTTGAAGCTTTTGGCGAGCGCGTGGCCACAAGGCCTTTGCCGCCTTCCACCACGCGGGGGCGGGCCTGCTGCGTATCGCCGGTCATGGTCTTGGTGTCTGTCATGGCAAGAACTGTGCCTACTCGTGCTTAAGGAACTGTGAAGTCTAAGGTTTTTCGTCCGAGTGCTGACTTAGGCGTAAACAAGCCCTGAACGCGTGTGTGCTGCCCCGTTGCGCCTTGGCCACCGCCCAATTTCGCCAGGCCCGTCACCAAATTGACAGTCAGTAGTGACCCGCGCATGACATTTTTCTCCTTCGTCAGCACGACATGGCCGGTCAGCGTTATAATGCGCGGATTGACGTCATATACCCCGTTGTCGCCCGTCGCCGTGCCGGAGGGGGCGTCGACCACCACCGCGCCGGTCGCGAAGACCTTGTCCGCCTTGCCGTCGACCGAGCTGATACGCACCGTGTCGGCGCGCATGCGCATTTCGCCTTGATGGACCACAACGTGGCCCGAATAGACCGCCATCTTTGAATTCATATCGGCCGACAAATTGTCCGCTGATACTTCTATCGGCGCGTCGGGGTTCTTCATGCCCAGCTGCGTCTGCGGCGCGGCGGCCGCTGCCGCCGAAACACCGAATGCGAGAAGAAAAACCGTGAGCCGCAGCTTCATCGTCTCGATACCTTCTTCGGATAAATTGTCGTATGCACATGACCGTTCAGCCGAATTTGCTTCTTGATTCGGTCGATGTGAAATCGATCGGCACGCAGGGTCCCCAACGGACCGTGACCCGTTACCGTCGTGTTGCCATCGAAAATATTCTTTTTGAGATCGACATCGACGGTGGCTGTGTGCAGTTCATAACCGCTGTCGGTGAAGAGCGCGATATCTCCGTTTAACGTCAGCGTATGGGCATCGGCGTCAAAATATCCGCTTTTGGCCGTCGCATTCATCCAGCTTTGATTGTCATATTGCATGTCCGCTTCGACATCTTTCATTGTGCCGCGGTTTTGGTTCTTAGCGTCCTGAACGATCTGTGTTGCGGTGATGACAAACGGATTGCCCTTCGCATCGGTGCTCGAAAAGCGCGGTTTGAGCATCGCCAGATCGTTATGAATGGTACCTGTCTGCGAATAGCTTAGCGCAACGCGCTCCTGATGACGCGGAACGAGCGAATAAGCAATCACAGCTGCCAGAATTCCAGCTGCCGCAAGCGGGAGCATACGCTTCATCACCGTCACAAAGCGACTGTAGCGCAGCGTTTCGAGCGCGGTTTGGCGCGTCAGCTCCGTCCAGCTTTGTAAGGAATTGCCTGCGGCGGGCACGGGCGTGGGCGGCGCCAAAGGTTGCGCTACAGCTTCTCGTCCTATGCGGTCGCGCGTCATCTAGCGCAAACCCGCGCGCAGACAGTCATGGATATGCAGAATACCAACCGGCTTCTTGGTTTTGGTTTTGGTCTTGGCTTTGGCATCCAGCACAAAAAGCTGGGTGATCTGCTTGTCATTCATGAAGGCGAGCGCTTCGGCGGCCAGCCGATCCGACAAGGCGGTCTTCGGGTCGCGCGTCATCACATCCGCCGCTTTTGCCGCGCGCAAATCACGATCCCAATGGCGGCGCAAATCGCCATCGGTAATGATCCCAGTTAGGCCGCCTTTCTTGTCGACCAAGCCGACGCAACCGAAACGGCCCTTGGCCATCGCCTCCATCGCCACGCGCAGCGAAGCGTTTTCGTCGGCGATCGGCAGTTCCGCCGCGCCGTGCATCAGATCGCAGACGCGTATCAAAGCGCGCCCAAGCGCGCCGCCGGGATGGAAATTGCGATAGTCATCGGCGGAAAAACGGCGCCGCTCCATCAACGCCACGGCCAGCGCGTCGCCCAACACCAGCATCAGCGTCGTCGAGGTGGTCGGCGCCATGCCCATCGGGCAGGCTTCGCGCACCTATGGCATGGCCAGCGCCACATCGGCCGCCTGCAGCAGCGTAGACTGCGGGTTGTTGGCCATGGCGATCAGCGGAATACGGAAACGCTTGGCATAGGTGATGAGATCGGACAGTTCGGCGGATTCGCCGCTCCAGGACAGCATCAGCAGCGCGTCCTGGCGGGCAATCGCGCCCAGATCGCCGTGACTGGCTTCCGCCGGATGGACGAAATGCGCCGGCGTTCCCGTCGATGCCAGGGTCGCGGCGATCTTGCGGCCCGACATGGCCGCTCTTGCCGATGCCGCTGACGACGACTCGACCTTTAACGGCCAGTAGCGGATCCACCGCGCGGGTGAATTCACCGTCGAGCGTGGCGCTCAGCGATTTGATTGCTTCGCCGGCATAGTCGAATACGCGCCGTGCGGCGGCGAGATCGCCATCCTTATGCTGCAGCGCGGGAGAAACCGCCTTGATATTCGCGGAACGCATAAAACACCCATAAATTAGACCTGCGGACCCGCGCCCCCAAGGTCCGGCAAGTACCCAATCTGGCTGGCACCGTGGACCCTAACCTAGGGGAACCGGCGCCTAAGCGAAATTCG
Source organism: uncultured Alphaproteobacteria bacterium (assembly GCA_963822275.1). GTDB lineage: Bacteria > Pseudomonadota > Alphaproteobacteria > Micropepsales > Micropepsaceae > Rhizomicrobium. The sequence continues at coordinate 15,659 of CAWGHR010000082.1, forward strand.
TGCCAAATGTGGCCCGAACTCCAGCTTGGTTCAAGCAACCTTCGGGGGAGCGGTAAATAAGGCCTTCCACCAATGGAGGACGTTAATGTTCGAAAATGTCGGTTTCAGGCCAGCCGCTGAGGTCCAGTGCCACCCGCGCCGGCAGAAAATCGAAACAGGCTTTTGCCAGCTCGGTGCGCCCCTCACGCGCCAGCATGGCGTCGAGCGCGTCCTTGAGCCGGTGCAGATAGGCCACGTCGTTCGCGGCATAAGCGAGCTGGCGTTCGGTCAGTTCGGGCGCGCCCCAATCCGAACTTTGCTGCTCCTTCGACAGATCGACTTGAAGAAGTTCCTTCACCAGATCCTTGAGCCCGTGTTTGTCCGTATAGGTGCGAACGAGCTTGGAGGCGATCTTGGTGCAATAGACTGGTGCCGTATCGACGCCCAGCCAGCGCTTGAACATCGCCATATCGAAGCGCGCGAAATGGAAAAGCTTGAGGGACTTGGGATCGGCGAGCATGCGCTTGAGATTGGGCGCGGCATAGGCGCCTGCCTCGAACTGTACCGCGTGGCAGACGCCGTCGCCGGCGGAAAGCTGCACCAGGCAAAGCCGGTCGCGTTGCGGATTGAGACCAAGGGTCTCGCTGTCGATGGCGACGATGGGGCCGAGATTGAGATCGGCGGGCAGATCGTTCTTGTGAAGTTTGATTTTCAAGACATCAGGTCCGGCTGGGCTGCTGGCGCCGGTTTAGCATAACACTTTGGCGAAATGGGGATAATTTTCGAAGCATTTCGAGGTACCGAGAATGAACGGCTAGAAATACCTCATCACCTGAAATATTGCGCTGGCTTCGCGCGAATAGCTGCCCCATTCGGAGCGGCTGGCTGCCGAGTTCGCCGCTGAAATAAGCGCCAGCCGTCCAATTGTCGGAAATGTTGTAGCTGGCGTAGGCCTGCGCCAACTCGGAACCGTCATAGGCATCGATCAACGAGAACGCGCCCAATTCGAGATGCTCGACAAAGGCGTCCGAGGCATCGGCGCGCAGGAAGATCTGCTGCTGCGTGATGGGTTGCTGCCGGTCGCTGACGACGCCGCGCACATACCACAGCTCTTGGGCCTGCGTGCCGCCGAGCGAACCGATAGAAAACCAATTTCGCCAATCCCGTTTGGTAAAGCCCGCTTGGTGATAGTGATATTCCAGATTGATCGTGATCTCGGTTTCGCTGGTCCAAGATGCGCCCGGCCGCAATATCGTTGCGAAAATTGCGTGCCGTGCTCGTGGGCGGCAGAACCGGGACGAAAGACGGCAGCGCGCCGGTCCTCTTGCCGAAGGCAATGGCATCGGTGATGTCGTTGGGCTCGACGGCACCCGCCCATTCGGCATAGGCGACAACACTCTGTCCGATGGGGCGCGAGATGTTAAATCCGAAATGGGTGCGGCCGCTGTCGTGATAGACAAGGAATTGCGGGCTGAATTGTTCGACATCGATGTTGAGCGCCACTTCCGCACGATCGGCGGTATTGGTGCGATCGAGATTGAGACCGAAGCCCGATGATGAGGCCAGCGGCGAAGGATCATAAAGCTTCGGCGCATAAGCGATGGTCAGCGAGCCGCCATCCCAGATGCGCTGGCCGCGCAGCATCGCGACGCCGAGACGGTTCTCGCGCTGCGCAGAAGGATCGAGCGAGAGCCTGGCTGACGGTGGTGCGCGGCTTGAAAAAATCAGTCGGGTTAAAACCGAGCGCAATGCCGTTGCGCAGATTGATCCGCCCCGCTTCCAGATAATAGCGTTCCGCCGGTTCCCAGCTGACATAGGCCTCGCGCAGATCGTTGCGCACCGCTTTCGTCGGAAAGCCGATGCCATCCGCTTCGGTCACGCCCAACCGGTCGCTAAGGTCGAACGTCAGGTCCTTCGCCAGCGGCCATTGATCGACGCCGTCGAGGAAACGTGCTGTTTGCCCAATGCGACGACGGCGGTCCAGGCACCGGCACCACGAGCGCGCCGCGCAATGCCGACAGCGCAAAATCGTCTTCGAGATAATATTTTCCCGACGAATTCTTATTGTTATTATCGGCAACAATTGTCGTCTGATCGTCGGCGTTTCCAACGGCAGACGGAATGCGGTCCAGATCGCTATCCTGTTGCGCCTGGGCGGCGGGTCGCCGTCGCACAAAGACAAAGGCCATGAGCGCCGCGCGCTGCATCAATCCACCTTCAGGCGCGGCAGATAATCGCGCTGAAACCAAGCATCCGGGATGGCCTGGGCGCGGTAGTCGCTGTTTGACATGGTGGTCACCAAATTCTGGTCCACCGCATCGATGATGATGGTTTCACCGGGCGGTGTGACACCGAGCTGCGCCGAATATTTGTGGTAATAGGCGATCTTCAGAAGGCGCCCGCTGTCGGAATAAAACTTGCCCTTGATGGAGCGGCTGGTGCCCTTTTCGATCCAGAATTCGATGCGGCTGTAGACGGCTTCAGAGTTCGCCGCCTTCAGATCGAGATGCCAGCAATCGCGCGACTGACGGTCGGCGTCCTGGATCGTCTCCGAGCCGATCAGTGTGGAATTGTAGTCCTTGTTGAGGTTGGCGGTGACGACATCGCCATCGGATGCCTGCCCCATCAGCCGCTGCTGGGGCGAAATACGGACGCTGGCCTTGGACGAGGAATCGTAGAACCACATATTGGAACCGTTGAGCAGTACCATCTTGCCGGTGTCGCGCGCAGGCTCGGTGTAGCGCACCAGATTGCTGTATTGATGGGTTTGCCCGTCCTCGCGCGCATAGACGACCAGCACGACGCGGTCGCGCGGCTGACCGTTGATATACTCGACCAGCGTGTCGGTTACCCGAAACGGCTGGCCGGGATTGCGCACCTTGTCGGCGGCCGCGACGATGTCCTGCGCCGTCGGGGTTTCGGCGCGGGCGGCCGGCAACCAGCGCGATCGCCAGGGCAAATCCGATCATCATGCTTTTCATTTTGCAGCCCTCAAACATGGCGCAGCGCATCGACGACCAGCATGCGCGCCGCCCGCGTGGCCGGAACGATCGCGGCAATCGTCGCCATCAGCATAAGCCCAAACCAGACGGCAGAAGAGCAATTTTCCGACGCCTTGCGTAAGCACCACGAGAGGAACCGGATTGGCTTGGCCCGGAGGCGTGTACATGATGCCCAAATGGTTGAACCAATTGGCGATCAGCGTGGCGAGAATAACGCCGGCCGTGGCGCCGATGGTCCCCAGCATCCAGCCTTCGATGAGGAACTGGTGGCGGATGCCGCTGCGCCGCACGCCCATGGCGCGCGCCGTGCCGATCTCGTTGGTCCGCTCCATGACGCTCATGCTCATCGTGTTGACGATGGTGAAGAGCACGATCACGCCCATAATGACGGAGATGAAAGCGAAGATCGCGCCCAAGAATCCGACGATCTGGTTGTATTGCGGCTGCAACTCGGTGAAGTCGTGCACTTCCAGATCGAGGCCGCGTTTTGCAAACAGCGCGTTGAGGCGGGCGCGCGCCTTGGCCATGTCCTCGCTGCGGTGAAGCTGAATTTCGATGCTGACCGCTTTGTGTTCTTCGCGGCCATAGAGAAGCTGCTGCGCCAGTTTCAAGTTCATGCCGACATAGCTGTCGTCCAATTCCTTGAAGCCCATATTGCGTGCGCCGTTGACGAAGAAGCTGACGACATTCGGCGCCCCGCTGGCGGTGGCGCCCAGCAAATCGATGCGCGGCGCCTTTTCTACGGCGATGGGACGCGCCGGATCGCGGTCGCGCGCCGATAGTTCGGCCAAATTCACGTCCGGCGGCGGGCGCATCGGAGGCCGGCGCCGCTGTGGTTTTCGGCGGCGGCGGACAATTGGCGATTTTCAACGGCTGACACAGCCCGAGCACGCGCGCCAGCCCGATGCCGATAATGCCATGGCTTTCGTCGTTGTCGTGCACGCCGACATCGGGAATCGTGCGGTCGCGCATAATGCCGTACTCGTCCCAGCGCCACATTTTAAGACGATCGGAACCTACGAATCCGGTTCCGAAAAACGTCTTCGACGTGTCGATGGCGAAATTGCCGGCGATGCCGAACAACGAAACTGTGGGGGTCACCACCGATACTTCCGGCTTGCAGCTCGGGATCGTTTTCGATCAGCCGGATGACGTCCTGGTATTTGCCGATGCTATAGGCGGAGGGATTGCCGGAGCCGAAATCGAAATAACCCTGGTGGAACACGGTGAGATGGCCGGAATTCATGACGGCACTGGTCTCCAGACCGACCATCACAAAGGCTACATATTCGCCGAACAGGATCATGGCGATGGCGCCCACCGCGATGGCCGATGCGGTCATCAGCGAACGGCGGCCGTTGCGCAGGATATTCCGGAAGGCGATCTTGAAGAGCATCATAGGCCTTCTCCCTTGCGCTGTTCGACCAGTTTGCCGTCGCGGATGACGAAAGTGTCTTCGGCGCGGGATATGAGCTGGGGATCGTGCGACGAGAAAATGAAGCTCACCTTCTGCTCGCGCTGCACTTTGTGCATCAGCGCGATGATCTGTTCGCCGGTCTGGCTGTCGAGATTGGCGGTCGGCTCGTCGGCCAGCACGATTTCCGGATGTTTGACCAGCGCGCGGGCGATGGCGACGCGCTGCTTCTGGCCGCCGGAAAGCTGGTTCGGGCGATGCCGTCGCTGGTCGGCAAGGCCGACGGCCTCGAGCATCGCCAACGTGCGTTCCTCGCGCTGCTTGGCCGGCATACCGATCAGCAGCAGCGGATATTCGACGTTCTCGTAGGCCGAGAGCACCGGATAGAGATTGAAGTTCTGAAAGACGAACGCGATGTTGCGCGCGCGGAAATCGGTGATCTTGTTGTCCGAGAGTTTGGCGACGTCCTCGCCGCAAACCTCGATGCGTCCCGAGGTCGGCACATCGATGCAGCCAATCAGATTGAGCAACGTCGTCTTGCCGCTGCCCGAGGGCCCCACGATCATGGTGAAGCGCTGGCGCATGATATCCAGGCTGATGCCGTTGACCGCCGTGACTTTCAGCCCGTCATCGTCATAGGTCTTGACGACATTGCGCAGGCTGACGACCGGCACGCCGTTTGCGTCGATTGCCATTCTTTCCCCTCTTCATTTCCCATCTTCCGTTCGGCGATGCCGTTTTTGGAAGACCGCCGAAAATTTACCCTACGCCAATATCTGCGACAGGGAGGTTCCTGTCCGACACTGGATCAGTTTAATATACGACGTAAATTTAACTGTCAATATACGTTGTAAATTTAACTGTCAATATACGTCGTAAATTAAACTTCATGCCATGATCTTACTGCGGAATTTGCACATACCGTCGCGTCTATTTCCTAGCTACTCTATTCTACAGAGTACTCTATGTCAAGAGCAGAAAACAAGCGCAGCTGAAACGCTCGGCCGGCGGAAGCCAGATCATGTTGACGAAGGAAGAAGTGGACGCGGTCGACACTTGGCGCTTTTCGTGTCGCATGCCGAGCCGCGCGGCAGCTGTGCGGGAACTGTTGAAGCGAGGGCTGGCCGCTGAGGGCGTCAGCCTCGCGGACGGCCGCCATTCTCGCGACTTCGGCGTCGTGGACGATGCGAGCAAATCCAAGAAATTATAGCAACGCGAGAGCCCGACGTTGACGGGCTCTCGCGTCCGTTAATTCGTTTGAATTATTTGCGATCGCGGGCTTCGCGAAGAGCGTCCTTCGCTCCGCCGACGGCATTCTCGATTTTCCCTTTGATTTTGTCGGCGCTTCCTTCGGTTTCGAGCTTCTTGTCCCCCAAAGCCTTCCCAACACCTTCTTTGACGGCGCCCTTAGCCTGGTCGCCAATACCTTTTGCGCGATCCTTATCCATTATTAAGCCTTTCATTTGCCTCGCAAAACCAACGCCATGCGATGTGCAATGTTCCGAGCGGAGCGGGGAATGGCGACAAATAATGCGAAGGCTTCAACGCCCTTCGACTTCTTCGCGTAACATTTCCAGTTCCAGCCAGCGGTCTTCGCAAGCCGAACGCTCCTTTTCGGCAATGGAGAGTTTGGCTGAGAGATCGCGGCCTTTGACCGGATCGCGCGCGTAGAGGCCTCCGTCCAAAAGTTCCCTCTGTAATAACGCGATGGTTTTTTCCAACGCTGCAATTTGGGCGGGCAAGGTTTCCAGCGCATGTTTGTCCGCAAAGGACAATTTGCGGCGCGGAGAATCCTCTTTCTTACGCTCGCGCGCGGCAGACTTGCTGTCGCTTTTTGGGGCGGTCACCACCAGAGTGTCCGCTCCGGCCCGGCGTTGCGCCGCCATGTCGCTATAGCCGCCGGCATATTCGGTGAATTGTCCGTTGCCTTCCGCCACAAGAATGGCGGTCACCGTGCGGTCGAGAAAATCACGGTCATGGCTGACCAAGAGCACCGTGCCCGGATAATCGTCGATCATTTCTTCCAAGAGATCGAGGGTTTCCAAATCGAGATCGTTGGTCGGTTCGTCCAGCACCAAGAGATTGGCCGGCTTGGCGAGCGCTTTGGCGAGCAACAAACGGGCGCGCTCGCCACCCGACAACACGCGCACCGGCGTCTTGGCTTGTTCCGGCGTGAAGAGAAAATCCTTCATATAACTGACGACATGACGCGCTTGGCCGCCGACTTCGACCTTGTCGCCGACGCCGCCAGTCAACACCGAGGCCAAGGTGGATTCGGGATCGAGCAGCACGCGGGTTTGATCGAGCGTCGCAAGCGTAAGATTGGTGCCGAGGATCACCTGTCCCGCATCCGGCATGAGACGGCCCGTCAGCAAATTGATCAGCGTCGTCTTGCCCGCGCCATTGGGACCGACGATGCCGATACGGTCGCCGCGCAGGATGCGAATCGAGAAATCCTTCACCACATCTTTTTCGCCATAAGATTTGTCGATGCTTCTTGGCCTCGATGACGCGCGTGCCCGCACTTCCCGCTTCCGTTGCCGTGAACTTAACCTGCCCCATGCTCTGGCGCGCTTCACGGCGTTCTCGGCGCAGCGTGGCGAGTTCGGCCATGCGCCGGACATTGCGCTTACGCCGGGCGGTAACGCCGTAACGGACCCAATGTTCTTCGGCGGCGATCTTGCGGTCCTGTTTGTGGCGCTCGCGCTCTTCTTCTTCCAAGAGCTGATCGCGCCAAGCTTCATAACCTTCAAAGCCTCGATCGAGACGGAAGGTGCGGCCGCGATCGAGCCACACCGTGGCGCGTGTGAGATCTTGCAGAAACCGCCGGTCATGACTGATCAACACCAGCGCGCCGCGCATCTGCGATAATTCCTCCTCCATCCAGAGGATGGCCGGGAGATCGAGGTGATTGGTTGGTTCATCCAGCAGAAGAATGTCGGGCTTGGGCGCCAACACCCTGGCCAACGCTGCGCGCCTGGCCTGGCCGCCCGACAGATGGCCGACGGGTTCGGCGCCGGATAGACCCAATTGGCCGAGGAGATAATACGCACGAGCCGGATCGTCGCCCGGACCGAGGCCCGCCTCGACATAGGAATGCGTGTCGGCGAAGCCGGAGAGATCGGGTTCCTGCGGCAGATATTGGATTGTCGCGCCCGGTTGAGCGAAGCGGCGGCCGTTATCCGCTTCGACAAGACCTGCGGCGATTTTGAGCAGCGTGGATTTGCCCGAGCCGTTGCGATCCAACAATGCACAATCGTTCGCCGGCTTCGACGAACAGCTCCGCGCCGTCCAGCAAGGGCGTTGTCCCAATGGCAAGACGAATATCTTGAAGCGTCAGAAGCGGCGCGGCCATGGCGTTCCCGGTTTGCGTGCGGCGTGATTACAGTTTTCCGGCGCGAATGGGAAACGCCCGCCGGATCGGGGTGGTAGCGCACCCAATGCGTTTGGCGTGCTCGTATAAGACTTGGCGTCCAAAGTTGTGGACGATCCGGTATAAGAAAAGAGCGGCCCAGGCGCGCCAACAAAGCCGGAATATTTGGAAGCAAGTCGGGGACAGACATCCTTAATGCCGCACCTACCTGCCTGCCCCAGCCGGGATGGCGCTTTACAAGATGTTCATTTATCATATAAAAATACAAAATGCGGCGGGAGGCCGCCGCCGTCTGGCGTTTCGGTCTGAGGGTTTTCGCATGCCCGCGCAAAAAGCCAGGTTCCGCAGCACCAAGAGCTACGGTTCTTCCGACCGCGACGGATTCATTCATCGCAGCTGGATGAAAAGCGAGGGCCTGCCCGACCATGTGTTCGACGGTCGACCCGTCATCGGGATATGCAATACCTGGTCCGAGCTGACGCCTTGCAACTTCCACTTGCGCGATATTGCCGAGCATGTGAAGCGCGGCGTGTGGGAAGCGGGCGGTTTGCCGCTGGAATTTCCCGCCATGTCGCTTGGCGAAACCCAGATGCGTCCCACCGCGATGCTCTTTCGCAATCTGCTTGCGATGGAAGTCGAAGAATCGATTCGCGGCAACCCGATCGACGCGGTCGTGCTGCTGGGCGGTTGCGACAAGACCACGCCGGGCCAGTTGATGGGCGCGGCCAGCGTCGATCTTCCGACCATTGTGATTTCTTCGGGCCCGATGTTGAACGGCAAATTTCGGGGCCGCGATCTTGGTTCCGGGACCGACATCTGGAAATTCAGCGACGCCGTTCGGGCCGGTGAAATGCCGGAGGAAGAATTTGCCGCCGCCGAAGGTAGCATGTCGCGCTCGCCGGGCACCTGCATGTCGATGGGTACGGCATCGACTTTCGCCTGCTTGGTGGAAGCGATGGGATTGTCGTTGCCTTATAACGCCACCATTCCCGCCGTCGATTCCCAGCGCCGCGTCCTGGCGCATGAGAGCGGCCGGCGGATCGTCGAGATGGCCCACAAGGACGTCCGCCTTTCCCATATCCTCACCCGCCAGGCCATCGAGAACGCGATCCACACGATTGCCGCCATCGGCGGTTCGACCAATGCCGTCATCCATCTTTTGGCGATCGCCGGACGGTTGGGCATTCCGCTTCAGCTCAAAGAGTTCGACCGGCTATCCAGCGAAATCCCGCTGATCGTCGATTTGCAACCCTCCGGCCGCTTCTTGATGGAGGATTTCCATTACGCGGGAGGGTTGCCGGCGGCGCTGAAGCAAATCGCCTCGTACCTTTCGCTCGATGCCCCCACCGTATCTGGCCGCACACTGGGCGAGATCATCGCGCAAGCCGAATGCTTCAACGACGAGGTCATCCGGAATGTCGCGAGCCCCGCGCGCGAACATTCGGGCATTTGGGTCTTGGGCGGCAATCTCTGCCCCAACGGCGCCATCATGAAGCCAAGCGCTGCGAAGTCCGCGCTTTATCGCCATTGCGGTCGCGCCGTGGTGTTCGAGAACATCGAGGACTTCAAGACCCGCATCGACGATCCCGATCTCGCGGTCGACGAAACTTCCGTCTTGGTCCTCAAAGGCTGCGGGCCGAAGGGATATCCGGGGATGCCCGAAGTTGGAAACATGCCGCTGCCCCGCAAGCTTTTGGCGCGCGGCGTCAAAGACATGGTTCGCATCTCCGACGCGCGGATGAGCGGAACGGCATATGGCACGGTCATTCTGCATGTGGCTCCCGAATCCGAAGCCGGCGGCCCGCTCGCCATCGTGAAATCAGGCGACCAAATTCAGCTTGATGGCCTCGCCCGCAAACTCGATCTCTTGATCTCGGATGCCGAAATGGATTCCCGCTTGAAGGATTGGCATTGCGTAACAGGCGCCGCAGAAATGGTCGCGCGGCTATTATCGGCTGTATTACGAGCACGTTTTGCAAGCCGATCGCGGTTGCGACTTGGATTTCTTGGTTGGCGCGAGTGGATCCGCCGTCGATCGGGAATCGCACTGATGTAAAGTTTCGCGCTTTTGTCTGCGTGCCGACCGCGCCGCTTAAGCATCGAGAAAACAAACGCGCAAGCAGCGCGGATTGCCAGGGGGTTGAACGCACATGCATCTTTCTCTCATAGACATCGCCGTCATCGTCACCTATGCCGTATTCATCTTCGCTCTCGCCCAATGGGTTTCGCGCGAAAAAGCGGGACATCAAAAAAACAGCCAGGACTACTTTCTCGCCAGCCGTGCACTGCCCTGGTGGGCCATCGGCACCTCGCTGATTGCGGCGAACATTTCGGCCGAGCAAATCATCGGCATGTCCGGCTCCGGCTATGCCATCGGCTTGGCTATCGCCTCCTATGAATGGATGGCGGCGCTAACGCTCTTGATCGTCGGCGTGTTCTTCCTGCCGGTGTTCCTGAAGAATGAAATCTACACCATGCCGGAGTTCCTGAAGCGCCGGTACGGTCCGAACATCCAGTTCGTGATGGCGATCTTCTGGCTGGCACTCTATGTCCTCGTCAACCTGACCTCGATCCTTTGGCTGGGTGCTACCGCTTTCTCGACCGTGACCGGCCTGACTCAAGATGCAGAGTATTCTGATCCTCGCGGCGTTCACCGGCGCCTATGCACTGTATGGCGGCCTTAAAGCCATCGCGCTGACCGATGTCGTGCAGGTGTCGATGCTGGTGCTGGGCGGCCTGGTGATCCTGTTCATCTCCTTGACCCACATCTCGGGTGACGTCAGCGCGCTGGGCGCGCTGCACGGCTTCCAGATTCTGCTGCAAAAAGTACCGAACAACCACTTCCACATGATCCTGCACGCCCGACAATCCGCACTATAAGGATCTGCCGGGTCTGTCGGTGATCTTCGGCGGCATGTGGGTGGCCAACCTCTCCTATTGGGGGTTCAACCAGTACATCATCCAGCGCGGCCTGGCGGCCAAGTCGATACACGAAGCCCAGAAGGGTATCGTGCTTGCCGCCTTCCTAAAGCTGCTCATTCCCGCTGCTTGTCGTGGTGCCGGGGATTGCGGCCGTCGTGCTGGCCCCCCAAATGGGTTGGCACTTCGGAAAATCGGACGATGCCTATCCGCACCTGATGACCCTCTTGCCGCCCGGGCTGCTAGGCATCGTCTTTGCCGCGCTAATTGCGGCGATCATTGCTTCGATGGGTTCGAAGGTGAATTCTATCGCCACGATCTTCACAATGGACGTCTTCAAGACGTTCAATAAAAGCGCCAGCGAGAAGACGTTGGTTATCACCGGTCGCGTCACGGCTATCCTAAGCCTGGTCATCGCAGTCGCTGTCGTCAAACCGCTTCTTGGACATTCCGACCAAGCCTTCCAATACATTCAGGAGTTCACGGGCTTCTTCACGCCGGGTATCTGCGTGATCTTCTTGCTCGGCCTGTTCTGGAAGCGGGCAACGGAGTTTGGCGCCATCATGGCCGCGGTCGGTTCCGTGGCGCTATCCTGCCTATACAAGTTTGCCCAAGACTTGGTGCCGCTTTCCGTCGGGCACCCCCAGTTGGCCAGCTTGCTCAACCAGATGAGCAACGTGCCGTTTATGAACCGGATGGGCTACATCTTTCTGATCTGCACCGGCCTGGCGATCCTCGCCTCGATGTTGCAAAAGCCGAAGCCGCAGAACGTCACGGTCGATGTCACCAACGTCGATTATTCCACGACGAAATCCTTCAAGATCGCCTCTGGCGCCATCATCGCCATTCTAATTGCCCTCTACGCAACCTGGTGGTGAGAAATGAGCGAAATTTTGACGATTCTCTGCGTCACATCCCGGTAGCAGAACATGGAACCGGTCGAGATCATCAAGGTTGGAAACACACTTGGCGAATGTCCCTTATGGAATGAGGACACCCAGTCGCTGTGGTGGACGGATATTCAAGAACGCCGTCTGTACCGCTACGACTGGGACAACCAATCGCTGACCGTTACTGCTACCCAGGAACGACTGTGTTCGTTCGGCTTCGTTCAAGGAAGCAAGAGTCTTATCGCGGCCTTCGAAAGCGGATTCGCGCTCTACAATCCGTTCGACGGTGCAATGGCGTGGCTGGCGCGGTTGGAAGGACACCATCTCGGTATGCGGCTTAACGACGGTCGGGTCGACCGTCAGGGCCGCTTCTGGGCCGGCTCCATGGCCGAGACGGCCGCGCGTGCCGGCAAGGCAAGTCTCTATTGCGTGGACGGTGCAGGCCGACCAAGCCGCCGCGAAAACGGCATCACGATTTCGAATGGGATTTGCTGGAGCCCTGACGGTACGCGATTCTATTTTGCGGATTCTCCACGCCGCACGATCTGGCGATACGAATTCGATGGCGCCAGCGGCGGGATATACAATCGACAGGTATTTGCCGAAACCCCCAGACGGATTTTTCCCGACGGTGCGTGCGTCGACGCCGAAGGCTTCGTGTGGAGCGCACAATGGGGTGCCGGACGCGTCGTGCGATATGCGCCCGACGGGCGAATCGACCGCATTCTTGAGTTGCCGGTCAGCCAGCCAAGCTGTGTGGCGTTCGGAGGGCCAAAGCTCGATCTGCTGTTCGTAACAACGGCACGCGACGGCTTGAAAGAAGATGCGCGCCGCAAAGAGACTAACGCTGGGGACATCTTGGTGTATGATGTGGGCGTTGCGGGTCTCCCCGAAATGCGCTGTCTTTTGGATACAACGCGCATCCGGCGTCAGTTCGAGACCCACGAAAGGATGACCATGTCTCAGACTGACGGCCAAAATCTGACTTATCGAATTGTTCAAGATTTGGGCATCGCCATCGTCTCCGGCAAGTATTCGATCAAGAACCCGTTTCCCATCGAGGCCGACCTTTGTACCCAATATGGCGCGAGCCGCAGTGTTCTGCGCGAGGCCGTAAAAATGCTGACGGCAAAAGGGCTGCTGAGCGCGCGCCCACGCCAGGGGACCTGGGTCCAGCCCGAGGCGAATTGGAATTCTTCTCGATCCGGACGTCCTTCGCTGGCTTCTTGAGCGTAAATTCTCGTTTTCCTTACTGCGAGAATTTACCCAAGTTCGTTTGGCGGTTGAGCCAAAAGCCGCCGCGCTCGCGGCCGTCGTGGCCGGCCCTGCTGAAAAAACCGCGATCAAAAACGCTATCAAGCGGATGATCGCTGCGGATCAAGGTGACGACGATCCTCTTACAGCCGATATCGCATTTCATGTTGCGATATTGTCGGCGACTGGAAATCGATTTTATTTGCAGCTGCGGTCGGTCACAGAAACAGCCCTGCGGTTCAGCATTCGAATGACAAATCGCGTGAAGGGCGTTCATCGCGCCAGCACGAGCGACCACAAGAAAATCTCCGATGCAATTCTCGCTGGCGACGCAATCGGCGCAGAGAGAGCGATGCACGAACTCATCCAGGAAGCACTGGATTTGATCCTAAAAGCCGAAGGCGGGTCCGCACCAGAAACCAAGGCCGTCGCCGCAAAACCAAGAAATTTGCGTGTGAAAAAGGCTACCTCACAAGAGCGCAGCAGCGCCTCTTGACAGAAATAAACATATTTATATTATCAATGCAGTAAGGGTCGTTACTCGACGCCTCTGTCCAGGGCGATTTCGTCACAGGTCCATTTTTCGCCTGACAATTTGATATGACAGCGGAATGACGACATCAGATCCAGAACCCTCGACGTTCGCGATGCCCGACGGGCGGTTGCTCCATCTCTACGGCAGCTTTTCCGGCCAGCCGGAGTGGCCAGTTGACGAACACGGTCACGAGAAAACCTATTCGCATCGTCGGTGGCATGCGATGCGGCGTGAATGGGTTGTTTATTCGGCACATCGCCAGACGAGGACATATAAGCCGGCGACAACCGCCTGCCCCCTCTGCCCCATGGCACCCGACGGAGAAATTCCCGTAGACGATTTCGAGATCGCGGTTTTCGACAACCGCTTTTCGTCGCTGCAAAAGGATTGTCCGAAACCGACCTTCACTGTCGGGCCGGGTGTCGCAGTCGATAGTGCCGCGGGGAATTGCGAGGTTATCGTCTATTCCACGGATCACAAAGCGTCGATGGCGACGCTGTCTCAAGGCCGGCGCGAACTTATCGTCAAAGTGTGGGCCGACCGCGTGCGGGCGTTGATGCTGTTGCCGGAAGTACTGTGCGTCTACCCCTTCGAGAATCGCGGCGAAGAAGCGGGAGTCACGCTGCATCACCCGCACGGACAAATTTATGCATTCTCATACCTGCCGCCCGTCATCGAAACGATGGCGAAGAGTTTTGCAGACGGCTACGATTTGGCAAAGCTGACTGCGTCGCCGCCACATGAGGTCGCTCAAACGGAGAGCATGACGGCGTTGGTGCCGCCATTCGCGCGCTTCCCCTACGAAGTTTGGATTGTTCCGAAGTTTTTCCGCGCATCTCCCGCCGAATTGTCGACAAATGAAATTCGCGATTGCGCGAGACTGTTGGCCACCGTTGCCAAGAAATACGACGCGTTCTTCGGCCGCGTCTGCCCTTACATCATGGCCGTTTATGTCGCGCCGCGCGGCTCGGAAAGATATTACCCCTTCCACATTCAATTCTATCCGCTTCTTCGCGCACCACAGAAACTAAAATTCGTGGCCGGCGTTGAACTCGGCACCGGTTCGTTTCTGGTCGACATCATGCCCGAAGCCGCAGCCAAGTCGTTGCGGCAAGTTAAAACGGAGGACACCCCATGAGCCTGTTCACTGCGAAGGCTCCGGCGCGCGCGAATATCATCGGCGAACACACCGATTATGCGACCAATGCCGGACATGTCCTACCGACACCGTTGCCGTTTCACACCACGGTCTCCATTCAAGAAGTGACCGGCGCGGCAGGACATTTATCTATCATGAGCGAGAACTACGGCAACAAACTCTACGAACGCGACGCCGACGACAAAGCGCAAAATCATTGGACGGATTATGTCGTTGGCTGCGTAAAGGCTATGACCCGAAAAACGAAATTGCGTGCGCTTGAGATCAAGATCAAAAGCGATGTGCCGATCGGTAGCGGAATTTCCAGTTCGGCGGCCCTGTGCGTTGCGGTGATTCGGGCGTTGAAAGAATTGACGGGCGCGGCGCTCGACGACGAGCAAATCGCTCTCATGGCGCATGAGGCCGAGCACGATTTCGTCGGCGTTCCCTGCGGCAAGATGGACCAGTTCGTTTCCTCAATCGGCCGCCAGGGACAGGCGCTGCTTCTGAACACCAAAACACTGACCTATCGCCATTATCCTCTACCGCCCGATACAGCGATAATGTTGGTGGATTGCGGCAAGAAGCACGATCTGGCCAAAGGCGGCGGCTACAAACAACGCGTGGCGGAATGCGCCGAGGCTTGCAAACTCTTGAATGTCGCGACGTTGTGCGAGCTAGGATACAAAGATCTCGATCGTCTATCGGCTTTGCCCGAGATTATCCGGCGCCGCGCGCGTCACGTCATTACCGAGAATCTGCGCGTGCTGGAGTTCGTGGCGGCTCTGGAAGAAGGCGATACCGAAAAACAGGCGGATCTTATCGCGGCGAGCCATGCTTCGCAGCGCGACGATTTCGAAGTCTCCATTCCGGAAATCGATGCCTTGGTCGAATCTTCCAAGCGTTTCGGAATCCGCGGCGCACGTATTGTCGGCGGCGGGTTTGGCGGTTCCATCATTGCCCTGGTACCTCAAGAAAAAGCCGTCGCTTGGTGGACATTCGTTGCAAAGGAAAATCAGAACAGCAGACTGATTTCAAACTACGCATTGCAAAACACCGGGAGCGGATATGCCGCCTAATTCGGGTGCGGTACTGGTTTCAGGCGGCGCCGGTTACATCGGCAGCCACGTCACACATCTGTTGCAGCAAGCGGGCTTCGTTCCCGTCGTTGTCGACAGTTTGGTTAGCGGAAACCGGTGGGCGGCCGATAAGGCCAGTGCATTCCGGCAGGGCGATATCGGGGACGCCGCGTTCATTGCTGCGGTGTGTAGCGAATTTCAGCCCGTCGCGGCTTTGCACTTCGCGGCCTTCATCGAAGTCGGCGAGTCCGTCAAGAAACCTGAGAAGTATTTCACCAACAATCGAGACAAAGCGAAAATCTTTTTCGACACGCTGGCAAGCAAGGGTGTCAGAACACATCGTCTTTTCCAGCACCGCCGCTGTTTACGGCGAAGTCTCGGGATCCTCGTCTATTCGCGAAGACCAACCGACACAGCCGGTCAATCCCTATGGCCAATCGAAGCTGGACGCGGAAACCTATCTGCGATCGATCGGGAATATCTCGTCCGTCGCCCTGCGCTATTTCAATGTCGCTGGAGCGGCGCCGGAAGCAGGTTTGGGCGAATGTCATTATCCCGAGACGCATCTTATCCCCCGCATCGTGCTGCCTTTGATTGATGCGCCGAAGCGTTTGCAGGACGTTTTGGAATTGGCAAACGGCTTTCAAATCTTCGGAACGGATTATCCCACGCGTGACGGTACGGCGGTGCGCGACTACATCCATGTTGTGGATTTGGCGGACGCCCATTTGCGCGCCCTGCGCTATCTTCTTGGCGGCGGCGCGACGAACATTTTCAACTTGGGAAGCGGTTCCGGCTACTCTGTGAAAGAAATTGTCGACGCTGCCCGCAAGGCGCTTAGGCGCGCCGATTTCAATCCCGGCATAAAGTCGCGCCGCGAAGGCGATCCGGCGACGCTGATCGCCGACAGCACGAAAGCGAAATCCGTTCTCGGTTGGGCGCCCGAGCGCGCCGTGGACCAAATGATCGAATCCGCGGCTTCCTGGCACAAAACGGATCGCTATCGCGATGCGATCTTCAAAAAGGCTGCTTTGTAGCTGTACGCATAGCGGCCTCTATGATGCCATTGCGAGAACGACAAGAGATGTTTGGCTTGTGGATACGAGATACATTCTCCGCAATCCATACAGTCTCACAAAACATTGCAGCAGGAACCGCCGGTGTCAAAACGGGGAAAAGTCTTTTCTGGTGATATGCGTCCGATCCTATTCGCTAGGCCTGCAGAGCAGCGGCGCCCCGCTTGGTTGCCGCGGCTTGCAGAGCATTGCGCAACTCTTCGTTCACAATGGGCTTGCGCAGCACGGCCACATCTTGAAAGCGCACCTCGATATTCTCTCTGCCATATCCGGTGACGAAGAAGAATGGGATCTCCTTGGCGGCAAGTAAGTCTGCGACCTCGTAAACACTTTCACCATTTAAATTCACATCCAGTATTGCAGCAAAGATGGAATTGCTCTGTGCCGCGGCGAGTGCTTCTCTCACCGTTGCATAAGGACCAACCGTATCATATCCAATTTCAGAAAGAACATCGCGCATCATAATAGCCACGAGCGTCTCGTCTTCCACGAGAAGCACCGCTCTTTTGCCGCGAATGGGTCGCGACAGCCGATTCGGAGTGTTGGCATTCCCAACAACCGCTTCTTTCTCACGATGCGTGCCGAGCGGAATGAAGCAGCTGCACCGAAGTCCCAACTCCAACCAATCGAACGAAACTTTTCCACGGAGCTGCCCTTCGACTGCGGCAGTAATAACTTTGACGCCGAAGCCTTCTCGCTTTGGCCGTGCCGCTTTGGGTCCGCCCGTTTCCGTCCAGGTAAAATGAATTCCGTTACCTACCCGCTCCCAAATGACAGCCAGCCTTCCATTCTTGGACGACAATGCGCCATATTTCGCGGCATTCGTCGCAAGCTCGTGCATGATCAACGCCAGTGACTGGGCTTGGCCGGATTCCAACATGACGTTCGAACCGCTGATGGAGAACTGATTGGCATTCGTATCCTGGTACGGTGCCAACTCCTCCTGCACGAGGCTCTTCAGCTCCGCACCCTGCCATTTCGAATCGGACAGCAAAGTATGAGCGTGGGAAAGCGCTGCAATGCGCCCCTCGACCGCTTTGGTATAATCCGCAATTGATTTTGCCCGGGTCAATCGAACAATCGATTGTACAATTGCCAGTGCATTCTTCGCGCGATGGTCCACTTCTCGCGCAAGCAGAGCGTGATATTCTTCCGCCCGTTTTCGTTCCGTGATATCACAGGTGACACCGCTCAAGCGAATGAGCGTGCCGGCTTCGTTGTAGCTTGCGGCGGCCGTAATGATACACCAGCGGGTCTCGCCATCGCGACGTACCAAACAAACTTCCGCTTGAAACGATCTTCTTCCTCGCTGAGCGTCCACAAATAGGTCTCCAAACTTCGCCCAATCTTCGGGACGCACCAGTGCCCGGACCGTATCTGCGGATATCTCGAACGTGGCAGGATCGGCCCCGACAATCCGGTAATGGGCAGTGTCCCAGTGATGGACGTCGTGCTCCACGTCCCAATCCCAGGAACCCATCATTCCGGCTTCCAGAGCGATGTTGCGGCGCGCTTCGCTGTCTATCAACTGAGTGTTGGACGCCTCAAGTTCTTGCGTTCGCTCCGCGACCCGACGTTCGAGTTCCGAATTGAGTAATTCCAGCTGACGAGTCTTGCGATAAAGTTCGGTGAACACTCTCACCTTTGCGCGCAAGATGTCGGGCACAACCGGCACAGGCATATAATCAACGGCACCCATCTTGTAACCGCGCAAGCGGTCATCGTCTGCAAGATGTATGGCAGAAATGAAAATGATTGCCGTCTTCTTGAAACGGGGGTGTTCGCGGATCATGGCCGCCAGTTCAAACCCATCGAGTTCCGGCATGCACACATCGATCAACACCAGTGCGATTTCGCTTTTCAGCAGATGCTCGAATGCCTCACGCGCGGACAAAGCTTTAATGAGGTTCTCATTTAGCTCGCCAAGCATCACCTCATAACTTATGAGTTTCGCCGGGTGGTCGTCCACCAACAGTATGTTGACCTTTTCCTCTTGCCCCATATCGCGCCTTACCGGTGAAGCCACATACGCAGGACCGACAGAAGCTGCTCCGTATTCACCGGCTTGGCGAGATAGTCCGAGGCGCCGGCCTCAAGGCATTTCTCACGGTCGCCCTTCATCGCCTTCGCCGTCAACGCAACGATCGGCAACCGCCGATGATCGGGATTCGAGCGGATCGTCTGAATGGTTTCATAACCGTCCATCTCGGGCATCATGATGTCCATCAGCACGATGGCGATATCCGTATCCGATTCCACAAGGTGGATGGCTTCATTGCCTGTCGTTGCGGTGAGTACCCGCATACCGCGGCGCTCCAAAACGCTCGATAGAGCGAAAATGTTGCGGGCGTCATCGTCCACCACCAGCACCGTGCTGCCGAAGAGATCTTCATCGGAGCTATTCAGGCGCTCAAGAAGGCGCTGCTTCTCGGCCGGCAGATCGGTCACAACGCGGTGCAAGAAGAGGGACGTTTCGTCCAGCAATCGCTCGGGCGACTCCACCCCCTTCACGACGATGCTGCGGGCCATGGTGTGAAGTTGTGCATCCTCCTCGGCTGAAAGTTCCCGCCCGGTAAAGACGACCACGGGAATATCGCAGAGCTCCGGACTCCGGCGCATTTTTTCCAACACTTCAAACCCGGTCATGTCCGGCAGGCGCAGATCGAGGACGACACAATCGCATGGCGTCTCGTAAAGAATAGATAGGGCGTCGGTGCCGTTTGTCGCCGGCACGATCTCGATATCGTCATGTCCGAGCAGCGTACTGACGCTCAACCGCTCGGCTTCATTGTCTTCCACCAGCAGGAGCCGTTTGCGGCGCGGCGTGGCATAATCCTTGATGCGGCCGATGGCGTTCGACAGGCCCTGGCTCGTTGTCGGCTTCGAGACGAATGAAAACGCGCCACGGGCGAGACCATGTTGGCGGTCTTCGTCCAGCGTGACAATCTGAACCGGGATATGGCGGGTAAGCGGATTCTGCTTGAGCTGGCTAAGCACCGTCCAACCCAACATATCCGGAAGGAACACGTCCAGAGACACGGCCGTCGGCTGATACTGCTTCGCCATTTCCAACGCGTCCGCGCCGCGTTGGGCGAGCAGCACTTTGAATCCGTTATCCCGCGCCAAGTCCATCATGATCCGCGCGTAATGCGGATCATCCTCCACGATAAGGAGAATTGGCTCTCCTGGCGCGAGAATCGCGCGGTCATCAGGCAATTGTTCGACGGGACGCTCGGGAAGCGTGGCTGAATAATCGGCGCCTTGCGCAAGCGAACGCTCCGTCGTGATCGGGCGAACGACATTGGTGGGGCCGAGATAACGAAGCGGTAAGTACAGCGTGAACTTGCTGCCGACTCCGGGGGAGCTTTGCAAATGGATTTCACCGCCCAGAAGATTGGCGAGCTCGCGGCAGATGGCAAGACCCAAACCGGTGCCGCCATATTTGCGACTGGTACTCGCATCCGCCTGTTGGAAGGCCTCGAAAATAATTCTCTGTTTTTCGGCGGGAATCCCGATACCGGAGTCGGAGACCTGGAATGCGATCACGGCAGGCGTTTGCTTGAGCAACGGGTGATCGGGATTCCAGCCCTTGTCGGCGACGGAGACATTAAGGCGCACCCCGCCATGCTCGGTGAATTTAAAGGCATTCGATAGCAGGTTTTTCAAAACTTGCTGTAACCGCTTGGAGTCCGTCGTGATGCTTTGCCCAACCTGCGGATCGATCTGAACGTCGAAACCGAGCTGGCGCGTCTCGGCCTCGTGCCGGAACGGACGCGCGACGGCATCGATCAAATTGCTCACAAAGACGTCTTCGGCTTCGACCGTCACTGTGCCGGATTCGATCTTGGACAGATCGAGGATGTCGCTGATCAAGTTGAGGAGATCGGTTCCCGCTCCATGAATCGTCCTGGCGAATTCCACTTGTTTCGAGGTGAGATTGCCCTCCGGGTTTTCCGACATTTGCTGGCCGAGAATGAGAATACTGTTGAGCGGAGTGCGCAATTCATGGCTCATATTGGCGAGGAATTCTGATTTGTACTTCGATGTCAGCGCAAGTTCGGTCGCCTTTTCCTCCACGGCTCGGCGTGCTTGTTCGATTTCCTGGTTCTTCGCTTCCACTTCGACATTGCGCTCGGCGAGTTGCTGCGCTTTTTGTTCCAACTGCTCGTTGGTCTGCTGCAATTCGCGCTGCTGTGTTTGAAGTTCCGTCGCCAATTGCTGCGATTGTTTGAGCAAGCCTTCCGTCTGCATCGTCGCTTCGATTGAGTTCAGAACGATACCGATGCTGGTCGTGAGCTGTTCCAGGAAGGCAATTTGCAGGTCCGTAAAGGCTGTTACCGAGGCAAGTTCGATCACGGCTTTTGCCTGGCTTTCAAAGAGGACCGGCAGCACGACGATATTGCGCGGCGGGGTCTTAAAGAGCGCAGAGCCGATCGGCACGACATTTTGGGGCAGATCATTGATCAACAAGCGGCGCTTATCGAGAGCGCATTGACCGACCAAGCCTTGGCCGAGTGCGATCCGCGTCGGATGCCGATTGACGTTGTCGTCGGCATAAGAGGCGAGAAGCGTGAGACTTGAATTGTCATCACCGCTCATCTGATAAATAACGCCGAGCTGCGCATTGACCAAAGGCGTCAACTCTGCGAGCAAAAGGCGGCCCACCGTCGACAGATCGCGCTGGCCCTGCAACATGCTGGTGAATTTGGCCAGATTGGTTTTCAGCCAATCCTGTTCCGTGTTTCGATCGGTCGTGAGACGCAGATTGCCGATCATGGTGTTGATGTTGTCTTTTAGCTCGGCGACTTCACCTCTGCGCGTCGACTTGGATCGACCTGGTCAAGTCGCCCTTGGTGACGGCGGTGGCCACTTCGGCGATGGCGCGAACCTGCGTCGTCAGATTTGCCGCGAGCAGATTGACGTTGCCGGTCAAATCCTTCCAGGTGCCTGCCGCGCCCGGAACGTTGGCCTGTCCGCCAAGCCGGCCTTCCACTCCCACCTCGCGCGCAACCGACGTCACTTGGTCGGCGAAGATCGCCAGCGTATCGGTCATATTGTTGATGGTTTCGGCAAGCGCCGCGACTTCGCCCTTCGATTTCACGGTGAGGTTCTGTTTCAGATCGCCGTTGGCCACCGCGGTCACGACTTTCACGATACCGCGCACCTGCTCGGTCAAATTCGCGGCCATGACGTTGACGGTGTCGGTCAAGTCTTTCCAGGTGCCCGCCACGCCGGACACCTGCGCTTGTCCACCCAGTTTGCCTTCCGTGCCGACTTCGCGCGCGACGCGCGTAACTTCCGACGCAAAGGCATTGAGCTGATCCACCATGGTGTTGATGGTGTTTTTCAGTTCCAGAATCTCGCCTTTCACGTCAACCGTGATCTTGCGCGAGAGGTCGCCGCGCGCCACGGCGGTGGTCACTTCGGCGATGTTGCGAACTTGCGTCGTCAGATTGGCCGCAAGCAGGTTGACGTTGTCGGTCAAATCCTTCCACGTTCCGGCGACGCCCGGCACAACGGCTTGGCCGCCCAAGACGCCCGTCCGTTCCGACCTCGCGCGCGACGCGGGTCACTTCGGCCGCAAAAGAGCGAAGTTGCTCGACCATCGTGTTGAGCGTCTCCTTCAACAGTAGCAATTCTCCGCGCACGTCCACGGTGATCTTTTTCGAAAGGTCACCGCCTGCGATGGCAGTCGCCACTTCGGCGATGTTGCGTACCTGCGCGGTCAGGTTCGACGCCATGAAATTCACGTTATCGGTGAGGTCTTTCCAGGTTCCGGCGACTCCCGGCACTTGTGCTTGGCCGCCGAGCTTGCCTTCGGTGCCGACTTCGCGCGCCACGCGCGTCACTTCCGAGGCGAACGCGTTCAGCTGGTCCACCATAGTGTTGATGGTGTTCTTCAGTTCCAGGATTTCGCCTTTCACATCGACGGTGATCTTGCGCGAGAGGTCGCCGCGCGCCACGGCGGTGGTCACCTCCGCGATATTGCGGACCTGGGCGGTTAAGTTGCCCGCCATCGAGTTGACGCTGTCGGTCAGATCCTTCCAGGTTCCCGCGACGCCCGGCACGTTGGCCTGGCCGCCAAGACGGCCTTCGGTGCCGACTTCGCGCGCCACGCGCGTCACTTCGCCGGCGAACCGGTTGAGCTGATCCACCATGGTGTTCAGCGTTTCCTTCAGCTGAAGGATTTCGCCGCGCACATCGACCGTGATTTTGCGCGAAAGGTCGCCGCCGGCGATGGCGGTCGCCACTTCCGCGATGTTGCGAACCTGGTCGGTGAGGTTGCCGGCCATGGAGTTCACGCTGTCGGTCAGGTCTTTCCAGGTGCCGCCGACGCCGGGCACTTGCGCCTGGCCGCCGAGCTTGCCGTCGGTGCCGACTTCGCGGGCCACGCGCGTCACTTCGGCGGCAAAGGCGTTGAGCTGGTCCACCATCGTGTTGATGCGTTTCCTTCAGTTGCAGGATTTCGCCCGCTGACATTCACGGTGATCTTCTTGGACAGATCGCCTTGCGCCACGGCGGTGGCCACTTCGGCGATGTTGCGGACCTGGCCGGTCAGGTTGCTGGCCATCGAGTTGACGTTGTCGGTCAAGTCCTTCCAGGTGCCGGCCGACGCCGCGCACCACCGCCTGGCCGCCCAGTTTGCCTTCGGTGCCCACTTCGCGCGCCACACGTGTCACTTCCGACGCGAAAGCATTGAGCTGGTCCACCATCGTGTTGATGGTGTCCTTCAGCTCGCAGAATTTCGCCCTTCACGTCGACGGTGATTTTCTTCGACAGGTCGCCATTGGCGATGGCGGTGGAGACTTCGGCGATATTGCGCACCTGCGCGGTCAGATTGCTCGCCATGGAGTTCACGGAATCGGTCAAATCCTTCCAGGTGCCCGCCACACCCAGCACGTTCGCCTGACCGCCAAGCCGGCCTTCGGTGCCGACTTCGCGCGCCACGCGCGTGACTTCCGAGGCAAAAGCATTGAGCTGGTCCACCATCGTATTGATGGTTTCCTTGAGCTGCAGGATTTCGCCCGACACATTCACCGTGATCTTCTTCGACAGGTCGCCGCCGGCGATGGCAGTCGCCACTTCTGCGATGTTGCGGACCTGGGCGGTCAGATTGCTCGCCATGAAATTGACGTTGTCGGTGAGGTCCTTCCATGTGCCGGCCACGCCAGGCACCTGCGCTTGTCCACCCAATTTACCTTCCGTTCCGACTTCGCGCGCCACGCGCGTCACCTCGGAAGCGAACGCGTTCAGCTGATCCACCATCGTATTGATGGTGTCCTTGAGCTCCAGGATTTCGCCGCGAACATCCACAGTGATCTTGCGCGAGAGGTCGCCACGCGCCACGGCGGTCGTCACATTGGCAATATTGCGGACCTGATCGGTGAGGTTGCCGCACATGGCGTTGACCGAATCGGTCAGATCCTTCCAGGTACCGGCGACGCCCGGAACGAGCGCCTGCCCGCCGAGCTTTCCATCGGTTCCCACTTCTCGCGCCACGCGGGTCACTTCGGACGCGAAGGAGCGCAACTGATCCACCATCGTATTGATGGCCTCTTTTTGCTGCAGAATTTCGCCATGCACATCCACGGTGATCTTTTTCGAAAGATCACCATTCGCCACCGCAATCGTAACCTCGGCGATATTGCGAACCTGCGCGGTAAGGTTCGACGCCATGAGGTTCACGCTTTCGGTCAGGTCCTTCCAGACGCCCGTCACTTCCCGAACTTGCGCCTGGCCGCCCAGCTTGCCTTCAGTCCCAACTTCGCGCGCCACGCGCGTCACTTCCGAGGTGAACACGCTCAGTTGCTTGATCATCGTGTTGACGATGGTTGCCGAGCGAAGGAATTCGCCCTTGAGCGGACGCCCGTCGACTTCGAGGCGAACGGTCTGCAGCAGGTTGCCCTGCGCCACCGCCTCGATGGCACGCGTCACTTCCGTGGTCGGCCATAACAGATCGTCGATCAGCGTATTGATGGAATTCTCCATCTCGCCCCAAGCACCGCTGGGCAGATCCAGCTTTGCGCGCTGACGGATTTGACCGTCGCGCCCCACCGATTGACCGACCAGCTGAAGCTGCTGCGCCATACGCTGATTGGCGGCGACGATGTCATTGAATGTGTCTGCAATCTTTCCGATGATGCCGACCTGGTTGCCGTCCATCCGAACGGTAAAATCGCCTGTGCGCATGGCGCGCATGGCCGCGAGGAGTTCGGACAACTCGTGTTGCGTGCTCCCGTTCATGGCATTGGGCGCGACGTTTGCCGCAGCAGCAGCGGCGCCGGCATTTTTCGATCCGCGTTGCGCAACAGATCCGGAATTGTTTTTCATGCTCAGCCCTAAGCCCCCGTGACATGCACCCAGCAGGGCGCCGATCCCGCCCTTGGATTTGGCAGTCAGTGAACGCGCCCCTCGCGCGCCTTTCTTGTCATCCGGCGCAACCTTTCGAAATTGCACGGTCGGAACCGCACTATGCTATACCGCCGAGCCGATATCTGTCACGCGCACAGAGAAGAAAAACGTTTGATATCAATGCATTACGAGAAGGCCATCTCAATATAACGCCTGACAGGCCGCTCAGGTTCCGTGGGATGATTCAAAGCCGATGATTGCG
Organism: uncultured Alphaproteobacteria bacterium; assembly: GCA_963822275.1. Taxonomy (GTDB): domain Bacteria; phylum Pseudomonadota; class Alphaproteobacteria; order Micropepsales; family Micropepsaceae; genus Rhizomicrobium. The sequence goes on from CAWGHR010000082.1 coordinate 40,932, forward strand.
GCATGGCCGACTATTAGGGTGTTGAGCTTTGCATCTCGGGCAGCCGCTCGATCTGCGATGAACTGAGCGACGTGGCGTAGCCGCGGCTGTTTTTCAACGCCAGCGAAGTGACAGGGAATAGAAGGTTCCTGCCTCCCAAGCCTAGAACCTTCTCCATAATCACAACCGCGTATTGCTCGCCCTGTGCCCCCCTGCTCATGGAGATCACAGTTCCAATTGTGTGCCCTCTTCCGTTGTAAATCAGTTTTCCCGTCAGATCGGCAAGTGATGCGACGGGGCCGGCGGGCTGCCCCGCAGTCGGCACGGGATCACCTTGTTCCGGAATGGGCGGCGCGGGAGGCGCAGACATAGCAGCTGGTGGTGGCGCGGTCTGGGCTCGGGATTGGTGGATGGCGCAAGCGCCAAGTGCTATCGCCGAACATGCAAGCAAGAATATTCGCAAGGCATCCTCACTTTGCAGCAACACAACGGTTTATGTTTTCCTCAGATGGCGCCTTCAACGATCGTTGACATCGATTTCGACCAGGCTGGCGCAGTTGTCTCTATCATCCGTGATGGGAACGCGATCAATTGCACCGACGCCGCCGGTTGGATCAAGCACTCCGCCGGGAGGGACCATGATTCCGCCTCGCGACGGCGGCACCCCGTCTTGTCGATCTAGGGAGAAATAGACAGGTTGGCCTGTTCGGTTGCGAACGCGGTATTCCGGTGGACACGCCGAACCATCACCACGGGAGGTTGAGGTAATGTTCAGCGCGACCGGCGCGGACCTCGCGCCGAGGAACGGCGCGTCGTTCAAATGACTCCAATGATCGAAATACTGCGGTATCTGCTGCGCGACGCCCGTGATGTAGGCGCCGGCGGCGAAACCCGCCCCCAGCAGAAATATCACGATCACGCGAATAACGGCCATTGCGCTATCCTAGCAGAGGAATGATGCGCTCATTCCCTTCAACGGTCATAATCATAGCGGTGGTCATAATCATAGCGATGCTCGCGTTGCACATGGCAATTGTCGGCGTCGGCGTTGCAATCGTAACGCCAGCCTCTGCGCTGCTGATATTCGCTCTCGCGATCATAATACCCTTCGCGATATCGTTTATAACCGTCGCGATAGCGGCCGTCGTAGCTTTCGCGATAGCGATCGTCATCGCGATAACAGCGGTTGCCGTCATTTTCGCAAACAATGCGCACACAGCCGCGCCAATCGCATCGCGTCGCGACTTCGTGCGCGGCGGCCTTTGAACCGAATGCCGCAAGTCCGCTGAAGGCAATAACGACAGCCAATGCTGTATGGCGTGTGCTTCTGAATATTTGCATGGCTTACTCCTTCACATTGAGCAGATTGCCGTTAGTCCTGCCAGCGATAGCCGAGGCGGCGATAATATTCGCGATAGTTCCAGTAACCGGAGGATGACCGGTAACAGCGATCGCCGTCGGGGTCGCACACCGTGTGCCAATCGCGATCGTAGCCCTCACGATAATAGCCATCGCGATAATCGTCGCGGTCGCCGTCGCGATAATCCTCGCGGTCATACCGAGAATCGGGACGGTACTCGGGGCCATAGCGATCGCCGGGCCGCACTTGGTAGCAGTTGTAACCATCCTCGTCGCAATAAGCGCGCCCGTTATTATCGTACCCGCCCGCCCACGCCGATCCCGAGACGGCGATAGCGGTACCGACTGCCAACAGGCCACCCAAAACTGCCACTCTTGCCGTGTTCCACGACTTCGACATCTCGCACTCCTCACTGTTTTTCCATCGCCCACCTCCCTTTCGGCTTCTTAACGCCCAATGCCGAGCGTGGATCCATTAACGTGAATAGCATTTGACATAAGCGTTCGGAGGGAGACGCGACGGCAAAAGATCGCCTCCGCATCGCGCTTCAGGTGTTTCAGACATTCGACAATCGTGCGACAATTCCGCAGCGTAATTTCGGCTGCAATCGTGCCCGCTATATCGAAAGCAAGAGCAGGCTTATGCGTGGCGGCGGATATCGGCCCGTCCCATATCTTGAACGGATCTCTGTTTCCGCCGGAATGGCCTGGCGATCAGTTTATCAAATCGTCGCCCAGACGAAAAATTCGAGAAGGGCTGGAACCACCCATCGGCTGGGGCATTGTATAAGGGCGAGCGGGAATTCGAGGCGGTGCCCCCCAGCCCCTATCAGTCCGTTTCGGAAACCCGCTCGTTCCCTCAAAGACACATCGCTCCAGCCCCGAGAGCAGCCCTGGTCTATGCCTTTTGTTTGACGGTCGTGAAACCATATTCCGGATACGGCGAAAAGCCATTCCACGTGGTGCGGGCCAGAGCAAGTTGGGATCAGGTTGACCCGCTGCGCCGGCGGCCATTTGCGACGTGGGCAGAGTTCGTAGCGGCAGTGTGCGAACGGGCGCGGAGCGTAGCCGCACTACGGTCAAGCCCTTCGACGAACCCACGGCACAAATGGCCCCGGCCCTTCGGGTTGGGTTGCGGCGGGGCGCCCGCGGCGTCGCCGCGCTCGACCGTATTGCCGATACGCTCTTCGCACGGCTCCTGGCGTTCGCCCCGCCGCAACCCAACGCAGTCGCGTCAACCTGATCCCAACTTGCTCTAGCCATTCGGTCATGCCGACGCTAATCTCACGATACCCAATCATTGGTAGCCACCATCCGGAGTATCATTCGATGCCGCGTATCCTCGTGCTCGACGATGAGCCGATGATCTCCATGTTGGTGCAAGACTGGTTGCAGGAACTCGGTTATGAGACAGTCGGCCCGGCGCAATCCGTAGCGGCCGCTCTTAGCCTCCTCGAATGCAGCCCCCTCGATGGGGCCATTCTCGATGTGTCTCTGGGAAACGACAATTGCTATGCGGTCGCCGATCATCTCCTGGCACGCGGTGTTCCATTCGCGTTTGCAACGGGACACGGAAGAAACGGCATTGCCGCCCGCTTCAAAGATATAGCCGTTCTGCCGAAGCCGTTCGATTTCGTTATGATGCGGCGCGTCCTTTCCGAGCTCACAGCGAAGGCGCCAGGGAGTACCGCCGCTGCGATAACGCCTCTGGCCGCACCGCCCGGCCCCGAATAGGCTGTGGAACCCAGTCCACATCTTCCCGTTGTTTACGCAGGAACGATTGGAGGGATCATGCGCTCCCTATTGCTTTGGGTTATCGGGATTCCCATTCCGATTATTCTCATACTCTGGCTGCTCACCGGCCATGCATAAGCGTGGGTAATGTAAAACATTGCATATCCAGCAGGTACCGGACCGGTCCTTGAGGGCAATTGCAACGCACTCGATGAGAATTGATGGACCCCGCGCCCGTCCATGCGCAGCTGATAACCCCAACAAGAAGATAATCTTGATGACGGGATATTCACGCGATCCCGTGCCTGAGAGCATGCGACGAGCCGGTGCGCAGATGCTATACAAACCTTTCGACCTCGAGAAGCTTTGCGCATTGGCCCGCGACCTTCTTCCCGCCTAGGCAAACATTCCTTAAGGCGGCGCGACGCTGACTTTACAACCTTCCCATCAGCAGCAGGACCACCACGATGATGACGACAATTCCCAACCCACTGCTCGGATAGTAGCCCCAGCCAGAGCTGTAGGGCCAACTCGGCAATGCGCCGATCAGTGCAAGCAGAAGAATAATCAGTAGAATTGTACCGAGGCTCATGACGGATCTCCGAGAGATGGCACACGTGTCATGTGGTAATGTTTATCGATAACGACAGTTCCCGGTAGTGCGGCCCAGCTCCTCGTCCCATCGCTAGCGGGCAGAAGCTCGCCTCGAACGTTCTCCTCCCTGGTTGCGTATCCACAATAAATGCGGTGCGATTTAAAGTGCGATTGAGAAGTTTGGACACAAGACGCTACATCATGGCTTCGACGGAAAGCCACAACGACGCGCCTTGCTCGAGGCGCCCGCCCTCCTTATTCCTGAGCGTCATGCCTTAGCAATTATTGGGCGGCCACCAGCGGAGCTTGCCCCATCTGAGCCTCATCGGCTTTGATGCACAGTGGCCTAAGCGAGTTACCGGTAATCGCCTCATAAAGAGTCTGGTATTTCTCTGCGCTGTCAGTCCAGCCGAAGACTTGGGCCATACCTTGCAGCTGAAGCCGCCGCCAAGTCAGCGGTTCTTTGTAAACCGCCAGAGCGCGCTCAATGGCCCCTACGAGGTTCATCAAATCCGGATCCTCGAATACGAAGCCGGTTGCCGTGCGGTCCGACATTGCCGGAGGCGTGGCATCTACCACGGTATCCGCCAAACCGCCGGTACGGCGCACGACCGGCACTGCCCCATAACGCAGGCCATAGAGCTGGGTTAGCCCACAAGGTTCAAAGCGTGCCGGAGCCAAGATGATGTCGCTACCGGCTTGAAGGCGATGGGCCAAAGGTTCGTCATAGCCGAAGGCGACGGCCACGCTCTCGGGGGCTCGCACCTGCGCCTCTGCGAACGCCGCGTGAATGGCAGCATCACCTTCACCCACCAGAACAAATTGCGCGTTCTGTTCCACAATCCACGGAATTGCATCCGCGACCACATCGGCCATTTTCTGATGCGTAAGCCTACTGACGAAGCCAATCAGTGGGGTCGCGGGACTGACGCGAAGGCCCAGTTCCTGCTGCAAAGCGGATTTGCAAGTCCTTTTGCCGAGAATGTCTCCGGCCCAAAAATTTTGCGGAATATGCCGATCAGTCAACGGGTTCCATAAAGCATCATCGATGCCATTGAGTATCCCGGAGAATTTTGCGCCGCGTTCGCGCAAAACGCCGTCCATACCAGCACCGAACTCCGGCGTAAGGGTTTCCGCGGCATAACCTGGGCTCACCGTCGTCACCCGATCGGCGTAACGCAGACCGGCTTTTAAGAATGAAACCTGCCCAAAAAATTCGCATCCTGCGGCCGTGAGACAGGAATTTGGAATCCGAATTGCCGACGATACGCTTGCAGGAAAATTACCCTGGAACGCCATGTTGTGGGCTGTAAAGATCGTGCCGGGGCGCGGCTCGCGCTCGAATGAGAGCAAGAGCGGTAACAATCCGGCATGCCAATCATTGGCGTGAACCACATCCGCTTGCCACTCCACCGGGGTGCGCCCTAACGCGAGAGCGGCCCCGACATGGGACAGATAGGCGAAGCGCAAGGCGTTGTCGGGCCAGTCGCGGCCGCCCTTGCTCTGGTAGAGCCCGCCGGCACGCAGAAACAGTGACGGTGCGTGAACCAGCCAAACCGGCAATTCCGTGCCAGGAAGGAACCCGGAGATCAGATTGCCCCCTGGAACGCCCAACATTGGCTCCAGCTTGGCGACGACACGCGCGTTTTCCACTTGTCGTAACGCGGAAGGATAAGCCGGCAGCAAGACGCGAACATCCGCACCGCGGTCCTTCAGTGCGATCGGCAGAGCGCGAGATACGTCGGCAAGCCCACCTGTCTTGGCGAGAGGATATACTTCTGACGTTACAAAAAGCACCCTCATCGGCCCACCTTGCATGCTTGGGACGTTTATCGTTGGACCTGCCCCTAGGCAATAATGCGTGCTTGCACACTCGCAAAGAGCGGAGCGTTAAGCGCACGACTTATCAACGATATGCCCGTTGGTAGGTTCCGCGGAATACCAGTTGTGACATGGATTTATGACTGTTCTTCCCACCAACCGCTGCCGTGCCAATAAATTCAGCAGCGGCCCCAGGAACGAGCACCCCATTCCCACAGAGGAATGGGGCGCTTTACGCATCACTGCGGCGGGGGCGTTGTCTGGGACGGTTGGTTTGGCGTGTTTCCCGGGACATTGGGGTTGGGAACCGGCTGCGGACCGGTCTGCGGAGCGGTCATGGTCGGCTCACTTCCTGGGACGACGCTGCTGTTGTTCGGCGCAGAGCTCATACCGGTGTTCGCGTTGCCATTCAGCGTTCCACCGGTCGTGGAACTTTGATCTCCCGGCGCCGGCGAAGCGGTTCCGATGCTGGATTGGTTTTGACCGTTGGATGGCACCCACCTGCTGCCCGTATAGGAGGATGGCGTCTGGGCAGCCGACAATTGCTGAGCATTGAGCTGATCCGTTGCAGCTTTCTCCGCTGGCGTCGAATCATGCGTCGGCATGGAATGACTGCGCCGATGCGTAGTGCGTTTCCTCGCCGTGGTGCCCCCAACTCCGGATGGCATTATGCCATTAGTTGCGGGCGCAGCTGCGTCCTGGGACCGCGCGGGGGCGGAGCCCATCTGAGCTTGCGCGCCAAACGTCATCGCTGCCGCAAAGGCTGTAGTCGCAATTCCAGAAAGCAGAGAAGACTTCATTTTCATGGCTTAACTCCTTAGGCCCCCGCTGCCCCGCCACAAGCTGGCGTGGTTACTGCGCAGGACTAAATTTAAAACGCCTCTGGGTGGGAGATCGTTCCGCGCGGAACTCGCAACGCAATCGTTCTTGCCCTTTATTGAACGCCCGCCACGAGGATTTCCGTATGTCCATGGCCATCGGTGCGTTTGTCACCCAGTTTGTGGATCAGGATGGCGCCGCAGTCGGGGTTCTTCACCAGGGGAAGAGGGGGATTGAAATTGCGGCACACCACGCCGTCGGCATTCACGATCCACGTGCCTTTAAGGGGATAGGAATAAGCTGGCACCGTGCCGGTGAAGGTGTGATCGGCTTTATACCAAAAATGGCTTTCGATTCCGCCGTCGTTGGCAATCAGCGTATTACCGTAAAGCGGGGAAAGAATATCTTCTGCTAAGGCCGTCGAGGCGCCGCCTTTCAGCGCGACAGCCAAAACAATTGACAAGCGCAGCAAGTATCTACGGAATAGGCAGCTGAACATCGGCTTAGACCTTCACAGAGCAATTGAATGATGCAGTTCCTTCCTCGTTTCGGCAGCGCAAACAGGCGCGGTCAGCGCCCTCAGTCATTGTGCGTGGTAAGTGCAATTTCGTGGCCGTGACCGGGTGTGGACAAAAATTCGCCCGATAGGAATTCGGGCTCCGGTGCTGGTACCTCGAACTCTCGAGTAACCTCGTAGCATCCGAGATCTTCGTCATAGCGAAGCACGGACCATGGAATGGGAAGGTAGCGCTCGCCAAGCCCCAGAAACCCGCCGAAGCGCATCACGAAATAGACAATCTTTCCCGTTTGTTTGTGAATTATCACGCGGTCGATCGTGCCAATCCGCTCGCCATTGGCTCGGCAAACGCAAGATCCCTCGATTTTCGTGCTGCCTATCAGTTCGGCAGTTTCTCTTTTTCCGAGATCAATATCCCTCAGCGTCGTCATCGCGCCGGTGCCTTTCCGTTTTGGTTCAAATATCTAACGCGACACGTTCGGCACTGTTCCACGGGCAACCACCCGATGCCTGCCGCGTTAAATCTCGGGAGCGACACGCGCTCGGATTCATAGAGGAGACAATCATGAGAACGATACTGGCGATCGTGGGCGCCACGGCGCTTACGCTCTTGGCAGGATGCGAAACCCACGAGCGAGTGGCCGCAGGTTACGGGGCGGTGGATTACGATGGTTACTATGACGGCTACTATGGCCCTTATCCCGGCGGATATTGGGGCACCGACGGGTTCTTCTACTATTCAGACGGCCATGGCGGTCATCTTCGCGATGATGGCCATCATTTCCACCGCGAACGCTTCGACAATGGCGTAGGCTTTCATGCCGAGCACCACGATCAAGACATGCATTGATGAAGTCAGCAAAGCGGCGCGCTAAAATCGTGCCGCATTTGCACCTTCACAATAAGCCAGGAATTTGATTCGCCAAGTCGTCAATTACTCGGCGGCTATGCGGTCATCCACTATGCCGGCGCAGCGCTCCGCCAACCATGCGGCTGATTTTTGTTCGATCCAGCGGCGCGCAAAGCATTTGCGCACAAAGCTGCCGATTTTTTCCCTTCTTCCATCTGGCCATATTACGAGGACATGGTATTCCCTCACTAATACGCCTTTGCGCGGCGCGAAGGTCGGGGCTGCAGCGCTGGTGGCAAAAGGCCCTGACACCCCAGAATTTTCTCCGCCTCTGTTTCTGATGTCCATGACGCGCTCAATAATAACCAACCGAAATGAGCGTGAAAGTGACGATCACAAGAGCCGTGCTGATGGCCAAGCCATACCGCATATGGTCGAACAGGGCGGCTTGCCGAGCATGATCGGCGGAAATCTCCTGACGTATATTGTTTTCCCAACTATTTATCTGCATCTGCGCCATTGTGGCCTCCACTTCATCCGGTCTGACCAGTGGAAAATGGACCTGGGCTTATAGAGTTCCTGCTCCGTCAGCTTTTGCGTCGATTTCGGGTCACTGTGGCTTTTTTGACGGATGCCGACCGGGCCTTCGGAAAATGCCGATACGATCTGGCTCGACAGAGCGGTGGTGGTCGACAAAGGCATCATTACCAGTCGAAGCCCCGCCGATTTTGACGCGTTTTCCGCCGCCATTGTAGAGAAATTGCAGCAAAGCAAGCCCCCGGCATCGCGCCGCCGCGGAATAGGCGCTACCCAATCTGGCGGAGCACAACTAGCTTAGGCGGCCTGACGTTTGCTGGGCATCTCGCTTGTTTCGGAGAATTTCATTGTGCGCTCCCGGTCGATCATGTAGTCGCGGGTTAGCGGCAATGTAGCGATGCGCTTTGCCAATTGGATTTGATAGACGACCTGCCCTTCATAGCGAAACGCCATCTCGGACCCCGCCAGATAAAACTCCCACATACGGCAGAAGCGCTCGTCATAAAGCTGTGCGATCTGGGCGCGACGTTCTTGAAATCTTCTTCGCCATTCCTGCAACGTGTACGCATAATGCAGGCGGAGTACTTCTATGTCGGTAACGATCAGCCCATTCCGTTCAATCACCGGCAGTACTTCGCTCAAGGCCGGCACATAGCCGCCTGGGAAGATGTATTTTGTAATCCAAGGGTTGGTTGCTCCCGGTCCGTCCGTGCGACCAATGGAATGGAGCAACATTACGCCGTCGTCCTTCAACAGCCGACGTATCTTGCGGAAAAAACGCATCGTAATACGGAACGCCGACATGTTCGAACATACCGACGGAAACGATACGATCGAATGATGCATTGATCTCCCGATAATCAATGAGATCGAATTGCGCGCGCCCTGAGAGTGCAGCTCTGGCCGCGCGTTCCTTTGCGACGGCGAGTTGTTCCTTTGAAAGCGTGACACCGTACACGTTCGCCTCACAATCGCGCGCCAAGTCCAACGCCAGGCCGCCCCAGCCGCAACCAATGTCGAGCACGCTCAAATCGGACCTGTCGAGATTCAATTTTGCAGCGATATGTCTTTTCTTGGCGATCTGCGATTCTTCCAAGGACTGGCTAGGATCCGAATAATAGGCGCATGAATACTGCATATCTTCATCAAGAAACACTTCGTACAAATTTCGGGAGAGATCATAATGATGGGCAACATGTGCCCGGGCACGGGACATCGGATTGAACTGCGCGAAGGATCGCGTGAGCGCGCGCAGCGCCCTGCCGAGCCTGTGCCATGCGCTCACCCCTGAGACCGCGGCGTTGCGAACGAGAAGATCGAGAAGTGAAGCAATGTCGCCTTGCTCGATCGTTAGAGACCCGTTCATGTAGAGTTCGCCCAGCGCGAGATCGGGATTGGTGCACAAAGCCCATGAGGCGTGTCGATTGTGCAGCCGCACTCTAATATGCGGTTCGCCTTCTCCGATGATCAATGCCGCATTGCCGGGTCGCAGAACCGTCAACGTTCCGTCCCGCACGATGGAACTCAAAATCCGACCCAGCATGGATTGCGACCACATTAATTTTCCGCCAGAAAAACGATCGATCTCGAAGATTGTTCCTTCACGCACCAGCGGACTTCGGCTCAAACGCGCCGTTGCGGGCGACGCGAATGGAACAATTTACGTAAAGAAGCGTTGGCTGTTGGCGGGTTGCCGTTGGTGTCTACAGGACCGGTGCACCGCAGCGAACGGGGCTTAACATCAACTCACTGGAGACAAACATGAAACATCTCTTAAAAATCTCTGTCGCCGCCGGCATTATGACGGCGCTTGCCACGTTCAGCATTCCACCGGCACTGGCGGCCGGCGTTGGCATCTCATTCGACGACGGCGTGGTGGCGTTCGGCTATCGCGATGGCTATTGGGATCACGATCATCATTGGCATCGCTGGTCACGGAGCGACGATTGGCGGGCCTATAGGGAGCACCATCCCGATCACTATTTTGCGCGGAACCATGACCGCTACAAGAACCATGGTTGGCGCGACGAACACTAAAGTTGGGGACTATAAGCAACCCCGGCGCTGCGGCGCCGGGGTTGTCATTTAAACGGAGAAAAATTACCAATCACCTTCTATGTTGTAGAAAGTATAAGACGCTTGGCGAATGTTTCCCGCCGCGCCGTCGCTCCTTGTTAGATCATCGAGTTCATACGTCGGGGCGTTGTTCAATGCATCTTTCGACATCGGCACAACGTAGCCGCCCATATCCGGACTATAGTCGAGCACAGACCAAGGAACTGGATAGAATTTTTTACCAACGCCGAGAACACCGCCGAACCCGAGCGCTGCAAACATGATATGATCGGACTGCTTGTCGAGGACAATGTCCTCGACCTGGCCGATTTTTTCGCCCGCGGCGTCGTAGACTGAAGTGCCCCTAACTTTTGATGCCAAAATTGCGCCGGTATGGCCGCTTTCTGTCGTCATTTCCGGTACTCCTCTGTGGACAGCACATCAACGCCACCAAAGGATGCCAGTTCCTAAATCGTGGATATTCCTGATGATTTCAGAATGCGCCGGTCAGCTGATGAACATATTCCGCACCGGCCATGGCCACCGTCACCGCAGCGAGCAGCCCGAATGTTACGGCAACGCGCAAAGAATATCGCAACATCGCAAACGCTCCGTCTGTGCACGACATTATGTCGTCCACAATAATAACGGTACCAACAGTGAAATGTTCCCTAACGGCTAGTCGTGCAGTAGCCACGCGGCCAATATGGCGCCGATGCCAAAGGATGCTACTATCGCTCCGAACGGTTTTGCTTTGACGGCCTCGCGTACCGACGAGGTCGCCAAGTCACGCATATCGCTCGCTTTGGTTTGTCCGACCAGACGCAATATTTTGTTAACGTCCGTCCGCAGGGCAGAGAAGTCGTCCACCAGGGTTTCAATGCGTTGTTCCACGGCAGCCACTCCATTGGTTTGGATTATTCGATCATGAGATCGCGAACACCATGTCCTTTTGGTGCCCGCTAGAGATAACGCCGAGAACCGAAAGAGGATGCCGCTAAACCCGAACAGGTGCCTTATGCAAAAAGAGAGCCTGGCCAATGGTGGCTCTCACCGTATCGCGAGAAAACGGTTTGGTAATGAGGTAGGTCGGTTCGGGGCGTTCGCCCGTCAGCAACCGCTCCGGATAGGCCGTAATAAAGATTACCGGAATATCCAAATCGGTCAGGATCGCCGCGGCAGCGTCGATGCCGGAGCTGCCATCTGCCAATTGGATATCCGTTAGAATGAGGTCCGGCGTTTTTTCCTGCGCCATTCGAATGGCGTCATCGCGGGTCGTCGCAATACCGTTGACCTGGTGGCCCAGCTCTATAACGAGGTGTTCAATATCCAAAGCAATAATCGTTTCGTCTTCGATGATGAGAACGCGGGACGCCAAATTGTGGTTGATCGTCTGAAGAGCGGCCGCGATGTCGAGTTCGACGTCTTCTTCGGACAGCCCGAGAATGGCAGCTGCTTCAGGAATCGTGAACCCCTCCATCGCCGTCAACAGCAGCGCTTCACGGTTGCTCGGCTGAAGTGCCTGGAGACGCTGCTCCACGCTTGATTGGGCATCGGAGCGCGCAACATCGGTATAATTGCGCCCTGTTCCCGACCAAAGTGTGTGGAACAGGCGATACAGGGCGATTTTTGGTTGGTCCTCTTCAATCAACTGGGAATTTCCGCCGAGGAGCGCTTGCAAAGTTGCCCTCACATAGGCGTCACCGCTCTCCTGCGACCCTGTCAAGGCGCGGGCATACCGGCGCAAATAAGGAAGGTGGGGCCCCAGCGTGGCAGTGATGGTCATTGTAGCGTCCTTTTCCTTCGACCAACCGACAAAGCACGCCATGAGAACGTCCCAGCAAAAAAGAAAGTTCCCGCGCAGGAACAAGATTTAGCGCGGGGAGTTATCGTTTGCGTGGCACGGACTTACATATGGCTCCATATTAAGTTCTTGTTATGACGAAAGTTTCAGTACCACGCATAACTAGGAATGTGAGCATGGGTAGTAAAATCCGCGAAAACGAGGCGTTGGACCCGCAAGAGTCCATCCCAAAGTTGACGGCCGGTCACCCAGATACGGCCCACGCAACAATTTCGCGCGCCCATCGGATGCACCAAAAGGCCATAGCCCAAGGGTTGCGCAAATATTTTGACTCGGTCGCGGCGGAGCCCATCCCCGAAGATTTTCTCGACCTTCTGGCGAAGCTGGACACGGAAAAGAAGGACGGCAGCGCATGACCGCCGCCTCTAACCCGAATCTGCCGCCATCGCCCAAACCCTCGAAGTCGGAATCCGACGCGAAGGCGTTTCGCGACGGCCTGGTAGAAGTGATCCCCGCACTTCGAGCCTTCGCTCGCTCCTTATGCGGGCACCGGGATGTCGCAGACGATCTGGTTCAGGAGACTCTGGCAAAAGCCTGGCAGGCGCGGGACCGTTTTCAAGCTGGTACCAATCTCAAAGCTTGGCTTTTTGTCATTCTGCGCAACGAATTCTACTCGAATCATCGGCGCGCGAAGACAGTCGCAAATTATAACGCCGTCTACGCCCATAGCAGCGAAAGTGTCGACGCCGAGCAATATGCGAAGCTCGATCTTGCGGATCTGATGCGAGCCTTTAATCGGTTACCGCCGGAGCAGAAGGAAGCGCTGGTTCTTACCGCAAGTGAATTCAGCTACGAGGAAGCAGCGGCGATTTGCGGTTGCGCCTTGGGCACGATCAAAAGCCGCGTAGCACGTGCGCGAAAGCAGCTCGAGGTCCTCGTCGATGGTAATGCCGGCACACTTCCCGACCGCAAGGGTCAGGCCGATGATCTGGGTGACGTTTTCTTTGGAAATCTCAACCGCCAGCGCTCAGAGAAACTCCAACGCTAAATGTGACGCGTTGGGGTTTAGAGGGGGATGACCAAAGTTGGATCGCTTCGACCAGCCCTATTGCGCACTGTGGGGCTCGCGTTGGTGCCGCTTGCGTTCGTCAGTGTCGTCCAAGCAATCATGCACTTCAACACAAGAGAGGCGGAGGTTGACCGCCTTCTTCGTCAAACGACTTTCTACGCGACTCGCAACGAGCTCAACATCTTCATGTCCACCGACCATATCCTCGAGGGATTGGCTCGGCGGCCGGAGCTGAGGGCCGGTATTTCGGAATGCAGCCATTTTCTTTCCATCGCGCTTGTCGGTAGACCTTTTTTGAATTTGACGTACTTGGATAAATACGGAAAGACGGTTTGCACAGCTCTGCCTTCTTCGAAGGCTATCGATTATTCGAGATTTCCCTGGTGGATCGATCTGCGTTCCCACCACGGTTTGTCGATAGGAGATCAATTCTATAACCCGGTCGTCGAAAAGGTGGTCCTACCCATCTCAATTTCGCTCTATGACCGATCGGGCGCATTCGCCGGCGCTCTCAGCGTCTCGTTTGATCTTCAATGGCTGGGGAGAGCGATGCAGGAGGGGCGACTTCAACCCGACGCCGTTATGCTCATCGTCAATCAATCCGGACATCTCACCGCGGCAGATCACGTTGTTCCCCAAGAGGTCGTCCGACGGATGGTGGAACAGGCTCAAGATCATTCGCGGTGGACTGTTTTGACACCGCTCGCTGCGGGAAACCATTGGAAATGGGCATCGGCGCCGATTGGGGGAACCGACAAGATCATAGTTTTCGGCATGCCCGAGCCGCCCACCCTCGGCATTACTCGCCTATACCTTTTGGCCAATATTGTGCTGCCCATTCTGATGGTGTTGCTAGCCTCCGCCTCGATTTGGCTTGCAACCGAATGGTTTGTCATACGTTGGACTACATACCTAAAACGCGTATCGGCAATATACGCGCGAAACCATCTTATGTTGGAGTTGAGCGAGCTGGATGCGGCGCCCGACGAATTTCGTATCCTCGGGGATGAAATGAAAAGAATGGCGATTTCCATCCGAGAACGCGACCTTTCTTTGAAGCATGCCTTGGATCGGAAATCGGCGATGGCGCGGGAGATTCATCATCGCGTAAAGAATAATCTGCAAATCGTATCAAGTTTGATCAGCCTTTACTCGCAGAAACTGCCCAACGACGAGAGCCAATTCACCTTTAGGCAGATTGTCGCCCGCGTCGACACTTTGGCAATCATACAGAGGCTCATCGAGAAGGCGGAGACCAATCCTGTCGTCGACATGACTCTGCTGTTTGCGGAGATAGCCGATCGGATGCGCGCGCTCGCCGCAGAAACCGAGAAGCCTTATAGTCTAGTGATGAATATCGAACCGCTGTGGCTGCCGCCCGATTTTGCTACGCCGCTGGCGCTTTTCGCAATTGAAGCTCTGTCCTTCGAGTTGTTCCATAAACAGGCTGATTTGAAACACAGAAGCGTCGCGTTGTCCTTTCGCAAAGACGGTGACAGTCATTTGTTACTTGCCGTCGATGACGGGTTTCTCGGCGCCAACTCCTTGCGGACGGGATCGCCGTCTCCGGAGAGGATTTTTGGTGCTCTCGCCGAACAACTCGGAGGCCATTATTGGTTCGCAAAGACGCCGGCCGGAGGGTGTTGCCTATCGTTGCGCATTGCTGTGCCCTTCGTCGAGCAAATTACCGCATCGGAATCAGATTCCGAGCGTAGCGTTTATGCGACATAATCTTCGGAGGAATAGGATATGACAGGACGCCGATACAACTTGGCAAATGGTGACGTTTCGAAGGTCTTCAAAGCACCTCAGGACATTGTGAATGCCGTGGATGTCCCGACGGACAAAAAAATTGAATTGCTGCGCGATTGGGAAATGGACCTCCGGGAAGTCCTGGTTGCTTCGGAAGAAGGAATGAACTCGAAACGCCAGCGATGCCGGGGAAGTGTTGCGCCAAGTCCGCCTGAGCCTGGACAAACTTGGCGCATCCGATACAGAAACGCACGCGCCTAACAAAGCCGGGAGCTAGCCCCGCAAAGCGACGATCGCACCATCTTTTTCCTGCATTCGCGCCGACGTGGCATCCCAATCAACCAGATGATCGAGAAATGTTGTGAGGAAATCCTGCCGCCTGTTTTGATAGTCCAAATAATAAGCATGTTCCCAAACATCGCAGCATAAGAGAGGGACCTGTCCGTCCACGAATGGCGGATATGCGTTAGGCGTATGATGAATTGCCACGACATTTCCATCCGCGACCAGCCAGGCGTATCCACTTCCAAACTGATTCATGCCGGCTTTCTTGAAGGCTTCCTTGAAATCCTTAAAGCTTCCAAAAGCAGCCACTATTTGATCCTTCAATTCGCCCTTCGGTTCGCCGCCGCCTCCGGGACGCATTGAGTGCCAGAATAATGTGTGGTTCCATACTTGCGCCGCGTTATTGAAAATCTTGGCTTGATTTTCGTCCTCGCGATCGGCAGTGGCGCAAACGATCTCTATCAGGGATTTTTTCTCGAGAGATGTGCCGGTAATTAGTTTGTTCAGTACTTCGACGTACTGATAATGATGTTTGCCATAATGAAATTCCAACGTTTTCGCCGACATATGCGGTTCGAGCGCATCGAGCGCATAAGGAAGTTGTGGTAGTACAAAAGCCATCGTCTAACACTCCGCAATACTTTGTCTGAACTGAAGTAACGTTTAGCAAGGATTTGGGTTCAAAAACCGTAATATGAAGAGAGCCGGCTTATCACCGGCTCTCGTTCAGCGCATTACCACGCGATTAACAGTTAGTCGTGTTTTTTTGTCGACATATTTTTGTCGTCGCGCGAGCCACCCTGCTGACCGCCCTGCGGCTTATTTTGGGTCGATTGACCATGAGTTTTTTCTCGGTCGTTGTCATTGTTTGTGCCGCGCGATGGGTTCTTGTTGTCTTGGGACCCAGTCTGCGCATGCTTGTCCTGCTGCTTTTCGGCATTACGGCCCTGATTGTTCATGTTGATTCCTCAAGTTGGGGCAAGAGCACATTTCTTCATGCTCATTTACATAACGTCGCGACGAAAGCGCGGTTCAACGATAGCAATGTGAACTCAACATCATGTTCGGGAACAAATTGTCCCGGACGATGTTGTGAGTGTGAAACCCTGAGGACGTCGCAATGCTTGGTTGGGCAATCACCTTCTTTATTCTCGCATTGGTCGCCGGCTTTCTCGGTTTTTTTGGACTTGCAGGCTTTGCCGCGAGCATTGCGAAGATCCTTCTTTTCGCTTTCGTCATTCTCTTCATCATCAGCGCGTTTTCAGGATGGCGTGGAACCACGCCGCCGATATAAAATCGCACGTCGTGCTTAAGGCTAAGACCGCGAAACGGAAGCGAAACAGCGCGGACTCCAGTCGTTTTGAGCCGTGACTTACCGGTTGTCGGCGTTTATTCGGCTTCCAGAAAATATCACGACCCTCGTCCCGCGAACCTTCCTCGCAACAGAGTCTTGGCCGCAATCGCCATAGTCCCTGCTCCGAGGAAGGACCCAGTGTATGGAGCAGAAGGGCCGCTCAGGCGCTTATGGCGCGCCAGACAGCCTCAATGGGCCAAATCGTGGCGCAGATTTTCGGCCGCCGGATTTGTTACCCTGTCCGCCAAGATTTCGCGGACGCCGATTCCGTGCCCATAGAAATCCGCGTTGACGTCGGACTCCGGCGCGAGAACAGAACCTTCAAGCGTTAAGCCGCCATAGGCCCCCTTCGAGGAGGACCAGACAATGATATCGCCGCTAAGGTTGCCGCCGGTAGCAGCCTGGGCATTTGCGCCGACGGTAATCACGGTAAGTCCGGCCCCGGCACCCAGTTTAAATTTGTCTCGCTCGATCGCGCGCAAGGCCTTGTCGCTCATAACGAACATGACGAGCTGTGCCGACTCCAAGCCAATCTGCAAGCCAAATGACGCCGATCCGAGCGTGTAAAAGGCTGGCGAACTCCAGCCATGACCTGTTCGAGCAAGTAATACGCCCTCCCCGCCTTCGGCACCGAATACGAAGCCGCCCTTGACCAAGCTCGGCACAATCAGAACAGCGCGGGCCCGTCTCAACAGATCTCGCGATGGACCGAACGTTTGATCGGAACGCATATCGTCAACGGTCGCAGCAGCATGTGCAAGCACCGCTGTTTGGTCGGACGCCTGAGCAGATGTCGCGGCGAGCAGGCCGGCGGCAAGCGCCGCGCAAGCAGCAATTTTCGAAATCATGGGCATTCGTGAACCCTCCATTGTGGGAAATATCAGTGCGCATCACGTAAGGCAGGAACGAGTTATGGGGCTGAAAGTTTCGCCTGTTGCCGTGAAAACACAAGCAACGGAACCGCGGCGGCCATGGAACTTTCCCGTGGCCCCTCCGTTGAAAACGCGAAGATGGTGCGGGAGGACGGCGTGTCCTTATCCAGGTCTGAACTAGAGCGTCACGAAGGTTGGCTGACCGTTGGCTTTCCTGTCGTCGATCGGCGGCGGCGGTCAAAGTTGCTTACCCCCTATGGCTGGTTCGTTGTGCTATCGATTATCGCCTTAGCGATGGGCGTCGTTCTTGGCTTCACGATGTGAAGAAAATGGCCGGACGATGTTGGGAATGTCCCGGAACATTGTCGACTATTCCGCACTTAAATTATGGCGATAATATATTGGAATATTGCAGACGGATAAATGTTGGCGTCAGTCACAGTAGGCGAACAAGATCCTGTAAGAAAAGTTCCCAAAAGTTTCGTATCCGTTGTCCGCCAAGAAAAACGCAGCGCGGGTCAACGTCCTCACTTTCGCCTTGATCGGATTGTTGACTGAAACTCGCAGCTTTTATCTAAATGCACTCTACGATCTATGCGACGCGCACTGAACAAGAGCGAGGACTATGGTTATGAACGCTCCGAGCCGCGCAGATAATATGTCAAACGAGCAGCAACACAAGCCGGCCGAAGGGCTGCAAGGATTGGGGGTGCGCAGCCTATTGCGGCGTGATGGCGGCCCCGATCATCGTCACGACTCCTTCTTTCTTCAGATAATTCAGGATCTGCCGGCGGCGATCTATGTGACGGATTCCGAAGGGCGGATCACATTTTACAATGAGGCAGCCGCGCACTTATGGGGCCGCAATCCGAAACTGGGTGAAGATTTGTGGTGCGGATCGTGGCGCTTGTTCTGGCCGGACGGACGGCCGATGGCGCATGACGAATGTCCCATGGCAATTACGCTGAGAACCGGGAAAGCGGTGCGAGGCATCGAAGCCGTAGCCGAACGCCCGGACGGCACACACTACTCCTTCATTCCTTATCCAACGCCGTTGTTCGACGTCCACGGCAAGCTTGTCGGCGCCGTAAATATGCTTGTCGACAACAGCGAACGTCGAAACGTTCAAAACATGGCTCAGAGATTGGCGGCCATCGTCGAATTGTCCGACGATGCCATCGTCAGCAAAAGCCTTGACGGCATCATCACGAGCTGGAATGCCGGCGCGGAACGGATATTCGGATATACGGTCGAAGAGATTATCGGCAAACCGATCACAACGATTATTCCGCGGGAACGCCTAGCTGAAGAACCGGATATTCTTAGCCGCATCCTACGGGGCGAACGCATCGAGCATTATGAAACTTTGCGCCGGCGAAAGGATGGAAGCCTGCTCAATGTATCGTTGACGGTATCGCCCATAAAAAATTCCGAAGGCAGAATTGTCGGCGCTTCAAAGATTGCACGCGATATCACGGAGCGCAAACAGGCCGCTGAAACACAAGAGCTGTTGATCAACGAGATCCAACATCGGGTCAAGAACACACTCAGTATGGTGCAAGCGATAGCAGCACAAACATTCCGTACCGCACCCGAAGGCGAACGCCAATCGTTCAATTCCCGGCTCCAGGCGCTGGCCGCCGCACACGACCTGCTGACCCACCATAACTGGGATGTGACGGCAGTGCGCGATTTGATAGAGCGCGTGCTTGCTCCGTTTCGAGAACGCAACAGCGATCGAATACGGATTGCCGGACCGAACGCCGCGCTCGATGTGCGGAAATCGCTTTCGCTTGCCATGGCGCTTCACGAACTTGGCACAAACGCTGTCAAATACGGAGCCCTGTCGAACGATCACGGGCATGTCAATCTGAATTGGGAATTGGCCGAAGACCGCAACGGAAAATGGCTGAAATTCTTATGGAAAGAGTTGGGCGGCCCGCCCGTGCAGCCGCCGGGGCCAAAGGGGTTTGGATCCGTCTTGATCGAGCGTGCATTGGAAACGGATAATGGTAAGGCACAGGTGGAATATCTTCCATCGGGTCTTAAATGCCTGTTGGAAATCCGGCTTTAAAGGCAAAAGAGCGGGCGGAGAGAGCTATCCCTCCGCTCTGACCGCCGCACCATTACAATTCACATGTCCGAAGGCGATTGCGCGCCTCCATGTCGGTAGTGCGGGCGTTACGGCCGGACCATAGCGGAGGGAAAACACCAAAGTCCGGCCGCGTCCGGAATTAACGCCTGTCGCTCGCGTGCAAACTCATTGCACCAATGCCGGCAGCTACATCGAGGCCCGTATTGCCTTCAACGCTCACCGGCTGCAGCGCGATCGATTTGTCGAGACCGCCCACCAGCACATTGGCGCCGACACCGGCACCCACGGTGGCGCTCGCCGTCGCACCGGCATAGTCGCCCGCAAGAGCGCCGGAACGGATGTCGGACGACGGCGCCACAACATCCCATACAAGGGTACCGCCGCTGGTGTATCCGATATCGACGCCGAACTTGGAGATACTACCGGCATAATGATCTTCGCTATGGCCCCTGGGGTGATAGGAACAATCCACATTCTTGGAGGAACCGATGATGTAACCCCAGCCGCTGTGGACGTGACAGGTGAGTATTCCCACCTTTACGCCATGCGGAGCGGCAGAAGCTGCGGGGCTTAGCGCCACCGCAAGACATGCGACGCCCAGCATCAAGGAAAGTTTCTTAGCCATGATTTACTCCACGCTTTGCCGCGAGCGAAAGACACAATGCCTCCCTCCGCCCGCGAGGATGGATTTCTTGAGGCACTGTCGGGTTGACAACGCGCGGAAGGGCAAATTTCTCCGAACAATCGAAAAATAATTGTTCCCATAATCACTGCATCGGTTCCGCGAACTTGCGCGTTATCCGCTGGCGACGGGAAAATGTGCGAGGTTGCCAAGCCCGCACGTAACGAGTGGGTTTTGTATGGATAAGCTTTTTTGCAAAGCGCTTGTGCTCATTATATGTACCATCGGCCTCGCCACGCCGGGTTTTGCTCAGACACCGGTTGATCGTTCATCACTCGCCGCGAAAGCCGCAGCGACGAATATCAAGTCAGCGGATTATGAGGAATCTGTTGCAACGGGGGCGCCGCGCAGTCTGATACCCAATGGCGTATTATCACCATCAGACTCGCCTAGAGGCTCCGTGCATTTTACGCGCGCATCCCGTCGCCGTAAACGGCGTCTCGCCGCGCACTAAGCCGACGGCATAATGCTCCGGCATTCGTTCTCACAGCATGGTGGCATGCGAGAGATACAAAAAAAGGGCGCAACCAAGAAGGACCAGCAGTGCCGCAAGCGCAACGTCGACGCGGGAACCGATATGCGCGATCTCTTTTTCGCTATCAATCAGGCGCGCGACCAACACAAATCGCAATGCAGAGATAACGATAATCGCGATTCCGGCCACGACAAGAACCATTCCCGCGATGTGTCCCACGGGTTGCGTCGGCAAATGCTGCGTGTGGCTCCCCACTGTTCGTGCCGCAATCACGATAAACAAATCGAACCGCTCGATAAGAAAGCCAAACGCCATAACTGCAATAGCGGTGCGTACCCAAGCCAGAAACGTTCGTTCATTGGCCGAATGGTCGGAAAAGTTTTTGATCACCGCTTCGCCATCGCAAATTACTTCTATTCTCTTCAAACTGGCCGATGCGTTATCCCAAGCCGCGGCCGCGCATCCGGACGGCTGCGCCGGATGGTGACACGTCGCGCCCTCATCGGGGAGCTGACCCTAAACTACCGGTTGTGCTGAATTTCTGCCAGCCCGTCTTCGCCTGCGCCGGGCACGCTTCGCCATCACCTTCACCTCGGCTGCGCCACGCGAAGGCAAAGGCGAAGCGTGGTGCCCAGAAGAGGACTCGAACCTCCACGCCTTGCAGCGCTAGTACCTGAAACTAGTGCGTCTACCAATTCCGCCATCTGGGCACGGCTTGGTCCAAGGCCAAAGGACCTTGGGGCGGCGATGTTTAGGGAGGTGCCCCCTCCAAGTCAACGCGGTCGCCTACCCTGCCCCGGAGCGCTACAATAATAAGGACTCGACCCAAAAGGACGCCCCGTCATGCTCGTCACCACCACCGAAAACATCCCCGGATATCGCCGCACCAAGACGCTGGGCCAATGCTTTGGCGTTGTGGTCCGCTCGCGCGGCGTCGGCGGCAATGTCATCGCCGGGCTGCGGTCCATCCTTGGCGGTGAGATCCACGAATATACCCAGCTCTTGGAAGAAACCCGCAAACAGGCAGTCGACCGGCTGGTCAAGAACGCCACGGTGATGGGCGCTAACGCCGTCGTCATGATGCGCTTTGATTCTTCGGAAATCGGCCAATTCATGAGCGAAATCGTCGCCTACGGCACCGCCGTCGTGCTCGAGACGGAGTGAGCACATGCTGCGCAATGTCCTCGTCACCCTGGGTGGTTTGCTGATCATCACCGGCGCAACCGGATTGTTCAGCGGCTATGTCGGACCTGGCTTGGTGCTGCTGGTTTGGGGTGCCGTCATGGTGTTCGGGATCATCTATGAACACTACGCGTACAAAAAAATCCTCGACCGCCCGCCGGGCCCCGAATGGGCGCGTACAACCGAGCGCTTTGTCGATGAAAAAAGCGGCAAAACGGTCACTGTCTATGTCAAGCCGGTCACCGGCGAGCGGGCCTATGTGGCGGAGGAACTTGCGGCGTAACAATTGTCGCGTTTTTGAGGGATACCACCCTGCTCGGAGTTTAGTATAATTCAAGAGTACTGGGCGGGCGGCGATGGAATATCCCTTGGTAACGGTTTTCGGCGGGTCCGGCTTTGTCGGCCGCCATGCCGTGCAAGCGCTGGCAGAAGCAGGGTATCGAATCCGCGTGGCCGTGCGCCGGCCGAAAGCCGCAAATTATCTTCAGCCGCTCGGCCAAGTGGGCCAGATCCAAACCGTCAAATGCGACGTGATGGATGCGAAAATGATCGCTGCTGCGGTCAAGAATGCGTATGCCGTTATCAATCTTGTCGGGATACCACACCAAAGCAACCGGCGACGTTTCAAAGCGCTGCATGTCGAAGCCGCGTCGCACATCGCCAACGCCGCAATGGATGCGAACGCGCCGGTGCTGGTTCATGTCTCGGCGCTAGGCGCCTCGCTGCGGTCGTCGGCACGTTTCGCTTATACAAAAGCGATGGGCGAAGCGCTGGTACGCGAGGCATTTCCCGCTTCCGTGATTTTGCGCCCATCGCTGATCTATGGTCCCGAGGACAAATTCTTCAATCGCTTTGCCTGGCTTGCCCGGCTATCGCCGGTCTTGCCTCTTGGCGGCGATAGCGAAAACAAATGCCAGCCGGTTTTTGTGAGCGATGTGGCGCGCGCCATCGTCAAAGCCGTTAAAGACTCGGCCGCAACACGCGGCCGCAATTACGATTTGGGTGGGCCGGGCGTCTATAGCATCAAGGATCTGGTTGGGCTTATCTTAGAAGAGACCGGCAGAAGGCGAGCGGTTTTTGGCCTCGGGCTGCGCAAGACCAATCGGGACAGCGTCATTCCGCGCGGCGCCCTCTCCTTCGGCGATCTCGGCATCACACCCACGACCGTGGAAGCCATTCTGCCGACTTATTTGTGGCGCTTCCGCTCCAAGGAAAAGCTCCGCGGGCGCGCCAAAGCGGCTACGGCGCAAAAACAGGTTCCCCCCTCGACTTGAGCAGATGACGCCCGGCCATGCTAGAAGTAGCCGATTCCGCGCGACTATTTCTAGGATACGGTAATGAGCAATCTCGTCACAATCTTCGGCGCCTCCGGCTTTGTCGGACGACACACGGTCCGGCAATTGGCAAAAGATGGTTGGCGCATCCGGGCCGTCTGCCGCCATCCCAATCTCGGCAATTACCTGCAGCCTTCGGGAACGGTGGGGCAGATCCGTGTGCAAAAAGGCGATGTGCACGACGAGGACTCGGTTGCAGCCGCGCTGGCGGAAGCCGATGCGGTCATCAATCTGACGGGTGTTCTCTATAGCAGCGGCGAAAACAGCTTCGAAACCGTTCATGTGGATGCGGCCGCGCGGATCGCGCGACTGGCGCACCAGGCCGGTGTAAAAACCTTGGTTCACATTTCGGCGATCGGCGCGGATAGCAATGCCGAGTCCGCCTATGCCGAATCCAAAGGGCGCGGCGAGATTCGGGTTCGTGAAGAATTCCCCGATGCCACCATCCTGCGTCCCTCTCTCGTGTTCGGTCCGGAAGACGAGTTCTTCAACAAGTTTGCCTGGCTGGCACGGTATCTGCCGGTTCTGCCGTTGATCGGTGGCGGGCACACAAAGTTCCAGCCGGTCTATGTCGGCGATGTGGCGGCGGCGATTGCCCATGTGTTGAATGATGCGGAGGCGCGCGGCAAGACCTACGAGCTCGGCGGTGCTACGGTCTATAGCTTTAAGGACTTAATGCGAATCATCCTGCGCGAAACAGGGCGTACGCGTTTGCTGTTGCCCTGGCCCTTTTTCCTGGCATCGATCAACGGCTTTTTTCTGGGACTGCTGCCGAAGCCGCTGTTGACGATGGACCAGGTGCGCCAGCTCAAAACCGATAATGTTGTGGGAGACGGTGTGCTGACACTCGCCGACCTGGGCATCGCCCCGGATGCCGTAGAAGCTGTGGTGCCGTCCTATCTTTGGCGTTTCCGCGCCAAAGGGCAATTCGACGAAATCGCCAAGGTTGAAACCGGCTCACCTTAAAGTGTCATTAAGTCGGGCCACCGCCCAATTGCACACGATCCTCGGCCAGTATAGGGCTATTGCGCCGTGCAGGCCGGGAGGAAAATCACAATGCATTGCGTTGGTAAGAAGTCACATATTTTTCTGACAATCGCCGCCCTCGCCTTGCTCGGCTTGACGTCTAGCAGTGCTGCGTCCGCTGATTTGCCGCAGAATGGTAGCGCGCCCATCTATATGGACGCCAAACAACCTATTGCCGCGCGGGTGGACGATCTCATCTCCCGCATGACCCTTGAGGAAAAAGCCTCGCAACTGGTGAACCAAGCCCGCGCGATTCCTCGCCTCGGTATACCTGCTTACAATTGGTGGAATGAGGCGCTGCACGGCGTCGCCCGTTCGGGACTGGCGACGGTTTTTCCCGAGCCGGTCGGATTGGGTGCGACCTTCGATCCGGCGCTGATTCACAGCATGGCGGTGGTGATCAGCACGGAAGCTCGCGTGAAGTACAACATCGCCGAACGCCGTAGCCCCGACCACGAAATCTATCAGGGCCTCACCTTCTGGTCGCCCAACATCAATATCTTCCGCGATCCGCGCTGGGGCCGCGGCCAAGAAACCTATGGCGAAGATCCTTTTCTGACCGGCGAGATGGGAAAGGCCTTTGTCACCGGCATGCAGGGTGACGATCCAAAATATCTGCGAACTGTCGCGACCCCCAAACACTATGCGGTGCATAGCGGTCCCGAACCGACACGGCATTCCGTCGATGTTACCGTCAGCAAACATGACGAGGAAGATACCTACCTGCCCGCTTTCCGCGCTGCGATTGTGGACGGCAAAGCGCAATCGGTGATGTGCGCCTACAATAGCATTAATGGTCAGCCCGCTTGCGCCAACGATTTCCTCTTAAAGGATACGTTGCGTGGCGCCTGGGACTTCCAAGGCTATGTGGTATCCGATTGCGATGCGATCGCCGACATCGCGGATGGCCTCCCGATGTTCATGACCCATGGCCATCATTACACAAAGACGATTGCCGAAGCGGCGGCGGTTTCGGTGAAGGATGGCGTCGACAACGACTGTGCCGATTTCTCCACGCCGGTCGAAGATAGCTCCGACTATCAACGTTACATCGATGCCGTGAAGCAGGGATTGCTGCCCGAAAAGGATGTGGATGCCACATTGAGACGTCTCTTCACCGCCCGCATGAAGCTCGGCATGTTCGATCCGCCACAGATGGTGAATTACGCCCAAGTGCCGGACTCCGAACTGGATTCCCCCGCGAACCGCCAACTCGCGCTGCAGGCTGCGCGCGAGACCATGGTGCTGCTGAAGAACAACGGCGTACTGCCGCTTCGGCCGGGCAAAACGAAATCGATCGCCGTCGTCGGACCGCTGGCCGACCAGACCAATGTCCTTTATGGCAATTACAACGGCTTCCCGTCCAAGACCGTGACGGCGCTCGACGGCATCAAGCAACAGTTTCCGAATGCGAAGATCACGTTCGAGCCGGGCACCAATTTCCTCTTGCCGGTCGGCCCAATTGCATCCCAATACCTGACGACCGATGACGGACAGCGAGGCCTTAAGGCGGAGTTCTTCGACAATGCGGAGTTCTCCGGCACACCCATCCTCCGCCGCGTCGATGCCACGGTCGATTATGATTTGGACAGGCGCGCTTCGCTGCCGAAGGCAGATAAGTTTTGGGTCCGCTGGACCGGTTTCCTCACACCTGAGACAACGAATATCTACAAGATAGGGCTCGACAGCCGCGGTGGACGTTTGTGGCTCGACGGCAAGCTCGTCGTGGATATCAGCAATCCCCGCCAGAAAGCGCCCAAGACCGTCGCGATCAGGCTCGAAGCGGGCCACAAATATGCGGTGAAGATCGAACGCGATTTGAGCCGCGGCTTGTCGATCAAATTCGATTGGGGCAAGCAGATCGAAAAGCCCTTGCCGCGCGCCATCGCCGCCGCCAAGCATGCGGATATCGTGATTGCCGTCGTCGGCATCACCTCGCAGCTTGAAGGCGAAGAAATGAACGTGGACGTTCCCGGCTTCGCGGGCGGCGACCGCACCAGTCTCGATCTTCCGAAAGATGAGGAAGATCTGCTGAAGGCGATGAAGAAGACCGGCAAACCGCTTGTCGTGGTGTTGATGAACGGCAGCGCGCTGTCGGTAAACTGGGCCGCCAAAAACGCCTCCGCCATCATCGACGCCTGGTATTCGGGCGAAGAAGGCGGCACGGCGATCGCGGAAACCATGTCGGGCGCCAACAATCCGGCAGGACGCCTGCCGGTGACGTTCTACACCGGCGTCGGCCAATTGCCGCCGTTCGAAGACTATTCGATGAAGGGGCGAACCTATCGTTACTTCGCCGGCAAGCCGCTTTATCCATTCGGTTACGGTTTGAGCTATTCGAAATTTGCTTATAGCGGATTGAAACTCTCCGCGCCGGTATTGAAGGCAGGCGACACGCTCGGCGTCGATGTCGACGTGAAGAATGTCGGCAAACGCAGCGGCGATGAAGTTGCCGAATTGTACCTCGCATTCCCCAAAGTGCCGGGCACGCCGCTACGCGCCTTGCGCGGCATCAAGCGTGTGCATCTGAATGCCGGCGAAACGCAGCATCTGCATTTCGATCTCGGGCCACGCGATTTGAGGTCGGTGACGGAATCCGGCGACAATGTCGTACAGCCCGGCGAGTATGGCTTAAGTGTCGGCGGCGGTCAGCGCGGAACCACCAAAGCAATCGCCGGAATTGGATTTCAAGATCGACGGCGATCTGAAACTGCCGGAATGAAGAAGTGGATTCTCGGCGAGCCTCGCCGAGAACCTTGCTATGACATCATCAGATAGGCGAAAAGCCCGGCACCGGCCAAAAGCCGGTACCAGCCGAATGGCTTGAGGCCATAACGGCCGATGAAAGCGATAAATGTCTTCACCACAAAATAGGCGACCACAAACGACACCACGAAGCCGATGGCGATGTCCTCCGACGTTGCGGCCGACATCAGTGACCATTTCTTGTACATCTCGAACACGGTCGCGCCGAACATGGTGGGCACTGCGAGATAAAACGTGAAGGCCGCAGCGGCTTTGCGTTCAACGCCAAGCAGCTCAGCGCCCAGAATGGTTGCGCCCGAACGTGAGACGCCGGGAAGTATCGCCAGGCATTGGCAGAATCCGATCTGAACCGCCTTCCAGAACGGAAGATGGTCGCCGTCGAGATGACGCGGTTTTGGCGCTATGCGCTCCAGAACGAGGATCAGCACACCGCCCAGAGTCCACATCGTGGCAATAACCGGTAGCGCAAAGGTCGGCTGCAACAGATAGCCGTTGATATATTTGATCAGCGCCGCGCCGATAACCGCCGCCGGTACAAAAGCGGCAAGCACGTTGATCGCGAACTGCCGCGCCTGCGGCGAGGTCGGCAGGCCGACCAGCACATCCCAGAATTTGCGCCAATAGACCGCGACCACAGACAAGATCGCGCCAAGCTGGATGATGATGGTGAAAGCCTCCCATTTGTCATCGGGCAAACCCATCAGATGCTCTGCGACCAGCAAGATGTCCCGTAGAGGAAACGGGGAGGAACTCGGTCAAGTCCTTCGACGATCCCGAGCAGGATCGAGTTGATTATGTCCGACATGGAAATCCTTGAATGCGGCGGGAAATGGAGCGCACTCGTAGCATGTCAGCGGACTTTAGTCTCGTGAAATTTCATTATGACATATACACTGACATATATATCGACAGGAGATGTGCCTATTTGATTGGCATATCTGAACCTCCCATACATATAGGACAGTATTATTGTCTTATCTGTCGCATTTTTCCTGGATTCTGCCGAAAACATCCAATACCCAGCTGCTCATGGCTGAGAAAATGCTCAAGTTCACGGGTTTGGAACGCCGGACGCCGGAGAAGCGGCTGCCGGAGACACGCAAGCTCGATTTCCACGAGATTTATGCCGAATACATCGCGCGAGAAGGCCGCCGAACAGGCCTCGCGCTGCTCGCAATGCGGCGTGCCGTTCTGCCAGGTGCATTGCCCGCTTTCCAACAACATTCCCGACTGGCTCAAGCTGACGGCGGAGGGACGGCTCGAAGAAGCCTATGAACTGTCGCAGGCCACCAACAACATGCCCGAAATCTGCGGCCGCATCTGCCCGCAGGATCGTCTCTGCGAAGGCAATTGCGTCATCGAACAATCCGGTCACGGCACGGTGACAATCGGCGCGGTCGAAAAATACATCAGCGACACAGCGTGGGAACGCGGCTGGGTGCCGCCGCTGGTGGCGCGCCGGCAGCGGCGCGAATACATCGGCATCGTGGGCGCCGGACCTGCAGGGCTGGCGGCCGCGGAGGAACTTCGCCGCAAGGGATATCGGGTGACGGTCTATGACCGCCATGATCGCGCCGGCGGCTTGCTGATCTATGGCATCCCGAATTTCAAACTCGAGAAAGAAGTCGTAGCGCGGCGTGTGAAGCGGCTCGACGATGGCGGCATCGATTTCAAGCTCGATTTCGAAGTCGGCCGCGATGCGTCGCTGGGAGAACTGCGTCAGCGCCATGATGCCGTGTTCATCGCCACCGGCGTCTACAAGGCGCGGGAGATCGAAGTGCCTGGCGTGGGCCTTGGCCGTATCGTACCGGCGCTGGAATATCTCATCATCGCCAATCGCAAAGGCCTCGGCGATGCGGTGCCGGAATTCGACTCCGGCAGGCTCGATGCAAACGACAAGGATGTCGTCGTGATCGGCGGCGGCGACACCGCCATGGACTGCGTGCGCACGGCCATGCGCCAAGGCGCGAAATCGGTCTCCTGTCTGTATCGCCGCGACCGCGAGAACATGCCGGGTAGCTTGCGCGAAGTGACGAATGCCGAAGAAGAAGGCGTCGATTTCAAATGGCTGACGTTGCCCAAGGGCTTCTTGGGCAACATGGATATTGAAGGCGTGCGCATCTCGCCGATGCGGCTCGGTCTGCCCGATGCAACGGGACGCAAATCGCCGGAGGAAATCAAAGGTGCGGATTTCACATTGAAGGCCGATCTGGCGATCAAAGCGCTGGGCTTCGATCCCGAAGACTTGCCCAAGATGTTCTCTGCGCCAGACCTATCGCATGATCCAAATGGGGCACGCTGCGCGTAAAGCCATCCACCATGATGACGAGCATCGAAGGCGTATTCGCCGGCGGCGACATCGTGCGCGGCGCATCGCTGGTCGTCTGGGCGATCCGCGATGGGCGCGACGCCGCGGCCGCAATTCATAACTACATCCAAACCAAGGCCAAGCGGCGGTCCCGCAGGCGGCGGAGTGACGATGATGACAACGTTCTATTCGATGCATCCCCCCACCCTGACATGCTCGCTTTCGCT
Organism: uncultured Alphaproteobacteria bacterium; assembly: GCA_963822275.1. GTDB lineage: Bacteria > Pseudomonadota > Alphaproteobacteria > Micropepsales > Micropepsaceae > Rhizomicrobium. The sequence goes on from CAWGHR010000082.1 coordinate 70,428, forward strand.
CGCATGTCTTCCCTCCCCGCGTCGGGGGAGGGAAAGATTTCACGATTGTCCCTTTCACCTCCCCCTACGCGGGGAGGTCGGAGCGCGCTAGCGCTCCGGGTGGGGGGCTAGATGCCATACGAAACAGGCGAATCCGAAATCGCGCGCTTCATCGCCAACGCGAAGCTGTTGGAGAAGAACCACGCTTACGCCCCCGATCAGGAGCATGATGCCTGCGGCGTCGGCTTGGTCGCGGCCATCGACGGCAAGCCGCGGCGCGAAGTCGTGGTGCGCGCCATCGAGGCGTTGAAAGCGGTCTGGCATCGCGGCGCCGTCGATGCCGACGGCAAGACCGGCGACGGCGCCGGTATCCATATCTCGGTGCCGCAAGATTTCTTCCGCGCCCAGGTCGAACAGACCGGCCACAAACTGCGTTCCGGCCGCATCGCGGTGGGGCAGATTTTCCTGCCGCGCACCGATTATGTGGCCCAAGAAACCTGCCGCACCATTGTCGAAGCCGAGATTTTGCGCTCGGGCTTCTATCTTTATGGCTGGCGCCAAGTGCCGGTGAACATCTCTATTATCGGCGAGAAAGCCAATGCCACACGTCCCGAAATCGAGCAGATCATGTTCGACGCGGGCGACAGCGAAGACCTCGAAGCGCTGGACCGCAGGCTTTATCTCTGCCGCCGGCGCATCGAGAAAGGCATCCGCGCCGCCGCCATCCAGGATTTCTATGTTTGCTCGCTGTCGACGCGCTCGCTGATATACAAGGGCATGTTCCTGGCGGAGCAACTCTCCAACTTTTATCCCGACCTGCAGGACGAACGGTTCGTTTCGGCGTTTGCGATCTTCCATCAACGTTATTCCACCAATACGTTCCCGACTTGGCGGTTGGCACAGCCCTTCCGCATGCTGGCGCATAATGGTGAGATCAACACGCTGAAAGGCAACGCCAATTGGATGAAAAACCACGAGGTCAAAATGGCCTCGGAGCTCTTCGGCACGGCGGGCGAGGACGTCAAACCGATTATTCAGCCGGGCGGCTCGGACTCGGCCGCACTGGATTCCGTGTTCGAAGTGCTGGTGCGTGCCGGGCGCACCGCTCCCTTGGCGAAGACTCTTCTCATTCCCGAAGCCTGGTCGAAACAGGCGTCGTCGATGCCCGACAGCCACCGCGCGATGTATGCCTATGCCAATGCGGTCATGGAACCGTGGGATGGTCCGGCGGCGATTGCGGCCACCGACGGGCGCTGGGTGATCGCCGGCATGGATCGCAATGGGCTCAGGCCGCAACGTTATGCTCTGACCGACGACGGCTTGCTGTTTGTCGGCTCGGAAACCGGCATGGTCGTGCTCGACGAATCCAAGATCAAACGCAAGGGCCGCGTCGGTCCGGGGCAAATGATTGCGCTCGATCTGGGTGAGGGGAAATTCTACGAGGATCGTGCGATCAAAGACCGCTTGGCCGGCGAATATCCTTATGAGGACTGGATAAAAAAGGTTGTCGATCTGCAGCCGATCATCGGGCCGGGTGATGAGCCTCGCCTGTTCTCCGATCGCAATGCGCTGCGCCGGCGTCAAATGGCGGCGGGCTTCACGACCGAGGATCTCGAGCTGATCCTTCATCCGATGATCGAAGACGGCAAAGAGGCGGTCGGCTCGATGGGCGACGACACGCCGCTCGCCGTGCTGTCGGACAAATACCGTCCGCTATCGCATTACTTCCGGCAAAATTTCAGCCAAGTGACCAATCCGCCGATCGATCCGCTGCGCGAAGAGCGCGTGATGAGCCTGAAAACACGGTTTCGCAACCTTGGCAATGTGCTGGTGCAGGACGAGAAGCAGACGGAAGTCTATGTCCTCGAAAGCCCGGTGATCTCGACCGGCATGTTTGCACGCATGAAGGACCACCTGGAGGGACGCTTTTACGAAATCGATTGCGTCTTCGTGGTGGGCGAGAATGGTCCCAAGGACGGCGCGTTGCAGGTTGCCATCGAGCGTATCCGCGCGGAAGCCGAAGAGGCCGTGCTTCAAGGTTACAATCATCTCATTCTGACCGACGAGCGAATCTCCGCCGATCTAGCCCCCGTGCCGATGATTCTGGCAACGGGCGCCGTGCATTCGCACCTCGTGCGGCGCGGATTGCGCACCTACACCTCGATCAATGTGCGCTCCGCCGAATGCATGGATACGCATTATTTCGCGGTGCTGATCGGCGTGGGCGCCACCACAATCAATGCCTATCTCGCGCAGGAATGCATTGCCGATCGCCACGCCCGCGGGCTATTCGGCAAGCTGTCGCTGGGCGAATGCGTCAAGCGCTATCTGGATTCGATGAGCGCCGGTCTGCTCAAGATCATGTCCAAGATGGGCATCTCGGTAATCTCTTCTTACCGCGGCGCCTATCTGTTCGAGGCCGTAGGTCTGTCACGTTCGATGGTCGCCGACATTCTACCCGGCATGCCGAGCCGCATTTCGGGTATCGGACTTTCCGGCATCGCCAAGAAAATCGCGCGCCTGCACGCTCGCGCTTTTGACGAGGATGCGGTGGCGCTGCCCATCGGCGGATTTTACAAAGCGCGGCAAGGCGGCGAAACACACGCCAACAGCGCCACGCTGATTTATCTGCTGCAATCGGCCGTCACCAGCGAGTCCTACACGACGTACAAGCGCTATTCCGACGGCGTGAAGGCGACGCCGGCCGTTTCGCTGCGACATCTGATGGATTTCCGTTCCGCCGCGACGCCCGTACCGGTGGAGGAAGTGGAGTTGATCACCGAAATCCGCAAACGCTTCGTGACGCCCGGCATGAGCCTGGGCGCGCTGGGCCCGGATGCGCATGAAGCGCTCAACATCGCCATGAACCGTATCGGCGCGAAATCCGATTCCGGCGAAGGCGGCGAAGATCCGATGCGTTTCAAGCCCAAACCGAATGGCGACAATGCCAACTCGGCGATCAAGCAAGTGGCGTCGGGCCGTTTCGGCGTGACGGCGGAATATCTCAACCAGTGCCGCGAACTGGAAATCAAGATCGCCCAAGGCGCCAAACCCGGCGAAGGCGGTCAGCTGCCCGGCTTCAAAGTCACCGAGATGATCGCGAAATTGCGCCACTCCACGCCCGGCGTGATGCTGATTTCGCCGCCGCCGCATCACGACATTTATTCGATCGAAGATTTGGCGCAGCTGATCTACGATCTGAAGCAGATCAATCCGCAAGTGCGCGTTTGCGTGAAGCTGGTGGCGGCAACCGGTATCGGCACCATCGCGGCAGGCGTGGCGAAAGCCAAAGCGGATGTGATCCTGATTTCGGGCCACAATGGCGGCACCGGCGCTTCGCCGCAATCCTCGATCAAATATGCCGGCGTGCCCTGGGAGATGGGGCTGACGGAAGCCAATCAAATCCTAACGCTCAACAATCTGCGTCACCGCGTGACCTTGCGCACCGATGGCGGCTTGCGAACCGGGCGCGACATCGTCATGGCGGCGATGATGGGCGCGGAGGAATTCGGCATCGGCACGATGGCGCTCGTTGCCATGGGTTGCATCATGGTGCGTCAATGCCATTCGAACACCTGCCCCGTGGGTGTTTGCACGCAGGACGAAAAACTACGCGCGAAATTTTTCGGTACGCCGGAGAAAGTCATCAATCTGCTCAGCTTCATCGCCGAAGAAGTGCGCGAGATATTGGCATCGCTCGGCTTCCGCAAATTGGAAGAGGTGATTGGGCGCACCGATCTGCTCACTCAAGTTAGCCGCGGCGCCGAAGAGCTCGACGACCTCGACCTCAATCCGCTGCTGGTGCAGGCCGATCCCGGCAATTATGCGCGCTATTCCACGCAGAAAGGCCGCAACGAAGTCCCCGACACGCTAGACGCCTTGATCGAAAAAGACGCGCAAGCCTTGCTCGACCACGGCGAGAAGATGCAGCTCACCTACACGGTACGCAACACGATGCGCAGTATCGGCGCGCGTATGTCCTCGCATATCGTGCGCAAATTCGGCATGACCGGACTGCCGCCGGGACATTTGACGCTGCGTCTGCGCGGATCCTGCGGCCAATCGCTGGGCGCCTTTGCCGTGCAAGGCTTGAAGATCGAGGTCTTCGGCGATTCCAACGATTATGTCGGCAAAGGGTTGTCGGGCGCGACGATCAGCTTGCGGCCGACGACCTCGGTCAGCTTCGTGGCGCGCGACAACACCATTATCGGTAACACCGTTCTCTACGGCGCAACGGCGGGCAAGCTGTTCGCCGCGGGGCAAGCCGGCGAGCGTTTCGCCGTGCGCAATTCCGGCGCACTCGCGGTGGTGGAAGGCTGCGGCTCGAACGGCTGCGAATATATGACGGGCGGCACGGTCGCGATTTTGGGCGCGGTCGGCGATAATTTCGCGGCGGGCATGACTGGCGGAATGGCCTTTGTCTACGACGCGGATCGAAAGTTCTCCGAGCATCTCAACCCCGACAGCGTGATTTGGCAGCGCGTGGAAACCGCCCACTACCAAAACGTGCTGCGGAGCATGATCGAGGAGCATCGCGCGGAAACCGGGTCGGTTTGGGCGAGCGAACTCTTGGCGGAATGGGACGTCCAGCTGCCGCGCTTCTGGCAGGTTGTGCCGAAGGAAATGCTGACGCGTCTGGCGCATCCGCTGAAGGCTGAGCGCCGCGAGGCCATTCCAGCGGAGTAGCGAAATGTTACTCCAGGTTCAGACGAACGAACGCCATCGCGCCGTGCGGATTTGAACCGTAGGCGGGCGCTGGCGACGATGGCACGGCGTCAAACGTATATTCTCCACCGAGGCCGAACGCTGCATGCTCCGTGACGTGCCAATCATGGATGGCACCGAGTGTGACTTCGCCTATCGTGTGAGAGCCTCCGGACGTGAATAACTCATCGTTCTGCACGCTCTCTGCGCGTGCGAAAATCGTCCAAGCCGTATCGGGCTTGTATTCAGTTTCCGCCAAGAAGGCATTCAACGAAACACCGCCGCTCAGTTGTTGGCGCCCCCAGGCAATCATCGAAGACCAGGACGCCTCGCCTCGCAGCGGGAGCACATACTGGGCGCTGGCCGTGTAGCGCGTCTGGTTGACAGCGGGAGTCAATTGCTCAGGACTCTCAGAAAACCCCAAGACATTTGCAAGGCCCAGTGGGAATCGGGATTCTAGCTCAACCGTGCGGACGTACTATCGAATTTCGCGGGGTCAAAATCGAAGCGAAACTGGTCGGGTTCACGCCCCGTAAATTGAGAGACTTCCAGTTTCCAATCAGATTGCACGACGCCCGCCGTCACCACTCCAAACGTGACATGCGTGGAATCGAGCCAGTGATGGCTGATAGGCGCATCCGGAATATCCATTCCCGAGGCGCGATGCATGAAAGCCGGTGGGCCGAGCGCGGGCTCGCCGGGATACCCGACATATAAGAAGACGCTGTCGTTGTCGGACAGGCGGTGGGCGTAAGAACCGGCGAGCTCCATCATCAAATCGTGCGGATGTTGGCGATCCACCAGAGCCGTCCTGCCGTTTGCCGTTTCGCCGGTCTGAAGCAGTAACGGATACCCGCTCTTGCCTATGAAAGGATCGGGGCTGAGCATGAGGCGAAGATTGAGCGTATCGTCCACACCGAAATCCCGACGCGCCGCGCCCATCAACATACCTGCGAGATATGTGCCATGGCCCCCGCGCGGCCCGCTTTGTGTGTCGTAAAAACCAACTAGCCGGGCATGGCCCATCAGCATCCAATCGCCGAGCATCGCGTGCAATCCGTGGTGCTCTGCAGAGTCAGGTTGCCAGCTCGTCCCCGAAGCATCGCGCGTCATCGGATAGGATCCGAGAAGGCCGGTCGACGCCGACATATCAATGCCGGACATTTCCGACATCCCTTTCATGTCGCGCGCCGTGGAATTTGCTGGAACAGTATGCGGAGCGGTCCCCATTTGTTGCAGCATTTCCATACCCGGCATCGCCGATATGTCATGTGCGGCAGGCGCTGCCTTGTTCTCATCCGGCGATGTGTTATTTCCTGCGGGCATTGGCATATCCATGCCAGGCATCGCCTGCATTCCGGCGGCTGGCGTCACGGCCTTGTGGCGCTTGTGCGCAGGTTTCTTCTTTTGCGGCATCGGCATGTTCATTTCGGACATTCCCATGCCAGGCATGGCCGTTCCGCCTTGGCCGGACGTCGAACCTGATTGTGCGTTTGCGGTGACAGCGATGAGTCCTGAAATAAGGGCATCGACCAGCCAAATCTCGAAATTCATCCCAACCGCCTTTCGCTCGACGGACTTGCGCCCAAGCGACAAAACACCATATACCCCCATAGGGTATAATGTGACATACCGCCAGAAGGTATACAAGCATGAGCAAACACAATCCCAAACTTCTGGCCCGTCTGGCGCGCATCGAAGGTCAGGTGCGTGGTGTGGCGCGCATGGTCGAAGAAGAGCGCTACTGCATCGACATCTTAAATCAGACCATGGCGATCAAAGCGGCACTCGGCCGTGTCGAACAGGAAGTGCTCAAAGACCATGCCGCCCATTGCATCCGCCAAGCTGTCGAGAGCGGGGATGCCAAGAACCAGGCGAAGAAATTTGCCGAACTCGTGGAGTTGATCAGCCGTGGAAAATAAAATTGCCGCGCCCGTCAAGGTTTTCGACCCAGTCTGCGGGATGACACCCAATCCCGACACCGCTCGCGCCAAAGGGAATGTCTTCTCGCGCAATGGCAAGGAATTTTACTTCTGCTCCGCCGGATGCAAGACGAAGTTCGAGAACGATCCTGAGAAATTTCTGGGTCATGATCCGGTCTGCAATATGACGCCCAACAAATTCCTGGCCCGTTCGAAAGGTAACGTGCTTACCCATCAGGGTGCGGAATATTTCTTCTGCTGTGGTGGATGCAAAACAAAGTTTGAGGCGGAACCTGCAAAATATCTTTTCTCCCCCGTTCACGGGGGAGGTGCCGAGCGAGCAATTGCGAGCGAACGGGCGGACGCAGTGCATGCTCCCCTCGAAGGCTTCGCCGCCCCCGTAAACGGGGGTAGAAAAACATTGGGCGCTGATAGCCTCTTCACCTGCCCGATGCATCCGCAAATCAAACAAATTGGAGCCGGCGATTGCCCTCTTTGCGGCATGGCCTTGGAGCCGCTTGATCCGGGCGCGACACAGGACAACGGCGAATATCGCGACATGCTCCGCCGCTTCGGGATCTCGGCGATTCTCAGCGCGCCACTTGTTGCCATCGCGATGCTAAATGAGAGCGGCATGTTCGATGGCTGGCTTGCGCCATTGTGGCGCGGCGCAATCGAAGGCGTGCTTGCGATTCCTGTGGTGTTCTGGGCGGGATGGCCGCTTCTGATCCGCGGATGGAAAGGAGCGATTTCCGGTCACGCCAACATGTTCACCTTGATTGGATTGGGCGTCGCCGTCGCGTTCGGCTACAGCCTTTTTGTCCTGCTGTTTCCGGGCGCAGTCCCGGCCTTGTATCAATTGGCAGGTGGAGCGCCGCCGCTCTACTTCGAAGCTGCCGCGGTGATCGTGACCCTTGTCTTGCTGGGGCAAGTTCTCGAATTGCGGGCACGAGCACACACGGGCAAGGCCGTGCGCGCATTGCTCGACCTCTCGCCCAAAACGGCGCAGCGGCGAACCTCGCACGGCATAGAAGAAGTTCCACTCGGCGATGTGCAGGTGGGCGACACATTGCTGGTACGGCCCGGCGATTGCGTGCCCGTCGACGGCATGGTGATCGAAGGCGAAAGCGCCGTCGACGAATCCATGCTCACCGGCGAATCTATTCCTCTGGCCAAACGGGTGGATGATGCCGTGACCGGTGGAACGTTGAACGGTCAAGGCGCACTTGTTATCCGCGCGATGCGGGTGGGTGCGGGCACAATGCTGGCAAAAATCGTTGCCCTGGTTGCCGAAGCACAAAGAAGCCGCGCGCCGACCCAAGGCTTGGCCGATAAGGTCGCCGCATGGTTCGTCCCCGCCGTTGTCAGTGCTGCGATTGTCGCTTTCGGCGTTTGGGTCGTTTTCGGCCCTTCCTTCGATTATGCGCTGCTCGCAGCAATCTCGGTGCTGATTATCGCCTGCCCTTGCGCCTTGGGACTGGCGACGCCGATGTCTGTGATGGTCGCGGTCGGCAAAGGCGCGCAAAATGGCGTGCTGGTGCGCAATGCGGCGTCGCTGGAAGCATTGGCCCATGCCGATGTGCTGGTGATCGACAAAACCGGGACGATCACCGAAGGAAAGCCCAAACTCTCGGCCGTACGAGCGGCGACCGGCATTGAGGAAGATGAAGTCCTCACCATCGCTGCCGCGTTGGAAAGCAAAAGTGCACACCCCCTCGCCTCTGCCATTTTGCAAGGCGCGAAAGAAAACGCGCTGGCGCTGCCGGTGGTGGCGGATTTCGCCAGTGTCACCGGTCAGGGCTTGCGCGGTACGATCTCAGGCATGCCCGTTGTCATCGGCACGGCGGATTTTTTGACGGCGGAAGGCGCCGATCCCTCAGCACTGGCTGGCGAAGCCGAGAAATTGCGGACAGGAGGTGCCACGGTGATGTTCGTCGCGCGCGCGGGACAAGCCGTCGGCCTGGTGGCGGTGAAGGATCCCCTCAAGCCGAATGCGCGCCAATTGCTCGCCGCGCTGCGGAAAGACGGCCTGGATATTACGATGGCGACCGGCGATTCCGAAGTCACGGCGCGCGTCATCGCGCAGGAAGCGGGTCTCACCAAACTTGCCGCCGGCTTGACACCACAAGGCAAGACCGACCTCGTCAAGCGGTTGAAGCGCGAAGGCCACATCGTTGCCTTCGCAGGCGATGGCGTAAACGATGCGCCGGCGCTCGCTGCCGCCGACGTATCCATCGCCATGGGCACGGGCTCGGATGCCGCCATCGAAGCGGCCGGGTTGACACTGCTGAAAGGCGATCTGGCGGCGTTGTTGCGGGCGCGCAAGCTCGCGCGCGCCGCTTTAAGCAATATGAAGCAGAACCTGTTCTTCGCTTTTGTCTACAATGCGTTGGGCATCCCGCTGGCGGCCGGAATTTTGTACCCCTTCACCGGATGGCTGCTGTCACCGATGGTTGCGGCTGCGGCGATGAGCGTAAGTTCGGTTTCGGTTATCGCCAATGCGTTGCGTTTGAGGCAGGCGAGGCTTTAAGGTGCCCCGCAACGGGGGGGACATGTTCGCAGCTACCGGGCACAAGATCGCCGCTTTCTTCCGCTGGACATGGCGCGGCGACGGCGAGCGCACGCCGTGGCTGCGGCGGATAATTGCCGTCATTTTTTCTTTTGCCGTGCCGATCCCGATCCTGTTGCTGGCGATCTTCCGCTTCGTGCCGGTACCCGTCACGCCGCAAATGCTGCTCGACTATGTAACGTTTCAGCCGGTGCATAATAGCTGGCGCGCTTATGACGAGATTTCTCCCAACCTGGCCTACGCCGTGGTCGGCTCGGAGGATCAGGATTTCTGCAATCACCACGGCTTCGACTGGAAGGACATTGACGCGGCGCTGAAGCAGCATGAACGTCATCCCAGAAAGCGCCTGCGCGGCGCTAGTACGATCAGCCAGCAAGTCGCGCGTACGATGTTTCTCTTGCCGGTGCGAAGCTGGTTGCGCAAAGGCGCGGAAGCCTATCTGACCGTCATGATCGAAACGCTCTGGCCGAAAAAGCGCATCCTCACGGCTTATTTGAACCTGGTCGATTGGGGACATGGCAATTACGGTGCGGAAGCCGCGGCGCAAGCCTATTTTCATGTCCCCGCGTCGGCCTTAAGCAAATCGCAGGCTGCGCGACTGGCGACGATCCTGCCCGATCCCGACAAATGGCGCGCTTCCCGTCCGGGACCTTACGTGGCGCACCGTTCGGAAACCGTCGAAGTCCGTTCCTGGGAAGTGACGCGCGATGGGCTCGATTGGTGCGTACGCGATTGACGTCGCAATCCACAAATGAAACGCATTCGCATTTACCTGCGACATTTCATACCATGCGTAGTTACGCTGCGACATACGCGCTTTTAACAGCGCCTTAAATCCGCGCCTTTAAATTTGCTTCTGCGAATTTCTCCGTCGATCCGCCTGTCCTTTGGGGCCAGACACCGCCGGAACCCGGTCCAATGAAGGCCGAAAGTGTGCGCCAATGATTGCAGCTGCACATAAAACCGCCGTGAAGCCGCAGATCATTCTGCTTGGTCAAAAAAAATTGGCCGACGATTTCGAGCTTCAACCCGAGGAAGGACCATTCGAGTCCTTCCTTGCGGTCGCTCAGGACATGTGGGGCGTCGGCAATCTTACGCCTTTGGATAATGTATTCGCTTCGGCAGCGATCAGCGCGCTGGCGGTGACGACCAAAGCGATCTTCGGCACCGTCTGCTACCAGCTCGGAGACCGTCTGTTCAATTTGAGCAGAGAAATAGACGTTTGGATCGATGCCTTCGAATGCGAACCGGCGCTCTCCGAAATTCAGAAATGGCCGAAGGACAAAGTCAAACTCATTCCCTGGAAAGAGGGTGGCCAAGCGTTGCCGCCGAAGCGGTTCACCAAACTCGCCGTGCTTCATGCCAGCAGAATTCCCGGATCGATGCCGGAGCTGGCCGTCAAATATGCGACTTCCCTAAAGCCGGAGGGCCAATTGTTCCTTGCCGATCTTGTTTCGGGGAACGCCAAGGCCGACGCACACGCCCATTTCGGCGGTTTGGAATTGCGCAGCTTCGACGAATATAAAGAGGCACTCAAGAATGCCCACCTGACGCTCAGTCACGAATTCAATCTGGACAAAGAGGTACGCGGGGCGATCCTCAGAGGCCTCTACAATTCGATCAATATGCTGACCAATATCCGCATGCTGAAAGAGCCGTGGAAAGGTCAGAGACTGGCGGCCTTCTACAAGGAGCTCGAACTCCTTGAGCCGGCTGTATCGCGATGTCGAAAACGGCGACATCACGGCCGTCGGAATCCTCGCTCTAAAGTCGTAATTTTATCCACGGCGAAGATCAGGACTCCCCTTAGGGGCTAGGACCGGAGCAGCACTTTTACTAGATTGACGGCATGCGCCGTCTTATCCACCTGGTCTTCTCGCCGCCATCTCGCCTTGCAAGGCTGATGTTGGGCGAAAAACGCCTGGTCTACGATCCGCAGGGAGCCGAAGACCCGACCGCCCACATGCCGGTCTTCACCGATCTGGACGGCACGCGCTGCGAAGGGCTTTGGGCCATCGTCGATCATCTTGAAGGCGCCTATCCCGAACAGCCGCTGATGCCGGAGGATGCGGCAGCGCGGGGCGAGGCGCTGCGCTGGCTCGACTGGACCATGAGCGATCTCGCCGACCGCGTGACGAAAAAAATCATTTACGAAAAGGCCAATCCACGGTTTACCGGCGGGTCGACGCGTGCGACTCCGGATATGAACATTATCCGCAGCGGGCGCGAGGCCTTGCGCGAAATGCTTCCGACCCTCGGCAAGACGGTCGAGGAACGCGGCAGCCTGGCGGCGCGTGTCTGCACCATCGCCGATCTGGCGCTGGCGGCTCACCTTTCGGCACTCGATTATTTCGGTGAGGTGCCATGGGACGGTAACGCTGCGATCCGCGAATGGTATGTGCGGATGAAATCCCGCCCCTCATTCCGCTCGCTGCTGGCCGATCGCGTGCCCGGACAACCGCCCGTGTCGCACTATGCCGAACTCGACTTCTAACATTCGCGAGACCATTCGAGCCCGCGCTTTGGCGGAGGGATTCGAGGTCGCGCGGTTCGCGCGCGCGGCAGCCCTGCCGGATGCGGCGGATGGCTTGAGCAGGTTCCTGCAACAAAATCATCACGGCACGATGGACTGGATGGCGAAGAATGCCGACAGACGCGCCGATCCTTTGGCATTGTGGCCCAACGCCGTGAGCGTCGTGGTTTTGGGCGTGAATTACGGTCCCGATCACGATCCCTTGGACGATCTGAAAAATCGCACAGCAGGTACGATCTCGGTCTATGCGCGCGGCGACGATTACCACGACGTTCTAAAAAAGCGCCTGAAACGGCTGGCGGGATTCATCATCGAGACATTTGGCGGCGACGCGAAGGTTTTCGTCGACACCGCACCGGTACTGGAGAAACCTATTGCCCGCGAGGCCGGCATCGGTTGGCAAGGCAAGCATACCAATTTGGTCAGCCGCGACTTCGGCTCATGGCTTTTTCTCGGCTCGGTGTTCAGCACGGTCGAGATCGAGCCCGATCCCCCCGAAAACGATCACTGCGGCACCTGCCATGCATGTCTCGACATCTGCCCGACACGCGCCTTCCCCGCACCCTATCAACTCGACGCACGGCGCTGCATTTCCTATCTGACCATCGAACATAAGGGTCATATTCCAAGGGAATTCCGCGAGGCCATCGCCAACCGCATCTATGGCTGCGACGATTGCCTGGCGGTTTGCCCGTGGAACAAGTTTGCGCGCGTGTCGCAGGAAGCCCAGTTCCAAGCGCGATCGGAATTGCAGCAGCCGCTGCTTGCAGAACTGGTGCGGCTCGATGATGCCTCATTCCGTGCTTTATTCCGGGGCTCGCCGATCAAACGCATCGGCCGCGACCGCTTCGTACGGAACGTGCTGATCGCGATCGGCAACTCCGCAGACCCGGAGCTGGCCCTGGAAGCCGAACGTTTGTTGGACGATCCCTCCCCCCTCGTACGCGCTATGGCGGTATGGGCGTTGGCAAGATTGTTGGATGGCAAGCGGTTCGCCGCCCTGGCCATTACGCAAGGTCCGCGTGAAACGGATAAGATCGTCTGTGCCGAATGGAGCAATGCAATATGACAGCGAGCTCAGACCAGGAATTCTGGGACGCCTTGGAACAACTCATGGTGAGTACCAAACTGGTGATCGACCGGCCGAAGGGCACGAGACATCCGAAATTCCCAGAGATCGTTTATCCTGTCGATTACGGATATCTCGACGGCACAACGTCGGCGGATGGGGGTGGTATCGATGTCTGGCGTGGATCACGCAAAGACAATCAAATTACTGGTGTGATTTGTACGGTTGATCTTCTCAAGAAAGATTTGGAGATTAAGATCCTGATGGGATGCACAACAGAGGAAATCGAAATCCTGTGTCAATTCCACAACGCGGACAAGATCATGAAGGGCATGCTTATTTTACGGTAGCCGGCCTCGCCTCCGGCCCCAACTGTGCCAGATAGCGCTTGGCGGTCTCTGCCGCCTCGCCACCGCCCGGCGATGCTGCCGCTTTTTTCCAATCGGCACGCGCGCCATTCTGATCGCCGGCTTCGTATTTCATCGTGCCGCGTTCCACCAGTGCGGCGGGATAATTGGGATAGAGCGACAACGCGCGTAGCAGATCGATCGCCGCTTCGGTTTTGTGGCCAAGCGCATGGCGGGCGCTGGCGCGTAGCACCAACAAATCGGCACGGTTCTGATCCTGGACCAGGGCGGCCGAAAGATCGCTGTCCGCTCCGTTCCAATCCCTCAACATGGCACGCGCCCGAGCACGATCGCTCAAGGCCTCAACGGCATTGGGGGTTTCGGCAAGCGCCGAAGAAAAAGACTGCACCGCATTATTGGGAAGATTGGCAAGCATCCAGGCGTTGCCCGCCTCGTCAAATAAGGTCGCGCGATTGTTCAAACTGGTGATCGCTCTGTCGTGCGCCAAAGCGTCGAGCTTGCGGCCCGCTTCCGCATAGCGCTTCAGCGCGGTTAGCGCGAGTGCCGAGCAGTGGACCGCCGCGGGCCCTCCGCCCACATTCTGCCAGGCATGCGCGCGCTCCTCGGCGAGCGCGGGATTCTGCTTAACCAGCGCCACACATTGGGCGTAGCTCATGGCCGCATCCGATGCAGCGGCTGGAAACGACAGCAGCGCAAGAAAGAATATGGCAGATGGAACCAAACGCCTCATTGGCCGATTTCCGCGACCAGACTGTCCAGTGAACACTCCAGCAATTTGAGATCGCTGGGCGAGGATAATCTGTGATCGCCATTCTTGACCAGTGTGATCGTCACATCGCCGACCATGGATTCCACGACTTTCATCGCATGCGGCCACGGCACATCGATGTCGGCCATGCCCTGCAGAATGCGGACCGGATAAGCAACCGCCATCGCCTGGTCGAGAACGAGATTTTTGCGCCCATCTTCAATCAAAGCGCGCGTGATCGGATGCTCTTCGCCGTCATAGGCGGTTTCGCGCCGCCATACGCCCTTCTGCATAATGGTGCTTTTGATATCCTCCGGCATGCGCTGCCACATCAAGGTTTCCGTAAAGTCCGCCGCCGGGGCGATGAGCAGAAGCCCAGCCACGCGCTGAGGGATGCTGCGCGCCAGCAATATGGCGATCCATGCCCCCATCGAAGAGCCGACGAGTATTTGCGGGCCATCGGTGAGTTTTTCGAGCGCAATCAGCGCATCGTCGCGCCAGTGCGAGATGGTGCCTTCCAGAAAGTCACCGGATGAACTGCCATGGCCGAAATAGTCGAATTGCAGACAGGAGCGTCCCGTCCGCGCCGCCCAGGCATCGACCACATGCGCCTTGGTGCCCTCCATATCCGAACGAAAACCGCCAAGCCACACGACACCGGGTTCCGCACCAAGCCGGCGACGGTAAGCGAGCCGTTCTCCGCCGTCGCGATTGAGATAGTTCAGATCCGTCATGATTCGCCTTTCAACGGTTTCCGATCGACTGTCATCGCATATTCCGGCTCCACCGAACACTGCCACTTACCCTTATGATCTGCTAGTTTCGGGAGAGTAAACGGGAGTTAACGAGATGGCGAAAGTGGCACACTGGCTTTTTGCGGCATTGCTGATTTGTACGCTGGCGGGCGCGTGGACGAACCCTGCTTTGGCGCAAGCCGGACCAATGGCCGCACCCACATCGCACATACAGGTCGCGTCACTGCCTCCGCCCGGTGTCGCGAACTTCGATCCGCATAAAGCAGTGGAGGCTTATCTCTCGCGCGTGAGCGGCAAAGCGAGGGAACGTTCCGATTCGTATTTCGACGGCGGCATCGTTCTATCCTTCGTCGATACGCTTTACGTGTTGGTGGTCGCCGCCTTGCTGCTGTGGTTTCGCGTTTCCGCCAGGATGCGCGATTATGCCGCCAGAATTACGCGGTTTCGATTTCTGCAAGCGCCGATCTATGTCGTGCAATATTTTGTGGTGACCACCATCGTCACCCTGCCGCTTACTATCTATGAAGATTTCGTGCGTGAACATGCTTACGGGCTTTCCAATCAGACCTTCATGCAATGGGCTGGGGATTTCGGCATCAACTTCGCCGTGGGTCTGATCGGTTTTGTTATACTGCTGACCGTAATATATGCGGTCATTCGCGCCGCCAAACGCAGCTGGTGGATATGGGGTGCCGGCGTCACCATAATTTTTCTTGCCGTTCAGATAATCATCACGCCGGTTTATCTGGCGCCGTTGATCAATCATTACACGGCGCTTCCCGAAAGCGGCATGAAGGAGTCCATCCTTTCGATGGCCCGCGCCAACGGCATTCCTGCGGACAAGGTTTATGTCTTCGACGCCTCAAAACAATCCACGCGCATCTCGGCCAATGTGTCCGGCATGCTGGGCACGACCCGCATCTCGCTCAACGACAATTTGTTAAATCGCTGCACGCCCTCCGAAGTGATGGCCGTGCTGGGTCACGAGATGGGTCATTATGTAATGAACCATGTCACCAATTTTCTCTTATGGTTTGGCCTTCTGGCTTTGGTCGGGTTCGCGTTTGTGAATTGGGCCTATCTCGGCATATGCAAATTGTTCGGTACCCGATGGGACGTGCGCGGAATTGACGATCCGGCAGGGCTTCCCCTTGCCATAGCTCTCTTTTCATTCATTGCGCTGGTCGCGACGCCTGCCGTCAATACGATCATCCGTACGGCTGAAATCCAAGCCGATATTTTCGGACTGAACGCGGTGCGCCAGCCCGATGCCTTCGCAACGGTGGCGCTGAAACTCAGCGATTACCGCAAGCTCGATCCGCCGGCGTGGGAGGAATTGCTGTTCTACGACCATCCTTCAGGACGCTCGCGAATCTGGGAAGCGATGCGCTGGAAGAAAGAACATATGGGCGATCCGGATATCCTGTCGGGGCCGTTGTCGCCGCAGTAACATAAGGCGAGTAGCGAGTAGGGATAAGGGGGTAGCGAATAGATTCGCTATTCGCGATTCCCTATTCGCTACTCGCTATTTCCCTACTCGCCTACTTCATTTCGGCACCCAGCCTATTAAGCAGAGCGTTTGCCGCGGCGCGCTTGTCGTCCGGCCAATCGGCGGCGAGGCTCATGGCGAGTTGCGCTTGGCTTTTCAGGATGACACCGTCGTCCAATATTTTGAGCCCGTTGGCCTTGAGCGTGGCGCCGGTCGTCGTGATATCGACAATGGCTTCGGCTGTGCCGGCCGTCGGGGCGCCTTCGGTGGCCCCGGCACTGCCGACGATGCGATAATCCGAAATGCCGGCGCGGGCGAAAAAGCCGCGCGTCAGCTGGGTGTATTTCGTGGCTACCCGCAAACGGCGGCGATGCCGCTGCGCGAAGACGGCGCAGACGTCGTCGAGATCGGCCATGGTCGAAACATCGATCCAGGCGCGCGGCACAGCGACCACCACATCGGCGAAGCCGAAGCCCAATGGTTTCAGCAGCGCAACGCGGGTTTCGATTTCGGGCGCCGCTTCGTGGATCAAGTCTTCGCCCGTCACGCCAAGATGAACATCGCCGTCGGCCAGAGACGAGGCAATTTCCGAGGACGACAATAGCATCACATCGATGCCGGCAAAGCCCTCCACCGTGGCGCGATAACCGCGCGCGCCGGCGGTTTGCTTCAGCACCAAACCGGCAGCAGCAAAATATTTTTCGAGCTGCTCTTTGAGCCTTCCCTTGGAAGGAATGGCGAATGTCAGCGGTTCGGACATTAGAGCATGATCTTTTGGGATGAAAACGTCTGCGTTTCGCGCTGGCGAGGCGATCCGCCCGCCTTCGCTAAAGCTCCGGCGGGCAAGCGAAGCACAAGGCGGGCTGAAGCTGCGCAGCAGCGTAGGCCGCCAGGCGCGGCGCGAAGGGCGATGCGGGGACATCGGTCGAGCGCCGCAACAGTGAGGCGGTAAAGCGATCGATCCAGCGGATCGATCGCCCGCCGAACGGCGCCCGCCAGCGCGAAACCCGAAGGGCCGTGGGATTTTGCGTCGTGGGTTCGTCGAAGGGCTCGCCCGTAGTCCCCGCTACGCGCTTCGCCCGTCCGACGCTGTCGCTACGACCTGCCCACGCCGCAAAATCCCTACGGCGCAGGCGATTCCATCCCAGAAGATCATGCTCTAGCGCCCTCCCCGCTTGGCGGCCAGCAATCGTTCGCTGCTGATGGCAACGCCGATGGCGGAAGTTCCGCGCGGCGCACCCAGCGACTCCATCAGCGTGTCGTAACGGCCGCCACCCGCGATTTCACTGTCATCAGACCAGAATTCGAAAACGAAGCCGGTGTAGTATTCCAAATTGCGTCCGAAATGCGCGGCAAAGCGGACTGCGGCCGGTTCGATGCCAAGCCCTTTCAGCACGCCGAGGCGTGCTTCCATGGCCGCGAGCGGCTTTTCCATTTTGGCCGCGACGGATTTCGTCAGCACCCGGATTTCCGCCAGCGCCGCGGGCGCCGGGCCGTTGACGGCCAATACGCGCGTGATGGTCTCCGCCAGCTGGACATCGAGCTTCGGCGCGGCACCGTCCATCGCCTGCAGCATCAACCGTTCGACGATTTCTTCACGCGTACGGGCACCAAGCGGCGAGTCCGCTTCTTTGTCGATCAAGGCTTCGATGGCCGGGCGCAAATCCGTCACGCTAACGCCGTGCAAGCGATCGATGGCGCGCTCGGCATCGTTCGCGGCACCAACGACCATGCGCGCCAGCAAAGCGTCGAAATAGCCGCTGCGCCAAAAATGGCGTTTCAGCCGCCCTCGCCATTGCGCCGGAACCGCAAGCGCATCGACCAGAGTCGAGAACAAGCCGAGATCGCCGATCTTCATCTCGAATTGCGCGAGACCCGCGGCACGCAAAGCGTCCACCGCCAGCGTCATCATCTCCGCTTCGCCTGCCGCGCGATCTTGCAGGCCAAGCAACTCCGCGCCCGCTTGATAGAACTGCGTCGGACCGCCGCCCGGCGCGTGACGAAAAGCCGGCCCGTGATAGCAAAGCCGTGCCGGATAAGGATTGCCGCTCTGCACCTGCCATTGGCAGGTCGGAATGGTGAGATCGGGGCGCAAACAAAGCTCGCGGCCCGAAAGATCGGTCAGTTCGAAGGTCCGCCTACGGATTTCCTCGCCGGAACGGTCGACGAAAATCTGCGCCGGTTGCAGCATGGAGGGTTCACGTCGGGTGTAGCCGCGCGAACCGAAGACGGCGAGAATGGCATCCGCCTGTTTGTCCAGCGCCGCGATGTCCTCGGGGCCATAGGTGGGAAAGGCGGGCATGGCTTAGACCCCACTTTCCTCCCCCTGAAAGGGGGAGGTGCTCCGCGAAGCGGAGCGGTGGGGGTCGATTTGGCCAAGCCGGTAGCATGACCCCTCCCGGATCGTTCCACCGCTTCGCGTCGGAACGATCCCGCCCTCCCCTTGCAGGGGAGGGAAAAGAAGAGAAAACGCCACTGTTTTCACGTCAGCCTCTCCGCGCCAGCAGCTCACGCACTTTCGCGATGAGATCGCTGCGCTTCACCGTTTCCTGCGCCGCGCGGGCACCAACCCATTCGGCACGGCTTTCGACGGATTTGGACATTTCCGCGCCGAGCTTCAGATCCTTGATCGTGACCTCGCCCTTGATGCGTTCGTCTTCGCCTTCCATCACCACCAGCGCCGCGCCGCGCTTGTCGGCATATTTGAGTTGATCGCCGAATTTCTTGGTACCGACATAGGATTCCGCGCGCAGCCCGGCGGCGCGCAAATCTCGCGCCGTGGCGAAACTTTGTGCCGCATCGCCCAGGGAGAGCACGACGATCAGCGGTTGCTCGTCACCGGTCAAGCCGCGTGAACGCAGCGCCGTGAGCAATCGGCTGACGCCGATAGAAATGCCGGTGGCAGGAACTTGCTGACCCGTGAACCGCGCGACGAGATCGTCATAACGACCTCCGCCCGCGACGGAACCGAAGACGACTTCCTGCCCATCGTCGTTTTTTACTTTGAACGTTAGCTGCGCTTCAAATACCGGACCGGTGTAATAATCAAGACCACGGATGATCGACGGGTCAATCTGAATTCGTCTCGTACCAAAACCTGCTTTGCTGACCAATTCCGCAATCAGTTCGAGTTCCGCTACACCTTCAACGAAAATAGGAGTATCGGTAAACCCGCGCAACCGCTGAACCATTGCGCTGTTGGTGACAGGACGCTCAATAACTTCGTCAGAAAAACGTGCGGACAATAAAATGTCGTCCTCTGAACCAAGTTCGACAGACTGCTCGTTGGTGGGCGGCAATGTTAGTAAATACATGATGCGCGCGATTTGATCTTCGCTTAACTCTGCGCCCTTAGAAAAATCTCCGCTTTCGTCCTTGCGCCCTTTATCGAGTAGAGCTCGAACACCCTCCGCGCCTAACCGATCCCACTTATCTAACGCACGAAGGACAGTTCCACGCCTGCTGGAGTCGATGCCTGTCGCATTGAGAACACCATCCAATAACTTCCTGTTGTTCACTTTAACAACATATTCTCCCCGCTTCAGCCCCAACGCCTCCAACGCATCGCAGACCATCATCAGCAATTCGGCATCGGCGGCGGGAGAATTGCTGCCCACCGTATCGGCATCGAATTGTGTGAACTCGCGGAAGCGGCCCGGCCCAGGCTTCTCGTTGCGCCACACCGGCCCCACCTGATAGCGGCGGAACGGTTTGGCGAGGTGCTGGAAATTCTCCGCCACATAACGCGCCAATGGCGCCGTCAAATCATAGCGCAGCGACAACCATTGCTCGTCGTCGTCTTTCAACGAGAACACGCCTTCATTCGGGCGATCGACATCGGGCAAAAATTTTCCGAGCGCATCGGTGTATTCGAACGCCGGCGTTTCCAGCGGCGAGAAGCCGTAGCTCTCGTAAACGCCGCGGATGGTGTCGATCAGGCGGCGCTCCGCCGCGATCTCGCCCGCGCTGCGGTCGCGAAATCCGCGCGGAAGCCGCGCCTTGGGACGGGATGCTTTGTCCTGACTCATTTCTGTCACCTGGAATGAGGCGGGTTTGTACCGGCTGGCCCCACCCGCAGCAAGGAAAACGCCCACATCTTTGCCGGGCCCCTGCCGGCGAACCGCCCTTTTGCCGCAGCCTGGATAACGTGCTGGAACAACAACGATATCCGCCCAGCCTGGGATTGATAGGAACCATGTCCTTAATTTCAAGATCTATGCGGGAGTGGCCCCCATGCCTATCTACGCGCACGCTGCCCCATGCAGCGGTTGAACTCAGGAGGGCAATTTGAGTTTGCAAGACAATTTCGGAAATATGCGCATGCCGCGCGTGCCGACGGAGAAGGTCGGACAAGTCGTTATTCTCCTCTTTGCGGGGCTGGTGCTCCTCGCTATCGCGACAAGCTCTTGGTACACGGTCGACCAGGGCGAGCGCGGCGTTATCCTGCGCAACGGTGCGGTGATCGGCGAAGCCGAACCCGGCTTAGGCTTCAAACTTCCGATCTTCGATACCGTCGAACACATCTCCATCCAATCGCAGAACGAGCGTTATGGCGATGTGAAGACGTATTCGCGCGATCAACAGCCGGCCACCTTGCGCGTCTCGCTGAACTTCCACGTCACCGATGCCCGCACGGTCTATACAGACTACAGGAGCATCCAGAACATGATCGACCGGCTGGTAACGCCGCAAATCTACACTTGGTCGGAGAATGTCTTCGGACAGTTCAACGCGGCGAGCGCCGTCCAAGACCGCGCGCAGCTGAATGCGGAACTCGCCATGGCCTTGCGCAAAGTGATCCATGGCCCGCTGGCGATCGAATCCGTGCAGATCGAGAACATCGATTTCTCGGGCAACTATGAACAGGCCGTCGAAGCCCGCATGGAAGCCACCGTGAAACAACAACAGGCAGAAGCCGAAGCCGCCGCCACACGCACGCGTGCCGACGCCTCTGCCTATGCCGTAACCGCGCAAGGCAATGCCGAGGCCAACGCCATCCGCGCCCGCGGCACGGCGTTGCGCGACAATCCCGGCCTGCCGGGTTTGGTCACGGCCGAGAAATGGGATGGGCATCTGCCCACCACCATGGTCCCCAATGGCGGCGTACCGTTCATAAACGTCGAGAGAAAATAAAACGGCAGGATTGCCGACGAACAGACAATCCAGTTATAGCCGCGCGATCCAAGCTTCCGTCGGATCGTGCGGCTAATATATTTGTAGTGTCCGGCGATTTGTCGCCGCACCGTCTTAAAACCTTCATCAATTCTCCGGTGCCAGTCGCATTCATCGCCCCCGCATCATATCCCCGAATTGCGCAAATCTTCGGCCCCTGATACGGCATCGCAAAAGGCAGTGGGGGCTTCATGAAAACGTTGGTCATCGAAGACGATCCGGAAACGGCCCTCTATGTGACCGAAGGGTTTCAAAAACACGGACACACGGTTTATTGGGCCCCCACCGGTGACGACGGATTTGAGCAAGCCAGAAGCGGCGATTGCGCCTTGATTATCGTGGACCGCATGCTCCCGGGGCTCGACGGACTGACGCTGGTCAAGAAACTCAGAAGCCACAATATTCAGACGCCCGTTTTGTTTTTGACCACCTTGGATGGCCTCGATGCGCGGGTCGAAGGGCTCGATGCGGGCGGTGACGACTATCTCACCAAACCGTTTGCGATGTCGGAACTCTTGGCGCGCGCCAACGCTATCATGCGGCGGACATATCAATTGCACGAAGGCGAGACGGCGACCCGGCTGCGCGCCGGGAGCCTGGAGATGGATCTGTTGGCGCGCACGGTAATGCGTGACGGGCAATCCATCGAACTGCAACATCAGGAATTCAAACTCCTGGAATATCTGATGCAGAATGCCGGGCGCATCGTGACGCGCACCATGCTGCTTGAGCATGTCTGGGATCTGACCTTCGATCCGGGCACAAATGTCGTTAAATCGCATATGAGCCGCCTTCGATCGAAGGTCGATCGCGGGTTTGCCAGCGAGATGATTCAGACGATCCGCGGCGCGGGATACATCATCCGTGCGGAATAGAGTTTTCCAAACCGAAAGCTTTCGGCTTGCCGCAATTTACGCCGGACTGTTCCTCGGCTCCATGGCGGTGTTGATCGTGCTCGTTTATCTGATCGTCGGGCACGCGCTGGAATCGGATCTGCTGCAGGATTCGGCCGATGATCTGATCTCCATCCGCAAAGCCTACACCAGCGAATTGCTCAAAAAACCAAATAAGGCTATCCACGAAGCCAAAGAAATGATCGACGACCGGCTGCTGGCGGCCGACAATGACGATGTTTTTCTTTTGCAGGACGGAACCGGCAAGCGCCTTGCCGGCAATCTTCCCATCATGACGCCGAAACTTGGAATATCGCGGCTGTCCGTGCGGACCACAAATGGCGGCGAACGACCTATCCTCGGGCGTGGAGAATTCCTGGCTCCCGATATTTATGCCTTTGTGGGTCGGGACATGCATGAGGCGAAGGAAGCGGAAAACGATGTGTTGCGCGCGTTCGCTCTGGTGTTGTTTGCCAGCCTCGTCATGGCATCGGCAGGCGGGTTGCTGTTAAGCCGGAGTTTTCTCAAGCGCGTCGACGCGATCACGGGAACATGCCGCGCGATCATGGCCGGCAGGCTCGGCGACCGCATACCCTTGCAAGGCACGCATAACGAGCTCGATCAGCTGGCGGGCACGATCAACGACATGCTGGACCGGATCGGCGCCTTGATGGACAGTCTGCGTCAAGTCTCCAACGATATCGCCCACGATCTGCGAACGCCGCTGGCGCATCTGCGTTATCGCTTGGAGCGCGTCAGGATCGAGGCTGCGACGATAGATGACTACGCAACGGCCGTCGAAGAGGCGATCGCGGATTCCGACGAACTTCTCGCCATGTTTGCCGCCTTGTTGCGGATCGCACAGATCGAAGCCGGGGCACGCCATGCCGGGATGGAGGATGTCGATCTTGTACCGCTGCTTGAGCGCGTGGGTGATCTCTACAAACCCGTTATGGACGACTCCGGGCACCCATTTGAAGTGCGGGTATCGCCCTGCTCGCCCGTACGCGGTGATCCGCAATTGTTGCTGCAATTGTTTGCCAATCTGCTGGACAATGCGGTCCACCATACGCCGGCGGGCACGCGAATCACGCTGAGCGCCGAGATGAACGACAAGCGGCCAACCGTTATTGTGACCGATGAAGGCCTGGGAATACCCATCGAGGACCGCCAGAAAGTATTCCGCCGCTTTTTTCGCTGCGAGCAGAGCCGCACCACGCCCGGAAGCGGTCTTGGACTGGCGCTGGTTTCGGCAATTGGCGACCTGCATAGTGCGGACATTTCGTTGCGCGACAACAATCCCGGCCTCCAAGTTGTGGTGAAATTTTCCGCCGTTCCGCAATAGCGCAGTGCACCAAGTGACCGTATTTCAGGCATTTCTCGGCCCAAATCGCGGCTGCCGGCATTTAGATTGGTTATTTATAATCTTACTTCTCGAAACGTTCATTGATGTATTTCCAAAGCGTAATCATGCCCGTCGATTAATGCCCCCAATCGAGATAGGGGCGACGGTTGAGCGGGCGTCCTCCGTCGTTTC
Source organism: uncultured Alphaproteobacteria bacterium (assembly GCA_963822275.1). GTDB lineage: Bacteria > Pseudomonadota > Alphaproteobacteria > Micropepsales > Micropepsaceae > Rhizomicrobium. The sequence continues at coordinate 94,166 of CAWGHR010000082.1, forward strand.
CATGTCCGCGAGTGGGGATAAGATCATGAAAAATCCAAATCTTAATGCGCGCCTTCTTGGTTCCTGTGCGTCTGTCCTATTGCTCGCCGGCACGGCCCAATCGGCTTTGGCACAAGCCGATAGCGGCAGCATCGAAACCGTCGTCGTTACGGGAACGCGCATCCAGGCGCAGCAGGTCAAACAAGACGCGCCCAACGTATTGGAAATCCGCCCGGTCGACGAAATTCAAAAATTGCCCGACGTAAATCTCGCCGAGGCGCTGCAGCGCATTCCCGGCGTTTCGCTGGAGTCCGATTCAGGTGAAGGGCGCTTCGTCAATATTCGCGGCATGGATGCCGACTTGAACGGCACGACGTTTGACGGCGTTCGACTCACCGCATCGAACCCCTCTTCCCCACAAGGCGGCGCGCGCGCCGTCGCGTTCGATGCGTTTCCGTCCGGGCTGTTCGGCGGCGTCGAAGTTATCAAATCGCTGACGCCCGACATCGATGCCGAAGGGCTTGGCGGCGTCGTCAATCTCATTCCCCGGACCATGCCTGAGGGAAAAGAATGGATGGTGGACGCATCCATGGGCAGCGGCGTGGAATTGCTGCGCGACTCACCCGTTTGGGACGGTCAGTTGACGGTGGGCGGGCGTTTCGGACCGCGGGATTCGATCACAGTGATTTTGTCTTACACCTACCATGAGGACCACCGCGGCATCGACGACATCGAGAATTCCGGGCCTTCACCGACGTTTCCCAGCCAGGCCGATCCCGATCTCGAATATCGCTGGTACGAATATCATCGCATCCGGCAAGGTCTCGGCGGCAGCTTAAACTGGGATGTCAACAGCTCAACGGCTCTATTCGTGCGCGGGTTTGACGCCGGCTATACGGAATTTGCTCATAAGGACCGTCTCGAGCTCGACAATCTCAACTCGGAGTCCGACGGTAGCGTACCGGTTCTGGCAGCCAACGGTTCCTATTCGATCGACGATGCGGCCGCGGAGAAAGTGTATACCTATTCGAAAGAGACCATTCAAAACAAGCTCATCGAATTCGGCGGACACACGGTATTTGCCGACGATATCAAGGCGGATTTCCGCGCGTCGTGGACCGAAGGCGACGACGTGGTGCCTTGGAGCTACGGATTTACCTTCGACGGCCCGCAGGACTTCCCGCTCACCTACAACGACACGACCGATCCCAATCACCCGATGTTCAATGCGGGCGGAATAAATTTGGCCGACCCTACAATTTACACCAAGGGCAAATTGAAGGATGACGCATCGAACAGTCAGGACCAGGAATTGGCCGGCGTCTTAAACTTCTCGGTTCCTCTGGAGCTCGGCGGTTATGATGGCGACCTGAAATTCGGTGGAAGCGTGCGCGCCCGCGTTAAGCGCGCGACGGCCACCAATGCCGGCTCCGCGAAGGTCGGGGGACTATCGAATTACGCGGAGCCGACCGACCAGATCTATTACAACAATCTCTACAATATCGGTCCGATGGCGAACCTTGCGGCACTCGCGGCGATCCCGGAAAGTGCGCAGACGCCGGATCCATCGTCGTTTCAGCACAACAACGAAAACGTCTATGCGGGTTACGTGCAATACGCGACGACCATCGGAAAGCTCGACGTGTTGGCCGGTGTCCGCGTCGAATCGACGAGCGCGATCTATGGCGCCTATGTGGTCGACGGAAACGACAATATTCTGGATCCCGCAACACTCAATCCCTGCGCCACCAGCAATTGTATCAACAACAACAAGCAAAACTACACAAACGTCTTCCCCGATCTGAATTTGAAATATCAGGTCAGCGACGACTTCCAGGTTCGCGCCGCGTTCACGACCAGCATCGCGCGGCCAGGCTTCAACCAGATTACCGCTGCAAAGACGTACGACTTCGACAACAATGGGATTTCGCAAGGTAACCCCGACGTCAAAGCGACGACGGCGGATAATTTCGACCTGACGGGCGAATATTATCTGCCGAACGGAGGCATCGCGGCGGTCGGACTGTTCTTTAAATCATTCGGCGACTACATCATCCCCACGACGACGACGCTTGCCCCCACCATAAATCCTAGTTTCGATCAAAGCACGCCGGTCCAGTTCTCGAGTTTCGCCAATATCGGTTCGGCCACCACAAAGGGCATCGAACTCAACTACGAACAGCAATTCGTGTTCTTGCCCGGTGCCTGGAGCGGCTTGGGAGTTGACAGCAACTTCACCTATAACGACTCCAAGGGCGACATCCGGGTTGGAGAAAGTCATGCGTTGCCGCAAACCTCTCCGTTGAACTACAATCTCGCGCTATTTTACGAGAAGTACGGGCTTAATCTGCGGGTCGGCGCGTCCTATGTTTCAAAAAATCTATGGGCGGTGGGCAGCGATTCCACGCAGGATCTCTACTCGCAACCGCGCTTCCGGCTTGATTTCGGCGGCAGCTATGCCATCACCGAGAACGTCGAGTGGTATGTGGACGTCAAGAACATCACCAACACCAAGCTGGAATTCACACAGACATCCAGCACGGCCTACCCCGTACAACGCGAATTCTATGGCCCCGATTATCTGTTCGGAATCCGCGCCCACTTCTGATCGGAGAAGGAATCAATTTGGCTAACTTTCATCGCATTGCTGTCCTCACGGGTGCGCTATCGGCCATGATCATGGCCGGTGCGCCCCGAGCGGGCGCGGCGCCTGCCCTGCCGCGCTATGATCATATCTTCGTCATCGTTCTGGAAAACAAAGGCTATGAGCAGATTATGACCCATCCGGAGTGGACGCCCGTCCTTCACCGGCTGGCCGCCGAATACGGCAACGCGTCACAGTTTTACGCCGAAGTCCATTCCAGCGAGGCCAATTACATCGCCATGCTGGGAGGCGACACATTCGGAATCCACGATGACGATGCGTTTTTCTGCAAACAAGGCGTTAAGAACCAGTTTTGCGAGAAAACGGATGAGCCGGGTTACGCCGACCATAACATCACCGCCAGAAGCCTCATGGACCAGATGGCCGAGAAAGGCCTGACCTGGAAAGCCTATATGGAGGATATTCCCTCAGCGGGCTCGCTTGCGCCGCGCTGGCCGACGCCGGACTATCCGGTGAAAGGCATGCCCAACGAGATGTATGCCGCCAAGCACAACGGCTTCGTCAATTTCGCGCATGTGCATGACGAGCCCTTTATCCAGCTTTCCGAGCAGTTCGTCGGCTTTCCGCGCCTCGACAAGGATTTGACCGACAATCGTCTTCCCAACTACGCCCATATCGTCGCTAATCAATGCAACGAAATGCATGGCCGCGGTGCCAGAGACGGCGCGGTTCCGGCAGATTGCATCGAAAGCACCAATCTGTCCGGCTTGATCCGCCGCGGCGACGCGGAGGTCGGCATGTTGGTCGACAAGATCATGCAGGCGAAGGTTTGGAGCGAACCGGGCAACACCGCGATTGTCGTGACCTTCGACGAGAACAACAAAGAAGAGCGCAAGGTCGGGGCGCAAGGCTGCTGCGGTTACGACCCGCACAGCAAGGCCAATTTTGGCGGCGGGCATATTCCGACCATCGTCATCACCAACCATGGCCCTCGCCACGTCGTGGATTCGACGCCCTACAACCACTATTCTCTCTTGCGGACGGTTGAAGATTGCTTTGGCATCACCGAGTATCTCGGTCATGCTGCGGATACGGACAAGGGCGTGGTCAGCATGGTTCCGCTGTTCGCAGCTAAATGACGGTTCCGTTCCGGCCAGCGCGTTCCAATAATAATTGAAGGAAACCCCACGATGTCTTTCCCTAAATCATTGAAAGTGTCCGCATTTCTGGCCCTCGCCGCATTTCTTATGACGCAGGGCATGGCCGCGGGGCTCCCGCAGGCGCCGAGGCACATCTATTCCATCACCAAGACGGTTCCCCTCGGCGCACCCGATCACTGGGATTACGTGGTGTTCGATCCGGTTCTGAATCGGGTCTATGTCTCGCATAGCGAGAAGGTGACGGTGGTCGACGCAACCAGCGGCGCGATGATCGGCCAGATCGATGGCATCACCGGCTCGACGCATGGCATCGTGTCGGTCCACGCTCTCGGCAAAGGTTATACCGATGACGGCAAAGCCGGTATCGCCGTGACGTTCGACCTCAAGACTCTCAAGATACTGAAGCAGATCAAAGCTGAGCCCGATGCGGACGGTATCGTCTACGACGCGCCGAGCGGACATGTTCTGGTGATCGACGGCGATTCCGGAAAAGTCACGGTCATCGATCCGAAAACCGACACTGTCGTCGCCACGATTGACGGCGGCGGCGGCCTCGAATTCGGCGTCTCCGGCGACAACGGAAAATTCTACGTCGACGGTGTCGATAAAGGCGAAATCGTGCGCATGGATACCAAGACAAACACGGCGGACGCCCATTGGCCGATGCCGGGCTGCGTAAAGCCCCATGGCTTGGCCATCGATCGCGCGCATATGCGTTTGTTTGCCAGCTGCGCCTCCAAAGTCATGATGGTCCTCGATGCCAATAATGGCGCCGTGCTGGCCAGCCTGCCGATCGGCGACGGCACCGATTTCGCCGAGTTCGATGCCACGCGCGGCCTCGCCTTCAGCTCCAACCGCGACGGGACATTGTCGATCATCGCAGAAAAATCGCCGTCCAATTTCGTGGCGCTGCCCGCCGTGCCCACCGCCTATGGCGCACGCACCATGGCGGTGAATCCGAAGACGGGCCGCATCTTTCTGGTGACGGCGGACATGACCGTCAATGAAACGGTTCCCGCCACCGATTTTCGCCACCGCTACACCATCACGCCCGGTTCGGTGAAGCTCCTTTTCCTCGATCCCGTTTCGCCGTAAAGGGTCCGCCGGGACAATCGGATAACATAGCGCGGTGTATGGTTAGGCCGAGTATTCTTGCTTTTGTTGGGGCGCTATCGGCGCTGAGCGCACCGGCGCTTGGCGGCCCGCCTTATTTTACCGACGACCCCGAGCCAACCGATACCGGCCATTTTGAGATTTACCTGTTCAATAGCGGCACGGTCGTGCGCGATGGAACCGGCGGTGCGGGAGGTATCGATTTCAACTATGGCGCCGCGCCCGATCTGCAATTGACGGCCGTTGTTCCGTTGGGGTTCGATAGCCCCAACGGCGGAGAAACCGCAACGGGTCTCGGAAATATCGAACTGGCGGCGAAGTACAAAGTTCTCCACCAGGACGATTTCGGCTGGGATATCGCTTTGTTCCCCCGCGTCTTCCTACCCGCCGGATCGCCGGCGGTGGGCGAACGTCACACCTCTCTTTTGTTGCCGATATGGGTCGGCAGGAATTGGGGGGACTGGTCGACCTTCGGCGGCGGCGGCTGCGAGATCAATCGCGGCGGTGATTCGCAGAATTTTTGTCTGATGGGATGGGCATTGGCGCGCCAAATTGTTCCGGATTTGCAGATCGGCGCCGAAGTTTTCCACCAAACCGCCGACACACACGGCGGACGGGCCACAACGGGTTTGGGCGGCGGCATCATCTACGATTTAAACGAACATTATCATCTGATGACCTCGGCAGGTCCCGGCATCCAAAACGCTGGCGATACCAACCGCTATTCTTGGTACACGGCGATCCTCTTCACGTTCTAACACCCCAACTAGGCGACGCAGTCATGAGCAACGACGCACGAATGATCAAAGTTCCGGCTGTGACCCTGGCGTTCTGGGTCGCCAAGATTGCAGCCACGACCTTGGGTGAGACCGGGGGCGATGCCGTATCGATGTCGATGAATTTCGGTTATCTGATCGCGACAGGGATTTTCGGCGCGATCTTTCTGGTCGCCCTCGCGCTGCAAGTCGCCGAAAAACGCTATCACCCGTTCAATTATTGGTTTGTGATCGTGGCGACGACGACGGTCGGCACCACGATTTCCGATTATCTGGACCGCACCGCGGACCTCGGCTATCCGTTGGCCTCGCTGATCCTGTTCGGCCTCGTGCTGTTGTGCCTCGCGGTTTGGCGCTTGAGCACCGGGAGCGTCTCCGTCGCCAATATTACGGACCGCAAAACCGAGATCTTCTATTGGACCACAATCCTGGTATCGAACACGCTGGGAACGGCGCTGGGTGATTATCTGGCGGACAGCAATGGGTTCGGTTTTGAGGGCGGCGCGCTGGTCTTCGGCGGGCTCATCGTGCTCATCGCTGTGGCTTATTTTGTCACCAAGATCCCGCGCACGATTCTGTTCTGGGCCGCTTTTATCCTGACACGGCCGCTGGGCGCGACCTTGGGCGATATTCTGACCAAGCCTCTGGATCACGGCGGTCTCAATCTCGACCGCATTCAGTCCTCTCTGGCACTGGCGGCCTTCATGGTGGCCTGCATCATGCTGACGAATTTGCGCAAACCGGCAGCTCCCGGCACGGCATCGCATTAGGGCGCGTTACGGCTGGAGCAAAGTACGTTCTGACGGAATTGCTTCGTCATCCAAGATTCAGGGCCGCGTCATGCTGAGGTGGCCGCCGTGGTTCGAGGCTCCGCTTCGCGGAGCACCTCACCATGACGGCGGCCCTCGAAGCACGCGGCCCTGCCTCGAAAGATGGCGTGATGGCTTCGTCTGAACGCACCCCGCGTTAATGGATGCCCTTGCCGTTCAGGTATCTGCCATACTTCTTGTCGTCTTGCATGATGTGCTGCGCCAACCACTCTTTGAGCGCGCACAACAGCTCCAGAGCGAGAAGCGCATTGTCTTTTCTGTCGCTCTGCCCCTTGAATTTGACGAGGAGTTGTTTCAACTCCTCATGTTGGGCTTTGTGTTCCCCCGCCAGTGGATACTGGGTTTGCTCGAAGAATTGTTCCTCATGGGCGAAGTGTTCGCCCGTGTAAGCGACCATCGCGCCGAACACTTTTTTCAGAACCGATTTGGCCGATCCGGTCGACATGCCTTCGTAAAGCTCGTTGATAATCTTGATGAGTTGTTTGTGTTCCGAATCGAGCAGCGCCACGCCGACGCTCATATCACTGGTCCATTTCATAAAGGCCATCGTGACCTCCCGGGGAAAACTGCCAACAGTCAGCGAACCGCGGACCGCATGCGCTGGGAGTTCCTGAGGAATCGAAGCGCGCCCAAGACTATAGATCAACCAGTACGGGAGTCATGAACGCCATACGCGCCAAAGCACCGCATCTTCGCGCATTGGGCTGGCCGAGAAGCTACGCAGGGGCGGTCCGCGCTCGCCCTGTCGGACTGCGGAGGCACCTCTCACTTTATCGAAGTTAGGTGGCCTGCCCACCCGGTCCGTAGCACCAGCGAGCGGACGCGCCGCAGCGGAGACTGGTACAGCTGGGTGGGTTCGAACCGCCGACCTCCGGATCCACAATCCGGCGCTCTAACCAACTGAGCTACAGCTGCACGCGCAAGGGGCCGGAACCTAAGAGCGGCCCCCGTCAAAAGCAAGGTACTCCATTTTGCCCATTTTTGGCCATCATCCCGGCGTAAGACTAGGGGGCTCTAAAGCAGCGGCAGACAGGCTGGCGCAGGCCGCGCGCGACGGTATGATTACGCCCATGAACAAGGGCTTGCGATACGGGTTGATCGGCGCCGGCGCCCTGGTGGCGGTCATTCTGGCTCTGCCTTTTGTCGTGCCGATGGACGCCTACCGCGTCCGCCTCGAGACCGCCGCCACACACGCCACCGGCCGGTCTCTGCATATCGAAGGGCCGCTGCGCCTGATGCTGTTCCCGCATTTCGGTCTGCGCGCCGAACAGGTCACCTTTGCCAATATGCCGGGCGGGCGCGCGGCCGCCATGGCAAGGGTCGGCGACATCAAGCTTGCGATCCAGTTTCTGCCGCTGCTGAGCGGTCATCTGGAAATCGAGCAAATCGTGCTGGACCAGCCCGATATCGAGCTGGAGGTCGACGCAAGGGCCAGTCGAACTGGACCTTTGCGAAGAGCAAAACCGCGGGCACCGCGCATGGCAGTTCGGTCACGCTGCCCATGGACACCCAATTCTCCGGCATCAAGATCAACGACGGCCGCGTCGCCTATTCCAATGCCCGCACCGGCGTCCAGCGCGTCCTCGATCACGTGAACGCCAACATCGCCATCACCCGCCTGGACCAGCCGGTGTCGATGGAGGGCAATCTTAGCGTTGCCGACCGCCGCATCGATTTCGAAGGCCGGGTCGTCACCGTCAAGGCGCTTCTGAGCGACGAACCGACCGCGGTCGATATTTCGCTGACCTCCGATCTGATGCAGCTGAGCTTCAAGGGCAATTTGGTGCCGGATGGAACGGTCGACGGCAGCGCAAAGCTCGACACCTCGTCGCTGCGCAGCATGGCGCTAGTGGCTGGGTGAGAAAATTCCGTCGGGCGGAGGCCTCGGTCCCTTGTCCTTGGAAGGGCGTTTCACCTCGAAGGACAAGATCACGACGCTGGACCCGATTAAGCTGTCGCTGGACGGCGCCAATATGCGAGGCAAACTTTCCATCGATGCGCAGGGCACCCCGACCGAGGTAAACGGCGCGCTGTGGATCGATCATCTGGATCTCAATCCTTATCTGCAGACGACCGGTCATAAGTCGGCGCCGGCGCGAAAACCGGATCCCGGATGGAGCAAAGCACAGATCAATCTGGCATGGCTGAAAGAGGCGAACGCGGATCTCGCTTTGGACATTGGCGCGCTGCATCTGCGCAATCTGCATTTGGGACATACGGTCGGACTTCTCGCACTCAAGAACGCCGCGCTTATGGCGCAGCTCGACTCCATCGCGCTTTATGGCGGCACCGGCCGGGCGCAACTTGCCGTCGACGCGAGCGGCGCCGTCCCCCGCTTTCGCAATGCTTTGAAATTTGATCACATCGCGTTGCGACCATTCCTCAACGATACGATGGGCGTCGATCGCATCGAGGGCACGGGATCGATCGCGCTGGATGTCGCCTCGTCGGGCACGAACGCCGACGACGGTGATGCATGATCTGTCGGGAAAAGGCTCCATTGCCGTCTGCCAGGGCCGGATCCATGGCGTCGATCTCGGCGCCGTGGCGCGCACGCATACGGAGCTGTTTGGGTGGCGCGACCGGCACGTGGCGAGCACCGATTTTCACAACATGAGCGCCAGTTTTGTTATTGCCCACGGCGTCCTCACCACGAAGGATTTCACTCTCTCGGGTCCGCTGCTGCAGATGACGGGGGCCGGCGATATCGGCATCGGCAACCGCACCCTGGATTTGCGCGTCGTACCCAAAGCGAGCATGGAGACGATCGAGCATCAGCATCCCCTTCCGCATCAAAGGCTCGTGGGATCACGTCCATTACGCGCCGGATCTGACAGGTGTCGTGAATGGCGTGCTGCACAATCTGGAGAATGGCCGGGCGCCGTTCAAAGGCCTGTTTGGCGGCGGCAACAAGTCGCAGGATCAAAACCCCGCAAAAAAGAAGAAAAAGAACACTGCCGACGTGTTGAAGAACATGTTCGGCATCCATTGAGGAAACATTTCGATGAAACCTTGGACGTATGCGGTCTGGGTCGGCGTGGCCCTCTCTGCCGATTGTCGGACTGTTCGGCTATCTCTCTCTGTCGCGCACCAGCCCGTTGCTCACGGTCGCCACCTGGGCCGGCCCTTATGGCAATGCGCAGGCCCGCGCGATGTTGCAGCCATTCGGCAATCGCAGCGGCGCCGATATGCGGGTTTCGATCTATGACGGCGGCACGGCCGACCTTGCCCGGGTGGTCGCTTCCAAGACATTACGATTGGGATGTGATCGACCTCGAATTGCCGGACGCCGTCGCCGCTTGTCATCAGGGCTTGCTGGAACCGATGGATGCGTCGTCGCTTCCCCCGGGACCAGACGGCGAGCCGCCGCTGAGCGATTTTGCACCGGGCGCTATCGGTCCTTGCTGGATCGGCAGCGTGATCTACAGCCAAGTCATCGCCTATGATCCGCATCATTTGACCGGTACGCGACCCACCACCATCGCCGACTTTTTCGATCTGCAAAGATTTCCCGGCAAGCGTGCCATGCACCGCTCGAACGGTAAGCTCAATCTCGAGATGGCGCTGCTGGCCGATGGCGTGCCGCCGGCGCAGATTTACGACGCTCTGTCCACGCCGCAAGGAATAGATCGTGCACTGGCCAAACTCTCCACCCTCAAGGGGAATCTCGTTTGGTGGACCGACAACGATCCGCCCTGGCTGATCCTGAGCGACGGGCGCGCGACGATGTCGACCATCCTCAACGGCGATATTTTCGATGCGGCGACACACGGCACGCGATTGGGCGTGGTTTGGGATCGTCAGCTCTACGAATTCGAAGCCTTCGGCATCCCCAAAGGCGACCCCAAGCGCAAATTGGCGATGGATTTCATTCGTTTTGCCACGCAGGCGCAAAATCTCGCGGCGGTGGCGGATTGGGTGCCCTATGGTCCGGCGCGCCGTAGTGCGCTGCGTTATGTCGGGATGCACCCCGAATTGGATATCGAAATGGCACAGTTTCTTCCGACCGAAGGAAATAGAATGGCAACGGCCTTCGCCGTCGACGACGAGTGGTGGCGATTGCACGGCGCCGATGTCGATGCGCGCTGGCAAATCTGGCAATCACAACAAAAATAAGTTTTGTCGCCGTTCGCGTTACGTGCGGTTGTGCTTTACGAAAATTGCTGCAGGCCCCGCAGATAATTTGCGGAAATTAGTCGGCATGTGACTGCGCTGTCAGGCGAACAATATTTCCAACCGATGATGACGTTTTCGAGGGCAGTTTACACAATATTTTGCTCGTCTATTGAGCAATGTTTTTTGCGCGGATTTCCAATTCTTTCACGAACAGTATGCAAACTAAGGCCTCGCTACATTGACATGAATGTGTTGCTCGCCGACGTTGGACGACTCCTTGATTCTTTGTCTGCGCGTTTCGCGGGAAGAGTTCCAGATGCTTTCTTACGCTGTTCGACGCTTCCTGGGTGCGCTGCCCACACTCTTCATCATCATCACGTTCACGTTTTTCATGATGCGGCTGGCGCCCGGCGGTCCGTTCGACGCCAACCGCCATTTGCCGCCCGAGATCGAACGCAACATCAAAGCGGCCTATAACCTCGACAAACCGGCCCTCGAGCAATATGCGATCTATCTCGGTAAGCTGGTGCAATTCGATCTTGGTCCATCATACAAAACCAAGGATTTCACGGTCAGCGAATTGATCGAGGCGGGTTTGCCCGTGAGCGCGAAATTGGGCGCGGCGGCGATGATCATCGCCATCATCTTCGGTATCTCGCTCGGCACCGTTGCGGCGCTGAACCAGAATCAGGCCAGCGATTACGGCGTGATGACGCTGGCGATGATCGGCATCACCATACCCACCTTCGTCACGGCGCCGATTCTTACGCTGATCTTCGGGATTTATGGCGTGCATATATTCGGCATGGATTTGACGCTGCCGGTGGGCGGTTGGCATGGCGGCGCCTTGCGCAACATGATCCTGCCCGTGACCGTGCTGGCATTGCCGCAGATCGCGATGATCGCGCGCTTGGTGCGCGGCAGCACGATCGAAGTGCTGCACTCCAATTATGTCCGCACGGCGCGCGCCAAAGGCGTGCCGGAGCATCTCATCCTTTTGCGCCATGTGCTGCGCGCTTCATTGTTGCCGCTGGTGAGTTATCTCGGGCCCGCGGTCGCGACCTTGCTGACCGGCTCGTTGATCGTCGAGCAGATATTCGGTGTCCCGGGTATCGGCCGCTATTTCGTCAATGCGGCGGTCGACCGGGACTATACGCTGATGATGGGCGTCATCATCGTCTATGCGGTTTTTGTCATTGCCCTGAACCTGATTGCCGATCTGCTCTATGCCGTTCTCGATCCGCGCGTGAGCTACAAACGATGAGCATCGTCGCGCATAATTTGGAAAACGCCGCAGCGCTCGCCAACGCCACGGAATTGCGCGGCCGCAGCTTGTGGGTCGACGCACGCCGCCGGCTATTCTCCAACCGCGCAGCCGTCGTCAGCATGGCACTTCTTGGCCTTATTGCAGTGATGGCGATCTCCGCGCCCCTGCTGTCGCAATACAGCTTCGAGGCGCAGAACTGGAATCTGGTCTCTTGCGCGCCGCGCTGGTGGCCGGACGAAAGCGTCATGTGCAGCGCCGGCGGCACGCATTGGTTCGGAACGGATTCCGTCGGGCGGGATCTGTTCGTGCGCGTGCTTTACGGCGCGCGCGTATCGCTGGCGGTCGGTGTCGTGGCGACATTGGTGAGCCTGATGATCGGCGTATTCTATGGCGCCGTCGCCGGCTATATCGGCGGGCACCGTCGACGAATTGATGATGCGCTTCGTCGACATCCTCTATTCTCTGCCTTTCATCTTCTTCGTCATCATCCTGATGGTGATCTTTCACCGCAACTTTCTGCTGCTGTTCGTCGCGATCGGCGCGGTGGAATGGCTGACCATGGCGCGGATCGTGCGCGGTCAAACCCTATCGATCAAACACAAGGAATTCATCGAAGCGGCGCGCGCCGGCGGCGTCGGGCCGGCGGCGATCATCATGCGCCACATCATTCCCAATGTGCTGGGACCGGTGATCGTCTATGTCACGCTGACAATCCCGAACGTGATTCTGGCCGAGAGTTTTCTGTCGTTCCTTGGGCTGGGCGTGCAGGAGCCGCTTGACCTCTTGGGGCGTGTTGATCTGCGACGGCGCCAATCAGATGGAAATCGCGCCCTGGCTGCTGATCTTCCCGGCGCCGTTCATGGCGGTGACGCTGTTCTGCTTCAATTTCATCGGCGACGGTCTGCGCGACGCATTGGATCCGAAGGACCGCTGAACCATGAAAGAGTCGATTCTGGAAGTTCGCAATCTCAATGTGCGATTCTCCACGCATGACGGTGACGTGCATGCGGTCAAGAACGCCAGTTTCGACATCGCCGAAGGCGAGTGTCTGGGCGTGGTCGGCGAATCCGGATCGGGAAAAAGCCAGCTGTTTCTGGCCATGATGGGATTGTTATCGGGCAATGGGCGCGCCAGCGGCAGCGTGAAGTATCGCGGCAAAGAACTCATCGGACTCTCGCAAAGCCGGCTCAATCGCGTACGCGGTTCGCGCATCACCATGATCTTCCAGGACCCGCTGACCTCCCTGACGCCGCACATGACCATCGGCGCGCAAATCATGGAGGGACTTCGCCTCCATCACCGCATTCCGCATGAAGAAGCGGAAAGGCGCGCGCTCGAGATTCTTCAGATCGTGCGCATCCCGGAAGCGCGCCAGCGCATGCGGCAATATCCGCACGAACTGTCCGGCGGCATGCGTCAGCGGGTGATGATCGCGATGGCCACCGTCAGCGGTCCCGATCTTCTGATCGCGGACGAGCCCACAACCGCGCTGGACGTGACGGTGCAGGCGCAGATTCTGGAGATCATGCGCGAGCTGAGAGCCGAGCTGAAGACCTCGATCGTGATGATCTCCCACGACATGGGCGTGATCGCCGGCATTGCCGATCGCGTGCAGGTCATGCGCCAAGGCGAAATCGTCGAGGCCGGACCGGTCGAAGAAATCTTCTACCGTCCGCGACATGCCCACACCAAACTGCTGCTCAAGGCGATGCCGCACTTCGGCGAGAAGAACGATATTTCACCGGCGGAGCCGCCGCAAAAAGCGGCCAAGCTGCTCGAAGTCGATCGACCTCAAAGTGCATTTCCCGATTCACGTGTTGCCTTGGCTGGTCAAACCGCTGCGCGCAGTCGACGGCGTGAGCTTCACGCTGCGCCAAGGCGAAACACTGGGTATCGTCGGCGAATCCGGCTGCGGAAAATCGACCTTGGCGCGCGCCATTCTGCAGCTTCTGCCGCGCACCGCCGGCTCGGTGGTTTGGTTGGGCCGCGATCTCGACGCTCATCGCCGGGACGAGATGCGCAAACTGCGCAAGGAATTGCAGATCGTTTTCCAGGATCCGCTGGCCAGCCTCGACCCGCGCATGACGATCGGCCAATCGATCGCCGAACCGCTTGCGCACCCTGATGCCCCAACTGACGCCGCGATGAGGTTGCGAGCCGCGTCAAGAAGATCATGGCGCGCGTCGGTCTCGATCCCGCCTGGATCAACCGCTATCCGCATGAGTTCTCGGGCGGACAGAACCAGCGCGTCGGCATCGCGCGCGCCATGATCATCGAACCGAAACTGGTGATCTGCGACGAAGCCGTCAGCGCTCTCGATGTCTCGATCCGCGGCCAGATCGTCTCGTTGATTAAGGAACTGCAGTCCCAAACCGGAATGGCGCTGATCTTCATCAGCCACGATTTGGCGGTCGTGCGACAGGTCGCTCACCGCGTCATGGTGCTCTATCTGGGGCGAGTCGTGGAATTTGCCGACCGCGATCAGATCTATGCCGATCCGCGGCATCCCTTATACCAAGGCGCTGATCGCCGCTGTGCCGGTGCCCGATCCCCGCGTGGAACGCGCCAAGGTACACACCACACTGTCGGGCGAGCTGCCCTCGCCGCTCGATGCACGTGCGCAGCTAACTTTCTTGCAATCGAAGCTGATCGACGATGCAGACGCCGAACAATACCGCCCGCAGCTCATCGAAGTCGCGCCCGGCCATTTGGTGGCCGAGCACGACGCGATGCTCACTTGAGACGTTTGACTTTGAACAGGCCCGCATGACCCTCAATCGTGAGATTGTAACTGCCAAGCGCGCCACGCGAAATCGTGACGCTGTTCTTGTCGTGTTTGCTGAACTTGGCGATGGCGGTGTCGCCCTGGATTTGCTGCCAAATCTGCCCATTAGCCAGGAAAACGGTAAACCGGCCGAAATAACCGAATGCGACATCCGACACGTCCGCCGTGATGCTGTCGAGCGGTTCGGCAGGAGCGGCGCCAGACGCGACAGGCGGGGCGGGAAGGTTCTCGCTGCCGAATTGTGCGGGCGTTTTTTGCTGCTCTGGGGCTGCGTTACCGCCGAACCACTGGCTGATCCCGAACCAGGATGCATCCTCCTTGGCGGGGGGCGGCGCTGCGGGGGCCTGCGCAACGCTCGCCGGGGCCGGCGGAGCGGCAGGTGCCTCAGCGACAGCCGGCGCAGCGACCGGAGCGGGCGCCTGAACAACAGCCGGCGGCTGCATATTCTTCGTTCGCGCCGCAAGCTGGTCGTAACAGACAAGACGGGCCAGGCTATCCGTTACGGCCGCGCATTTGTTGAGCTCGGCGGTGACGTCATCGGCCGCTTCGGCGGCTTGCATAGCGAAAACTACAACGGCCATCGCGGCCAGCGAACGCAATTTCACGATTGTTTCTCCCCGTTGCGGCGACGCAGGACCCGACCAGCGAGCGATAATACGACAACCAAACCAAACACGCGAGACCGGAGCAAGAGATGACGGACCCAATACGGGCCAAATTAACCCGGCGGGCCACTTTGGCGGGTGGTGTCGCGGCAACGGCGGCGGTTTTCGCGGTATCGATGCGCGGCGGTCCGGGCGAAATCTTTGTAGCGACGACCGATGGCGCGACATTGCAACGCGGCAATGGAGCGGAGCCGGATTCGCTCGACCCTCATAAGATTCAAGGGACCTGGGAAAACAATATTGTCGGCGATATGTTTCTGGGCTTGATGACGGAAGACGCCGCCGCCAAGCCGGTACTCGGTGCGGCGGAGAGCTATGCCGTTAGCGCGGACGGCCTCGTCTATACGTTCAAAATTCGCGACCACCATTGGTCGGACGGCACGCCGGTGACGGCGCATGATTTTGTCTTTGCGTTCCGCCGCATCGCCGATCCCAAAACGGCGTCGCAATATGTCGCCATTTTGTATCCGATTACAAACATGCAACAAGCCGCCGAAGGCAAGTTGCCGCCGCGGAGTGTGGGCGTAAAGGCATTGGACGACCGCACGCTGGAGATGACGTTCAATTATCAGGTTCCTTATCTGACCCAGCTTTTGACGCATTACGCAACCTTTCCCGTGCCGCGCCATGTGGTCGAGAAATACGGCGATGCCTGGATCATGCCGCAGAACGCGGTATCGAACGGCCCCTATAAGCTCGTGGAATGGGTGTCCAACGATCACATCCATCTCGTCAAGAATCCGCATTTCTATGCGCACGACGATGTGGCGATCCGCAACGTCTATTTCTATCCGACGCAAGATGCGTCCGCCGCCGTCAAGCGGTTTCGCGGGGGCGAGTTCGACGTTCTGACGGACACCTTGGCGCCGCAACAGGTGCAGTGGCTGCAGACCACAATGCCGCGCGAAATGCATGTTCATCTTTATATGCTGACGCAGTATGTGCAGTTCAATCTTCTGCGCAAACCGTTCGACGATATCCGCGTGCGCCGCGCCCTCTCGCTCGCCATCGATCGCGAAATCATTTGCCGCGACGTCATGCGCGGCGGCGAGCAGCCCGCCTATAGCTTTGTACCGCCGGATATGCCCGGATACGGGAAGAGTGCGAAATTGCCGTTCCAGGCGCAAGCGGAGCGTAGCGCAAAAGCGAAATGGTTGTTGTCGCAAGCGGGATTCGGCACCGGCAATCCGCTCGTCTTCGACTACAACACAACGAACGCGACCGAGGCCAAGCTGGTCGCCGTGGCGCTGCAGGAGATGTGGCGCGAGGTCGGCTGCGAGGTGCGCATCATTCCTTCGGAAAGCCAGGTTCAGTACGACACCATGCGCAAGCGCGATTTTGCGGTCGGCTGGGTGGGATGGGTGGCCGATTACCGCGATCCGAAAGATTTTCTGTTCCTGCTGCAAAGCTCGACCAGCGATCTCAATTACGGCGACTACCGCAACCCGGCCTATGATTCGCTGATCGACCGATCCGATCGCATCAGCGATCCCCTCGCCCGCGCCGCCGTCCTGCAACAAGCCGAGCAATTGATGCTCGACGATGTGCCGATCGCGCCGGTATATTTCGGCGTGACGCGCGATTTGGTTTCGCGTCAGGTTAAGGGCTGGGTGAACAATAACGTCAACATCAACCGCACCCGTTACCTCTCGCTCGATCGCAGCGTCCCCATCGTTTAATGGTGCACGCGCCTGTCTGATCGCCCTCGCCTCTGTCGCTTTGTTGAGTTGTTCGCCGGCAAAGGAAACGCCCGGTCCCGTCCTCAATCGGGGCAACGGTCCGGATATCAAGAGCCTCGATCCCGCCTTCGTGCAAGGAACCTGGGAGTCCTGGGTGGTGGGCGACATGATCATGGGTCTGACGACGGAGGGTCCGCGCGCCGAACCCATCCCCGGCGCCGCAACGCATTGGGAGGTCTCCCCCGATGGGCTACGCTGGACATTCCATTTGCGCCATCATCTGTGGTCGGACGGCGTGCCGGTGACGGCAAGCGATTTTGTTTTCGCCTGGCGCCGTCTCATCGATCCGAAAACCGCGGCACCCTATGCCTATAATCTTTGGGTCGTGAAGAACGCGCGGGCGATCAGTGCCGGCAAACTTCCGCCCTCTGCCCTTGGCATTGCGGCGCCGGACGACAAGACGCTGGCGATCACCCTCGAACATCCCGCCGCCTATCTGCCCGAACTGATGGACCATCAGGTCGCCTGGCCCATTCCGCGCCACGTCTATCTGAAATTCGGCGATGGCTGGACCAAACCCAAACATTATGTCGGCAACGGTCCGTATATCGTGACGGAATGGATTGTGGGCGATCACATCACCTTGGTGAAAAACCCGCTGTTCTACGATGCGGCACGTGTGCGGATCGGCACGGTGAATTATTTCCAGACCGCGGATTTGCAATCGGGATTGCGGCAGTTCCGCGCCGGCCAGCTGGACACGCTTTATCAATTCCCCACCCAGCAGATCGATTGGATCCGCTCGCATAGGCCGCAATCCTTGCAAGTCGCCCCCTATTTGGGCCTGGCTTATCTGGCGATGAATTTCGCGCGCAAGCCGTTTCAAGACATCCGCTTGCGCGAAGCCGTCAACCTTGCCTATGACCGCGAAGTCCTCACCGGCAAAATTCATCGCGTCGGCGAAACGCCCGCCTATCGCATCGTGCCGCCGGGCGTGGCGAATTATCCCGGCACGGGCGCGCTGTGGTTTCACGCCTTATCCACCCAAAAGCGCCTTACCAAGGCGCGGGCTTTGATGCGCGAAATGAGGTACGGCCCGGCGCACAAACTGCGTTTGAATTATCTCACCACCACCAATCCCGACTCTTTGCGCAACGCGGTGGCAACCCAAGCGATGATGGCGAAAATCGGCATCGAGCTTGCGATCGTTGCGGTGGAAGGCCAAGTTTTCCAGCAGATGGTCCAGGACCACGATTTCGATATCGCCTTTCCCTCTTGGATCGCCGATTTCAACGATGCCAGCAATTTCCTCGACTTGTTGCGTTCGGGGAGCGGCGAAAATTACGGCGGTTATGCCAATCCGAAATACGACGCCTTGCTCGATGCGGCGCAGATGACCGCCGATCGCCGTGCGCGAGGCGCCCTCATGCAGCAAGCCGAAGATTTGGCGCTCGGCGATTATGCGTGGGTGCCGGCTTATTTCATGGTGACGCGCGATCTGGTGAATCCGCGGGTCAAAGGCTGGATTGCGAATGTCCGCGACATGAACCGCACCCGCTGGCTGTGGATCGACGACAGGCCCATGACACATTGAGCGGCCTTGCCAAGAGCCGTTGTTGGAGGCAGTTTCCCGCCCACGCGACCCCGTAGCTCAGCTGGATAGAGCGGCGGTTTCCTAAACCGTAGGCCGGAAGTTCGAGTCTTCCCGGGGTCGCCAGTATTTCGGT
The DNA here is from genome assembly GCA_963822275.1 of uncultured Alphaproteobacteria bacterium. GTDB lineage: Bacteria > Pseudomonadota > Alphaproteobacteria > Micropepsales > Micropepsaceae > Rhizomicrobium. The sequence continues at coordinate 112,868 of CAWGHR010000082.1, forward strand.
ATTATGGCGCAAACGCCACCGAGGTCTCAAGTGACCCGCTGGGCGGCGGTAGTCGCGTTAGTCGTCAGTCTCGTTTCCTTCACTGCAAAAGGTGAAGCGGTCAGTGCGGGGTTTGACGTTGTTTACCATCCTGAATTTGGTGAAGTGTTCTTTCCCGAAAATATCGCGATAACGCACCTCGCCGAAAAGGTAGAGGCGATGAGTTTTGCTTTCGTACATCATCGCGAGTTCGTCCTTGGAGAAAATGCGGTCGGAGGTGATAGGGGTCGTCCACGGAGACTGCCCGGCGTGCAGAATGTACTTAGAAAACTCACGCGTCCGAATTGGTTCTGGGAAAGGACAAGGAGCCGGGAATGGGAGGATGTCGAGCGTCCCGCGAGTGACAACATCGAGGGCAGGAGTTTGACCAGTGTTCTCGAAGAAAACCTCGGTAGACGATTCTTTCTCGCTAGAAGTAGTGATCGGTTGTGTTGGCTTCATTGCGAAATGCACATAAGCCCGCAATTGGCGTTCGCTAGACCTCTTGGCGTCGTCGATGGCTTCGCGAGTAAGACGCCCCTGATCGGTAGTGGCAAGCCACAGGGTGAGCGTGAAAGCAGCAATAAAAACGGTGGCAACGGCAGTCAACAAAGTACTGTTGGCGTCAATGGTGGCGATTTCACACACGAAGAAAGTGGCCGCGTTATCCTTAGGGCCGGGTTGTTCTTGGCGGCTATTGGTGCCCTCGCGGTCGGCTGCGCATTGTTGGTACGAGGTCGCTAATGTTGCGGCTAAAGCCAAGTAAACAAGGACAAATACGAAAAATTCCCACGCCAGAATCTTGCGGTTGCGAGGACCTATCCAATGCATCGCGCGATTCAGCATCCCCTACCTCCCATACGCCCATAAGGGCGGAATCAATCCAGGTATTATGGTGCAAATGCACCATGACGGGGACTCATGGTAGAAATCGGGAATGGCGGTGGGACTTAAGCACCTCAAATCGGCCTACGAAGCGATCCCGGATCATTACGGACGGATTGTTTTTTGGACTGCCATCTTGGTCGGGATTCCAGCCGCGATGATGTGGCTGGCTTCGCGCCTTTGGTGGTTTTGGCAATGGTTTGGCTGGTTTGGTCTGGCGATGGTCGCGCTTGTGACCGTTGCCATCGTCATGTCCATTCTTGCGCAGTATCGAGTTTGGCGTTCAAATAAAGATCAATCGCGTGATGCGATGCCCACCGAAGCGATTTCAACCGTTGCCTCAATTGATTGGGCACCATGGAAGCTTAGGACCAGATATACGACTGACGAGTTTTCAAGGATTCTTGCGCGCACTGATCCGACGTCCAGGAACGGCGACCCTCAATCAACCGCATATCTCCGTCTTCTGGTGGAGGCCATCAAGGCTCGGAAAATTCCATCAGCTACGGAAGATTATGGATACGCGTCGCAGAGAACATATGTCGCGCGCGACGACGCAATTTCTTGGGTTGAAGAGAAAGATATCGCCGTAGACCATATAAAGTGACCGCTCAGATGTCCTCTAAATGTATGCCCTCAAGCTCTAGGGCTGCTAAACAGGCCAACAAGAACGTTGCGGGGAATGTCCCTCGCATTAACTTTGCCTTGATAGAATCGACCGTCTCGCCCTTTAGGCCGTGCTTGGCCAGCCGTTCGGCCAGCCCCGCATAAGTAACATCCGCTCGTTTTAGTTCGGCCTTGAGATATCGGGAAACCCGCTCCGCTATTTCCGCCTCATTCTTCGCAAAACCAGCCATGCAGTCCTCACAGGTCAGATATGACACCTAGGGAGTATATCTAGCCGTTTATGGTGGCGCAAGTGGCCTTTAGGCGTCATATATAACACATATAGGACGTATGTGAAGCCTATGGCTCAACACTTCTCACTTTCCAAAGACGCAAAAAACCTCACCCTCATGCAGGTCATGCGGATGAGCGAGCCGGCCCTGGTGTTCAAGACCTGCCACAAAAGCCATCGGAGCGTGCCAAAGCGGTGCTAGGCGCGTGCGGACGAAGTACTGTGATGAATTGCCCGAGGGAGGGTTATCTGCGGGGAAAGGTACGCCACCGGGTCGGCACACATGAGCTTGCGATTAGGTTGGCAGTCTGGGTTGTTGGCTTGGAATTGACCAACGGCTTCGATCCTAATCCCGGCGATTCTACCTACGTGTCTATCCGTCCGAAGCTTACCGTGCCAAGCGTTGCGCAATCAGTTTTGCGGCATTCGCATCGATACTTGGGAACGAGCTCGACACTAAGTAACTCACGCTCCTAGCGTTACTGCAGCAGGTCGATAGAAGTCACTTCATGTTCAGGCACCATGTGGATTGTATCATCGCCCACATACCGAATCGCAAAATCAGATGAGAACTTGTAGACAAGAACAGCTCGAATTTGGCGCCCATTCGCCATATGAAGAATGATGTTGTCCTTCTGAGTTTCAGCTGCTTCGAGCCCGTAAAATCTGCCGTACACGAACACAACAATGGTCCCAATTATCAGCAGTCCCTTTAGCGCCGTGAATCTTCGCTCAACGGCTTTTCTTTCAAGGGCGATTTTGTGTAAGAAAGTGATGATAAGAAATGGCAGCGAACTCAGCAGTACCCAATTGCTAGACAGATAGTCTGAAGGAGGTTTCCAATTAATTTGCCAGACCGGAGTCAGGACCAACGCAAATGATATGAGGACCATTATCAACGGCAACGCCAGAGTGGCCATCGCGATATTCCGAACAACGCGATGCGTTCTAGCCTCGGATGGCGTAATCGGCGGATAGTCGGCTTCGAAATATCTAAGCACGATCCAGAAGAACGACCCTTGCGCACCGTGTTCACTGTACGACGCGTAGCCTATCGCGAATATGAATATGGCGAATACGAAGGTGCAGGCCACCGACAGAAAATCCTGAGGACCTGCAAATTGCAGAAGACGCCACTCAAGCTGACTGCATACGCCGACCAAGAATACAAAACCGAGACCGACCCCTACAGCGGAAACTGCGGCAAGAAATTCTGCAACGGTAGGCCTCGACCGCGGCCCTGGTGCTGGCATTATTGTCCGTGAGTGTAGCTCTGCCATGCTGTCAGATGTGGGTCCGGTTTCACCGGATGGAGCGGTCATTTTCGCGTTCTCCCTCATAGGATAACCTATACGACTCGCAAGGTGTACACGATTAGGCGCCCGAATAGTTGCGGCGAGCAAAGTGTGCCCTTACGAAGTATCGGGGGGCACTCTTTTCTCGGTCGGCCGCAATTGATCACACGACAATAGTACGCCCTATGCCCGGTCCAAGAACGTTTGGAAATTGCGTGCCCCGCGAAAAAGTGGCCCTTTAGGGTGGGGCAAGATGCACCACTGGCGGTTACTCGATGCATTGGAGTTAGGACCCTAGTTACATAAAATGCCGTCAGTGAATATTTCGTATTCACTCCCAAGTGGGCTCAGATTGAAATGATTGACAGCAACAGCTTATTAAGCCGGTTCCTGAGTGGGCCGGACGCAAACCTGATATCAATTCTGTTTGGCGCGGCAGGGTTTGGGTACGCCATCTACGCAAGCAGAAAGAATCCCACGCGCAAGAGCCTTGCTTTCAGATTAAAGGGTTCGAATATCGTAAATCAAAAGTCTCGTAGCATTCCGAACCTAGACATTCGCTTTGAGGGTTGTGACATTGGCGTCCTATCCGAGACGCAGATTTATTTCTGGAATGCCGGAAATTCGGCGATAACTTCCGACGACATTCCGCCAGGTGCCCCGCTTGCAGTATGGGTCCCAAAGGAATGCCGCGTGTTGGGCGTAACCTTGCTGAAGGTCGACGGGCCAGCGGTTATGGTGTCTCCCACAAAAGAACTAGGCTTAGATTCTGCGGCAATTTCCGTCACATCTATAGAACGAGGCAAGGGTGCGCTGATATCGGTACTTCATACCGCGCCCAATCCATATGACGTGCGGTTGATTGGCGCAATTAAAGACAACGGCGCCCCAATCCTGCGGAAATCGTTGCTGACCACACGAAGGCTTTTCAACTTCCTTGATGCTTTCTATATCGCGACTCTCGTGATTCTTGGCGGATTGCTCTTGTGGGCAAATGTGAAAGTCCACGGAATAATCGGATCGATTCTGCCAACCCTTGTTGTTGGGTTCCTCTTGGGTGTCCTCCTTACACTCTTCCACGCCGGATTTCAGTGGGTGATGCTGCGCTTACGCCGAAGACTGCTTTCGCCGAGTGCGTGGGTATTTGAGAAGACCGAACTGTCTGAGACGGAACTGCGCGCCGTAGGGGAAGCGAAAACATAGCTGCGCCACGATTGCTCGGTGACAAAGGGGTGATGCGTAGGGAATACGAGGACGTCTAATCAATTTCCGGGAAAAATGCGGACCGCAATACTATTCACCGCGCTCTCGTTCGGTGTTGGCCGATATAGGTAACGTCCGCTCGTTTCAATTCGGCCTTGAGATACCGGGTTGTGAAGTATCGAAGACATAGGTCGATACGGATGAATGTCTGCGCTCAACGGATTGCGTATTCTGAGTAACGGCTTGTCGGACTCCTGACGCCTTTTGCACATAAATGCCGCGGAGCATCCGCCTGCGGTTTTCTCCAGAGCGGGGGACGTTCAAACGTATTTGCGCATGCTGCGACAAGATTCGACCCTCCCCTTGAGGGAGGGTCGAAAAACTCAAGCGGAGCGAAGAGTTTTTCGGGGAGGGGTGGTTTTCACCACCGCATGACCCCTCCCCGAATTGCTGCGCAATTCGACCCTCCCTCAAGGGGAGGGTGGAATTGTATTGCTGTCCCGTAGCGGCCGCGCACCTTGGCGTGACGCGGACCCCAGGATGACGCGATGGTTTAGTCTGAACGTCGGCTGCCCTTGCCCGAGCCCGAAGCGGCCGGCTGTGGCGAACGTTGGGCCGAGCCGGTCGCATGCGACGCTAAAGCCGCGCGATTTCTGCGGATTTCGAAAATGAATGACAACCACAGGTGTACAATTCCGCCACACGTTCGAGGAATCGTCGCTCGGCGCGATCCTCGCGCGTCCGCCTTCGCCGAGAATTGAGGAGCCCACGATGCGCAAGTTCCTTTTCATTGCGGCGCTGGCCGCGTCAACGGCTGCTGCGGCGAACGCGGCAACCTGGGTCGCAACCTGCAACGACGGCAAGAACGTTCAATATGTCCAGACAATCGACGGTGTGGGTTTCCTCTATCTGAAAACGGACAAGGACTTCTTTCAGATCGCCCGTCTTTCCCAGACCTCCTTCGACGGATCCGTGATTTGCGGCACGGTCGACGCCAATGCGCCCACCGGTGCACCGCCCGTCACGCAAATTTGCGCCAGCAAAACGCACCAAAATATCACTTTGAAATACAGAGAGCCGTCGGCTGCGGCGGTTAAAGACGCCGGATTGTTCTGCGCGGCGACGGTCACCATCCGCGCCACGAATCTCAAAGTTCAGTAGGCAGAGGCTCAACCTGATGCTGGGGCGTTGCGGCCCCAGCGTTAGAGCCTGCTCGGATAAATCGGAACCATGTTTCGTCATGGCCGGGCACTTGACCCGGCCATCCAGTGTTTACGGCTCACGGACGTTCGCCGACTGGATGGCCGCCTCGAAAGGGCGGCCATGACGAAGATGTGGTTCAATTTCAACCAATCACGCTTTAGCATATTCGAACGGCGCTCAGGGGATCGCTGCGATTATTCTCCAGACCCGCCGTTGAGCCGGTTGTGGATGCTGACGGCCAGCGGATCGTCGGGGGGTATTGCGGCGAGCGCTTTGTTCCACATCGCGCGGGCGCGGTCGGGATGGCCGGATTTCTGTTCCGCTAGCCCCACGGCATAGAGCGCCTGCGCATTGGCCGGATCGAGCTTCAGCACACTGCGCATGGTGGCGATATAATCGGGGGGCGTCTCGTCGTTGGGCGCGGCGGCTTTCTGGGTTTCGGCAAGGATCAACTGGATATCGATATCGCCCGGTTTGAGGCGGACGGCATGGTCGATGGCGGCGCGCGCCTTATCGTTCTCGTCCAGCACATTGTAAGCATGCGCCAGACGCTTCCAGCCTTCCGCATCGCTTGGGTTCTGCGCCATCTTATCGGCGAGCTTCTGCACCATCGCCTTGATCATCGTGTCTCTGGGATCGCCGGTTTCCGGGGGCGCGGCATTGGCCGGCAGAGCCGCCGGTGCGCTACTGCCGGGGCTCGCCAGATGCAAGGCGTTCGACATCGCGGTGTTGGCGACATTCAAGGTGCTGGCCGAGGGCGGGTTCGGCGCGATCGTGGCGGGATCGAAGCCCCCTTGCTTGCCGAACGCCGCAATATGTTCGCGCAGCATCACCAGCCAAGGCGCATCGGGTGGGCTGTCTTTTTCGAGATCGCGCCAGATGGCGACGGCCTGTTTCAGATTGCCGATCTGCGCTTCGGCCAAACCAATATAAAACCGCGAGCGCTCGCTATGCGGCTCGATGCTGAGCGCCTTGGTAAATGCCATCATGGCTTCGGGCATCACCGCCCCGCCATTGGTCATCACCACGGCTTCGCCCAGTTCGGACCAAACAACCGCATCATTGGCACCGAGCTCGATGGCGCGGCGATCGGCAATGGCGGCCTGCTCGTAATTGTGGGCATCAAAATAGATTTGGCCGAGGCGCTGATATCCCCCAACACTGGGATTGTTCTGCAGCAACGCCGCCAGTTTCTCCGCGGTTGCCGCAACGACAAAGTCGGGATCGTTTTTTTGCCGCCAAGCATAGGGTTTGCCCGGAAGGTTCGGATGGCCAAGAACGCTGTACATCACCGCCGATCCCAGCGACACAATCAGGGCAATGGCGGCAATGGCGCTCACGCGACTATAGCGGCTATCGCTCGGCAAGTGCTTGAAGGGCGCTTTGAGCTCGGCATCTTCGGCGGCGAGCATGCGGCGATGAATCTCGGCGCGGGCCGCTTCGGCCTCGCTCTCGCTCAATAGTCCGCGCTCGATCTCTTGATCGATTTCACCCAGCTGATCGCGATAGACCACGATGTCGTAATCGACCCGCGGCGGGGCATCGCCATTGGATCGCTTCAAAAGCGGCAAAACCAGAATGACAATGATCGCAAGGGCTAAAACCGCGAAGATGAGCCACAACATCGTCACGCTCCCTTGTTCTCAATAGTACTGTTTCCGCCATTGTTTCCGCCGATCAGATCGGCCACCCGCCGGCTCTCTTCGGCGGAGAGCGGTAAGACTTCCGCGCTATTGGCGGAGCGGCGATAATACAGTGTTGCCGCACCGACCCCGCCAAGCAGCAGGATCAACGGCCCAAACCACAAGAGATACGTCTCCGCATCGAAGGGCGGCTTTAACAGGACATAATTGCCGTAGCGCGCCACGACATATTGTTTGACTTGTTCGTCACTGTCGCCGGCCAGCACACGCTGGCGCACCAGGACCCTGAGATCATGGGCCAAATCCGCATTGGAATTGTCGATGGATTTGTTCTGGCAAACCAGACAGCGCAGTTCCTTGCCGATGGCGCGCGCGCGTTGTTCGAGCTTGGGATTGGACAGCATCTCATCGGGACGAAGGGCCAAGGCCGAACCCGCCACAAGCCAAACGATGGCGGCCAAGGCCAAGGCGGATGTCGGCAAAGAGCGTCTCACTTGCTCAATTTCTCCGCCAAGGGGATCACTTGGTTCTTGATGACGTCAGGGGTTAAAGGACCGATCTGCTTGAAGCGGATCACCCCCTGTTTGTCGATCAAATAAGACTCCGGAACGCCATAGACGCCAAAATCGATGCCGGTGCGCCCGTTCGCATCGACGGCGATCCGCGGATAGGGATTGCCCAATTCCGCCAGCCACGCTTTGGCCTCTATCGGCCTATCCTTGTAATTGATGCCGACCAGAGCGATGCCCGCCTGGTTGATCAGGGGAAGATAGGCATGCTCCTCGCGGCAGGGGATGCACCAAGAGGCAAAGAAGTTCACCAGCGTGACCTTGCCCTTGAGATCCTCCGTCTTGAACCCAGCCTCGCCGCCCATCAAAGGCGGCAGATCGAAGCTCGGTGCCGGCTTGCTGATCATCACCGAGGGGATCAAATTCGGCGCGAAGCCCTGTCCCACCAAATAGAGCCGCCAAATAAAAAATCCGACCAGCACAACAAAGCCCAGCAAGGGCAGAAGATAGGACCAACCACTTGCTCGCTTCGGTTTGGCGGGAAGCGCTGACGGCGGCAGGCGCAGCCAGGTTCATCGCGGGTGCCGCAATCTTCGCGCCCAGCCTGCGCAGCGGCGCGCCGATGCGGTGATGCCGGTCGGTCAGCGATACCAGCCCGCCAAAGACCATCAAGAGAGCGCCGAAGAACAGCCAGGGGATCAGCGGGTTGTGATAGATGTGAACGATATAGCCGCCATCGCCATTGGGTTCGCCCAGCACCACATAAAGATCGCTGATCAGATTGGTGTGGATGGCGACCGTCGATAGGGGTTGAGGCGGGTTGGTGAACATGCGCCGTTCGGGCTCAAGCTTCGATACAAAACGGCCGTCCTTCGAGGCGATAAACGTCCCGCGGGTGGTGACATAGTTCGGTCCCTTGAAGATTTTCTTCGACCCCGATGAAGTTGACCCGATAGCCCGCCACCGTCGCGGTTTCGCCGGGATGCATGACCTGCAGATATTCTTTCTGCCATGCCAGCGAACCCGTCACGCCGATCAGCACGATCGCAAAGCCCATATGGCTGAACGTCATGCCATAGCTGGAACGCGGCAAATGCAGCGCGCGATGGAATGAGTCACCAAGTGGAGAGCGGAACAGCCGCACCCGCCCGGCCCATTCCAGAAAGCTGCCCGCCAGTAGCCACACCGCCAGACCAAATCCGAGCGACGCCCAGAGCGAGCGCGACGACACTCCCGCTATCAGCAAGGTCGAGAGGATGGCCACCAGTGTGGCGATGAAGGCGAATTTGAGCTTGGCCAAAGCTTCGGGCAGGTTGCCGCGTTTCCACGACAGCATCGGCCCGATCGCCATCAGCAGAAAGAGCGGGATCGCGAGGGGGACGATCACGATGTTGAAGTAAGGCGGCCCCACCGAGACTTTGCCCAGGCCCAGCGCATCGACGAAGAGCGGATACAACGTGCCCAGAAGCACAGTGCCCGCCGCCGTCGCCAGAACGACATTGTTGAACAGCAGCCCACCCTCGCGCGAGATCGGGGTGAACAGGCCACCGCCTTTGAGGGAGGGCGCGCGGAAGGCATAGAGGACCAGACGAACCCCCGGTGACGACCATCAGCAGCGTCAGGATGAAGGCGCCGCGCGCCGGATCGTTGGCGAAGGAGTGCACCGAGGTCAGGATGCCCGAGCGCACCAGGAAGGTTCCGAGCAGCGACAGCGAAAAGGTGACGATCGCCAGGAAGATCGTCCAGGATTTCATGGTGTCGCGCTTCTCCGCCACGATGGAGGAATGCAGCAGCGCTGTTCCGGCCAGCCACGGCATGAAGGAAGCGTTCTCCACCGGGTCCCAAGCCCAATAGCCGCCCCAGCCCAGCGTGTAATAGGACCACCACGACCCCATCGCGACGCCCAGCGTCAGGGCGCACCAAGCCACCAGCGTCCAGGGACGCACCCAGCGCGCCCAGGCGGCATCGACACGTCCCTCGATCAACGCGGCAATGGCGAAGGAAAACGCCATCGAGAAGCCGACATAACCCAGATAGAGAAACGGGGGATGAAACGCGAGACCGGGATCCTGCAGCAGCGGATTAAGGCCATTGCCGTTCAAGGGCGCGGGATCGACGCGCACAAACGGGTTGGAGGTCAAAAGAATGAACAGCAGAAAACCAAATCCGATCATCCCCTGCACCGCCAAGGCGCGGGCACGCAATCCCGGCGGCAAGTCGCGGCCGAACACCGACACCGCCAAGCCGTACAAGACCAAGATGAAGGTCCACAGCATCATGGAGCCTTCGTGATTGCCCCACACGCCGGTGATTTTGTAGATCAGCGGTTTGTCGGTGTGGCTGTTCTCCACAACATTGACGACCGAGAAGTCGCTCGTCACATGCAGCCAGATCAGGCAGCCGAACGAAATCGTCACCAAGCAGAACTGCGCAAACGCCGCCGGGCGATCGACATTCATCCACGCCGTATCCCCGCGCGCCGCCCCAATCAGGGGAACGCTTCCCTGAATGGCCGAGACAAAAAGCGCCAGGATCAGCGAATACAATCCCACTTCGGCTATC
>CAWGHR010000083.1:0-10245 GCA_963822275.1 uncultured Alphaproteobacteria bacterium
GGCGCGAAGATTTGCGCCACGCCATCGCGCTCAACTCCATCATGTTCAATCTGGCACGGGTGATCGGGCCCTCGGTGGCGGGCGCCTTGATCGCCGTGGTCGGCGAGGGATTGTGTTTCGCGCTCAACGCGCTGTCTTTTGCCGCCGTGTTGACCAGTCTCATTCTGATGCGGCTGCCCGCCAAAGCGCCGCATGCGCATGTCCATCCTCTGCGTGAGATTTTGGAGGGCTATCGTTTCACGCTGGCCTCCCCGCAGATCCGCACCTGTTTGATGCTGGTCGGCGTCTCGTCTTGTTTTGGCGCCGCCTATCTCTCGCTGATGCCCGCATTCGCGCGCGATCTGCTACATGGCGACGCCACGAGTTACGGCACGCTGATGGCCGGTGTCGGCGCGGGCGCGCTGATCGGGGCGTATGGCATTTCCCGCATTCCCGAGCGCTGGCTCAACACCGTGCCCGTATTGGCGTCCGGCTGTTTCGGCCTCGGCCTGGTCGCCTTCTCGCATTCCCATGTGATGTGGCTCAGCGTGCTGCTTCTGTTGCCGACCGCGGCCAGCCTCATGCTGCTGGGCGGCAGCACCAACACGATCATTCAGGTCGCGGCCGGCGAGCGTTATCGCGGCCGCGTCATCTCGCATTACACGCAGAGCTTCCTCGGTATGATGCCCTGGGGCTCGTTGCTGCTCGGCTGGGTGGCGACGAAATTCGGTGTCGCCAATTCCGTCACCTTCGGCGGATGCGTCGTCGTCGCCTCTGCAATCTTCGTATGGTTCGCGCGGCGAACATAAATATCTTTCTCCCCGCGTTTACGGGGGGAGTACCGCCGAAGGCGGGGAGGGAGGCGAGCGCTTCGCATGCCCTTCACTCGCAAGTGCTCGCTCAGCACCTCCACCGGAAACGGGGGAGGAAAGTGAATGCGCATATCTCCAGCGGAGAATAGTGGGGGGTTTCTGTTGCCCGGCACCCCCCGAGCCGCGCTTGTCTAACTAGAAGTTAGGCAGCGAGGGCCATTTCATTATCGTTGGCACCTATACGAGTAGCCCGATAACGGCGGATACCATACCGAGCGAAAGTACTGCCTTTACACGTCCGTCGATCCTATTTCGCCCCCATGAGCCTTCTTCTAGAAGGCGAATGGTGGAGGCGCCGGGTACCGCCCCCGGGTCCGGGCCGCTTATTACGCAGTCGTTTATCGCCATAGTCAGGCCGAAGCTTGACCCCGTGAATATAGAGACTGCGGCTTAACAATTAAAGGGCAACGCAAAACCGCTTGTCCCCAAGCTTCTTTGCACATGGCGGCGCTCCGCGACTGGACGTTTATTGGTGGCGCTTTAGGGTTGCTGCCATTCATTGTCGCGATTTCGATGGAACGGGAGAATCCAACTATGCCCAATTGGCCCGGCGATACCGCCGTGTTTCCGCTCTGTATGCCGCTCATCAAGCAATTCGAGGGATTCAGCGCGGCGGTCTACAAAGATTCCGCCGGCATCCCGACCATCGGCTATGGTTCGATCACCTATCCGAGCGGCACACCGGTGACGATGAACGACCCGCCGATCACCGAGCCGGAAGCGGAAAGTTATTTGAGTTTCCAAATGAGCCAGAAAAGCGCGGCGATCGCTCCGTTTCTGCAGCGCATAGCGAGCTTGCATCAGGCCGCTGCGATGTTGTCGCTGACCTACAACATCGGCACCAATGCCTTCAAGGCATCGTCGGTTTTGCGCTCCTTCAACGCGAACGATATTCCCGCGGCCGCCGATGCCTTTCTGATGTGGGACAAAGCGACGGTCGACGGCCAGCTTGTCGTCGTGCAAGGTCTCTACAACCGGCGCGTGGCGGAACGTACGATTTTCCTGACCGCGGACGCCTGATATATTTTTCACGTCCCCGATACGGGAAGGTCGGTGAGCATAGCGAGCCCGGCAGGGGGCAGAGTAGACTGTGTCCGGAATCGGCAGAAGCACAATGCGCCAATATCTCGACCTGATGGAACGCGTGCTGAAAACCGGCGTGGAGAAGCACGATCGCACGGGCACCGGCACACTTTCCGTCTTCGGCCATCAAATGCGCTTCGACCTCGCCGATGGCTTCCCGATGGTCACCACCAAAAAACTGTTTCTCAAAGCCATCGTCTACGAATTGCTTTGGTTCCTGCGCGGCGACACCAATGTGCATTGGCTGCAGGAACGCGGCGTCTCCATCTGGGACGAATGGGCGGACGAGAATGGCGAGCTCGGCCCGGTCTATGGCCGGCAATGGCGCTCTTGGCCGGACGGGCGAGGCGGCACAATCGACCAGATCGAAAATGTCGTAAACGACATTCGCAGCAATCCGGATTCGCGCCGCCTGATGGTCACCGCCTGGAATCCGGCCGATGTGCCCAAGATGGCGCTGCCGCCCTGCCATTGCCTGTTCCAGTTCTATGTCGCGAACGGAAAGCTCAGCTGCCAGCTCTATCAGCGTTCGGCGGATATTTTCCTTGGCGTGCCGTTCAACATCGCATCCTATGCCTTGCTTACGCTGATGGTGGCGCAGGTCACGGGCCTGGAGCCCGGCGAGTTCATCCATACCTTCGGCGATGCGCATCTCTATCTCAATCATCTGGAGCAGGCGCGCGAACAACTGTCGCGCACGCCTTATCCGCTACCGACAATGCGCATCGATCCCGCGGTGCACGACATTTTCAGCTTTAAATTTGAGCATTTCAAACTTGAGAATTATCAATCCCACCCGCATATCAAAGCGGCGGTAGCTGTGTAGTTTTCTGCCAACGCATTTTGCGGGGGAAGTGGCCGCGTAGCGGCCGAAGGGGGTGTTGTGCAATTCGCAATCCGTCCCGCGAAACCCGGCGACGAAGATGCAATCTTCGCGCTGCTTTACGACCTCGCGGATTACGAAAAGCTGCTCGGCAAATTCCACGTCACCAAAGACGTCATTGCGCGCGATTATCTTTCTGCGGAACCTTTGTGCCGTTGCGATCTAGCTTTTGAAGGCGATGCGTCCGCGGGCATCGCGACTTGGTATTGGATCTACAACAGTTTTGCTGCCGTTCGCTCCATCTATTTGGAAGACCTATTCGTGCGCCCGGCGTTTCGCGGCAAGGGGTATGGCAAAGCACTGCTGATCCATCTAGCAAAAACCGCAACCGAAGCGGGCGCCGGCGGCGTGCAATGGTCGGTGCTCGACTGGAACAAGCCGTCGATCGATTTCTATGAAAGCCTTGGCGCACGTCGTGTGGAGGGTTGGTCTACCTATCGCCTGGAAGGCGACGCGCTCAAGAAGGCGGGGAGCTTATGATAATTGTCCCAATATCTTACCTCCCCCCACCCGGCTCGCCCGCGCGCTTACGCACGCGGACATCGCCGACCTCCCCGCGTTGGGGGAGGTGGGATGCAGCCTCATGACCGCCGTCTCTCTCATCCTGGCACAAGCGGACAATGGCGTGATCGGCGACAAGGGCGGCTTGCCGTGGCGCCTGCCCGACGATTTGCGCCGTTTTAAAGCGCTCACTATGGGCAAGCCTTGCATCATGGGCCGCAAAACTTGGGATGGCTTACCGAAGAAACCCTTGCCAGGCAGAACCAACATTGTCGTCACGCGCGATAAAACATTCTCGGCCGAGGGGGCAGTTACCGCCTCTTCGTTCGACGCGGCTCTGGCCATAGCGGCGCAGGAAAGTCCGTCCGAAATTATGGTCATCGGCGGCGCCGAAGTATTTTCCGTCGCCTTGACGCAAGCATCGCGCGTCCATCTCACAGAAATTCATACATCGCTGCAGGGCGACACGCATTTCCCGACATTTGACACCAAAGTCTGGCGTGAAACAGCGCGCGAAGACCACACTTCGCCGGAAGGTCTCGCCTATAGTTTCGTCACACTCGAGCACAAGCTGCCCTAACGGATACTTGCGTATGTCCGCGCCTCGATTAGCCTTAACCCCTTCGAGGGAGCGTGCATGCAAATCCGCGAATTGGCGAGCGGCTTGAGATTTCCCGAAGGCCCTGTCGCGATGGCCGACGGTTCCGTCCTTCTTGTCGAGATTGCCGCGGGCCGCGTCACGCGCGTGAAGCCGGATGGCACGACGCAAACCATCGCCACGCCGGGCGGCGGACCGAACGGTCTGGCCATCGGCCCGGACGGCGCACTTTATGTCTGCAACAATGGCGGCAATTTTTCATTTCACGAACAAGGCGGCATGCTTATCCCCGGCCACACGCCGCCACAACACAAAGGCGGGCGTATCGAGCGCATCGATATCGCCAGCGGCAAAGTCGAAACGCTCTATACCGAATGCGACGGCGAACGGCTGATCGCACCCAACGATATTGTGTTCGACAACACCGGAGGTTTTTGGTTCACCGATCACGGCAGCAACACAGCCTCTCAACGTCTGCATGGTGCGTTGCTTTATGCCCGCGCCGACGGCTCCAAAATCCAGCGCGTGTTGCGCGAATTGACCTCACCGAATGGCGTCGGTCTGTCGCCGGACGGGATGCATGTTTACTACGCCGAAACGCTGACCGCCCGACTCTGGGAACTGCCGCTCTCTGCGCCCGGCGTCAGCGCGATGCCGCAGAGTTTCGTACCGGCGAACTGCGTCGGCGTATTTCCGGGGCTGAGCTATTTCAATTCGCTGGGCGTACAGGAAGATGGCGGGGTTTGCGTTGCCACCATTCTGGCAGGCGGCATTTCCACCTTTTGGCCCGGTGCCTCGAAATTCGAGCACACGCCGCTGCCTGATCTGGTTGTCACAAATATCTGTTGGGGTGGGCTGGAGCGGAGAACCGCCTTCGTCACACTGTCGGCGACGGGAAAACTCGCGGCAGTGGAATGGCGTTCGCCGGGACTCAAACTGTCTTACGAAGCCTAACGACGTAACGACGACGGCCAATCCGGCCGAGGGGAGAATACTATGAACAAAATGCCGATGGTCGCGGCGCTGTTGCTGTGTGCTGTGCCGTGTTTTGCGGGCGACGAGGTGATGACGAATTATTTCGGCAACACGGTCGTTACGAAAAGTTCGATGGGCGAAAGCCATATGCATTACAAAGCCGATCACACTTTCGACGTCTCGATCATGGCAATGGGCATCTCGCACGGTACGACCGGCACCTGGAAGATCGACGACAAGGGTCAGCTCTGCCGCACTTACGCACAAGTGCCGCCCGGCATGCCCAACCCGCTCTGCACGCCTTGGGCGGCGCACAAGATCGGCGACAGCTGGAAAATGGACTTCAATGGCTCGACCAGAGATCTCTCTCTGGTGAAGGGCATCGAATAGCGTCGGGCGCAGCGGCGGGTGCAGCGCGATCCTGTGCTCATTTGTGTTCGAACATCAAATCCACCTGGGGAGGACATTCTATGAAATACGCATTTCCCGTCGCTGTTGCGGCGGTTTTGACTGTCGTCACCGCCGCACAGGCCGATCATTTCTCCGGCGTCTACGGCAACACGGTAACGCGAACAATGGCGGACGGCACCAAGGTCATCATCTATGTCAATGAAGACAAAACCTGGGAACAGCATGTCGGCACGGTGGTGATGAAAGGCACATATGCGTGGAAGGACGATACGCATGCCTGTTTCACCGTGGTGGACCCGGCGCCGAAGGATCCGTCGATGGCGACCAACTGCATTGAGATCAAGGACGATCGTAAGGCGGGCGACACATGGACCGAGCCGGGACCTGGCGGTCACGACATGACGATGTCGATTACAGCCGGGCGCTAAGCGCTATGCGGCGGGGTACTAGGCCAACGCTGTCGCAGCGATGATCGTGAGACTTACTCGCACGCGAAACTCGAGCGATGGCGCGTTTGCGAGTCGCAGGGATGCTTTCGTTGCGTCAAGTTTTCTTGGCGTGCCGCGATGGCGCGCGCGCCGCTTCCTGGTAAAACAATTACCGGGGAAATGTTCATCATAAAAAGAGAGTTAAATTCGCTCACAACAACCGGGAGGACATCATGCGTTCTATTTTTATTGCAGCATCGCTTCTCGTGCTTACGGCGTCGGCTTATGCCGCCAGCGACGACGAAATCATGGCCGAGCGCTACGGCAACACGGTGCTGGTCCACGAAACACTCGGCACCTCGCATATCTGGTACAGCAAGGATCACACATTCAAAGGCGGCAACTGGGTTCTCGATGTCAGCGGCAAATGGGACATCAAGGACGGCAAGACGATTTGCCTGCATTACGATTCGACGCCGCCGATGCATCCCAATCCCGAATGCGAAGCGGTCGGACCGCACAAGGTCGGCGACAAGTGGACGCTGAACGGCCGCGACTTCGAACTGGCCAAAGGGATTGTGAAAAATTAGGGAACGACGAGATCGAACTCGATCGTCACGCGTTGGCCGGCGCCGTCGAAACGGCGCTCGCCGCGCGGTTGCCATGACGGATGCAGGATGATCATGCCGGACTGCGGGCGGATGGATTCGGTCTGTCCCGCCGTCAGCCCGTTCGGCACGCGAAATCCCAAATGCGGCGCGATCATCGCCGGCAGCACGCCGCGCGGATCGGACAAGCTCGCATTCCCCGCCCAGCGCTTCGTCGTCGGATTTCTGATAGCCGTCATCGACATAATAGACACCGGACCAGAAGGCACCGGGGCGCGCATTGCGCTCCAAAAATTCGCCCTTCTGACGGACCGCCGCAACGGCCGTGATCTTCCAGTCGAGCGCCACGCGTCCGCCGGCGCGCGTCGCCGTCAGGCTATCGGCCAGATCGCGCAACACGCGGAACAGGGTTTGTGCCGGAACGCCGCCCCAGCTTTCGAAATCGGGCGCCGAACGCCAGCCTTCGCCGCGATTGTTGGCGACCGCACCATTGGCTGCCTTCTTCCAGAATCAACGGGCGCAATTCCGCATTGGCTTCCTGCGCCACCGGCAGGAAATGCAGGCAGACGGGCGTCGCGAACATGCTGCGGATTTGCGGTTTGGTGGCTGCCATGGCTGCTGAATGATATGCCTGTCTATTCGATCACGATTTTCGGCGCGGCGCGCTGAGAGGTTCCGATTTTCGCCGCTACCGCCTTCGCTATCAACAAAAAAGCTTTAGCCTCGGCGCTATCGGGTGCGGATGCGACGATAGGCGTTCCGGCGTCGGATGTCTCGCGAATCGTGGTTACGAGCGGAATTTCCCCCAGAAACGGCGCGTTAAGCGTCTTCGCGGTCTCGCGCGCGCCGCCATGACCGAAAATATGGCTTTCATGTCCGCAATTGGGACAAAGAAACGTACTCATGTTTTCGACGATGCCCAGGATCGGCACTTCGGTCTTGCGGAACATGGCGAGGCCCTTGCGGGCATCGATCAGCGCGATGTCCTGCGGGGTGGAGACGATCACCGCGCCCTTCAGCGGCACGCGCTGCGCGATGGTCAATTGCGCATCGCCGGTTCCCGGCGGCATGTCGATCACCAGAACGTCGAGCGGCGCCCAGGCCACATCGTTCATCATCTGCGTCAGCGCACTTTGCACCATCGGGCCGCGCCAGATCATCGGCGTGTCTTCTTCGACCAGGAATCCGATCGACATGGTTTTGAGGCCGAACTTGACGATGGGCTGCAGCTTGTTGTCGTCAGAGTCCGGTTTCTCGGTGATGCCCAGCAGGCGCGGGATGCTCGGCCCGTAAATGTCGGCGTCGAGCAAACCGACCTTCAATCCCAAGGCCTGCAGAGCCGAGCGCCAGATTCACCGCCACCGTCGATTTGCCGACGCCGCCTTTGCCGCTGGCCACCGCAATGATTGCGCCGACGCCGGGAATGCCGGCGGCCGGGACGGGGCCGTGCCGCTGCTCGCCCGCATGGCGATGGCATGGCGTGGCGCCGGCTCGGCGCCCTGATGGGCCGTCAAAACGGCGGTCACCGACAGCACGCCGGGCAGGGCGTGCACCGCGTCTTCGCAGGCTTGGCGCAGCGGTTCGGCCTCGCGCCCGCGGGCCGCCGGAACCTCCAGCGGCAAATCCGACATGGCCGCCCTTCACCACCAGGCCTTGGATCATGTCCTGCTGGACGACGCTGCGCCCGCTGATCGGATCGATGATGGCGTCCAGGGCCTTGAGAATGTCGTCTTTTGTCGGCTTGCGCCATGGTTTGCGCCTTTGGGTGGATGCTCATATAACCGCGCGGACGCGGAAAACAAGAAATCAGCGACCTTATGCCTTGGAGCAATCAAGACGGCGGCAATGGCTCCGGCAACCAGCCGCCCAACAGAGGCCCATGGGGCGGCGGGCCCTCCGGCGGCGGCGTTCGGCCGCCCGATTTCGAAGAAGTGCTGCGGCGCGCCCGCGAAAACATCAAGCATTACCTGCCGGGCGGCGGTTTGGGCCGTGGCGGCATGGCGGTTGCGGCGTCTGGCGGTGGTCGGCCTGTGGCTATTGAGCGGCTTCTATATCGTCAATCCCTATGAGCAAGGCGTGGTCCTGCGCTTCGGGAGATTCGTCGAGCACACGGCGCAGCGGCATGCATTACCATCTGCCTTGGCCGATCGAGTCCGTCTACACACCCGAACGTCAAGTCGCCGCAAACAAATCAACATCGGCTACAAGACCCTCGACCGACAATGGCCAGTCGCAGGACGAAGATGTCCCCGACGAAAGCCTGATGCTGACCGGCGACGAGAATATCGTCGACATGCACTTCACGGTGCTGTGGGTGATCAAGGACGCCAACGCCTATCTGTTCAACGTCGACCATGCCGACGAGGCCGTCAAAGCCGTCGCGGAAAGCGCCATGCGCGAAGTGGTGGGACAGGAGCGTATGGACATGATTCCGACCTCCGGCCGCGAGCATATTCAGGTCACGGTTCAAAAGCTGATGCAGCAGACGCTGGATCGCTACAACGCGGGCGTCGAAATCACCGAAGTGAAGATGCTGAAGGCCGATCCGCCGCTGGATGTGCGCGATGCCTATGTCGACGTCCAAAGGGCCCTGGCCGATCAGGACGGCAAGCGCAACGAGGCGGAAGCCTATGCCAACAAGATAATTCCCCAGGCGCGCGGCGAAGCGGCGCAGATCGTCCAGGATGCCGAAGCCTATCACCAGCAAGCGATCGCCGAGGCGTCCGGCGAATCCAAGCGTTTCCTTTCGGTCTATCAGGAATACAAAAAGGCACCCGAGGTCACGCGCCGCCGGATTTATCTGGAAACCATGAGCCAGGTGCTGGCGCCGATGAACAAGGTGATCGTCGACGATGCCGCCAAAGGCGTGGTGCCGTATTTCCAGCTTCCGGCGCTGCAAAGAACTTTGCCGCCGCCTTCTTCGCACGCAGTGCGGCACAGGCACATGAGACGGTGCGTTGCGACACCCAGCACGCAAGGGAGCGGGCAATGAACCGCAATGTCGGCATCGCCGCCGCCGTTTCCACCCTTGTCGTGCTGGGCGTGCTGTTTTCTTGCGTTTACACGGTCTATCAAACGCAACAGGCGCTGATCGTTCAGTTCGGCGCGCCGCAAGCGATGATCAACGAACCGGGCCTGCATTTCAAACTGCCCTGGCAGCAGGTCCATTTCTTCGAACGGCGCTTGATGAATCTCGACGCCAAGAGCGAGGAAGTGATCGCGCTGGACAAGAAGCGCATTCTGGTCGACGCCTTCGCGCGCTGGCACATCGTCGATCCGCTGTTGTTCTATCAGGCGCTGGGCGACCAGGACACCGCGACGACGCGCCTGACGCCGATCCTGTCCTCCAATATTCGGCGCGTGCTCGGTTCGGCGAATTTTGCCGAAATGCTGTCGGCGCGGCGCTCTCCTTTGATGCACGACATCCGCGACAACATGAATCAGGATGTGAAGGGTTTCGGAATCGTCGTCGTCGATGTGCGCATCCGCAGCGCCGATCTGCCGCCGGAGAACAACCAAGCGATCTATGATCGCATGAAGAAGGAACGTCAGCGCGATGCGGCGCAGTACCGTGCCGAAGGCGACGAGACCGCCCAGGGCATCCGCGCCCGGGCGGAGCGCGAGGTGACGATCATCAAGGCCCAGGCGACGCGCGAAGCCTCGATCCTGCGCGGCGAGGGCGAAGCCGAAAAAACCCGCATTCTGGGCGAGGCCTATAGCCAGGATCCGAATTTCTTCGCGTTCTACCGCTCGATGCAGGCCTATCGCGATGCGCTGCCGGGCGACAACACCACGGTCGTCCTCTCGCCCAAGAGCGACTTCTTCAAATATTTCGGCGACGGCCCGGGGGCGCAGCCGGTAAGCAGAAATAGTTGGAGTGATGTGTTTTCTTTCCTCCCCCGTTTAC
>CAWGHR010000084.1:0-18916 GCA_963822275.1 uncultured Alphaproteobacteria bacterium
CGGCGCGCCGGTCTACCATGTGCTGACGCCCTTCGAGACGCGCGACGGGCGAATGTTGCTGGTGGATCGCGGCATCGTGCCGCCGGCGCTGATCGATCCCAAGACGCGCACACAAGTTCAAGGCGAACAGCAGCGTTATCGGCGTCTGGCGCGTCCCCGATCCGCCGGGCCTATTCACGCCGCCGGCGGATGTGGCCCATCGCATCTGGTATTCGCGCAATGTCGTCGCCATCGCCGCCGCCGATCATGTCAGACTGGCCGCGCCGGTCTTGGTGGAAGCCGATGCCGCACCCAATCCCGGCGGCTGGCCCAAAGGCGGGCAAACCCAGATCACCTTCCGCAACGAACATCTGCAATACGCCATCACCTGGTTTGCGCTGGCGGCGGCGCTGTTCGGGGTCTATATCGCCTTCCATATCAGCAAAGGACGCCTCGCCTGGCGTTGACACTTCCATGGATCAGCCACCCGACAATTACGACAACCGGCAGCGAACCAATCTTTTGGTGATCGGTATCGTGATCGCTCTCATCGTCGTGACCGTGACGGTGATGCTCATGCTCAAGCATGGCATAGATCTGGAGGATTGTTTCGCGGCCGGCCATCACCATTGCGCGCCGATCGACGAGACGCAGAATTAAAGCAGTTTCGGATTGCAGAATTAAACCGATCTTGTCATCCCCGGCGAGCAAGCTTTTCCGCCCCCGCGAAGCGGGGGAGGTGCTGAGCGAGCACTTGCGAGCGAAGCGGAGGGGGCAAGTACGGTGCATGCCCCCTTCGCCCACCTCAGCCAAGGCTTCGGTGGGCACTTCCCCCGCTAAAGCGGGGGCAGAAAACGCTCAGCGGCTCGGCCGGGAATGACAGTCGGTATTTTCAATCCGAAACGTCTTAAGTAAGAAAGGCGGGGATCGCTCCCCGCCTTCCATAAGATAAGACAGGCCGTGCCGTTAATGGCGCCGGCATTCGTCGATGTAATGCTTACGGGCGTCACGCTCCGCATCGGCATCTTCGCGCGAGGCGCTGCGGCACCAGTCGAAGTGAACGTGATAGTCCTCCGACCAACGCGTTTCGTCGCGCAACCCGCGCTCGCAGAAATGCGTTTCATGGGCGACATGCACCTGCCTGAGAGCCGCCGTGGCATAGTCGCGGCAGAAACGTTCACCCGCCGCATTGGCGGGCGACGACAACCCAGCGGCACCGATGATCAGCGCGCCGAGTATCATTCCTATGGCTTTCATTAGTTACCTCCCCAACGTTGATGGTTGAGACGCTAGCATGGGATTCGGCTAATTTAATTCCATAAAGAATCTATGGGCTTTCTCTTGAGCGCGGTCATAAACAGCTCTTCAATGTCCTGCGTCGATCGAACCAAGTACAGCAGTAGTATCTGTCGTTCGCGTGGCGAGAGGGTCGCAGGAGTAATTTTCAAAAAGCCCATTATGGTGGGTGCTTGGAGTTGGCTTAAAACTGCACTCCAAATCTTAAACTGCCGCCCTAAATCGGCGTGATAACCAGCTGAACCCATGCGATATCTGAGCACCCGCGGCCAATCCGCCCCGCAATCCTTCTCCGAGAC
The DNA here is from genome assembly GCA_963822275.1 of uncultured Alphaproteobacteria bacterium. GTDB lineage: Bacteria > Pseudomonadota > Alphaproteobacteria > Micropepsales > Micropepsaceae > Rhizomicrobium. Next base: position 1,575 of record CAWGHR010000084.1, read on the forward strand.
GCTGTTGGCGGGCTTGGCGCCCGATGGCGGGCTTTATCTGCCCGAGGCATGGCCGCGGTTCACTGCGTCGGAAATGGCCGCGTTCGGCGCGCATGCCTTATGCCGATGCAGCGCGCGCCATTATCGGCCGCTTGGCCGGAGACTCGTTCTCAAATGAAGATCTCGCCGCCGATATCGCTGCCGCATACGCCTCCTTCGACGATCCGCGCATCGCGCCGCTGGTCGAGATCGGGCCGAAGCTTTATCTGCTGGAGCTGTTCCACGGCCCGACGCTGGCCTTCAAAGACATCGCGCTGCAGGTGCTGGGCCGGCTGTTCGCGCGCGCGCTGAAAAAGCGGGGCGGGCGCGCCACGGTTCTCGCGGCAACCTCGGGCGACACCGGCTCGGCGGCCATCGCGGCGCTGGGCGGGCTGGCGAACATCGAAGTCTTCGTGCTGCATCCCAAGGGCCGCGTCAGCGAAGTGCAGCGCCGCCAGATGACCACGGCGCCTTTCGCCAACGTGCACAACATCGCGCTGGAAGGCAGCTTCGACGACGCCCAGGCCATCGTGAAGGCGCTGTTCGCGGAAACGCGAATTCGCCGCAACGCGTCCATCTCACCGCCGTCAATTCGATCAACTTCGCGCGCATCGCCGCGCAGAGCGTCTATTACTTCACGGCCGCGGCGCAGCTTGGCGCGCCGCCCGTCTTCGTCGTGCCGACCGGCAATTTCGGCGACGTCTTCGCGGGCGAGGCGGCGATGCGCATGGGGCTCGCGATCGAAAAGCTCGTCGTCGCCACCAACGCCAACGACATCATGGCGCGCGCGCTGAACGACGGCGTCTATGCCGCGGGCAAGGCGCAGCCCACGCTCAGCCCCTCGATGGATATTCAGGTCGCCAGCAATTTCGAGCGCGCGCTGTTCGAAGCCTCGTGCCGCAATGCGTCCTGGGTGCGCGAAGCGATGGCGCAATTCGCGCCGCGAAGAAGCATCGCGCTGCCCGACGGCGTTCATACCGCGCTTGCGCGCGCGCTATGCCGCGCTGCGCTGCGACGACGAGCAGACGCTGGCCGCCATCGCCCGCGTGCATGCGCGAGACCGGCCGGCTGATCGACCCGCATACGGCGGTCGGCGTGGCGGCGGCGTACAACCTGAGCGGGCATACCAAAGGACCGGTGGTTGTCCTTTCCACCGCCCATCCGGCCAAGTTTCCGGACGCCGTTCAGCCGCGCCACGGGCGAATTCCTCCGCCGCCCCCGCGGCTTACGGGCGCTTATGACGGCTACCGAAAAAATGGCTCGTTTTGGCCCCCGAAAAAGGGTTGGTTCGGGCCTTTATCGAGGCTACACTGCCTCCACTCATGAACGTCAAAATTTCTCGTCTTTCCAATGGGTTGATCGTCATCACCGATCCGATGCCGCAACTCGAGAGCGCGGTCGTCGGCGTGTGGGTCAATTGCGGCGCGCGCAATGAATCGCGCGCCGCTGATGGGCGTCTCGCACATGCTCGAGCACATGGCGTTCAAGGGCACGCGGCGGCGCAGCGCGCGCGACATCGCCGAGGAGATCGAAGCGGTCGGCGGTTTCCTCAACGCCTACACGAGCCGCGAGCAGACCGCGTTCCACGCGCGCGTGCTGAAGGCCGATGTGCCGCTGGCGCTCGACATCCTCGCCGACATTCTCACCGAGCCGACCTTCGATCCGGTGCGAACTCGATCGCGAGCGCCAGGTGGTGCTGCAGGAGATCGGCCAGGCGCGCGACACGCCCGACGACATCATCTTCGATCATCTCCAGACCGGCGACCTATCCCGATCAGCCGATGGGCTGGCCGATCCTGGGCGAGGAGGAGACCGTCTCCGCCTTCACCCGCGACGATCTTTCGACCTATATGGGCGCCAATTACCGCGCCGGCGGCATGACGCTGATCGCGTCGGGCGCCGTGGAGCACGACGCGCATGGTGCGCCTGGCGGAGGAGAAGTTCTGCAAGCTTGTTCCCGGCGCGCGCGCGGCGCCGCCTGCGCCGGCGCGCTATGTCGGCGGCGAGCATCACGTCGAAGGCGATCTGGAGCAGGCCCAATCGCTTATGCCTTTCCCGGCGTGTCGAGCGCCGATCCCGATTTTTATGTCGCGCAGGTTTATGTCGACGGCGCTGGGCGGCGGAATGTCGTCGCGGCTGTTTCAGGAAGCGCGCGAGAAGCGCGGCCTCTGCTATTCGATCTATGCCTTCGCGCAGCAGCGCCAAGGACAGCGGCACGATCGGCATCTATGCCGGCACCGGCGAAGCCGAAGCGGCGGAAATCGGCGCCGTCGTCGCGGGCGAAATGGCAGTCGCTGGCGGAAACCGCCACCGATGCGGAAGTCGCCCGCGCCAAGGCGCAGTTGCGCTCGGGCCTGCTGATGGGCCTCGAACGCCCCGCGCGCGCGCCGAAATGATTGCCGGTCAGATGTTCAATCACGGCCGCGTGCTGCCGGTGGAGGAATTGGGCGCCAAGCTCGACGCCGTCGACGCCGCGGCCGTGCGCCGCTTCGGCGCCGCAATGATGGCAGCGCGGATGCCCCGCCATCGCGGCGGTCGGTCCCGCTGGCAAGCTCGAGCGTTACGAAACATTTCGCGGGGCGCTTCGGTTTGCGGCAGACCGTGCGCGCGGCCGAATGAACGCTGGCCCATGGCCTTCATGCGCGGGCTGACTTTTCCGGGCGGCCAGCAGCCGATCATCCGCGGCGACGGCGTCTATCTGCGCTATCCGCGCATCGCCGATTACTTGGTCTGGTCGCGGCTGCGCGGCGAGAGCCGGGATTTCTGGCGCCCTGGGAGCCGTCCTGGGCCAGCGACGAATTGACCAAAGGCGCGTTCCGCCGCCGCATCAAACGCTACCAAAAAGAAACGCGACAAGATTCGGCCTATGCGTTCTTCGTCTTCCGCGGCGAGGACAATGCGCTGATGGGCGGCTGCACGCTGTCCAATGTTCGCCGCGGCGTGACCCAATGCTGCGCCTTGGGCTACTGGATCGGCGAGCGTTTCGCGCGCCAGGGCTATATGTATCGACGCGGTGCGCGCCCTGGTCCCGTTCATTTTCTCCACTTTGGGGCTGCACCGAATCGAGGCGGCCTGCTTGCCAAGCAACGAACCTTCCAAGAACCTTTTGGTCAAAGCCGGGTTCCGCCAGGAGGGGGTCGCGCGAGCGCTATCTGCAGATCAATGGCGAGTGGCGCGACCACGTCCTATTTGCTTTGCTCGCGGACGAGGCGCAGGTAGGTTAGCGCCCCGCGCAAACCGGCGCGCAACACGGACGCCTAGGGATCATCGACGCCTGTGATGAGAAGAATGGCCCTCGCCGTTGCATTGGCCGCCGTCCTGATTGGCGGCGTGCAGGCGGCATCCCGCCGGCCCCGGCGCCGCACAGCGTCGGCTTCGGCGGCCCCGAAGGCGTCATCGAGCTCAAAGACATGTTTTGATCCCTACAAGCCGCCGCCCGGCGCCAAGCCGGACACGTCGCGACTGGTACAGCTTCACGGCCGTCAACAACTCGAAACGGCCGGCGATCCGCGTTCTGCATGCGGGGCAGCCGCCGGAATCGGCCTCGGACATCTTGCCGCGCGCGACTCGAGGCCCAGCATCCTGCAAGTCGTCAGCACCGATCCCAATGTCATCATCGAAGGCGCCAGCGCTTACGCGCGCCACGCCTTCCGTGTCGAAATTCCCGCCTGCGACATCCGCAGCACTGGCGGTCCGCTTTGCCAATGCGAAATCGCCGCCGTCTTTGTTGGCTTGGACGGAACCCGATCTCGCCACCCACAACCGCCAGCTGGCGATTTTCATCGCCGCCGTTGCGGGTTTGATTGCCGCCGCTGCCGCTATCGCGGGCGGATTGGCCGTGATGACGCATCACGCCGCGCCGCGTTGGGCAGCCGCCACCTTGTTCATGATGCTGCTCACGCGGCTCGCCGCGACGGGAATGTTCGACGGCAGCCTCGCAACCAGCGTGGGCGGACCTTACGGGCTGACGGCATTGTTCGGCGGTCTATCGCTGGCGGCCGGCGTTGCGGCTCGCCGACGCGATCGTTCCGCTGGAGAGATCTGGCCGGAGGCCCGGCGCTGGTTCGACCGCGTCGTGATCGGGATTCTGGTGCGTATCCGCGCTGGCTTATCTTGGCGTACCCGGCGCGACGTTGCTGACCGACTTCTTGATCGTTCTGGGGTCTCTGACGATTGCGCTTTACATGCTGTATCGCGGGCGCACCGGTTCGAAGGCTGCCAGCGTGGTGATGCCGAGTGCGGGATTGTTCGCCCTTGTTGCGGTGGCGGGGACATTCTTTGCGTTTGGCGGTTTCGGTGCGCAGCCGCTGGTGCCCGATTTGGCCGGCGGATTTGCGGCGGCGGGCGCCGTGCTGTTGGCTCTGGCGGTCGCCGCGGGGGAGGGTATCGCTGTGGTTCCCTTTGTCCGACAGGTTGCACCACCCCCCGCGCCGGTTCCCGAACCGCTTCCGACTCCGCCGCCGATACCGGCGCCGGTGCCCCATGCGGCCATCGAAGCCATCGGGGCATCCTACCAAGGCATTTTCGATCTCGATTTTTCCGAGAACACCTTGGTCCTCTCGCGCGAGGCGGCCGCGCTCATCGGACTTGGCGAAACGCGGATGGCTCATGCGGTTTGGATCGCGCGCATCCATCCCGAGGATCGCGGCGTCTACGAACAGGCAGTCGCCGATTACAGCGCACAAGCCGGGCTCGCATTCCGCATCGAGTTCCGTGCCCGCAGCGAAGACGGCGATTATTCCTGGTTCGAATTGCGCGCCACGATGAAAGGCCCGGACGGCGGCGAGGCCGAGCGCTGCGTCGGCTTGCTGGCCGACATCACCATCCGCAAGGACGCCGAAGCGGCCTTGATGGATCGCACGCTGCGCGATCCGCTCACCGGCCTCGGCAACCGCGTCGCGCTGATGGAAGAGCTTGAGAATCTCGGGGAGCAGCTTGCGCGATGCGACCTTCGCGCTGCTCGACATCGACCGCTTCAAAGCGATCCATGCCAGTCTGGGCGATGCCGGCGGCGACGACGTTTTGTCCAAACTGGCCCAGCGTTTGGTGAAGCGGTTCTCGGGTTTAGCGCAGATCTTTCGCGTCGGCGGCGACGCCTTCGCCCTGCTGTTGAATAAGTCCGACGGCACGCCTTCGCAGATCGGCGACGAATTGGTGAAGGTTTGCGGCGGCGCGCATACCCTTCACGGACGCAATGTTTTCGCACCCGCCAGCGTGGGCGTTACCGAAGGTCATGAAGCGCGCGATCCGCTCGATCTGCTGAAGAACGCAGAGCTGGCGCTGATCCAAGCCAAGCGACAAGGCGGCGATTGCGCCAGAGTTTATTCGCCGGATTTGGAACCTCTGGCTCCCGGCGATACCGTTGCGCTGGAATCCGAGCTCCGCAAAGCGCTCGGCAATGACGAGATCGAAGTTTTCTATCAGCCGATCGTAAGGCTGTCCGATCGCACGGTCGCAGGGTTCGAAGCGCTTTTGCGCTGGCGCCATCCCATCAAGGGCCTTGTGGCGCCGGCCGATTTCATTGCGCATTCCGAAGAGAGCGGTCTGATCGTCGCGCTCGGCCGTTTGGCGTTGCACCGCGCGGCAAAAGACCTTTCGCAGTGGCAGCGTTTTTTTCCTCTGGCCGAGCCGTTATTCGCCAGCATCAATCTCTCGCGGCGCCAATTGCAGGATACGGGTCTCGAAAATTACATCGCCGATCTGCTCGCTACGGCGCCCATCGCACCCGGCACGTTGCGGCTGGAGGTGACGGAAAGTGCCGTCGCCGCCGATAGCGACGCCTGCGAACTTCTTACCCGCATTCGAAATCTCGGTGCGGGCCTGGCGATCGACGATTTCGGCACCGGCCTGTCGAGCCTCAGCCAATTGAAGGATATACCGTTCGACACCGTGAAGATCGACAAGAGCTTCCTGTCGCGTCATGGCGGCACGGATTCCGACTCCAACGGCGATGTCGTATTGTCCTCCATCGTCGCGCTGGCGCGCGATCTCAGGCGCGGCGTCATCGTGGAGGGTGTGGAAACCGAAGGCGATGCCGCGCGGATGGTGGATTTGGGTTGCGAATATGCCCAGGGCTATTTGTTTTCCGAACCCCTCACGGCGAAAGATACCTTGGCTTATATCGCCCGGCACTTCCGCACCGAACAGCCGCGCTCAGGCACGGCCCGCCTCGGCGGATAAGCCCGATATGTCGGCGCCAAGTTTGGCCAGCGCCGTCGTCCATTTGGCGTTATAGTTGGTATCGAATACCAGTTTCTCGTCGGCGTCGCAGTGAATCCAGCCATTCGCCATGATCTCACTTTCGATTTGGCCGACCCCCCAGCCGGCATAACCGAGCGCCAGAATGGATTTCTTCGGGCCATGTCCTTGCGCGATCGCGCGCAGCACGTCGATCGTCGCGGTCAGCGAGAACTCTTCTGTGAGGGATAGCGTGGTTTCCGGACTGGTGTAATCGGCGGTGTGGAGCACGAAGCCCCGGCCCATCTGGACGGGTCCGCCGAACAGGATGGGCGTCTCGGCCGAACCCGGAAGCACGTCGATCTCGAATTTCGCCATCAGATCGTGGAACGATAGCCCGGCAATCGGTTTGTTGATGATCAAGCCCATCGCGCTGTCCGAGGAATGCGCGCACATGAAAATGACGCTTTTTTCGAACCGGGGATCGGCCATGCCGGGCATGGCAATCAGCAGCTTGCCTTCTAGGAAGCCTTCGCCCTGATGTGCTGGCGGACTCGACATCATGTCTCACAATACCATAACGCTTCCCGCTGGGGCGAGTTTAGGATAATAATAAAACCACTCAAAAACAGCAGGAGAGCTTCATGACGATTAAAGTCGGCGACAAGATTCCATCGGTCACGCTCATGGAAAAGAAGCCAGGCGCCGGGCCGGCCCCGGTCAAGACCGCCGATCTGTTCGCCGGCAAGAAAGTCGTGGTTTTTGCATTGCCGGGCGCCTTCACGCCGACCTGTTCAGCAAAGCACTTGCCGGGCTTCATCCAGAATGCCGACGAGATCAAGAAGAAGGGTGTCGCCGTGATCGCCTGTCTCTCGGTGAACGATGCGTTTGTCATGGGCGCTTGGGGAGAACAGCAAGGCGCCGGCGACAAAGTGATGATGCTGGCCGATGGTAATTGCGAACTCACCCACGCGCTAGGTCTCGAAATGGATGCCACGAAATTCGGCATGGGTACCCGCAGTCAGCGCTATTCGATGCTGGTCGACAATGGCGTGGTGAAGCTTCTCAATGTCGAAGAGCCCGGCGCTTTCTCGGTCTCCAGTGCGGAATATATTTTGAAGCAGCTATAAGCGCGAATTGGTAGCGGCTGGTGGACGCGGGGTGCAAAGTTTTCTGCCCCCGCGAAGCGGGGGAAGTGCCGAGCGCAGCGAGGCGAAGGGGGCATGCCCGCTTATCATTGAGCATTGGCTGGTGAAGGGTGCGCGGTGAGCACTGTCTCAGATGAAGCGAAACTGGAGCGGGCAAAGAGCCTTTGTAACCAAGCTTGTTGGACTGTCGCGCTTCAAGTGCGTAGGCTTCGCACGGAGGAGCCAGAAGACGTTAAATTTGTCTTCCGTTTTTGGGCCGATCTGCAATTTCTTGTTGTAGCGTTGAGGCGTCTTCGGAAAGCGGCGTTGATTGCGAATTTTGTTCCGGAAGTAGCAACTGCGATCAAAACGTTTGATGGCGCCCTACCGGGATTGGCCAAGATGCGTAATGTAGGAGAACACGTCGACGCGTATGCAATCGATGATCCAAGTCGACATCATCAAGACATCAGTCGGAGAGGACTTCAGGTCGGGAGTTGGGATGGAACGACGTTTTCGTGGCTAGAACAAGACTTGAATATCGACAATGCGTTGAGGGAAGCAGAAGAACTTTTTGCGGCGGTATGCACAGCCCTAAAGAACCATTTGAATTCCTGACCGCCATCGTGCGCGTTTAGCAAAAATGTACAATACCCCCTTCGCCTCGCTGCGCTCGGCACTTCCCCCGCTGCGCGGGGGCAGAAAGGGCCATTGTCACTCGCTTTTTAATGCCTCGCTGCCCTCGCGAGCGCACGACACGGATTCTATCTCATCGCCCGCCAAAGACTGCCGTAATCATCGGTCCAGAGTCGCAAACCGGCCGGCACGCCGATTGTGCCGGCCCGCTCCAGACGCGGTGTGGAAAAGAAGTCGGTGGGCGAGCCCGCCTGCACCCATTGCGGGGGGCGTTATCGGCTCTTAAGGGATCGCCGCTCTTGCAAGCGCGTCGGCGCGTTCGTTCTCGGCGTGGCCGGAATGACCTTGCACCCAGCGCCAAGAAAGGGAATGGCGCGCCGAGGCATCGTCCAGCGCGCGCCACAATTCGCTGTTCTTGACCGGTTTCTTGTCGGCGGTTTTCCAGCCATTGGCTTTCCAGCGCTTCAGCCATTTCGTGGCGCCGTCCATGACATAACGAGAGTCGGTGTGGATCACGGCTTCGGAAGGTTTCTTCAAGGCCTCAAGCGCGCGAATGACGGCCATGAGTTCCATGCGGTTGTTGGTGGTGGCGCATTCGCCGCCGGACAACTCGCGCTCATGGGCGCCCGATCGCAAGATGGCCGCCCAGCCGCCCGGTCCGGGGTTTCCCGAACAGGCGCCGTCCGTGTAGATGTCGACGCGGCTCAAATCCCGTACTCCGCCGCCGTGCGCACACCCAAATGAAAACGCAAGCGTTTGGAATAATCCCGCGGATCCTTTGGGCGGACCAGCGCGTTGGGATCCTGATTCAGCCAATCGTAAAGCCGCGTCAGCAGAAAGCGCAACGCCGAGCCGCGCGCCAGCACCGGCAAGGCGTCGATTTCGCTCTCGGAAAGCATTCGCATTTTGCGATAAGCGCCGATCAGAGCTTTTCCTTTGGTGACGTTGTAGGAGCCATCGCCCTCGAAGCACCAGGCATTCAGCATCACGCTAAGATCGTAAGCGAAGGCATCGTTGCAGGCGAAATAGAAATCGATCAGGCCGGAGACGGCGCCGTTCATGAACAGCACATTGTCGGGAAACAGATCGGCATGAATGACGCCGGACGGTAGATCGTGCGGCCACTGCACGTGAAGCTTGTCCATCGCCGTTTCGATCAATTTACCGAGACCTTGTTCCACGCTGTCGGCGCGCGGCAGGCATTGCCCCACAAGTTTGCCCCAGCCGCCGATGCCGAGCGCGTTGGGGCGCGTCAGCGCAAAATCCTGCCCGGCCGTATGCAGTGCGGCAAGTGCCGCACCGGCTGCCGCACAATGCTCGTTCTCGGGCCGCCGCAGCGACAATCCGTTGAGGAAGGTCAATAGCGCAGCGGGACGATTGTTGATCTGCCCCGACTGGGCGCCCGATCTTCCGCGTACGGGCACCGGACAGGCGATGCGGCGCGCGGCCAGATGTTCGAGCAATCCCAGAAAAAAAGGAAGATCGTCGGCATGCACGCGCTTCTCATAAAGCGTGAGAATGTAAGAACCGCGTTCGGTTTGCAGATAGTAATTGGAATTCTCCACGCCTTCGGCGATGCCCTTAAAAGTCAAGGGCGCGCCGATGTCGTAATCGGCGAGAAACACTTCCAAATCTTCGAAGGAAACTTCGGTGTAGACGGCCATCGGATCCGGCCTTCAAGATGCAAGCGCGCGCGGCACGTTGAACTCCACGTCTTCGCGTGTCACCGTGGTTTCTTCGACCGTTAGGTCATAGCGTTCGCGAAAAGCATCGATCACGTCGTGCACCAGAGATTCGGGCGCCGATGCGCCGGCCGACAAGGCAACGGTCTTCACCCCGCGCAGCATTGTCCAATCGATTTGCTCGGCATGTTCGATGAGGACCGCTTGCTTGGCGCCGGCCCTCCGCGCCACTTCCACCAGACGCACGGAATTGGACGAGTTGGGCGAGCCGACCACCAAAACCAGATCCGCTTGCGGGGCGATTTTTTTCATCGCTTGCTGGCGGTTGGTGGTGGCGTAGCAGATGTCCTCTTTATGCGGACCGGCGATCATGGGAAAACGGCGGCGCAGCGCGTCGACAAGCTCGTTTGTGTCGTCCACCGACAAGGTCGTCTGCGTGGTAAATGCCAGCTTGGTCTTGTCCGCCGGTTGCAATGCCGCAACGTCATCCAATGTCTCGATCAGCGTGATCGCGCCGGAGGGAAGCTGGCCCATCGTGCCTTCCACTTCAGGATGGCCGGCATGGCCGATCAGCAGCACATGGCGGCCGGCTGCGTGATGGCGTTCGGCCTCGGCATGAACTTTGGAAACCAGCGGGCAGGTGGCATTTAGATAGAAAAGCCGCCGCCGTTTGGCTTCGGCGGGTACGGATTTGGGGACGCCATGCGCGGAGAAGATTACATGGGCGTTATCCGGCGCTTGATCCAGCTCGTCGATAAAGACGGCGCCCATCGTCTCCAGCCGCTCGACTACATGGCGATTATGGACGATTTCGTGGCGCACATAGACGGGAGCGCCATACTTCGCCAGGGCCAACTCGACGATTCGAATCGCACGTTCTACGCCCGCGCAGAACCCGCGTGGGGCGGCGAGCAGCAGTTTGAGCTGCGGCCTTTGGGCCGGTGGCCCGTTCTGCTCCGTGCTTCCCATAAAGAGCCCGTTTGGCTACAGTCCGCCGCTTTTCGGCGCTGGCCCAGAAGTCTGCCGCAGGGTATTAAAAGTCAAGCGAAAGGCGAAATAATGACCGATTTGCAGACACTTTCGCCGGCAGTACTAACAACAGGCGCTCTGATCGGACCATGAAATACCACCTTGCACGACTTGTAACCGTTTTGGCATTTGCGGCCTTTCTTGGCAGCTGTTCGACGTACAATTCGATTGCATCTTATATCAACTCGGACAAAGCGACGGTGTGCCCGGATGCGGCGATCCTGGCCTCGACCTCCAGCTTGCCGGCGTTCGCACCAAAAAACAGCGGCGATCCGTCAGCCGTCAGCTATACGGTTGCTATGACGAATGTGGTCACGCGCTGTACCTACGACAAACAGGAAAAGACCGCCGATGCCCGGGTGCGGATAAACTTTCACGCCGCACGTCCCCCGGGAGGCACCGAGGCGCGCTATCGCGTTCCTTATTTCCTCGCCGTTTCGCGAGGCGGGGACATCGTCGCCAAGACCATTTATTGGGCCGATGTCGAGTTCGCTGCTGGCGCGACGCAAACCGACGGCGAGGAGGTCATTGATTCCACGACCGTGACCGTGGCCAAGGACAATCACATCTACGACTATCACTTGCTGACCGGCTTTCAGCTCACCCAGGCGCAGCTCGATTACAACAGCAAGATAGGGCGCTACGAGCCATGACGGCACTCGTTGCGGAGCTGAGCGCGATCGCGTCGGCCGCGTTCGCGGCCGAAGGCGTGTCTGCGAAATTCGGCCACGTTCAAGCCTCCGACCGGCCCGATTTGGCGCAGTTCCAATGCAACGGCGCGTTGGCGGCGGCAAAAGAGGCAAAGACCAATCCGCGCGCGATCGCCGAGAAAGTGGCGGCACGCCTTAAAGCCAATCCGCTTTTCGCGAAAGTCGAAATCGCCGGCCCGGGTTTTATCAATCTCGACGTCACCGACACGGCTTTGGCGGAGCGCGCGGCGGCGATGATGCAAAACCAAAGCTCGAGCGCACCAGAAACGGGCAAAGGAAAGACGCTGGTCATCGATTTCGGCGGACCCAATGTCGCCAAGCCGATGCATGTCGGCCATCTACGCTCGGCAATTATCGGCGATTGTCTGCAGCGGCTGTTTCGCGCCAACGCTTGGAGCGTGGTGAGCGACGTCCATTTGGGCGATTGGGGCTTGCAGATGGGCCAGCTGATCAGTGAGATCGCACAGCGTGGGATCGCACCGATATATTTCGACGAGAATTACAAAGGTCCGTATCCGGACGAAGCGCCGGTGACAATGGACGATCTGGAAGTGCTTTACCCGCAGGCTGCTGCGGCCTGTAAGGCCGATCCTGCTCGGCTCGAAGCGGCGCGGCGCGCGACCTTCGAGTTGCAGGCCGGCCGTCCCGGTTACGTCGCGTTGTGGCAACAGTTTGTCAAGGTCTCCGAAATCGGGCTGAAGCGCGAATATGGCAGCCTCGGTATCCGTTTCGATTTGTGGAATGGCGAAGCCAGCGTCGATCCGCTGGTCGCTCCCATGGTCGAAGATCTGAAGAGCAAGGGCCTGGCCGTCGAAAGCGAAGGCGCTCTTGTCGTTCCCGTGGCCGAACCCGACGATAAGAAAGAGATGCCGCCGCTGATCTTGCTAAAATCGGATGGCGCGGTGCTCTACGGCACGACGGATTTGGCGACGATCATCGACCGCGTAAAAAACTACGATCCCGATCTCATCCTCTATGTCGTCGATCAGCGTCAGCATGGCCATTTCGAACAAGTCTTTCGTGCCGCGCGCAAAGCGCATCTGAACGGCAAGGCGATGCTCGAACATGCCGGGTTCGGCACGATGAACGGACCCGACGGCAAGCCGTTCAAAACGCGCGCCGGCGGCGTGATGAAACTCTTCGATCTTATCGCCATGGCGGAAGAGGAGGCGCAAAAGCGCCTCTCAGAGGCCGGCCTAGCGGCGGAGTATCCCGAAGAGGAGCGCCGCGACATCGCGCGCAAGGTCGGCATCGCCGCGCTCAAATTCGCCGATCTCTCGAATTACCGGCTGACGGATTACATTTTCGATTTGGCGCGGTTCACCCGTTTCGAAGGCAAGACCGGGCCTTATCTGCAATATGCCGCGGTGCGCACGCGTTCAATTCTGCGCAAGGCGCAGGATGAAGGTATGGCCGATGCGACGCCGGTGGTGCGCTCGGCCGAGGAACGTTCGCTGGTGCTGCAATTGCTCGGCTTGCCCGATGCGATGCAAGCCGCCGAAGACAAGCGCGCACCGAATGTCCTTTGCGATTATGCGTTCACGCTGGCTCAGGCGTTCAGCCGGTTTTATGCGGAGCACCATATTCTGTCCGAGCAAGATTCGAACTTGCGCGCGGCGCGCCTGGGTTTATGCCGCCTGACGGTTGACACATTGACCCGGGTGCTCGACCTTTTGGGCATCGAAGTTCCGCAGAGAATGTGAGCGATTCGATAGGCAGCGTTCTGCCGCATCCGCAGATTTGCGCATTGGCAAAGCAGGCGGATCGCTTCATCGTGCTCAACGGCTGCGATTCGTCACGATCGGCCTGTCAAAACGGCTGTGGGAGACGCGGCCGATTTGAGAAGGTGAGGGGGAGGCGCCGATGCATTTTGACGATCTTGTTGAAAGCGGCGGACGTCCCGAACTCATCAGGATGGCCGAATACTGCGACCGTCTGGCCGGAAGTCGCACGATGCCCCGATGCCGGGATATCTCGCTATGCGAAGTGCTATGGGCGCTGGGACATATTTTTCTGGTCGATGTGCTGCGCGACGAGGATGATTATCTATTCACTCTTTTCGGCGACGCGATGAAGAAGATGTACGGCGCGGATTTCACCGGTCTTCGCTTGGGCACGGTTGGGAATGCCAATTTGAGAAATTTGTTGCGCGCCACATATAATGCCGTCGTTGCAACTCAGACGCCGCTTTACCTGCGCGGCAAGTATTGCTGGCCGACGCAGGAAATCGACGTGGAGCGCCTTTTGATCCCGCTTGCGGACGACCGCGGCCATATGGTGACGATACTCGGCGTTGTCTATACGAATGTGCCGGACGAATTTCTCCTGCAGTTTGCCGGGAACGGACCGGCGCTGTTCGTGCCCAGCGATAGAAAAAAGCGCGACAAGGCGCATTCCGCCAAGAAAAACGGTCGTACCAAGACGCATTAACTCGTTTTTCCCTCCCCCTATGATGCCTCCAACGCACGAGCCCGCCTGTAGGCGCGTCCGCGCGGCGAGACAAAAGATCCCTCGCGGGAGACGTTTGTCTTCGTCCAAGGCCGACTTCGTCGGCCGACGCCGAAGGCGAAGGCCGAAGGAGCAACCGCCCCGGAAACTCTCAGGCAAAAGGACCGCAAAGGTGATGACATTCTGGAAAGTGGAGCCGCAGTCTTTGTGGCTCTCACCGAAGGGGTAATCCCGGTCCGTCCCCGTTGGACGGCGGGAGAAATCTCTCAGGTCCGATGACAGAGGGGCGCGGGTTCAAGCCGAGCGATTGGCTGATCGCGCCGTACCAACCTCATTGCCGGGCCGTCATGACAGACGCAACAGAAACACTCCGCAAGACTCCGCTTCATGCTTTGCATGTCGAACTGGGCGGCAAGATGGTGCCCTTCGCCGGCTACGATATGCCGGTGCAATATCCGACCGGCATCCTCAAGGAACATCTGCATACGCGCGAGAAGGCCGGCCTGTTCGACGTCTCGCATATGGGCCAGGCGTTTCTTTCGGGCGACGATCCGGCGCACGCGCTGGAGCGCGTGACACCCGCCGATCTTCGTCGGCTTGAAAGAGGGCATGCAGCGCTATGGCCTGTTGCTCAACGATGCGGGCGGCATCAAAGACGATTTCATGACGACGCGCCTGAAGGGCGAAAGCGCTCTCTATCTCGTCGTCAATGCCTCGATGAAAGAGTCCGATTTCGCTTATATCGCCGAGCGGCTGAAAGGTGTCGCCACGCTTGAGCCGCAGCCCGAGCGCGCCTTGCTGGCGCTGCAGGGCCCGGCGGCAGAAGCGGTCTTGGCGCGCCACGCACCCGGCATCGATGCGCTCACCTTCATGAAGGTCGTGCGCGCGCCGATCGCGGGTATTCCCGCCATCGTCAGCCGGACGGGCTATACCGGCGAAGACGGGTTCGAGATCTCCATCGCTGCAACCAACGCCGCGAGGCTGGCGCGCGATTCTGCTGAAAGAGCCGGAAGTGCTGCCCATCGGTTTGGGCGCGCGCGATTCTTTGCGGCTTGAAGCGGGGCTTTGCCTTTACGGCCACGACATCGACGAGACGACCGATCCGGTGGAAGCCAATCTCGTCTGGGCAATCGGCAAGCGCCGCAAGATGGACAAGGATTTTCCGGCCGCCGAAAAAATCGTCGACAAGATTCTACGCGGCACGGCGAAGAAGCGCGTCGGCATTCGCCCCGACGGCCGCGCCCCGGCGCGCGACGGAACCGAAATCGCGGACAAGACGGGCCGCATCATCGGCCATATCACCAGCGGCGGCTTCGGTCCGAGCCTGAATGCGCCTGTCGCGATGGGCTATGTCGAAACCGCCTACGCTACGGACGGCACGCAAATCGATTTGATGGTGCGCGGCAAGGCGCTTCCGGCATGCGTGGCGCCGATGCCTTTCGTGCCGCACCATTACAAGCGAGCCGGTTGAATTCTTGGGAGAATGACTATGAGCGAGATGCGGTTTACCGATCAGCATGAATGGGTGCGCCTCGAGGGCAACGACGGCACCGTCGGCATCACCAAGCATGCCACCGAACAATTGGGCGATGTGGTTTTTGTGGAGCTTCCCAAGATCGGGCAAAGCCTCGGCAAAGGCGCCGAAGCGGCGGTCGTCGAAAGCGTCAAGGCGGCGAGCGAAATCTATTCGCCCATCGGCGGCACCGTGACCGATGTCAACGCGGCGCTCAATGACGATCCCGCCAAGGTCAATGCCGACCCGGAAGGCGAGGGCTGGTTCTTTAAGATCAAGGCCTCCGATGCGGGCGAACTCTCGGCGCTGATGACCGCCGCGCAATATGCGGACTATGTGAAAGGGCTTTAATGCGGTATTTGCCTTTAACCCCCGACGACCGCGCCTCCATGCTCGCCAAGATCGGCGCGCGCGACGTGGATGCGCTGTTTCGCGATGTGCCGAAATCGGCCGTCGTGCCGCTCTCGGCGTTCGATCTTCCCGACACGCAAGGCGAGTTGGAAGTAGACCGCGCGCTGTCGAAACTGGCGGCGAAAAATGTGGCTGCCGGTGCCGGACCATTTTTCTGCGGGGCAGGGGCTTACAAGCATCACGTGCCCGCCGCGGTGGATCATCTCATCCAGCGTTCGGAATTTCTCACCTCCTACACGCCATATCAGCCGGAGATTGCGCAAGGAACGCTGCAATATCTCTTCGAATTCCAAACCCAGGTCGCGTTATTGACCGGCATGGAGGTGGCGAACGCCTCGCTCTATGACGGCTCGACTGCCACCGCCGAAGCGGTGCTGATGGCGCAACGCCTCACCAAGCGCCACAAGGCGATCCTCTCGGGCGGGCTGCATCCCCATTATGCCGAGACAGTGGAGACCGTCGCCAATCTGTCCGGCGAAGTGAGGCGTGCGCCGGTGACACCGGGCCGGGCGGAAGACATCGCCGCGCTGATCGACGATCAGACGGCCTGCGTCGTGGTGCAAAGTCCCGATGTGTTCGGCTTGATCCGCGACCTCAAGCCGATCGCCGACGCGGCGCACACCAAAGGCGCTCTGTTGATCGCCGTCGTCACGGAAATCGTCTCGCTCGGTTTGATCGAGCCGCCGGGCCTTCAAGGCGCCGACATCGTCGCGGCCGAAGGCCAATCCATCGGGAACGGTCTCAATTTCGGCGGGCCTTATGTCGGTCTGTTTGCCACGCGCGAGAAATTCCTCCGCCAAATGCCGGGCCGTCTCACCGGCGAAACCGTCGATGCCGATGGCCGCCGCGGCTATGTGCTGACGCTTTCGACGCGCGAACAACATATCCGCCGCGAAAAAGCGACCAGCAATATCTGCACGAATTCCGGTCTTTGCGCGCTCGCCTTCACCATCCATCTTTCGCTCTTGGGCGAAGAAGGCTTCACGCGCTTGGCCCGCGCCAATCACGCCCGCGCTGCAGCGCTTGCCGACAGGCTGGCGCAAGTGAAAGGCGTCACGCTAATCACCCCTGCCTTCTTCAACGAGTTCACTCTCAAGCTGACCAGGCCTGCTGCGGGTATGGTGGAAGCGCTGGCGGCGAAAGGCATCATCGGCGGCGTTCCGGCTTCGCGGCTATTGCCGAGCGATCCTGCGGCGCGCGATCTGTTGATTGTCGCCGCCACCGAAACCAACACCGATGAGGATTGTGCCGCCTTCGCCAAGGCACTTGCGGAGGTGCTCTCATGACCATGAACAATCAGGGCCGTCCCTCCGCACCGGGCACAAAAGAATCGAACGAGCTGTTGACCATCTCCGGCGACCGCGGCCTCGACCACGAAGAAGGCTTGATCTTCGAACTGGGCCGTCCCGGCGTCACCGGCGTCGATCTGCCGGAAGTTCAGATTTCCGAAACGCGCCTTGCCGGCTTGCGCCGCAAGGGCCCGATCGGTTTGCCAGGCTTATCGGAGCCCGAAGTCATTCGCCATTACGTGCGTCTGTCGCGGATGAATTATGCCATCGATGCCGGTCTTTATCCGCTCGGCTCCTGCATC
>CAWGHR010000085.1:0-75762 GCA_963822275.1 uncultured Alphaproteobacteria bacterium
CCATCTAGAACATCGTTCGCACGACATCGGCGCCTGTCGGCGGTTCATATGGCGACTGCTGCACTGATACCTAAGATGCTTTGGCCCGGTTACAAGGCACTGCGCGAGCCCCGCCCCGGTAGCGCCATCAAGAAGGTCCCCGCTCCGGCCTGGGGTTGGGGGGGAGGCGGCCGGAGCGGGTGCCAAGACGGCCGGAGGGGGCTAGCCGTCTAAACTTCATTCGAATGACGCTTCGCTTTGGTTACACGGAACTTCCTCGCATGCGCCATACGGTAACTGTTGCAGTTACATTTGGGGTGCGCCGGCCAATTTTCAAGGTTCCGGCCATCGCAGGCGCTTAGCGCGCCGCGGCTTCCAGCTTTTTCAGCAAATCCGCCAAGGTCAGCTTGGCCAGCGCGCTTTCCGAGGCTTTGCGCATCGCGCTGATCACCTCGCAGATCACGCCCGGCGCGGCGCGCCCCACCGGGCAAGAGGCGCTGCCTTTGGGGCGGAAACCAGGGCAGGGCAGCTCTTCAACCGCTTCGTAGACCGCACTCATGCGGATTTTGCCGGGTTTTTTGATCAGCCAGGCGCCGCCATGGGCGCCCGCCCTTGTGGCAACCAGCTTCGCGGCAGCCAACGAGGCCAACACGCGACGCACCACCACGGCGTTGGCGCCGATGCTGCCTGCCAGATAGCTGGAAGCCACAGCGCCGCCCGGCGCATCCGCGCCCTTATGCGCCAGAAGCAGCATGACATGAACGGCAGTGGCGAATTTCAAGCTGGTCATTGCCGCAATAGGAATAGTGGCAGTTGCAGCTGTTGCATAGGCCTCCGGCCGTTTTCATTGGCAGGGACGTTCTTTATGCTCTCACCAATTCCCAGCCAAGGCAGGCTATGGCCAAGAAGATCAAGAAAGTTTCGCTCCGCAACCCGGTCGCGAAACGCAAATCTAAGACGAAGCCCGCTATGCGCTTGTTGAAAAAGCGCGTCGTGAAGAAGCTCATTCGCCGCAAGAAGCCCGCCGCCAAAAGGCGCGAAACCACGCTCGAAAAGATCGAGAACGCCATCTTGGTCGGCGCGGCAGAAATGGACGACGTTGCGATCGGGCTAGGTCTTCTTGCGGCCTCCGCGCCACCGCCGAAACCGCGCAAAAAGTCGCGCGGCTAGGCTTGCCTTTCGACCAGAGAGCGAGGGCATAAGGTCTGGCTTTTCCCGGCCCTAACCGTATATTCCCGCCTTTCCTTAAAGGCACAGATCGTGGCTGCGAAAAGCGTAAAGAAAGTGGTGCTGGCCTATTCGGGCGGGCTGGATACCTCGGTCATCCTGAAATGGCTGCAGACCGAATATGGCGCGGAGGTCGTCACCTTCACCGCCGATCTCGGCCAGGGCGAGGAGTTGCACCGGCGCGCGCCAAGGCGGAAATGCTCGGCATCAAGCCTGAGAACATTTTCGTCGAGGATTTGCGCGAGGAATTCGTCCGCGATTACGTCTTTCCGATGTTTCGCGCCAATGCGGTGTACGAGGGCGTCTATCTGCTCGGCACCTCCATCGCCCGCCCGCTGATCGCCAAGAAGCAGATCGAGATCGCCGAGAAGGTCGGCGCCGACGCGGTGTGCCACGGCGCCACCGGCAAGGGCAACGATCAGGTGCGCTTCGAACTCACCTATTACGCGCTGAAGCCCGACATCAAGGTGATCGCGCCGTGGCGCGAATGGGCGCTGAACAGCCGCACCAAGCTGATCGAATTCGCCGAGAAGCACCAAATCCCCATCGCCAAGGACAAGCGCGGCGAGGCGCCGTTCTCGGTCGACGCCAACCTGCTGCACTCCTCGTCCGAAGGCAAGGTGCTGGAAGATCCCGCGGTCGAACCGCACGCCGACGTCTATCAGCGCACGATTCGCCCGAGGATGCGCCCGACAAGCCGACGGTGATCGAAATCGGTTTCGAGAAGAGGCGATGCCGTGTCGATCGACGGCATGCCGCTGTCGCCCGCGGCGCTGCTGACGCGGCTGAACGAACTCGGCCGCGCCAATGGCATCGGCCGCATCGATCTGGTGGAGAACCGCTTCGTCGGCATGAAATCGCGCGGCGTGTACGAAACGCCGGGCGGCACGATCCTGCTCACCGCCCATCGCGCGATGGAATCCATCACGCTCGATCGCGGCGCGGCGCATCTTAAAGACGAATTGATGCCGCGCTATGCCGAGATGATCTATTACGGTTTCTGGTTCGCGCCGGAGCGCGAAATGCTGCAAGCCGCCATCGACAAGATCCAGGAATTCGTCAACGGCACCGTGCGGCTCAAGCTCTACAAGGGCAATGTCATCGTCATCGGGCGTTCCTCGCCATATTCGCTCTACTCGCAAGATCTCGTGACCTTTGAAGACGACCAGGGCGCCTATGATCAGAAGGACGCGCAAGGCTTCATCAAGCTCAACGCGCTGCGCCTGCGCACACTGGCGATGCGGAAACGGAAGATGAAATGATCGCACGCGTCCCGTTTTGCGCTCTGCTCGTGTCCCTGGCACTTGGGACGCCTGCTTTGGCGCAGAGTGGCACAACGAGCACGCGTCCGGTTGCCATCATGGCGATGGACGACAGCACGCTGGCCAAAACTTATCCCGACAAGCGCGGCGGTCTTGCCTTTGAGGAAGGGCGGTTTTCGCCCGATGGCGTATTCTTCGCTTTTTCCGTCAGTCAGATCGAGAGCGGCGATCCCGAGCAAGTGTGGCTCTATGATCTGCGGGCCCGCAAACTCGTTGCCGCGACCGAGGCGCCAAAAAAGGGCGCCATCGGTTTTACGATTTCCGGCATCGCTTTCGGCAAAGACGATACGCTTTACGTCGCCGGCGATCGCATCGACTGGCAGGATCAAGGCAACAATCGCAAGCTCCAGGTTGCGGCCACCATGGCGCATAGCACCGAGATGAATTCCCTTTCCAAAGACGCGGTCGCCGCTTTTGCGGCGCAGTCCGCGGCCGTGACGGAAGACGACGACGCGATCACCTGGCACGGCGATCCATTTAATGTCACCGCGCAAAATCTCGGACATGGCGCCTTCACGCTGAGCGCCGAAAATCGCAAGACGGGAAAAATTCGCAGAATCACAAATGGCAGTTGGGAATTGCAGCATGTTCTGTTTGACGGCCACGCCAAGCTGCGCTTTGGCGACAACACCGGGATCGTCACGGTGGATCTGAACAGCGGAACCACGCAAACGCTCATCCTGGCGCAGAAGCGCGCACCGGGGCGCCTTTTGGATCAAACACAGGGCGGCAGCCTGATCGCGTATGTTATGTATGGTTCTTGCGACCCCGACAGATACGGTCCCGTGCGCGGCGGCGATCCGGAATTTGTTTGCTTTGCGCGCGTTGTGCAATGACGAGCCGTGTTGAGATATCAGAACTGAATGCTGCGGCGGTGCGCGAAGCGGCCGTCGAACTCGGCGAAGTATTGGCCGATTGCGTGGAGGGCGGCGCTTCCGTCAACTTCATGTCGCCTTATTCGGTGAGCGAAGCCGCCGGATTTTTCCGTTCCGTGGCGGATGATATCGCGGCGGGCACGAATGTGTTGCTTGCCGCGCGCTTGGATGGCCGCATCGTGGGAACCGTTCAACTCGGCCTCGTGCAAATCCCGAACCAACCGCATCGCGGCGACGTGAAGAAACTGCTCGTGCATCGCTCTGCGCGCAACAAGGGCATAGCAGCCGCGCTGATGCAGGCGCTGGAAAGCATGGCGCGCGCGCATCGCCGCAGCTTGCTGGTGCTCGATACGGCAACGGGCGGTACCGCAGAACGGCTTTATGCGCGTCTGGGCTGGCAACGGACGGGGGTCATTCCGAATTATGCGCTATGGCCCGATGGACGATTTTGCGACACCACCGTTTTCTGGAAAGAACTTGCGCTATGACACAACCAAATGCAGCCCAGCTGGAATATTGGAACGGGCCGACCGGCCAGCGCTGGGCGGTCCGGCAAAAGATCACCGATCGCAGTTTGCAGAGCATCAGCGCCGCGCTGATGTCCTTTGCCACCCCCCGAGCCGGCATGCGCGTCCTCGATATCGGTTGTGGCGCGGGCACCACGACGGTTCAACTCGCGCAGATGGTGGTGCCGGGCCGTGTGACCGGCGTCGATATTTCCGCACCCATGCTGGCGGTGGCGCGGACGCGGGCTGAGGCATCCGTCGAGTTTATCGAGGCCGATGCGTCCACGCATAGCTTCGCTCCGGAATTCGATCTGGTGTTTTCGCGTTTAGGGGTGATGTTTTTCGCCGATCCCGTTGCCGCCTTCACCCATATCAAGACAGCGTTGCGGCGGGGCGGCAAATTGACTTTCGTTTGCTGGCGCGCCTTCGAGGAGAACGATTGGGCGTTTGCGCCTTACAGCGCGGCGCGCGATCTGTTGCCGCCGCAAGAACCGCCGGTACCTCATGCGCCTGGGCCGTTCGCGTTTGCCGATGGCGAGCGTCTGAAATCGATCCTCGAACAAAGCGGTTTTCTGCGTGTCCGCCTCGAGCGGCTCGATACGGTCATGCATATGGGGGCCACGGTCGAGGAGGCGGGGGAGGAAGCGCTGAATTTGGGACCGCTGGCGCGGGCCGCAAGCGATCTCGACGAGCCGACGCGCGACAAAATCCGTACTCGCGCGACAAAGGTATTCGAGAAGTTCAGAACTCCCGCCGGCATTACCCTGCCCGCCTCGTGCTGGCTGGTGGGAGCGACTGGGTAGAATTCCGCGGAAGAGAAAACAAAAATCTACTTGTCATGGCCCGCGAATGCGGGGGGGTGTTGCTAACTCGCACAGACTTTACCTTTTTGACCACACCGACAAGCGGGCCTGAGCAAAGGGAACTGAAAAAAACTAATTTCTATGTGGACTGCACATCTGGGACCACCGGCCGCAACGGCTGACATGGTTCAATAGCGAGCCTACCACTCAGCGTCAGAACAACGGCTAAGATGCGCCAATTGTTACCGTTGTGTGGTTCTCAAGCCGGACCGACACAACAACCATGGCTCACACTGGGTTTCACAAGCCAGATGTTTGAGCCTCTTTAACGCAGTCGTCCCAATTCTTGAAGTTATAGAACACCTCGACCTCACCGCCGCCAGGAAAGTAGCTCAACAAAATGTCATTGATTTCATCAGGCAATGTCGCATTTGGATTGTAAGTATGCCAAGCACCTTCCACCGTGTGAATATCCGGCACCTTGACGTATCGAACCTTGTTCCATGAGTAATTTTGCCTAGCGAATTGTCCGGAAAATTCATTGGAGGCTGATATCGGCTTTCCATATTTTTCTGTCATCGCTTTGAGCACGATATTGAATTCACTAGATTCAATTGGATGCCCTCCCTCATCAATACCAATCGACTGTGCTGTCAGCGCGCATGCACCGCGCTTTGGAGTTACAAACACTTGGTATTTTTGAAAGAAGGAGCTGGGCTCGCTGGGCACGAACTCATACCAACTTGAGGGAGGAGAATTTTTAACCGGTTTGGCTTTTTTGAGAGATGAGAGTGGTGTCCCCATCGAGACCCCAAATACCTGGGGCGAAGGTTTTTGGCATCCTATCAACAGCGCGGCAGTTCCGATGATCAACAACAGACGATTGCCGAAACACATCTGATGCCCCTCCTGCACGTGGACAAGAAATCAATTGCAGCTTTGAAACGGCTATTCTTATAGCAGAAAAAGCAGACTGCGGTGGTATTACATGATGAACAACCGCGCTTTGGCATCAAGGGCCGCTCTATTGCTCAATAATGGATTCAGTGTCCCAAGTGAGGATACGGGGATGCGATCCGAGCTTCGCGCCAGCCCATTGCTGTCCATTGGGGATTTTGCCAATGCCGCCAACGAAAAAAGCATCATCGGAAACTTTCGTACCGAACACATCTTCAAATTCGAATTCGATCCGAAGATGAACAACTAACGGCGATCCCGGATGAAGCTTTATCGCTTCCGCAAAGCGGTTGGGCAACATATCGGCGATCATCACATTATCCGGCACCTCATCGCCGGCTGCAATTCCTATTCCCGGTGCGCCGACCCAGTTATTTCCCACACCACGACTACGCCGCTGGCCGCCGCCATAATATCTGAGCGTTGGCCGCCAAATGAATTTTCTTGCCGGAGATTGACCCGTGTTTTGGATCGAAATCTGTATCTGCGGATAGGCTTCTCCCGGCATGAAGTCATGAGTGAACGCGATAACAGCAGTCTTGATGCTGATATAGGCCCGCACTTCCGCCTCGCCGATACGGCGCGTTTCCGCGATCTGTTGTTCGGCGGCGTCCGCAGCGCGCTTAGCTTCGCGTCCGGCAGCCCGCGAGGCATCCAGCGTGTGCCAAACAAGAAAAACACCGAAGCCCGTAACGACCGTTTCAATACCGGCGACAACAAACATCAAAGCCGCCCATATGGCTCCATTTTCCTCCGCGTTTGCGCTTCGCTGGGCGCTGTCGTCGCGAGGTGGTTGCTTGGCATTCAGAGATTTAAGCGTGCGTCCAAGGCGCGCAATTTCGATCTTAATGGCGATAAGGTCGCTTGGTTTCGCGCTGGCGGTTGGTGCGGGCTGAACCTTATGGGAGCCGCTTTGATCGTCACCGTGCACACCTATTGGGCGAGCCTGTACACCCACCAACGATGCTAATCCGACAGCCGCAATGACTGGCAACCAATAGATTCGAGACATTGGATGAAGAACCCCGCCGCGATGCCGCCCCGGCTATTGTACCCGAACTGTAACGTCACCAGATAGTGCAAAACCAGTGTGCTACGAACGGCCGTTGTCTAAAATGCGAAATCCCTTCACAAACCGCCCCAGACGCTTCTGAACTTCACTCGACAGCACAGCCGCCACCAATTCCGAAACCGGCCATATGTGGCCCGTGCCCCCCAATTGCATGGCTCGCGTCACGCGCTACGTTTTGTATAATTCACTCACGATCTGCGCGACATTCACCCTTCAAAAACCTATTCGCCAGAGCACGCAACAATTTCTTCGACGGATGTCTTTTTCCAGCAAGCACTTTGGAGAGATTCGACGGGTCTTGTTCGATCTGCCGGGCCATCTCGCGGAGTGTGATCATCTTGTCTGCTATCATCGCATTTGCGGCGTTTATGATCGAAGTCTCGTCGAATTCGCTAGCGGCCTGCAAGGTTTGAACTGCCCGCTGTATCTTCCGGCGTGTCTTCGTTGAAGCCGCAGCCCGGCCATGAACGATAGCTGACACTGCCTGCCTCGATAAACCGGCTTCATCGGCCAATGCGTGGAAACCAAACTGCGACGCGGATGCAGCGATTTTTGATTGTCTATCGATTAGCCCCGTCGGCAGCGTTCTCCAGTTGGCAAGCACTTCCTCCATAGCGGGGCTGGGACCTTCCTCCTCGTACTCGTTGGACTCCTTTCCGATGTGAAAGATGTTCTCTGGTTTAATATAAATAAGTCTGCGCTCAGTGCGGCCGCTTTCTGTCGCTCCACCATTGAGAAACTTGCTCTCCGCGTGATGGGGATAGTCAGCAAAGACATCCGCATAGGTCAGCAAATCCTTCACTGCCACGGGCTCCCCGGTTTCGCGGTCGAATGCCTGTTCGGCTGCGGCGGCGGGATCACGATGGAAGGGGGCGACAGGATGAATGGGCCTGGACTTGGGGGGGCGGACTTTCTTGACGTTCCCATCACTGATGACCATCCGCACTGGCATGCGTTGTGCGGCGGGCTTGATTTGAAAGGTCAGCAGGAAGTTTCCGGGCCTGACCCGTTTGTCCGGTGGCCTTATGGAATTGTAGCGCTCAAACCATCTCCACCGATCATAGGATGTTGCAGCATATTGGCAGGCGGCAGGCTTAGCGAAGCCAGGCAGGACTGTGAGATTCAGTTTGTTTATATCGCCATCCAATGCCGCCTTCACGATGAGATACCAAAGATCATGCTCCCAACGCTCAACGTCCTTGAGCTTATAGACGGGTGCCTGGACAGATGTTGGCGCATCTTCCTTCCTGTAGGGCGACACATATTGGCCCACGCCATGGGTCGATGCTTTGCGGATAACGGGACGGTTCTCATCATCCAAATTGAACGCGGCATAACGCTTTGCGGAAATCGGCAATACATATAATGGTTCCAGCTGTGGCCCGTCCGGTGTGTCAATGTAGTTCTCTTTTTCCATTTTTAATATTGAGCCACCGAACGCATATGGATTGAGTTGCGCGAATTGATCGATGATCGTCTGGACGCGGCTGTAAAATTCTGTGTCCACCATGCCGGAAGGTTTTACGAACGCCATGCTATCGGTGTCGCAGAAAGCCCAGTCTAGCCCGGCGTCAATTGCGAAGCGCTCGGCTAACGCCAACATCAATCGCGCCGCACCGGTAATGAACGTGGCCAACAATGGATGAAAGAAATCACCCGGACGCTCCCGCTTTGAGGTTTTGACCGGGAAGCCCACGCCATCGGGGCCATAGCAGCTCGTGAGTTTCTTGCCCGTCATGGATTTCAGATATGAACTGAGCGAAAATTCCATAGCCGGTGGAGTTAGCCAGAATCTTCAAGAAGTTCTGTTCGATATCTAGTCGAGACTTTAGCGGTTCCTTGGCAATATCAGCTTCGGCTTTGGTGGCATGCCGTAGTTCGATAACGCGCTTGAAGAAATCCTGTCGCGCCGGATCGATATGATAAGCGGGATTCTTGAGGATGCTGAACGGCTGCAGCCCGTCTTGCATTTCGCGGGGCGAGAATTGTAACGCTTCCATTATGTGTGGCGGATGACCCGTGAGTATTGTCGAGACGGCGCAGTCCGCAAGCGTGTACCAGAGCGGCCCGTCTGCCTTGGCTCGATTGAGGCCAATGGTGTTGTTGTCGATGTCTTCGTCCGGATCATCGCCATAAGGGGCACGGATAGGAAATATATCATCGTTTGGTATCACGCGAACGAGGACGGTCAATTCTGGCCAGGCCGTTTGATCTAGCAGGTGGACGACCGTCAAGGTATCCAGGAAGTGTCGCGTTTCTGCGGTGGCATCCTGCCAATCAACGCCCTTTGCAGTGACCCAAGCAAATAGACCCATCAGCACAAAAACCGATGGATACATGCTTAGGAAATCGCAATAGGCAATCTGGCTTACGACGCGGCGTATGTGAACTTCCGAGCGGCCGCCGTAGAACGTGCTCATGGCGATGCCCAAAAGTTCTTTTGGAAAGTCACTTTGAACCTCCCGAAACGGTTTGATCCCCATATCCCGGAAATGAGCTTTGCCTATCGCCGCTTCGCTGAAGGCTGACTCCATGGCTATGGAGTTCAGGCCCAGTTGTTCAAACCGATCCTTGAGACGCCAAAAACATTGTGCGGTGAGCTCCACATCTCGCATGGCATAGGCCAGATAATCGGTCGATAGCCGCCGCCCATGTTCTTCCGTATGCAGCTTGCCGTCTTCGATCCCTAAGGCTTCGCCGAGCCCTGCCAGCGTGAAGTTGCCAGCCAAAAGCGCGCCAGCCACAGTCTTGAGGTCGATGAAATAGCCGCGGCGTGGCGGGCTGCGTTTCTGCTTGCGCTTTCGCATGGCGCGGGTACCGCGGCCACGGTAGATGCTAGTGAAATCCGTGAACGATAGGCGGCGCGATATGTGCCGAGTGCGGATGCGTGGCACCCAGCTGTAAGGCCTCAGCTTATAGGAAAATCCGCCCCGCATCCTGCCCTTTGCTTGCGCAGGATCGGTGTCAGTCAAGCGCGACAGGTCGAATGGAAGATTAAACCCGATTATCCTGGCACCAAGCGCGTACGCCATGCCCAGTAGAAGCTCATCGATAAATTCATCGCGAGTGCAAACGTCATAGCCATGGCGTGCGGCATAGCGTTGGAGGGTTACGATCTCGTTTTGCAGCAGTGTTTTAGGATCGTAGAAAAAACCTTTCTCCGCCTCATATGTCCCTTGGCACCAGATATAAGTGCCGAACCGCAGACGCTGGGATTGGTCCGTTAGCGTCTCGCAATCAAAGAACAGATAGAACGGCCAAGGCCCGATATCCTTGGAAATCTCATAGTCTTTGGATGGAGGCCAGTCTGTATAAGCGCGGACCGCAACGGGCAACTCCTCCCATACCGGCGCTTTGATATCTCCATTGTATATGTAGGCCTCATTGCGATGACCCGATATCGCCGCCGCCGGGGTCCTCGGGCCGCTTGTACTTTTTGAGTTCACGGTCGGCCTCTGCCCGCGCTATGGAAATCAGATTTTCGCCCATCTCCCACAGACGATCCAATATGAAGTCTAAAATTATGATTACACCCAGCAGGTAACGGCCAATCCGGTCTAAATCCCGTACCGGTCCAGGAATTTGACCGGGCATATCACCAAACGCGTCAGTCACCGTATGGTGCCCTTTCTGCATTAACGGAATGGTATCGTCATGATACCTGCGGCCTGCAATGTGATGGTCCTCTGCGCCAGGGCCGATATCCTCGCCTGTAATCGGATCGATGGGCGTAGTATTCCCGGCCTTTTCACAGCGCGAACGCTTACGTTTGAAGTCTTCCAGGTGGCGGTTTTTCATGGCACCGCCCTCACCGGAAAAAGGGCCGGTAGAATTTGTCCGGGCGCTCCGGAACGCTGGAAGCCAAACGAAAAACTACATTTGGGTTGGTCTCGAAGGGATGGACCTTGCCACGCAGGTCGCGCACGCTTTCTCCACGATGACGTTCCAACGCCGAGATATCTTGGCTCTGCTTGAAATGGCGGGCGCTGGCCATAAAGCTCATCGCTCGTGAAACATCTTGCGGATTGTTCAACTGCACGATCTCCACGCGCCCGCGCGTATAAAGCGTGACTTCCCAGCTGAGTTTTTTGACGTTGACCTTCCAGCGCCCCTTGCGTCGCGCCGCGATCTTGTTGTCGCGAATGAATTTGCGCAAACGTTCGCGGGAAACACCGGCCTCCGATGCGCTTTTCGTGAGTGACTTTCCACGATGCAAATTGGCGACCGCTTGTGCCATGCGATCTTCCTGGAAAGGCGCTTTCGTGGGTTTCGCGATTGGCTTTTCGCGATATCGTGGGTGGCCACGGGCCTGCGCACGTGAAATGCCGCGTTTCAGACCTCGCTGTATGCGGCGTCGATATTCTTCCGCGTAGTCGCGTTTCTTCTTTGCCAACCGACCCTCCAGACCAATTGAAAGCCGGGTGGCGAGCAAGCGACGCCGTACGTACCGATGTCGATTTGGGATTATCTTGAACCACGTTTAATCTCGCTTCCAGGCTAGTTGCCGGAACCGAGTAGAGGGGGAGTCAGTCCGAGTCGCGAACGCTATAAACCCCCGAAACGTTTATAGTTTAGAGGCACGTAAATTTACTTTGGCGAGATATTTCAGGATGGTCTTTTCGCTGGGAATTCTTCCGACCTCTTTATTATTTGAACTACTGGCCAGAATATATTCTCGAATTTTGGCTGCGATACTCTTCTTTGAATGCTCAGCAGATATGGCTGAATTAGAATTCAGAGATTCAAATGCACGCAATACTGTTTCCCGCATCGATGGTCGCCCGGGCTGACCTGGTTTTGGTTTACTGGTCACCAAATTGTTTGGCGGGGCGAGTACGCCTTTCAGCCAGGTGGCTTTAAATATTCTAACAGCGAAATACTTCGAGCCATTTCCATCAATCTCTGACTTATTCCAATCAATGAATTTCTCATCAAATAAATCGTCCGGAATCCGCGTCGGAATATCCTTTGGTTGCCGTGGAACGTGATAGCCGTAGCCAACCAATTTTCCGGTTCGAAGAAGAAAAACAGTCCTGTCCTGCATTTCGTGGGCAATCCCTGACCGGTCCAAAAATGGGCTCAGCGCTTCGTCAATCAGCCATGCCGCGGTTTGCACGATTTCAACTTTGCTCAACGCCGAAATAGAATCCTTATTGAAGGATTTTATCTTTTCAGAGTGCTTTACAGAATTGTATCGTTCCCGCTGTTGCTGTAGGCCAAATCGCCACCATGCATCATCGAGCGATAGCCCCCGCTTCCAGAGTCGGGATTGCTGAATCGGATCAATATGACTGGGTGTCAGCATACGGGAATTTATGGATAGACACCAAATCCTACCCCAAGAGCGGTTAAGCGGACGGATGTCGTGGCATGCGGGCGTATGTTCCAATTCGTGAAATTGCACGCCGCGACACAAGCGGCGTCGAAGCCCGTGGGTCGAGCAAAATATCCGCAGTCATGAGTGCTGTCGTTTGGCACGACCGACGCTGGCGAGTTTTCGAAGGGGTTATAGGGCGATTTCGATTAATTCACTGAAAATACCCGGCGGATCGAGCCAGCATTGTCGGACTTATTTCTTCTTAACTAATTGATATTGCTAGATATTATTATAGCTATCGAATATTATTTCTGCTTGGAATTGGGGTCCGGGCGGAAAATGAGTTTATCGCGTCAATCGACGAAATCCCGGCCACAAATTGCCGCGATAGACGAGAGCGACGATCTGGAGTGGCGGGACCGCTCGGAATTTTGGCGAACTTATACGCCGCCCGGCAAATATCCCGGCCATCGCAAGAAATACCGGTATCGGGAGCCGTTAATTCTGTGCGGCCATGGCCTAAAAATTCGCGTCGATCATGACACGCTGCTAGTTCGAAACGGATTTACACATTATCCGCAGACCGTCGAAGAATTCCGATTTTTTCCCGGCGACCCGAATATCCCCGGTCGCATAATTATCTTGGACGGCAGCGGGGGAATTACGTTCGACGCCCTTAATTGGATGGCGGAGCAAGAAATTAATTTCGTCCAGTTGGATTATCGGGGGCGGGTCAATTTTATTTGCGGTAATTCTGGTCAAGCGCCGAAACCGGAAATTGTTCGCTGGCAGTTGGCAGTGCAAGGCACTGAAACTGCAAGGAATATTCAGTGCCAATTAATCCAGCAAAAATTATTGGCATCCATCGAAACACTCGCAGCCATTTTCCCCAATTTTCTGAGCACTGATATTGCCATCAAACAAATTCGACGCGAAATCGACAAAATAAGAAAACTTCCGCGATCCGCAGCATATCGGACCATCCTCGGGTTGGAGGGGCTTGCAGCAGCGGCCTATTTCAAGGCTTGGCATCAAACGCCGCTGAAATGGACAAAATTGAGTCGCCGTCCGATCCCGCCTAGCTGGAAAGAAATAGGCTCCCGCAACATGAACTGGAAAAAGGACGGCGCCAACGCCCGCCACCCCGTGAATGCCATGCTCAACTACGGCTATGCCGTTTTGATCAGTCAGATCGCGATTGAGTTAGCAACGAAGGGATTTGATATTTCTATTGGTATCGCACACAGCGGACGGCGAAATGCGAAGGCGTTGGTTTATGACTTCATGGAGCCGCTACGGCCTGTCGTGGACCGCCAAATATTGCAGTTTGCGCTTGCGCACACGTTTACACCCGGTGATTTTACGATCAATCGATTGGGTGGGTGTCGGCTTAATCCGCAACTGGCGAAGGTTGTGGCGGCGCAAGTGTCCGGTCTCAAGGCAGATCGTGTGGTTGCCGATTTCCCCAAGTTATTGAGGTAGCGCGTTTCCGATTTATTCGATCCGCTCAGACGCAGCCACCAAATCGGCCTGCGTTTCGTGCTCGCGCTGAAATACTTGCTCGGCGTGTGCGAAACCATCCTTTAAGTCCTGCAAATTTCGCCTAAATGTGTCCGCCGCACTTAGCAATGCAAGACAATTTGTTTTCTCTGGTCCTGGTTTGAAATCAGGGGACGCCGCACGGTGACAAGTTTGCGTTACTGGCCACACGGATTGCCACAACGGCCTGACTTGATCCCGTACCTGCGACTCAAAAGATAGGACCTGGTTATGAAGTTGGTCAGTCGCAATCGAAGCCTGGTTGATCGCGACAGATAGCTGGCCACGGGTAACGCTGGCATTTGGATCGCCGACCAAATCGCGTTCGCGCTGGAGAAGCTCGTCCATTCTTGACGTTATGGCTTGATATTTTGCGTCTACTGATGAGATTTCGGTGTGGTAGCGATCCGCAACCGCATCGAATTGATCAACAGCTACGGCAAGCTTTCCAGCCGTTAGTGTGGTCTCATCGTCAAATGACTTAGTGGGCGTTACATAGGCAGACGATGGAGGTGCGGCGTAGTACGCGGCAGGCGGATTGACAGGAGGCGGAGCGATTGTCGGCGTTGCGTGATGAGAAGCCATCAGTCCTGCGAGCAGTCCAACTCCCAACAGCAGCCAAAGACTCGGCGATACTGCAAATCCGAAGAAGCAGAGAATTCCTGCTAGGATCGATAGCCCAATAGCCGTGGCGCTGCCCGATCCGATGCCTCTGATCAAGCCAATAATCGCGCACAAAGCTGCAAGAGGAACGAAGATCAGCCCGATAAAGAAAATCCCGAGAACACCGAAGACGCATCCCAACGCACCAGCCAGTACACCGGCGGGCGCACGATGTTCAATGATGATCCTTTCCCCCCGTAAGACTGATTCGCTGGCCACAGCCACGATCCACCTTTAGCCCATTTGCATTCTATCCTAAGCAGATTGAACGGCATCCAATTATACATATTATAGTTGATAAACTTATAATGTGTAATTTGCTGACTCTTGCGTATGGACATGCGCAAAGTGGTCGGCGACAACGTCAGGCGGATCAGGCAAAAGAAGGACCTGACCCAGGAGCAATTCGCGGAAATCTCGGGCTATAGCCAGCAATACATAAGCGGCCTGGAGAAGGGAAAACGGAATCCTACTGTCATCACCGTCTTTGAACTGGCGACCGCACTAGGCGTCGGCCATCTCGAATTGATGCGCCATGGCAATAAATCGTAGGAGCTATTGGTAATCGGTGATCTGATGGGGTAAGCGACTCGCATAGTCGCAAAACGATCCTAACCTCGATTGACGCCTCTACAGAACTTCGGACAGTCCTTGATGTTCAAAAGGCGTATCATTTGAACAGTGGATACAATCAAATTTAGAATCGGCCTCAACCAGACGTTTCCGGTAATGGGCGATCACGACGACCGTCGTATTACCAATCCGCTGGATGCGCAGCAGCACTTAGCCCCAGATGCTCGTTGGCGATAAGGAGAATGATCTAAATACCTCAAGATCAGCATTGAAGTCTGTCCAGAGGGACGAGCCCAATCGGCGTGCGGCAAATGCTCCTGCCGCCGAAACGAAGGCACATAGCACGCTAGACAGATTATCGATGAAGTCGTTGAGTACTGTTTCTGTTCCCAATCCATGCGCTAGATATAAGGCTTCACGATAATTCGCTTTGCCTCTGTAGCGAATTGCTTGATGGAGAAAGCAGACGCTCTTCTTGGCGAGAGCCTTGTCGCGGACCTGGCGTGCGGCCTTTGTCCTAAAATTATCGACGTTGAGTGCCTTGAATTCGGTGGAGGAGCGGATGGCTTGCTCAACCTTCCATTTCCACCAATCGGCATTGCCAGACAGGTAAGCACAACACGCTCCGCGAGCATCATTCATATTTGTTGCTGCATGCGTGAGTACGAATGCATTACCGTTTCGGTAAGCTTTGATCTCAGCTTCAACGTCTTTCGATACGAGAGTGGATAACCGAAAAGAGAACGGATTGGGCAATAAGCCTGCAGCAGCAATCTGCCGGTCAAGGGCATTCGCAGTCTGAGTATGATTATATTGGACGGTCTTAGTCTGCGCCGTCACCATGGCACTGCTTGCGGCGTAAATCCCATAATACCACGCAACAGCTGCGACGCGCGCGAGATCAGCTTTCCTTGCGGTCTGCCTCATCGCCTCAAGTGCCGAAATCTGGTGCAACGCAAATAACAGTTGCTCCAAAACCGTGTTTTCTTCCTGTGCGGTAAACTTACCTCTTTGCACATTTGCATAAGAAGTCATTGATGAGGCGAATCCGACATTGTTACTTCGCGCCAGGATAGCCAGTGCGCGCATCCAATTAACTGTTGAGGCGAGCGCCATGCCAGGATCGGGCACGCCATGCGGTTCCGTCAGAGTCCCAGACGAGATGAAGCGGTGATGCAGAGAGAAGCTGTTCATGGCTCTACCCAAACCTCTTTCGGCCTAAAGGCATCCGTCGAAGAATTTGTTACGTGCGCTGGCGAATTTTCTGATTCAATTCAAGCGGCCGGACTAGAGCAGTGCCAGCGTCGTCATTATCGCAAACCAAAACTGCAAGAAATGGCCCATCAGTAGGCATATTCATATTCGGAATTTCTCAAGGGTTCCCAGTGGCCGTTGCGGAGTCTTCTGGCGAACCCGGTATTTCGGCGTATTCCATCGTTGCCTTCATAGCAAATAACTCCGACCAAAAACATTACAGCTTCGCCAGCCATCAAGTCGCCGGAGCCCCAAAAGAGAGATTTTTGCACCGCCGCCACACGCCTTTCCTCTCCAGCCTCCAAATCAAATGTGGCAGGCATG
This sequence comes from uncultured Alphaproteobacteria bacterium, assembly GCA_963822275.1. Lineage (GTDB taxonomy): Bacteria > Pseudomonadota > Alphaproteobacteria > Micropepsales > Micropepsaceae > Rhizomicrobium. The sequence continues at coordinate 16,412 of CAWGHR010000085.1, forward strand.
CGCTCAATAGAAACATTCATGTCCGGCGAAAATCCGTTGTCGTTCCTTTGAATATAGACAATCGCACTCCAATCCAAAACGGTGGCCGCAGTTTCTCCGGCATTCGCGATAACGACATCAACCGAAGCCAACCGTTTAATCTCTCCGAAGTCCCACTCCACTATTTTTTGCAACACCACGCGAGGCCGGTGGGTCGCAACAAATTCATCCCGCGCCAATTCGATGGCTTTTTGGGTGAGCCGTCCCTGCTTATTTGTAGCCTCGTACAAAGTGAGCGTGAACGCTGCAATGAGAACAGTCGCGATTGCGGTAAGCAAAGCGCTATTCGCATCAATGACCGCACCCTCGCAAACGATGAAACTGGCCGCGTTCTCCACATAACCGGAAGAGTCTTCTTTAGCGTAGGAATGTTCTCTGTCGGCTACGCACTGCTGGAACGACGTCGTAATTGTCGCGACCAGCACTAACGACAGGACGCAGACCGTGAGCACCTCCCACACGAGCACTTTCCAGATGCTGGCCCTTAGCCATCGAACCGTGCGTTTCAACATCCTCCACCTCCTATCCGTCATTACTGACGAAATCAGTCCCCGCATTATGGCCCATCCGTTCGTGGCTTAGCTCTACTCCGACAAAAGCCGCTCATGGCAGATTTGCGGCCTACCATGAAGGGCAAATTGGCCTCAGAAACAGTCAACGGTTGGACTAACAAAACGCGTCAAACTTGGTGAAACCTGAGATCGCGATCCGCTCAACGCCCGCTCAGAAACGCGAGCACACCGATGATAGCACCAATAAGGCCGGTCAGAGCTGAAAGCAGCGGTATCCATCGCGTCCACTCCTCCCAGCGCTCCCGCTTCTCTTGGCGGATTTTAGATCGCATTTCGCCGATTGCGGAAGGAGTAAGGTATCGATCCGTATAGGCACGTCCCTCCTGCCAAACGCCGAAGTTGCCGTGCTGTATCGGGACGTGGACGTCATATTTCTCGCCTTCTCGGATGATCAGGGAGGTTTCGATATCCCCGATTTCCTCGGTGACGAGGTCAAACTCCATGTGCCAGTCCGCCTTTAGGCGATCGATCTCATCATCAGGCTTGTTAATGGCGTGCGCCTTAGCGAGCTCGCCGCCGTATTCGCGACGATACCGCTGTAAGCGATTCCGCAGCCGCCACAGTCGGAGTCTCAAACGAGCGCCGATAAAGAGCCGCGGTGAGTGATTCTTTCTCACTAATGTTTCGCCTTGGGAATCATCATAGCCCCGCCAGCTTGAGCCTGACGTTGAACGCGACGAAGACTGTTACACCATGCACGGTGGTGAGCATCAAACACCCTATCGCCTATTCAATCACACTCGAGATACCACTGCACTTGGAGAACGGACCAAAAATGGCGCAACATCCCATTCATTTAAGCGACCGGTAAGACCCCCAATTTCACCTTTTGGAACACTTCCGGTTCTCGCTAGGTCCAGACGTTCACCGTGACATTTCAATCAGTTTTTAGTGCCTCATAAACTATCGGTGCACAGGACATGGGTATGTGGCAATATCCCTAATATTCCTGGTCGGATTCGAGCATGCGAAAATCAAGAACTAAGGCACACAAAATTCGAAATCGATACGCTAAACTTGTGGTCCGCGCGGGAGATTATAATAAGGCTGAGATTTTTTACGAATATGATCGGGCAATTGATCGCCTTGCTAGACTTTACTCATTTGCAAACAGTGCGCCATCAGATGGCGAAACTGAAATACAAGAGCGTTCCGAACGACTTGCAAAAGATGATCTACTAAACTTCTCTGTTCATTGCCGGCGCCTTGTTGATATCACCAAGGCATTTCCTCTTGCGAAGGCCGTCAGAATACCAACATGCAGATTTGAAAAGAAGACTAATAGCCTCTTAGAGAGATCAACTCAAAAACCCGGTGAAACTGTTTGGAAGATCATAAATGCATCTGTCCATCACGATATAATGCAAATTTGGACATCCAGTTGGGACGTAGATACTTATGTTTTTTCTATCGAACCGGTCAAGGTGCTTACCACTCCCAGAAAGCGATTCCGTCCGGTTGTGATATTGAGATCGGATAAAGTTAAGATGATCTGCTTTGAGTTGCGCATCTTTGTCAAAAAAATTGGGGAAGAAATGTTCGAGCCGCTGGTGGAAGCGCTTTCGTCCAAAGGAGTGTATGTCGAACTTGATATGCGCGAACTTTAGCTTTCTATTCGAATCGTGGCGCTTAGGACGCCGATATTTTGGGGAATGCGATCTAGGATGCCGGAGAGCAAATACGAGCGGCACGTTCAGGCGCATCTTTCCGCTAGTGCCGATGGGGCCGCTCACGGGCCAAAACTCACCGTTCAGAGTATGTCGCAAACGCGCCATATCCTGTCATTCCATGATAGCGTGAACCAGTCGTGATTTCCCTGCTAGCAAAAATGTCCATTGATCTCATCAGTGCCCGTTATCTCAGATTTGCCAATGAGGAAGCGCACGGTCGCTCCCCGCTATACGAGGCAATCACGCGCGGGATTGCCGACGACGCCGAGGTCTTGAATTTCCTGAAGAGTTTGCCCCCGGAGAAGCAGCAGCCGAACTTGCTTCTGGCGGCTGTGCGCCATCTGTTCGGTACCCCTACCGATTGGCCAACGTTCCGTTCGATCCTGCTCGGGAACATAAGCGCCGTTCGTTCGATGATGATAACCCATTCAACCCAAACCAATGAGCCTAGGAGATGCGCAACATTACTGCCGCTCCTTGCCCAGCTACCCCAGCCTCTGGCGTTGGTGGAGGTTGGGGCATCAGCCGGTTTGTGCCTCCTTCCCGATTTCTATGATTATGATTTTGGAAGAACCATCGTCCGTTCCACACATCAGCTGGACATGCGTCCCCTGTTCTCCTGCAACGCCAACGGCGTCACGCCGTTACCGACCGCCATGCCAAAAATCGTCTGGAGAGCGGGATTGGATTTGTCCCCGCTGGATGCCGCCAACCCAGGGCATGCAGCATGGCTTCAAACGCTCGTCTGGCCCGAACAGGTGGACAGGGTCGGCAATCTTCAAAGAGCTCTACAGATTGCCGCACAGTGCGGCGTTCGCGTTAAGAAGGGCAATCTTCTGGATAACGACCTGGAAGAGGTTTGTGACCAAGCGCCCAAAGGCGCGAACCTGGTCATATTTCACACGGCCGTCTTGTCGTACGTATCAGCCCAAGCCGACAGGAGTGCTTTCGGCAGACGCGCGCAGTCACTTGCTGCCTACTGGGTCAGCAATGAGGCACCAATGGTATTTCCCGAAGTTGCTGCAAGCGTGGACGTGACCGGAAGACGAGGGCAATTCTTGTTGTCGTTTAACGGACGGCCCATCGCATGGACTGATCCACATGGCAGTGCGGTGGACTGGATCGGATAAGCTCCGTTCCAGCGTCATGCGGACCTTTGACCGATGTCACCTTTGGCGCGTTGCAGTCCAATGGGTTAGGTCCGCTCTCGGCCTGAAAGCTGCCGAACGAGCTAAGCCCACCTCGCGCCACAACTTGCCGTTCAGTTTCTCCTTGCGGAGACGAAGTACAGGCAAGCAAGAGAGCTGCCCGACCGGGCGCTGTCATTCCGGCCTGAGAGGCAGGCGTACTGTTGTCTCATGGTGATGTCGAACGACAATCATTGAGACAAAGAACCTCCGCGCTGGCGCTCGTTGCGGTAGCAACTTGGATGTAGCATTCGCGCCAGACATGCAGCGGAGGCAAGAAAGACATGAAGGTCGCGTGGGAGACATTGGCGGCAGCAATCTTGGTCGGAGGCAGCATTTTATTTGTTGGCCGTTACGATATTTCTGCGACTCCGCCAGGCACCGGGGTATATGCCGGTAACGAGTCGGTCTACCGGTTGGATCGGTGGACCGGCAAGGTAGTCAATCTGTGTTATCAGACGATCGATCAGAACAACTCAACTTGGCAGTGCCCTGAAAGTGTTCCGGCTGTCCAGAGCGCAAAATAAGGAACGACCTGTTGACCGCGTGCGAAAATCGAACAAACTAAGGGATACGATCAGTCAGAGCGAAGGCCGAATCTGGCGCATCTTTGCCGTTCTGACGCTGGGCGGTAGGTCCTCTGTTGGACTGTGTCCTGCCGTTTCTGCCGGGCATCGGTGGTCCCAATTGTGCGTTCGACCTAGAAATTGATTCTTATCCGCTCCCTCCGCCCAGCTTGTCGGTGTGGTCAAAAAGGTAAAGTCTGTGCGAGTTAGCAACACCCCCCCGCGAATGCGGGCCACCCAGGTGACAATTCTTTGGTCCTCCAGAAAACACTCAAAACGTAGCGAGAATTCCGCCGCCGCGCCTATCCCCAACTGGGTGGCCCGCATTCGCGGGCCATGACACATTAGGGGATGTGCCTACACATCCAGCGCCGCATAGAGCGCGTTATCCTGGATGAATTCGCGGCGCGGTTCGACGATCTCGCCCATCAGTTTGGCGAACAGATCGTCGGCTTCGTCGGCATGTTCCACCTTTACCCGCAGCAAGGTACGGGCGTTCTCGTCCAGCGTGGTTTCCCACAGCTGCTGCGGGTTCATTTCGCCCAGACCTTTATAACGCTGCAACGACAGCCCTTTGCGGCCCCATTCGAAGATCGCATCGAGCAATTCGGTGGGCGAACGCACTTCGCGCGTCTCGTCTTTGCGCACGATGGTGCCCGCTTTCAGATAGGCCGCTTGCAGCTCCGTCGCCATGCGGTCGAGCTTGCGTGCATCGGCACTGGCGATCAGCGCGCCGTCGATCGACACCATCTCGCGCACGCCGCGCACTTCGCGCCAGAATTTCAACCCGCCATCCGAGGTCGGCTCGCCATGCCAGCCGCGCTCGGTCTCTTCCGACAGCAGATCGAGGCGCCGCGCGATATAGCTGGCGGCTCCGGATGCTTTGGTCACATCGTTTAGAATTTCCGGATTGAGCGCGCCGGCAATCGCGGCTTGCTCCAGCACGAAACGGGGATAATGCCGCGGGAATCCGTCGAGCGCCGCTGCTGCGGCACGCGCGCGTTCCACCATATCCAGGAAATCGGCGCCCGAAAGAACTTCACCGGTGTGCAGCGTGAACACCGCACCGCCGGCACCCTCGCTGATCAGATGATCCTGCAATTCGTGTTCGTCTTTCAGATAACGCTCGGATTTGCCGCGTGCCGCTTTGTAAAGCGGCGGCTGGGCGATGAAGAGATGGCCGCGCTCGATCAATTCCGGCATCTGCCGGTAGAAGAAGGTGAGCAGCAGGGTGCGGATATGCGCGCCGTCGACATCGGCGTCGGTCATGATGATGATCTTGTGGTAGCGCAATTTGTCGGGATTGAACTCCTCGCGCCCGATGCCGGTGCCCAGCGCCGTGATCAAATTGGCGATTTCCTGGCTGGACAACATCTTGTCGAAGCGGGCCCGTTCGACATTGAGGATCTTGCCGCGCAAGGGCAGGATCGCTTGGTTGGCGCGGTTGCGCGCTTGCTTGGCGCTGCCGCCGGCGCTGTCGCCCTCGACGATGAAGATTTCGCATTTGGCGGGATCGCGTTCCTGGCAATCGGCAAGCTTGCCGGGCAGCGAGGCGCCGTCCAGCGCGCCTTTGCGGCGGGTCAATTCGCGCGCTTTGCGCGCGGCTTCGCGGGCTGCCGCCGCTTCGACCACCTTGCCGACCACGGTTTTGGCTTCGGAAGGATGTTCTTCGAACCAGGCGGTAAGCTTCTCGATCACCACGCCTTCGACGATCGGGCGCACTTCGGACGACACCAGTTTGTCCTTGGTCTGCGAGGAAAATTTCGGATCGGGCACCTTCACCGACAACACGCAAGTCAACCCTTCGCGGCAATCGTCGCCCGAGAGATCGACTTTGTCCTTCTTTCCCGCCATCTCGCCGGCATATTTGGTCACCACGCGCGTCAGCGCCGCGCGGAAGCCCGCCAGATGGGTGCCGCCGTCGCGTTGCGGGATGTTGTTGGTGAAGACCAGCATGCTCTCGTGATAGCTGTCGTTCCAGGTAAGTGCGACTTCTACCGTGACGCCTTCGCGCTCGGCATTGATCATGATGGGATTGGGGATCAGCGAATTCTTGGCGCGGTCGAGATAGCGTACGAACTGCTCCAGCCCGCCTTCGTAATGCAGCTTGGATTCTTTGGTCTCCACGCCGCGCTTGTCGGCCAACCAGATCGTCACGCCGGAATTGAGGAAGGCCAATTCGCGCAGGCGATGTTCCAGTGTCGCGTAATCGAACTCGGTCATGGTAAAGGTTTGCGCGCTGGGCAGGAAAGTGACTTCCGTGCCGCGCTTGTCGACGACAGGGCCAACCACCTTCAACGGCGCCACGGGATCGCCGTGACGAAAGCGCATGACATGTTCCTTGCTGTCGCGCCAAATGCGCAGCTCCAGCCACTCCGACAGCGCATTCACAACCGAGACGCCGACGCCGTGCAAGCCGCCCGACACCTTGTAGGCGTTTTGCTCGAATTTTCCGCCGGCATGCAGCTGGGTCATGATCACTTCGGCTGCGGAAACGCCTTCGCCGGCATGGATGTCGGTGGGCACGCCGCGGCCGTTGTCGCGCACCGTGCAGGAACCGTCTGGATTGAGGATTACGTCGATGCGGTCGGCAAATCCGCCCAGCGCTTCGTCCACCGCATTGTCGACGACTTCATAGACCATGTGATGCAGGCCGGAACCGTCATCGGTGTCGCCGATATACATGCCCGGCCGCTTGCGCACCGCATCGAGACCCTTCAGCACCTTGATGCTGTCGGCGCCGTAATCGTCAGAAGCCTGTTGCGAGGCCAATTGTGCAGGCGTCTGTTTTGCCGCTTCGCTCATATTTTCAACTCACCGCTACGCCGACGCCGGCGCCGACCATAATCACCGCCGCGCTTTTGTTGATGCGCCGGCGCGCTTTGATGCTGGTCAGGAATGCGCGCACATGGGAGGCGAGCGCCGCATAGGACAGCATGATCGCCGGGATCAGAATGCAGGTCGCCGCGCCGAGCTGCAGATAGCCGAAAATATTCAACCGGTTCAGATCGATGAAGCTTGGCAACAAGGCTACGAAGAACGCAATGGTTTTCGGGTTGCCCAAGATCAACGCGAACTGAGATAGGAAGCTCTGGCGCGAGCCGGACGGAACGATGGTCTCCACGTCGGCTACGGGCGCCGTCCAATATTTGTAACCGAGATAGACGAGATAAGCCGCGCCGGCGAGCTTCACGACCAGAAAGAGGCTACCCATGGCCTGCGCCACCAGCGCCAGTCCGAAGACGGAAAGGGACAGCATGACGAGATCGCCTACCGCGGTGCCGATCACGGCCGGCACGGTCGCGCGAAAACCGCTGCCCAGCGCGCGCGCCACGATCGCCACGACGCCCGGTCCGGGCACGGCGATGGCAAGCGCGTACACACCGCAATACAGAAGATAGGAATGCCACGAAAGCATACGAGTTACTCCTGCCGCGCGAAGCGGCCGTTATCGACAGTGAAGACATCGGCGCGCGACGTCAGATCCTCGAACAGCGAAAGGTCCGTGCCCGTCATCCAGGCTTGTGCGCCCAGCGCCAGAATTTCTTCGAACAGCGCGGCCCGCCGGCGCACATCCAAATGCGCGGCGATCTCGTCGAGAAGCAGCAGCGGCGCATGACCGTCACGCGACCGCGTCAACTCCCAGGCATCGGCCAGCACGATCGAGACCAACAGCGCTTTCTGTTCGCCGGTGGAACATTCGCGGGCATCGGCGCGCTTTTGCGTGTGGCGCACCGACAGATCGCTCAAATGCGGTCCGAAGGTCGTGCGTCCCGATTTCGGCATCGCGGATGCGCGCCCGTTCGAGCCGCGCGCGCATTTCCGCTTGCGCGCCGTCGCCGGCCTCCTGCAGCAGCACATCGGCTTCGCCTTCTAGCGATAGGGTCGCCGAGGGGAACGCACCTGCTTCACCGCGTTCCGCCAGCATCGCATTGAGCCGCGCAACAGTCGCGGCGCGCGCCGCGACGATGGCGACACCGGCCTCAGCCATCTCGGTTTCCAACCCGTCCAACCAAAGCGGATCGCGCGGACCCAGTTTCAGCAGCCGCGCCCGTTCGCGCATTGCCGTCTCATACCGCGCGGCGCGCCGCGCATGGGGCGCATCGAAGCCGAGCGTCAAGCGATCGAGAAACCGCCGCCGCGCACTGGCACCTTCGATGAACAGCCGGTCCATGGCGGGCGTCAGCCAGGTCATCTGCACGATTTCACCCAGGTCCGCCGAGCCTTGTGCCGCCACGCCGTTGAGCCGCACCGCACGCCGCTCGCCGCCGCCCGGTCCTAGCGTCAATCCGGTTCCGACTTCATAGGTTTCTTCACCGCGCGCCACGGTGGCGGCCACCGCCCACAAGGCTTCGCTCGGCACCGAAGGGCCGCGCTGGACGTGTTCCGACAATTTGGCGCCGCGCAGCCCACGCCCCGGTGCCAGCAGCGAGATCGCATCGAGGATATTCGTCTTGCCCGCGCCATTCGGTCCCGCCAACACCACGGGGCGCCCGCTCACCGCCAATTCGGTATGAGGATAGGATCGGAAATTCGTCAGCTGCACGCGCGTGACAGCAAGGCGCGTGCCCAGTGCCTTTGTCATTCTCGCCGTTGAAGGCGCATCCAACCCTCCCCTTGAGGGAGGGTCGAAGGCGGATTCGCGCGCGAGCGCGGAGACGGCTTCGGGGAGGGGGCCATTTGTTCCATTACCCCTCCCCGAAATTTGCTCGCTTGCACTCGCAAATTTCGACCCTCCCTCAAGGGGAGGGTGAGAATTATGGTGCACGGTCACACCCGCATGGGCATGAGGACATACAGCGTACGCGGATCGTCCGTGTCCTCGATGACGGTGGGTGAACCCGCGTCGGACAACAGGAAGCGCACCGACTTGCCCTCAATCTGGCCGGTGACATCCATCAGGTAACGGGCATTGAAGCCGATCTCCAGCGGCGTGGCGCTGTAGGTTGCGCCCAGTTCTTCGGTCGCCGTGCCGCTTTCCGGATTGATCACCGACAGCGTCACCTTGTCTTTGGCCACCACCAGCTTCACCGCGCGCGTCTTGTCGGCCGAAATGGTCGACACGCGATCCACCGCTTGGCCGAATTCCTTGGACTCCAGCGCCAGCGATTTGTCGTTGCCTGCGGGAATGACACGCTGATAATCCGGGAATGTGCCGTCGATCAGCTTGGAGGTCAGATCCACGCCGTTGAAGGCGAACTGGATCTTGGTGTCGGAGAGTGAAATCTCGATCGCCCCATCGGCATCGTCGAGCAACCGGCGAAGTTCCTGCACCGTCTTGCGCGGCACGATCACGCCCGGCATGTCGGAGGCGCCATCGGGTAGCTCCAGCTCGTAACGGGCCAGCCGATGGCCGTCGGTCGCCACGGCGCGCAGCGTATGCGCTTTGCCGTCCTTGGCCGCGTGCACATAGATGCCGTTCAGATAGAACCGCGTCTCTTCGGTGGAGATCGCGAACTTGGTCTTGTCGATCAGCCGCTTCAGATCGTCGGCCGCCAAGCGGAAGCGATGGGGCAGGGCGCCTGCCGCCATTTGCGGGAAATCCTCTTTCGGCAGACAGGCCAGCTCGAAGCGCACCGATCCGGCGGACACGGACAATCGCCCGCCCTCGCTGCTCAAGAGCTCGGCTTGCACCTGCGCGCCGTCGGGCAGCTTGCGTACGATGTCGTAGAGCATATGCGCCGGCGCCGTGGCGGCACCGCTGCGCAGCACGTCCGCCGGGATGGCTTCGACGATCTCGATGTCCAGATCGGTGGCCGTGAGCTTCAACTCGCCCTTGGCCGCCTCGATCATGACGTTCGAAAGAATTGGGATCGTGTTGCGCCGTTCTACGACGCTTTGCACGTGGCTGAGCGCCTTCAAAAAAGCGCCGCGTTCGACGTTGATTTTCATGGGTCTTTTGACTGCCGTCCGGTTCCTGAAAAAGCCCCTCCCGCGCCCCGGCCGGGGTAGACGGAAGTCCTTGATTTCCTTGAGCTTCTAAAGCCGCGGGACTCAAGTCAGGAATTATAACAGGCATGCGACGAAAGGGCCAGCTTGGGAGGGGGTCTGAAACCCCTCTCTCCGCTTGCCACACCCAAGCCCGCGGGGCGCCGGCGGGCAGGGTGAAGGGGGCACGATGAGCCACACTTTTGGCACGATCGGTGCTGTCCTCAATGGGGTGGCGACGGCGGCCGGCCCAACGAATAGGGATGCACTATCGACGAAAGACGGACCGCTTACGCGGCTCGCGCCACCGGTTTCGCGTCTTCGCCAACCGTGAAAAACGCGACCAAATCCGACAAGGTTTGCGTTTCCGACGCCAGGCTACGCGATGCTGCCGTGCTTTGCTCGGCCATAGCGGCATTGTGTTGGGTCACCTGATCCATCTGGCCCACGGCAACGTTGACTTGCTCGATACCAGCGGACTGTTGCTGGGTCGCGTGTGCCATCTCGGTGATACGTGCGCTTATTTCAACCACTTGGCCGATAATTTGCTTCAGAGCTTGTTCCAATTCGCCAACGGACTTGACGCCGGCGCCGATATGTTCTCGTGACACCTTGATCAAGGTCTTGATTTCCTTGGCCGCGTCGCTTGAGCGCTGGGCAAGGACGCGCACTTCGTTCGCTACGACGGCGAAACCCTTGCCCGCAACGCCTGCACGCGCCGCTTCGATACTCGCGTTGAGCGCCAACAGGTTGGTTTGAATCGCGATCTCGTCGATGACGCCGATGTTGTTGGTAATCTGCTTAGAGGATTGCTCGATCTGGTCCATCGCATTGATCGCGTTTTGGACAACACGGCCACCTTTTTCCGCTACCGACTTCGCCGTGGTCACGCTGGCGCTGGCCTCTTTCGTGTTCGACGCCGTGTTCTTCACTGTTTGGGTGATCTCGGACAATGCCGCAGCGGTTTCTTCCAAGCTGGCAGCCTGCTGTTCGGTCCGGCGCGAAAGATCGTCGGCGGCTTTCGAAATTTCGTTGGCGCCTGTGGAGATGCCGCCGGTGCTCGTCAGCACTTTCTTTATCGTGTCCTGCAAATGCGACATTGCCGCGTTGAAATCGTCTTTCAGCTTCACGAAGGGACCGGATAATTCGGCCGTCACGCGATGTGTGAGATCGCCCTTCGCAAGAGCATCCAAACCAGCTCCGACGCTGTTGACGATGGTCACTGCCTGCTCGGCCTTGGACCGTTCGGCGGCAGCGAGTTTGCTATCGAATGCGGTCATTGCCGCATTGAAGTCGTCTTTGAGTTTCACGAATGGACCGGATAATTCGGCCGTCACGCGATGGCTGAGATCGCCCTTGGCAAGTGCGTCCAAACCGGCCCCGACGCTGTTGACGATCGTCTCTGCCTGCTCGGCTTTGGACCGCTCGGCGGCCGCCAGTTTGCTGTCGAACGCGGTCATTGCGGCGTTGAAATCGTGTTTCAACTTCACGAAGGGACCGGACAATTCCGCCGTCACGCGATGGGTGAGATCGCCCTTCGCAAGGGCATCCAAACCGGCCCCGATACTGTTGACGATCGTCTCTGCTTGCTCGGCCGTGGACCGCTCGGCGGCAGCCAGTTGGCGCTGGAATGCCGCCATCGCTTCAGCAAGCTTGCCAATTTCGTCTTTTTGGTCGGCAGCCGGCACATGGACATCGAGCTTGCCAGCAGCCAATTGCCCCATAGCACTGGTCATCTCAATGAGCGGCGCCGAAACAGACCGGATCAATGTGAGGCCCGCAACCAGGCACAGCAGCACTGCAAAACCGAGTGTAACCAAAATCCAGATGCGAGCGGATTGAAATGTTTGCTGACCTTCGTTCGCGGCGGCGGTTCCGCCTTCCGTGCTAAACACGATGGCAGCATTAATGGCATCGTTGAGTTTCGTGAACGTGTCTCTCATCGGCCCTTTGAAATACGCAGCAGCCGCAGCTTGACCGCTTGTGCCATTGATTTCTATCTCCTTGGCGAACATGGGCTGGAAAGCAACCCATTCCTTGGTCACTTGTTCGGCTAGAGCTCTCTGCTTACCCGGGGCAACCAGCGGATCGTACTTACGAAGAGCATCTGTGGCGGCGACCTGCTGTGCCTGTACGCGCAGCATGTCTGCTCCACGTTCCTCGTCTGCGACGTCCAGAAGATAAGTGGCCTCAATCGACCGAAAGCGGCTAACCGCGTACTGCACTTGGCCGAGCAGATGCGTGCCTGGAAGCCAATTGTCGCGGATGTCGGCGGCCTTGCTGTTCAACTGCGATAAGCGCTCAACTGAGAACGCCCCAAGTGCGATTGTCGCGACGAGCACACACGTGAAAACGCCCACAACTTTGGTGCGGACAGAGAGATCTCTGAATTTCGCTATGATGGACATGGTGCCCCCGGAGTTCATGCAAGGCGCTTCGCAAGCAACGCCAAGTGCTTCGCGTCCTGATTGAACGATAGGTTTCCGCCAATACAATTAAGATTAGTCTAAAGAAGTTCGCGTCATAGATGCGGTCTGTGATGTCCGTTAGACGGGCGATCAAACAACGGACCTTCCGGAGAATAAACATCTTCTCGATCAACACGTTGCGCGTATCGGCCCCCGGGAAAACAGGCATACTTTTTGGGTAACTTCGGCATTCTGTTAATTAGACTAATTCGCAAGTGGCGATCATCCCGTAACGCAGGACGCAGCGCCGGATTCGCCCATCCGGCTCGTTTCACCCTCCCGATGCCGGGACGATTAATCCCAATTAAGCCGCCTGGCGAAGCGAAGCCGGATTGGGTTGGGGGCAGGCCCCAAAAGTCCGTATACGGTCCTTCACCTTATTTTGGCGATTTTGCGGGAGCATGCCCGCCAACCGAGAGGGCCGCATCGGGCCATGGGCAAGCACAAGAAATCGAAACGTGCGAAGATTCGCAATGAAGTGCTGAGCTACGCCAAAGAGAAGGCGCGGATCGAGCGGCATTGGCATATTCTGGGCGACGCGCAGCCGCCCAAACCGCCCGGCAAGCATTACAACTACATCGACGAACTGACGCGGCTGCAATTCGAACTCTTGAAGCTGCAGGAATGGGTGCGGCTCGAAGGCCTCAAAGTTGTCGTGATTTTCGAAGGGCGCGACGCGGCGGGCAAGGGCGGTGTCATCAAACGCATCGCCGAAAATCTCAATCCGCGTTCTTGCCGCATCGTGGCGCTGCCAGCGCCCACCGAGCGCGAACGCGGCCAATGGTATTTCCAGCGCTATGTGGAGCAGCTGCCGGCTCGCGGCGAGATCGTGCTGTTCGATCGATCCTGGTACAATCGCGCCGGCGTCGAACATGTCATGGGCTTTTGCACCGACGACGAATATCACGAATTCCTACGCGCCTGTCCGTTGTTCGAAGACATGCTGGTGCGATCGGGTATCTATCTCATCAAATATTGGTTTTCGGTCAATGACGAGGAACAAGAGCGCCGCTTCCGCGACCGCATGAAGAATCCGATCAAGCGTTGGAAGCTCTCGCCCATGGACATCGAATCCCGCGAGCGCTGGGTGGAATATTCACGCGCCAAAGATGTGATGCTGAAGCACACCGACAAGAAGCGCACGCCTTGGTACATCGTCAATGCCGACAACAAGAAGAAGGCGCGGCTCAATTGCATCTCGCATCTGCTGCATCAAATTCCCTATAAGCATTTGCGTCCGGTGCAGCTCGAATTGCCGCCGCGCCAACCCGACACCGGCTATGTGCGCCCCCCGAAAAAATCCAGCCAGCGTTGGGTGCCCGAAAAGTATTGAATTTCTCCTATTGCCCCCTTAGGAAGAGAAGGGGCCTCATGAAAATATTTTTCGCAGTCGTTACGGCCTTTGTGCTGATGCTTGGCGTCGCACGGGCCCAGGTGATCACGCGCTTGCCGACCGATGAGCGCGTCGTTGCGCTCACCTTCGACGCTTGCGAACAGCAACGGCCAATGACGCTCGATACCGGTATCTCGGACTATTTGGTGTCGCATCACATTCCCTTCACCGTGTTCCTCTCGGGCCGCTTTGTTGGGGACAACGCCCAAGCGGTGAAGGCGCTGGCGACGCACGATTTCGTGGAGTTGGAGAACCACAGCTGGGATCATCCCAACCGCATGCAGCTTTTATCGGACGATGAAGTGCGCGACGAAATTCTGAAAACCGATGCCGAGATCGTCAAGGTCACCGGCCGCGGCACGGCGTTCTTCCGATTCCCGGCGATCAGCTATAACGCCCGCGTCCTCGCCGATGCCGAAACTCTCGGCTTTCGTGTCGTGCATTACCGCTGGGAAGTCGGCGACCCCGATCCGCACGAAACCGCCGACCGGATCGTGCGCGAAACGCTGGAAGGCACCAAGCCCGGCGATATTCTGATCTATCACATCAACGGGCGCGGCTGGCACACGGCCGAGGCGCTGCCCCGCTTGATCGCCGGCCTGCAAGCGAAAGGCTACCGTTTCGTGCTCTTGAAGGATTACCTAACGGAAAAGCGTCGGCGTTGAATTTTCCGCCACAACCGACCACCTTGGCCGCGCAAATCAAAGGATATCGCGATGAGCACAGTTCTGGTGACCGGTGGCTCGGGATTCATCGCCAGCCATTGCATCTTGCAACTTCTTGCCGCAGGCCATCAGGTGCGCACGACGGTGCGCAGCCTGTCGCGCGAAGGCGAGGTGCGGGCCATGTTGAAGGAAGGCGGCGCCGTGCCCGGCGATCGCTTGTCGTTCTTTGCGGCCGATCTCGAAAAAGATCCGGGCTGGAAAGAGGCCGTCGCGGGTTGCGACTATGTCCTGCATGTGGCTTCGCCGTTTCCGCTCGGCATTCCCAAACATGACGACGAACTGATCGTGCCGGCGCGCGAAGGCGCTTTGCGGGTATTGCGCGCAGCGCGCGACGCCCAAGTCAAACGCGTGGTGTTGACCTCGTCCTTTGCGGCGATCGGCTATGGCCAAAAGCCGCAAACCAAACCCTTCGACGAAACCAATTGGACGAACCTGAAAGGGCGCGGCCTCACCGCTTACGTGAAATCCAAAACTCTGGCGGAACGCGCCGCCTGGGACTTCATCGCCAAAGAGGGCGGCGCGCTGGAACTCAGCGTCGTCAATCCGGTGGGTGTCTTCGGCCCGGTCCTCGGCCCGGATTTTTCCACCTCGATCCAGTTGGTGCAGCGCATGTTGAACGGCGCCATGCCCGGCGTGCCGCGGCTTTACTTCGGTGCGGTCGATGTGCGCGACGTCGCCGATTTGCATCTGCGATGCATGACCAATCCTGCCGCCAAAGGCGAGCGCTTCCTCGCCGTGGCCGGCGATTTCGTCTCGCTGTTCGAGATGGCTGGCTTTTTGAAAGCCCGTATGGGCGCGGCGGCGAAACGGCTGCCCACACGGCAATTGCCCGATTGGGTGGTGCGTTTGGTGGCGCTGTTTGATCCATCGGTGCGCCAGATCTTGCCCGAACTGGGCAAACGCAAGAACGGCACCAACGCCAAAGCAAAACGCTTGCTGGGCTGGTCGCCGCGCTCCAACGAGGAATGCGTTGTCGCCACCGGCGAAAGTTTGGTGCGGCTCGGGCTGCTGAAAGATAGCGGGAAGAAGAAGTAAGGCGGCGAAATTTCGCAGCCCCTTTCTGCCCCCGCCGCCCGTCTTCGCGGCAAGCCGCTTCGACGGGGCGAGCGGGGCAGAAAAAGAAGGGCACTACTCGCTATTCGCTACTCTCTATTCGCGAACCTCACATCCTCTTCGACAACATCTGACTGAGGAAATCGACTTCCTGCTTGAACAGCGCGTCCTCGGCGCACAGCGCCTCGATGCGCCGGCAGGCATGCAGCACGGTGGTGTGATCGCGTCCGCCGAAGCGCCGCCCGATCTCGGGCAAAGAGCGCGTCGTCAATTTGCGGGCGAGATACATCGCCACTTGGCGCGGCCGCGCCACGCGGCGCGCCCGTTGCGGCGAATAGAAGTCCTTGACGTCGAGCTTGTAGAACTCTGCCGTCTTCCTCTGGATGTCCTCGATCGAGGTTTTGGCGCCGGGTGCGCTGCGCAAACCCACCGCTTCCTCGGCCATCTCCGGCGTCACCGGTTTTTTGGTGAGGTCGGCATAGGTGGCGAGCTTGGTGAGCACCGCGATCATCTCGCGCGGGCTCGCATCGTCGATATCGGCGATGCGTTCCAGCACGCAATCGGGAAGGATCACTTCGGGGCGCAGCCGTGTGTATTCCGTCGCGCGCGATTTCAGAATCGCCAGGCGGGTGTCGCGGTCGGGCTTGTCCAGTTCGATCATCAGCCCGCCGGTCATACGGCTCTTCACATCGGCGCCGAGGCCTTCCATCGCGGAGGGCGCACGGTCGGCGGCGATCACCACACGACGTCGCAAATCGGCAAAGGCGTTGACGGTATAAAGGAACTCCGAAGCCGTCGCCGTGGAGCGGCAGATGTGTTGCAGGTCGTCGATGATCAGCACATCGGCGGTGCGCAACTCGTCTTTGAACGACAGCGTGTCCTTGCGGTAAAGCGCGCCCAGAAAATGGCGCATGAAATCTTCGGCGCGCAAAAACAGCACGCGCTTGCCGCGCTTGCGGAATTCCAGCGCTGCGGCGTTCAGCAGATGCGTTTTGCCAAAGCCGAAGCCGCCATGGATGTAGAGCAGGGGAACGTCCGCGCCCTTGCCCTCGGCGAAAGCCCGCGCCGCGCCATGGCCGAATTCGTTCGAGGTGCCGGCTATAAAACTGTCGAAGGTCTGCTGCGGATGCAGCATCCGGTTCCACAGGCCCTTGTTGGCGCCGTTATGCTCTTCGCTGCCGGCATTCGGCAGATAAGAGACCTGCGCCGACGGCAATTCGGTCCGCAGCGGCTCTTTGTTCAGGCCGCCACCCACGGCGGGCTGTGGTGTGGTGAGGACAATGCTCAGCGAAGCCGGTTCCGCGCCTTCGGCCCGGAAGGCGCGCTCGATGCGCGCCACATAATGGTTGGTCACCCAATTGCGCAGGAACGGTTTGGCAGCGCCAATACGCAACTCGTCTTTGTCGAAACCCTCCAGCGTCAGCGGCCCGATCCAGGCATCGAATACCGGATCACCCAGCTCGCGGCGCAATCTTTCGCGCACGCCTGCCCATGCCGCGTGCCAATCCTTCGACGTCGGTTTGCTTGTGTACTGTCCCATTCTGTTACCCCTGCTCGTGCAGCCATTCCGGTCCGCCGAGCCCTTTTTATTGGTTATTCCGTCCGAGCCATTCCGTGCTCGGTTTAGTGAAAACCTCCGATGCGCCGTCCCCACGGCGCCGATGTACTTCGCATTAGCCACCTCCCTTACCTAGCTTTGTCTCCACGGAAGGCCGGCGGCCTTCCAACCATTCTGATTGCCGCGATGGCGGGTTTGATCGGGATCGCCTTCGAACCCGCCCGCGATGTTGTAGGCGCGCTCATAGCCCGCCGCCGCCATAGCTATGGCTGCTGCGCGCGAGCGCGCCCCAGAGCGGCAGAGGAACAAAACGGGCGCGTCCTTACGGCCGCCCAGTGCTCCGCCAGCCTGCTCTACGAAAGAAGGGTTTTGCGCCATGGTGGGATAGCTTTGCCATTCCACACAGTGCACTGGCCGGCCGATCTGGCTTAGGTCCGGCAAGCCCACGAAGTTCCATTCGGCCGTTGTGCGCACATCGACCAATTGGGCCGCCGTATCCCCCTGCAACAGGGCCCAGGCTTCGGCCGCGCTGAGGTCCCCGGCATATCCAAGAGAGTAATTTTGTGACGCCATCGTCCCCAACCGGCAAAAATGCTCACGGTCGCGAGCATCCGCTCGCGTCCCAGGCCCGCGTTTTCAAGAATTCATTAAGAGTTAGACTTGGTACTCGACCAAACGGCGCAACGAGAACTGCACAATACTAGAATCTTCTTTTTGCTTTTCTTTTTCATAACTTGCTCTCGGGCCTTCACGACGCGGTAACCATATGCTCAAGCCTGATTCGTCTGCAAGGGAACGTAAACGGAACAGTGACAAATTCGTGTCGATTTTTTTCATCCGTATTCGTACTAACCGTATGTTCTTTATACGGAAAAATCTCCACTGCCTCGGCTCCTCCACTATGCTTAACGAATCAGGCACTTACGCGACAGGTTGCATTTATGTTGCGTAGCACAATCGTCACAAAGAGCTACATCAGTCTACGGACAAATAAAAATGGGTCCGCAACAGTTTCGGACCCATTTTGAACGAATTGCGCAAAGAATCCAGAGGCTAATCTATTTGTTGAGCTTGGCGACCCGTTTGGTTAACCGCGACACTTTGCGCGAGCCGGTATTTTTGTGAATGGCCCCTTTGGAGACGCCCCGCATGATCTCGGGCTCCGCCGCCTTCAGTGCAGCCGCAGCGGCGTTCTTGTCGCCGGAGGCGATCGCCTCTTCCACCTTGCGCACGAAGCCGCGAACGCGGGTCTTGCGGGCATGGTTGATGAGGGTGCGTTTGGTCGCAGTGCGTACGCGCTTTTTGGAGGAGGCGATATTGGGCATAGGTCGTCCTGCTATTCTCTAAGGAGGCGGGTCTTTAGCCCGCGGCCGCGCCTGGGTCAATTCCAGGGTTATTTGTCCTTAAACGCCGGTTTCCGCTTCTCGGCGAAGGCTGCCATGCCTTCCTTTTGGTCCTCGGTGGCGAACATGGCGTGGAACACGCGGCGTTCGAAGCGTAACCCTTCGGCCAAAGTGGTCTCAAACGCCCGGTTCACGCTTTCCTTGGTCATCATCAGGATGGGCAGGGACTGTTCGGCAATCTTGCCGGCCGCTTTCATCGCTTCGGCAAGCAGATCCGCCGCGGGAACGACCCGGCTGACCAGGCCCGAGCGCTCGGCTTCGGCGGCATCCATCATCCGTCCGGTCAGGCACATATCCATAGCTTTGGATTTGCCCACGAAACGGGTGAGCCGCTGGGTACCGCCGATGCCCGGCATCACGGCAAGCGTCACCTCGGGCTGGCCGAATTTGGCGGTGTCGGCCGCGATGATGAAGTCGCACATCATGGCGAGCTCGCAGCCGCCGCCCAAAGCAAATCCTGCGACCGCGGCGATAATGGGTTTGCGGATGGCGGCAATGCGCTCCGGCGCTTGGACCAAGAAATTATCCTTATACATATCCATGTAAGAGCGCGGCGCCATCTCTTTGATATCGGCGCCCGCCGCGAAAGCGCGCTCCGAGCCTGTGAGAACGATGACGCGGACGGCATTGTCGGCATCGAACGCCTCCAAGGCGTCGGCGAGTTCGCGCAACAATTCAGAATTTAGCGCATTCAGCGCCTTGGGCCGGTTGAGGGTGACGACGCCGACAGCGCCTTCGATCTTCACGATGATGTTCTGCGGATCCATAGGGCCATTTCTCTGAAGATTAATCGCCGCGCGGCTTGCCGCGTGTGCGCTTCAGTTCCGCATGTTTTTTTTTGTGCTGCAATCGTTTTTCCTTGGACGTTCGGGAAGGTTTGGTCTTGCGGCGTCTCTTTGGCTCGATCGCCGCCTCGCGGATCATCTCGAAAAGGCGTTCGCGCGCCGCCGATCGGTTACGCACCTGATCGCGAAATTGCCGCGCCGTCAGCACCACGACGCCGTCTTTGGTTAGTTTGCCGCCGGCAAGGATCATCAGGCGAAAGCGCACCGGTTCCGGCAGAGCGAGGGATGCCGCCGCGTTAAAACGCAGCTGCACGGCGCTCGAAACCTTGTTGACGTTCTGGCCGCCGGGTCCGGAGGCCAAAACGAAGGTTTCTTCCAGCTCGCTTTCATCGAGGGCGATGTCTTCGGTGACGCGAATCTTGGCCATGGCAAAAATATTCTACGACGT
This sequence comes from uncultured Alphaproteobacteria bacterium, assembly GCA_963822275.1. Classification (GTDB taxonomy): domain Bacteria; phylum Pseudomonadota; class Alphaproteobacteria; order Micropepsales; family Micropepsaceae; genus Rhizomicrobium. Next base: position 36,207 of record CAWGHR010000085.1, read on the forward strand.
CGCTTGACATGCAACCAATTGGTTGCACATTTGGCGCATGAGCATGGACGCGGTTTTCAAAGCACTTGCCGACGACACGCGAAGGCAGCTGTTGGACCGTCTCTTTGCCAATAACGGACAAACACTTGGTGAGTTATGCGAGGAAATGGAGATGTCGCGCCAAGCTGTAACCAAACATTTGGCGCTGCTGGAAACGGCCAATCTCGTCGCCACGCAAAAGCGCGGACGCGAGAAGCTGCATTTTCTCAATCCGATTCCGATCAATGAAATCGCCGATCGGTGGATCGGCAAATATGAGCGTCACCGGGTAAGGGCACTCGCGGACCTGAAGAAAAGCCTCGAAGGGAAGACTGATGACTAAATTGACTGCGTAGGAAACCGTCGACGCCACCTTTGGAGACCGGAAAGTCGTTCAAAATTCCAACACCCCAACAGTCGAAGGAGCACTCGAAATGAGCAGCTTTGTCTATGTCACCTATATTCGCACCACGCCGGAAAAAATATGGGAAGCCCTCACCACGCCGGAATTCACTCGGCAATTCTGGTTCGGGATCGCCCAGGAATCCACGTTCAAACCGGGCGCACCATGGAAATTGGTCGGATCCGAAGGAATGGTGTACGACACAGGTGAAGTTCTGGAATGCGATCCGCCTCGGCGTCTAGTGCTCAAATGGCGCAATGAATTCAAGCCGGAATTGAAGGCAGAAGGCTATACGCGATGCGTGATGGATATCGAACCGGAAGGCGAGATCACCAAGCTCACGATCACGCATTCGATCGATCTCGAGGGTGCGAAAGTCATCGAAGCCGTCGCGGGCGGCTGGCCGAAGATTCTTTCGGGTCTCAAGAGCTTCCTGGAAACCGGCCGGGGAATTGAGTTGATACACACGAGATACTGATATGAGCGGTGCATCTTTCGTCTATGTCACCTATATCCGCACCACACCCGAAAGGCTGTGGGACGCGCTGACCAATCCGGAAATCACCCGCCAGTACAGGGCAGGGACATGGCAAGAATCGGATTGGGAGGTGGGCTCTCCTTGGAAAGTGTTTACGCCGGACGGGCGCGTCTGGGACACCGGTTATATTATTGCATATGACAAGCCGCGCCGTCTCCTCCTCACTTGGCGCAATGAGCACTTCCCCGAGATGACCGTAGAAGGCTATTCGCGCTTGACCCTTGTTCTCGAAGCGGTGGGCAGCGCGGTGAAGCTGAGCGTGACCCATGAGTCGGACGTGATCGGATCCAAGCTGATCGATGCCGTATCTATGGGGTGGCCGATGATCCTCGCCAGTGTAAAGAGCCTTCTCGAAACGGGCGTGCCAATCGAAGAAGTCCACGAAATGGCCGGAAGGATTATGAAACGCATTTCCACGGGGGGTGAAGACTATTTCTGGCAAGTCGGACAATAAAATGTCGAACGACCTGCTTGCACGATGCGCTTCACTTTTCCGCCGCAGCTTTTCTTAGGGCAAGGTTCACCGGCGCGGTCATAAACGGCGAAGTGATGTTGGAAATAGCCGAGCTCGCCATTTGTCTTCTTGTGATCGCGCAAGGATGAGCCGCCCGCTTTGATGGCTTCTTTCAGCACGGATTTAATCGCCGCAACCAATGGCGCGATCGATTCTTTTGACAATTTCGCAGCAAGTCGTTTCGGAGAAATCCCTGCGCGAAACAAAGCCTCGCAGGCATAAATATTACCGATGCCGGCAATCACCCGCTGATCGAGTAGGGCGGACTTAATGGGCGTCTTTTTTCCCTTCAGGGCATTGGCCAGATACGCCGCATCGAATTCGTCCGACAGCGGTTCGATACCGAGACCCTTGAATAGTTTGTCATCGTCGATGCTGGCCGTGTCGATCAGTGTCATCAGCCCGAAGCGGCGGTGGTCAGTGAAGACGATGCGCGCGGGTGCGTCTGTCTCCAGAACCACATGATCGTGTTTGCCAAGGCCGAGTTCGGGTTTTGCACTGTCATAGATATATTGCCCGAGTTTGCGCTCTTTGCCCGCCGCAGTGACGCTCATGCGGCCGCTCATGCCCAAATGGATAACCAAGGTTTCGCCATGATCGAGTTCGGCCAGCAAATATTTCGCCCGCCGCCAAAGCCGCTTCACATGCCGGCCGGTCAGCCGCTTGGCGAAATCTTTCGGGAAAGGCACCCGCAGGCCGCTACGCCGTGTTTCGACCGCGATGAATTGGTGACCCTCCACCACGGGCAATAGCCCCATACGGACGGTTTCGACTTCGGGCAATTCGGGCACAGCACGCCTATTAAGAGTCGCAGGAATGAACGGTAGCCCAGAGAATCCCGGCAGGCTATTGTCGCCGAAATGACCACCAAAGCAGACCATACCGCCTCTTTTGGCTTTCGCGACGTGCCTGAGGACCAGAAGGAAAGCCTCGTGCGCGAGGTCTTTTCGTCGGTCGCCGGCAAATACGACCTGATGAACGATCTGATGAGCGGCGGGGTGCATCGATTGTGGAAAGACGCGATGGTCGAATGGCTGAATCCGCGGCCCGGCTGGCGCGTGCTCGATGTGGCTGGGGGTACCGGCGATATCGCGTTCCGCATCGCCAATGCCGCACGGTCCCGAGGCGGCGAAGCCGAAATCGTGGTGTGCGACATCAACGCCGATATGTTGACCGAGGGTGTTCGCCGTGCCGAAGTGAAAGGCGAGAAGGCGCTGCAATGGATCAATGGCGATGCCGAAGCTCTGCCGGTTCCCAGCGCCAGCTTCGATGCCTATACGATCGCCTTTGGCATCCGCAATGTCACTCATATCGACAGGGCACTGGAGGAGGCACGGCGCGTACTGAAACCCGGCGGGCGTTTTCTCTGTCTGGAATTCTCGCAAGTGCAAGCGCCCTTATTGGACACGCTATACGACAAGTTTTCTTTTTCCGTGTTGCCGCGTTTGGGTGAAATGGTGGCGGGTGACGCCGAAGCCTATCGCTATCTGGCGGAAAGCATACGCCGTTTTCCGCCGCAAGCGAAGTTCGCCAAAATGATAGAGGACGCGGGATTGTCGCAAGTGAAGGTCCGCAATATGACAGGCGGTATCGCCGCTATGCATTCGGCGTGGCGGATCTGATGGCTGGCTCGGTCAAAAATTTCTTCCGCCTGTGGAAAATCGCCTGCGTCCTCGGCCGCCATGACGCGTTGATCCCGCGCGAATACACCGACGGCATGCCTGCCTCGCTGAAGTTGGCGCGGTGGTGGTTCAGCGGTTTTCGCAGGAAGAACGACGAGGGCACGCCGGGCGAAAGGCTGGCGCACGCCTTGGAGAGTCTCGGTCCCGCGCATATCAAGCTCGGCCAAGTGCTTGCCACGCGGCCCGATATCGTCGGCGAGGAAATCGCTTCGGCGCTGGAAGGGTTGCAAGACCGCTTGCCGCCGTTTCCGACGGATCAAGCACGGGCCGTTATTGCGGCCTCGCTGGGACGTCCCGTGGCGGCGGTGTATTCGACATTCGGCGAGCCGGTCGCCGCCGCATCGATCGCCCAAGTGCACGAAGCGGCGACCGGCGATGTTCCACCGCTGCGCGTGGCCGTTAAAATTCTACGCCCCGGTATTGAAGCCGAGTTTGCACGCGATCTTTCCGCACTCGCATTTGCCGCACGTTTGGCTGAACGATTTTCGCCGGAAGCGCGCCGGTTACGCGTCATCGAGATGATCGACACGCTGGCCGTTTCGACCGCGATGGAGCTCGATCTGCGCATGGAGGCTGCTGCTGCTTCGGAATTGGCTGAGCGGATGCGAAACGACAAGTCCTTCCGCGTGCCGGCCATCGATTGGAACCGCACGTCGGCGCGGGTGCTGACGACGGAATGGATTGACGGCGTACCTGTTCGGGACATCGGAGCATTGGCTGCTGCCGGCCATGATCCGAAAAAGATTGCGCTGACGCTGATGCGCACGTTTCTCACCCAAGCGTTACGCGAGGGCTTCTTTCACGCCGATATGCATCCCGGCAATCTTTTCATCGATGCAGCGGGACGGCTGGTGGCTGTCGATTTCGGCATTATGGGCCGTCTCGATCTGCCGATGCGCCGCTTTATGGCTGAAACGCTCGCGGGATTTCTGGCGCGCGACTATGTGCGTGTGGCGCAGGTCCATTACGACGCCAATTTCGTTTCCCATCGTCATCCGCTGGAAACCTTTGCGCAGGCCTTGCGCGCCATCGGCGAACCGATTTTCGGCCGGCCGGCGCGCGACGTATCGATGGCCAAACTGCTGCAACAATTGTTCGATACGACGCGCCGTTTCGAAATGCAGGCGCAGCCGCAGCTTCTGCTGCTGCAAAAAACGATGGTGGTGGTGGAGGGCGTGGCGCGCAGCCTCGATCCCGATTTCGACATCTGGGAAGCTTCGCGCCCGGTTGTAGAAAGCTGGATGGTGGATCGTTTCGGTCCGGAGGCGCGCTTGCGCGATGCTGCGGAAGGGATGGGCGCGCTCGGCCGCGTGGCACAAAACCTGCCGCAATTGCTGCGCAATGCGGAAATCGTATCGGCCATGCTCGCCGATGGCGGATTGCGGCTTCATCCCGAAACCGCCAGGCAAATCGCCGAGGCCCAACACAACCGCACGCGCCCGCTGCGTGTGGCGCTCTGGCTCGCGGCCGGCGCGCTGGGCGTTATCGCGACGATCTGGATCTTCTAGGTGATCTTTACGCGGCCGGCGTCGCAGTGTGTGGTGCCCTTGGAACCGACCACAAATACCTTCACGTCGACAGTATGATTCGACAGGTCGGGCAGGTCCGGCACGCGAATATGAACCGCGCCATGCGACACGCGCTGGCGTGTCGCCAGCACGACGCCAAGGTCCGACGCCGCCTCGCCCGGTGCCTGTGTTACGTTCAAAATTACGCGCACGTCCTCGCCCCGATCGACATCGGCACAAGCAATGCCGAGCGCTTGTCCGCGTGCGACCACCGGGGTAGCGCCACCATTTTCGTGGGAAGGAATTAGCGTCGCAACCTTACCGCCCATCGGCAGTATCAATTCGTTCGAAATGGCAGGCGACGCGCTCGCACAAGCTATCGTACCAAAAAGCATCACGACGAAGGCCAGACCAGTATAATACGGCATGGCGAGTCTCCCCAGATACCTGAACAGTCTAGCTTCCTTCGCGCCGAAACCAAGCCGTTATCGCTCGCGCGTCAGAAAGTAAAACCGCCCGCACATGCAAGTAGCGGCAATCAATAAGGCAAAAGCAAGGCCAATCCAGACGCCCAAACCCTTCATGCCCAAGCCGATGCCGAGATAAACACATAGCGGAAATCCAGCCAACCAATAGCTGGCGCCCGCTATCCACATGGGAGCGCGAGCATCTTTGAGGCCGCGCAAGCTTAACGCCGCCGTCACCTGGATGCCGTCGACGATCTGGAATGCAGCAGCGACATGCAAGAAAACTACCGTCAGCGCGATGGCATCGGCGTTGGCCGCTTGGCCGGACGAGAAATAAAGTTCTGCGATCTGGCGAGGAAATGTTGCCAAAAGTAGAGAGCACAGGCTCATGAACCCGACGGAGATCAGGATGGCGGTGTAGCCGGCGCGCCGCACACCGGCGCGATCGCCGGCCCCCGCGGCCAAGCCAACGCGCACCGTCGCTGCCATGGCCACGCCGAGCGGTACCATGAAGGTGATCGACGGCACATTGATGGCGATCTGATGGGCGGCGACCGACGCCGTCCCGAATGTGCCCATCAGCAGCGTCGCCGATGCGAACAGCATGGCCTCGAAGATCATCGTCAGTCCGATCGGCATGCCAAGGCGGAACAACTCGGCGAACTTGCTCCAATCCGGCCGCGAGAAGCGGCGCAAGATGCGGTACTTCCGCAAATCCCGGTCGACGAACACGACGCCCGTCATCATCAAGAAGCAGAACGTGTGCGAAGAAGCCGTCGCAATGCCAGATCCGACCAACGCCAATTTCGGCATGCCGAAATGCCCGAAGATCAGCGCGTAATCTCCAAAGGCGTTGAACATGATCGTCAGTGCGACAACCCACAAAGCAGCGTTCGGCTTGCTCAGCGCGCTGGCATAGTTGCGCAAGCACTGAAATCCGAGAGAAAAGGGCAAACCGATACAGAGCGGACGTGTGAACTGACTGGCCGCCTCGGCAAGCGCCGGCTGCTGTCCCAAGGCCAACAGGATGTATTTGGTGCACAACAGGAGCACCATCAACGGCACCGACAATGCCGCTGCCGACCACAACCCCATGCGCGTCACAGCGCGCACTCCGGCGCGGTCGTTTGGACTGGCGCCCAGGATATGCGCGATCATCGGCGAGATCGCCGCCGTCGGGCCCATGCCGAGCAGCCAAGCGAAAAAGAACACGGTGTTGCCCAGCGCCGCACCCGCCAAAGCTTCTTTGCTGAGCCGCCCGAGCATGACGACGTCGGTGGTCATGATTGCCATCATGGCGAGCTGCGTGCCCACCATCGGACCGGCGAGTCTCAGCAAGGCGCGCGCTTCGCCGATCCAGCGGTCGATACCGCCTGTCTCGTCGCCGGCTTCTGTTTCGGCGATGTCGAATTCTGTGATCTCGGTCATAACTGGTTCTATTTCGTTTTGGTCCGAACCCGACGTAACAAACACAAAAAACCCTCCAGAGCCGGGCTCGGGAGGGGCGAACATTCGCAGACGCTATAGGCAATCTAAGCGACGTGCTCCTCTCGAGCCAATGCGGACAAACCGCACCCCGAAGGGGTGAGGACCGCCGCACTTGTGAAAATCGTTGTTCTCATTCCGCCAAAGCGCTCGAAAGATGCAAAGCCCCATGCTTTGCAAGCTGGGATTGGGTACGCCCGGGTAAATTTGAAGTCAATATAGCGCTCAAGCATGGCTCGTATTTGCGCCATCCGAGGCCGGGTGCGACACCGGTTTCCTAAAATCCGCCGGAACACATTAACGGTGGCCTAATGCGGGTCTGGCATCATGTCCCCAAGCCAGGGCCGTATCGGGCTGGCGGCGGTGCGTCCCGCGGAAAGGTCAAAGCGCTTTGTTCGACGACCATGCCGGGACTGCGGACATTCGGGACCATTACCGGACCCTGGAAGCCCCGACGCATCCCAAAGCACGAAGGCTCATGGAATTTTGGCAAGCGAACGCTACCAACGGCATTGTCATCGGACGCGACGTGCCCTCGCGGGCGATCTCCGAACTCCTAAGCAGCATCGCGATCTTTGAACCGGTCGATGGCGGAAGCGATTATCGCGCGCGGCTGGCAGGCGAGTCGGTGAGACGGCGATTTTCGCGCGATATCACCGGCAAATTATTGTCTGAACTGTTCCCGGCGGAGGATTTCCACGATCATTTGAATGCCAACAATGCCCATGTCTTGTCGGGAACGCCGCAGATTATCGACTCGCGTTTGACCAATGGCGCTGTCGAGCAGATGCATTTGGAAGTCGTCATCTTACCCGTTCTGGCGCCCGATCGGGCGAGCAAATGGCTCCTCGTAGGCCTATTCTATTTCAGCTAAGCTAATGGTCGTGAGAAGGGGGCGGCCATGCGGCCCTGGACTATCGCCCATCGCGGTGGCGCGAAGTTGCGCCCGGAAAATACGCTGGCGGCGTTCGCCGATGCCGTCTTGCGCGGCTGCGAGGGCGCCGAACTCGATGTGCAGTTGTCGCGCGACGGCGAAGTTGTGGTGCATCACGATTATCGCCTCAAGCCGGCCCTAACCCGCGGCGCGAATGGGCAATGGCTGACAGAGCCAACGCCCCGCATCAAAGATTTGACGCGCGACGAACTATGCCGCTTCGACGTCGGACGCGCCGATCCGCACAGCGTCTATGCGCAAAACCATGCCGATGTCGCTTGGCGGGATGGGGAGTGCATCCCAACGTTGGACGAAGTCATTGCGGTGGCCAAGACGGCACGCGCGCCGTTCCGGCTCTTCATCGAATTGAAGACGTCTTTTTCGGATCGCGAGGTTTCGGCGCAACCGGAAGCGTTGGCGGAACGGGCCGTAGCGGTCCTCAAGACGCACAATTATTTGGATCGCGCGATCTTTGTCGGTTTCGATTGGCTTGGGTTGCTGCATGCGAAAAAGATCGCGCCGGAAGCGGCGTGCTGGTTCACCACTCTGCCACAAAGCTGGTTTCACGACGAAACGCCCCCGCCGGAAGACGATCCGCCGGCCGAATCGGCCTTGCAGATGCTGCGCTATTGGGCACGGGAAGGAATTTCGCCTTGGGCGGGCGGCTATGATGCTGTGAAATATAGCGGGTCGATTATTGCGGCGATTAAGGCAGCCGGCGGCGATGGCTGGTTTCCGACATACACGGACATCAATGCGCAATCAGTCGCCGAGGCACGTTCGCTCGGCCTCAAGATCGGCGCCTGGACGGTCGACGACCCGGCGCGAATGCTCGCGCTCACGACACTTGGGCTGGATGCGATCTGCACGGACCGGCCGGATTTGATGGCAAGTATAACGGAGATCGAGAAACCGTAGGGCTGTCTTTCCTCCCCCGTAAACGGGGAAGGAAAGACAGCCGCAACGACTCACAACCCCTCAAACAGCGCCGTCGACAGATAGCGTTCCGCAAAGGACGGAATGATCGCCACGATCGTTTTACCCGCCATTTCGGAACGCGCGCCGACTTCCAGCGCCGCCGCGATGGCCGCGCCCGAAGAAATGCCCACCGGAATGCCTTCAAGCCGCGCCACTTTGCGCGCCATTTCGAAGGCCGTTTCATTGGAGATCGTGATGACTTCGTCGATCACTTTGCGGTCGAGAATGGCCGGAACGAATCCCGCGCCGATGCCTTGAATCTTGTGTGGGCCCGGCTGGCCGCCGGACAGCACCGGTGAATCTTCCGGTTCCAGCGCGATCATCTTCACGCTCGGCTTCTTGGCTTTCAGCACTTGGCCGACGCCAGTAATGGTGCCGCCGGTGCCGACGCCGGAAATGACCACGTCGACTTTGCCGTCGGTGTCGTTCCAGATTTCTTCCGCCGTCGTGCGGCGATGGATGTCCGGGTTTGCCGGATTTTCGAATTGCTGCGGAATGACCGCGCCTGGCGTCGATGCCACGATCTCCTGCGCCTTGGCGATCGCGCCTTTCATGCCCTTCGGCCCTTCGGTCAGTACCACTTGGGCGCCCAGCAATCGCCAGCATCTTGCGGCGTTCAATCGACATGGTTTCGGGCATCACAAGAATGAGCTTGTAACCTTTGGCAGCGGCGACGAAGGCCAGCGCGATGCCGGTATTGCCGCTGGTCGGTTCCACCAGTGTGGTTTTCTCCGGCGAAATCTTACCCTGCTTCTCCAGTGCCTCAATCATTGCTACGCCGATGCGATCTTTGACGCTCGATAGCGGATTGAAGAATTCGAGTTTCAGCAGGATGTCGGCTTTGACGCCGGCTTCCTTCGGCAACCGCGCCAAACGCACCAAAGGCGTATCGCCGATGGTCTCGGTGATGGAATTGTAGATGCGGCCGCGGCCGGGCTTTTTCTCGCTCATGCTCTTCTCCTAGATTGTGAAATCCGCAGTCGTACGGTCGCCGCAATCGACACCGGCATCGCGGGCGCGCTGGCAAAAATCTTCGATGGTGATGGCGTCCAGCCGCGCCATAACCTCGTCCTGCAACGATTGAATGAACGGCGTGACAATGCGGATGCCGAGATCGGAGCGCGGCATCGCATCTTCGCCGCTCTCGTCTTCGATGCTTTCGGCAACGCGCACGACATCACCCACCGAAATGCGCCGGCGCTCCTTGGCGAGGCGATAACCGCCGCGCGGCCCGCGCACGCCTTTTAGAATGCCGGCGCGCACCAATTGTTGCATCACTTGTTCGAGATAGCGCTGCGGCACGCCTTGGCGCGCCGTGATTTCCTTGGCTTGCACCGGTTCGGGGCGCGCGTTGAAGGCGATGTCGATGACCGCTTCGAGCGCCAGCAGAGTCTTACGGGAGAGTTTCAACATGGATCACGAGTCGTTTCGGTTGCGTGAAGGCCGGTGGAACCGAACCCGCCGGTTCCGCGCGCGCTGGCAGGCAATTCGGAAACTTCGCTCAATTGCGCATGTTCGTGGCGGGCAATGACGAGTTGAGCGATCTTCATGCCGCGCGCGATGCGGAACGGCTCTTTGCCGTGATTGATCAGCGCGACTTTCACCTCGCCGCGATAGTCACTGTCGATCGTGCCCGGCGCGTTCAATACCGTCACGCCGTGTTTGACCGCCAGACCGGAACGCGGCCGAACCTGGGCTTCGAACCCCAAAGGCAGCGCGAACGCGATACCGCAGGGCACCAGCACGCGGTCGCCCGGTTTCAATTCGAACTCGCCTTCGGTGGCGGCGAGCAGATCGAGGCCGGCAGAGCCTTCCGTCGCATAAGCGGGGAGGGGCAAATCGAGAGCATGGGGCAGGCGCATGACGGAGAGTTTCATGCCGCTTTTCCCTTGAGCGCCGATGCAACGCGCGCTACCAGACGGATACCGACTTCTCGCTTGTCCATCTCGGGCCAATTTTCGGTGCCGCCGGCCGTGATGAGATGCACCTTGTTGCGATCTCCGCCCATGACCTCGCCGCTGACATCATTGGCAACGATCCAATCGCAGCCTTTCGTCGCGCGCTTCTCGATGGCGTTGGCGATAACGTTTTCGGTCTCCGCCGCAAAACCAATCACCAAGCCCGGGCGGCGCGGCCCCTGCGCCAATATCGCAAGGATATCCGGATTGGAGGTCAGATTGATCGCCGGCACGCCGGCATCCGACTTTTTGATCTTATGATTAGCGGCGATTTCCGGACGCCAATCCGCAACCGCGGCGGTGCAGATCGCAACATCGACCGGCAACACGGATTCGCAGGCGGCCAACATTTCGCGCGCCGTTCCGACCCGCAGCAATTTCACGTGCGAAGGCGGAGCAATGTCCACCGGACCGGAAACGAGCACGGTTTCGGCGCCCGCCTGCGCCAAAGCGTCGGCGATCGCGTATCCCTGTTTGCCGGAAGAACGGTTCGCCAGAAACCGCACCGGATCGAGCGGCTCATGGGTCGGACCGGCAGTCACCAACGCTTTGAGGCCCGCAAGTGGGCCTTCGGCCTGCACAGCAAGGGCAGTCTCAATAGCGGCCAGAATTTGTTCCGGCTCGGCCATACGTCCGGGCCCGAATTCGCCGCAGGCCATCTCGCCGTCATTGGGACCGACGAAAATCACGCCGTCATTTTTGAGGGTTTTGAGGTTTCGCTGCGTAGCGGGATGTTTCCACATCCGTACATTCATGGCCGGTGCCATCAAGACCGGTTTGTCGGTCGCCAGTAGGGCGGTGGATGCCAGATCGTTGGCGAGGCCATTCGCCAGTTTTGCCATCAGATCCGCTGTCGCCGGGGCAACCACGACCAAGTCGGCGCTCCGCGAAAGCTGGATATGACCCATCTCGGATTCGTCGGTCAGGCTGAACAAATCCAGATAAACCTTCTCGCCGGTGAGCGCCGACACGGAAAGAGGCGTGACAAATTCCGTTCCCGCCTTGGTTACGATGGCGCGGGACGCAATACCCCGCTCCCGCAGCCGGCGGACCAGCTCCAGCGATTTGTACGCGGCGATACCACCGCCAATAATGAGCAGGACGCTTTTACCAGCCATTCTGACCTCCGGGCCGGGAAATACCGGCTTCCGTTTGGGGTATATACAGAATAACGAGCCGGAAGTGTAGTTCTAAGTTTGGTCTAACCTTAACCCGACGCTCACACCTATCTGTTGAGATGGGTGTGAACCAACCGGGTCACAACCCGCAATGCCTATTTCCGCAGACGATTTTTGCAGGCTCGCTGCCGACTTGGCCGCCGAACATGGCCTCCTCGCGCGGGAATACGCCATGCGTGCGGTTGTGTCGTTCGAAGCGGAAGGTGAGATGGACCGCGCCCGCTTCTGGCTCACATTATCAGTTCTGCTCGACGATATCGTTACGCTGCGTCTCGATCCCGATCGTCCACTGACGATTCACTGATCACCATCGAATCCGCCTTGCGCGCCGTTCCTCCCTCCGTCCACACTTCGTGAGCAACGTTGTGTCTGGCACCTGATGTCGATCGATCCGATTACAAAGGCTTTTCTGGACCAGTTGGCGGCCCAGCCCGCGCCGAAGTTATGGCAGCTTCCGCCCGGGATGGCGCGGATGGCGTTTGCCGCGATGATGGGATTTGTCGGTGCGAAAGATGTTCCCATCGGCAAGATCGAGAATATCGTAATGCCGGGTCCGGCCGGAGACATCGCGCTGCGGATCTACACCCCGGTGGCCGCGGGCGGCGAGGCGCCGCCGGTGATCGTGTTCTTTCACGGCGGCGGCTTCGTTGTTGGCGATCTGGATACGCATGACGGGTTGTGCCGTCTGCTCGCGAACGATGGCGCTGCGCGCGTCATTGCGGTGCATTACCGGCGCGGTCCCGAGCACAAATTTCCCGCCGCCGTCGAAGACGCCTATGCCGCGCTTGTATGGATCGCAAAAAACGCGACCGAACTTGGGGTCGATGCTAATCGAATCGCCGTGGCGGGGGAATCGGCAGGCGGCAATCTCTCAGCCGTGGTTTGCCAATTGGCAAAAGCGCAGAGCGGACCGAAAATCGCATATCAATTGTTGATGTTTCCCGGCACCCAAATCGGCGGGCAATTTGCTTCGCTGGGCGAATTCGCAGAAGGCTATTTCCTCGACAAAGCGACGCTCGATTGGTTTTACGGCAATTACATCGCGCCGGGAACCGACATATCCGATCCGCGCCACTCCCCGCTTCTGGCAAAAGACTTAAGCGGCCTTCCGCCAGCCACGGTGATGCTCGGCGGCTGCGATCCATTACACGATGAGGGATTGGCATATGCGGAGAAGTTGCGCGCTGCCGGTGTTCCGGTCGTTGTCCAGGACTATCCGGGCATGATTCACTGCTTCATTTATATGCAGGCCGTTCTCCCGCAGGCGCATGATGCGCTGTCGAAAGCGGCGAAAAATGTGCGCCATGCCTTTGCGATGAATTAGAGCCTGCTCCAGGCCGACGCCACAAGGCGGCGTGGCTGACATGTTTGAATACGCGCAAGAACGCCAACACATCGTCGGCACGCGGTATAGTTCCGAGCGAGCAGGTCTTCGATCTCTGTCAGAGACGTATCCGTCGTAACGCAGGTCCGGCGTATGATCCACGCGCCATCGCTGGTTCTGCCGCGGAAGCTCGTGAAAACACGATCGGCGCCGAGATTGTGCAAAACCCGCATCACACGCAAATTGCATTCGCCGAACGGCACGGCGACATCGGCGATGGGCTCGTTGATCAAGGTGCTCAATATGTCGATGGACTGTGACACGTCGTCTGCGATTGCCGCATCCGAGACCTTTGTCCACTCGATATGGGCGCAACCATGCGAGCCTATCGTCATTCCGGCATTGTGAAGCGCCTGGATATCGTCCGTGCTCAGAAAACCCGGCAAGCCGATACGATTCGTCGGAACAAAAAAGAATGCTTTAAGGCCGGCGCGCCGAAGGGCTGGGAGCGCAATTCGGACATCGGTATCGTTGCCGTCGTCGATACTGATTTGGGCGGAATAGAGTTTGGCAAGCTCGAGAATTTTCTCGAATTTGTCCATCGGCAGCCAATAGCGCATTTCGCCCGCATCAATACGCTGCGGCGGTACACCCAATCCGTGGAACATCAGATGGATGGTCATCGCGCCAAGTTCCCGGCTTCGCCGCCTCCTGCGCGCAGCTCGGAGCCGATCTTCGCCACCAGCGATAATGCCAGACGGCCTTTTGCGGTCAACGGCATAACGGCGTCATAGGTTTGCGAGGCATATCCGCCGAAACTCGACTTGAATCGGGCGATGTTCACTTGTTCGCGATCTTCTGTGCCGCGATAAACACCGCCAAGATCGTAGGATTGCGCACCGTGCTCCTTGAAATAAAGAATGTCCCTCCAATGATGAAACCGATGGGCGCGTCCGACCATATTGTTCCATTGCGTATCGCGCGCCGGATCCATCTGCGAAACGGTGTTGAGCAGACGCACATGCCAGTTGGCGTGAACATAGGTATGCCAAGAGAGCGGGTTGCCCTGGCCATCGCGGCTAACGCTCATCACGATCATATCGCGCGCCATCAATTCGCCGATTTGCCCGACCCCCAACGCGTCCGCCGCAGTTTTGCGGCAGCGAAGCTTGTTGTAGGCCGTTTGAAACTCGCCCCAGTCCTTTGCCGACACATGGCGGATATGATCGGTTGCGATGCCTTCCCGGGTGGCTTGGCGAATGACCTTGCGGCTCTTGGCATCGACCGCTTCCCACAATGCGTCCTCGTCCGGCGAGAGGTCGATGATGATCGTCGGACAAACAAAATTTTCGACCCTCGGGAACGGCGCCGGCAAGGCGTAAAGTTTCAGAATGTCCGCTTTGGGAAATGACTCCGCGGGCGCAAAAAAATCGATATGCGTTCGCACCAGTCGCCGGTAGGCCCTCCACGCAAGGGATGCCCTCGGAATGAACGGCATTCTGATAACTCCGCAAATGAGACGCGACTGCGCCTGCCGCCTGCCGGCGGGATTATCGGGGAAAATGCTTGCCCAAAAGCGAATGGCCAGATCATGCTCTAACCGGGCAATAATTTCCCTGGATTTAGTGTGCCTTTGGGATCCAACGCGACCTTTATGGCGCGCAGGACGTCGATGCCGAGCGCGCCCTTTTCCTGCGCCATCCATGGCAGGTGATCTTCGCCAATGCCGTGATGATGGCTGACGGTGCCGCCATTGGCCATGATGGCATCTGTGGCAGCGTTCTTGATGGCTTTCCATTGGGCAATATCGCCGTCGAGCGCGCGCGGGAAAATAGTAGGTGAAATAAAGGCTGGCGCCGTCGCGATACGAATGACTGATGTGGCACATGACGACCCCGCTTGCGCCTTCGCGCGGAACTGTTTGACGGATAGCGTTTTCAAGTGCGGTTCGCGTCGCGGCGTAGAGTACGGCGATCTTACTCCAGCTCGCGGCCGTCTCCAGGGTATCGACACCGATACCGCGATCCATCATCGGATCGCGTAGATATGGACCTTGGAACCGCGTCTGCAGCCAATGCGCACCCATCCGGCTGCCAAGCGATAGCGCGCCATATCTTTTGGCGATATTTGCAAAATGTTTGCGCGCCGATCCGACATCATTTGCGTTGCCTTCAAATCCGGCAATCAGAGCGCAAGCCTTGCCAGCAAAGCCGCGCGTCTTAAGATAATGATCGGCCAAGCGATGGGCGATGGTTCGCTCTTTTCCGAGCCCGCTATAGGCCCGATAGAAGCGGGTTTCTTCAGCATCCGACAGGCGCAGCATCGTCGCCGCAATGTCTTTCTTCATCGCGGTTCGGATGGCGTCGGCGCCGGCGTCAAAATCCGGGAAGAGAAAGGCGCGATAATCGCTAGCGGCGGGAAGGGCGCGAATGCGGATCGTCGCTTCGGTAACGACGCCAAAGAGTCCTTCGGACCCCAGCACAATCTCTTTGAGGCTTGGTCCAGCGGCGGAGGCGGGCACCTCGTTGGTGCAAAGAAGACCGCGCGGCGTTGCCAATTTTGCGCTCACCAGCCAATCGCTTACGCGACCATAACGATTGGAGCCTTGGCCGGCACCGTGATGGCCGATCCACCCGCCCAACGTTGAAAACTCGAACGATTGCGGCGTATGACCGAGCGTGAAGCCTTTGGCTTGCAGCGCCTTTTCGAGTGCGGGGCCGTAGATGCCTGCTTCAACCGTGGCGGTCTCCGATATCGTGTCAATCTCGATCACGCGATCCATCGCCGAAACATCGAGCGTAAGTGACGCTCGGCAAGATCCGCGCCCGCCGCTGACACCGCCCACAACACTGGTGCCGCCGCCGTAAGGGATTACGGCGATGTCGCGCTCGGCCGCCAAGGCGAGAAGAGCCAAAACTTCCTCCGTTCCCCGCGGATAAACCACCGCATCGGGCGCGCTGGTCAAATCGCCCGCGCGCAACCGCAACAAGTCGTAATAGCTGCGACCCAGCGCGTGGAAAGCGCGCTCATATTTGTCTTCGCGCACGCGATCGGCGCCGACAATTTTGCCTAAGGCGTCGCGATCGGCGACGTTCAGTTTGCTGTCCGCCAGCGATAACTCCTCAAGCGGGCGAGGTGGCGTGGCCAGCAAGGCGGGCATTCCAACTTCTGCGGCGAGCCACGTCCATACAGCCTCGCGTGCGGCAAGTTCGTCCTTATGTGCGGCCCAGCCCCAGCCGTTCCAGCGGATCTTCGTGCGATCGATGCTCATTCCCTCTCCCCTGCTCAACATCGCACATTCAGTGCGCGCGGCAGAATATCGAAGGTTGCAGGCAAACGACCGACCCCTTCGCCATCGATCTCGATTAAAACCGCGCGTCCGCGCGTTTGGGCCACGGGTGCGGCAACGACTTTGCGGCCGCGAACGACACGGACATTCGGCTTTTCCAGGTGTTTTCCCGTGTAGATAAGGTTCATGTCGCTCAACATTTGCCGTTTTGGGCCATGACCCAATATGACGACATCGAACAAGCCGTCATCGCATTTGGCATCGGGCGCTACAAACATGCCTCCGCCAAAAGCGCGTCCATTGGCGACGGCGACGGTCGAAATGGTTACGATCTCGTCATAGACGTCGTCGACAATCAGGCGCACCGAGCGGCCGTGATAGCCGAGCAGGCCGAGCGCACTGTGAAATGCAAAGGCGAACGGGCCGCCAAACAATTTGGCAAAATGTGCGCGGTCGACGGAATCGACGATGGCGCCGGACAAACCGAATGATCCGATATTGGCGAAGTGGCGCGTTCGCGGCAGGCCGTCGCGGCTCAGGAACGAGACCCGGCCGATGTCGATGGTGCGCAAATGTGATTGCGCCAGCCGTTGCGCGGCGGCGACGCCATTTTCTTCGATGCCGAACGATTTCTTGAAATCGCCGCCGGTTCCGCTGGTAACAAATGCGAACACGGCATCTGGCGAAATCGGACCGTGTGCGCCGAAGAAACCGTTTACGGCCTCGTTGATCGTGCCGTCTCCGCCAATGGCGACGATCTCCAGGTGGCCTTCGCGCAACGCGGTGCTCACCAGCGACGTGGCATCGCCGCGTCCGCGCGTAAACGCGACATTCATATGGGGATAGATCGCGGAGAGGGCCGGTTCCATCGCGCGCCAATCGCGGCCGGTCCTGCCATTGCTCGAATGCGGATTGACGACGACGAAAGCGCTCATGAGGCCGGAAAGTTCCGCTGGGTTAGCGATTTGCGCAGCCTCCGGTGCGGCCCACACCTTGTCAAGGAACTGTCTCCTCCTGCTAATCTGCGGTCGACAGATGGGAGCATTGCATGGCTCGAATTCGCGCGAACGGCATCGAGATCGAGTACGAGATATCCGGACCGGCAGATGGCGTGCCGTTGCTATTGATCCATGGCTTTGGCCAGCAACTGATTGCCTGGCCGGAAGAATTCATCGACGGAATGGTCGAGGCAGGATTGCGCGTCATTCGCATGGACAATCGCGATGTCGGCCTGACGCAAAAATGGCATGGCATTTATCCCGACATAGCCGGGATCATGGCCGCCATGCGCGACAGCCGCAAACCGGACGTGCCCTATACGCTGTCCGATATGGCATCGGACGCGGCGGGATTGCTGGATGTGCTGGGCATCGAGAGCGCGCATATCGCCGGCGCTTCGATGGGCGGCATGATCGCGCAGCTTGTCGCGTTGGAGCATGCCAAGAAGGCGCGTTCGCTGATTGCGATTTTCTCGACGACCGGCGATTTGGGCCTGCCGCCATCGACCGCCGAGGCGCATAAGGCTTTGACGACACCGCCGCCGGGGCACGACCGCGACAGCGTGCATCGCGCATACGATCAAAGGGCGCGGAGCTTATTCCTCGACCGCGTTTCCGATCGATCTGGAGCGCATGGCCGAGCATATCGGCCGCGCTTATGACCGCCAATATTATCCGGAAGGCGTGTTGCGCCAATGGTCCGCGATCTTGGCAAGCCCGCCGCGCGGCGAACGCCTAAGATCATTGAAGCTGCCGGCACTGGTGCTGCATGGCTCGGCGGACACGTTGATTCCGCCCGGCGCAGGGCGGCGCATCGCGCGAATGCATTCCGGGCGCGAAATATCACGAGATCGAAGGCTGGGGGCACGACATGCCGCTGGGCGTGATCCCGCTCCTGATCGGATCATCCTGCCGTTCGTTGCGGATGTCGAGAAGAAGCGGAAGTAACCGGGACCGCGGACGTCTCGTCCGCACGATCTTTCAGGTGGAGGGAATGCGGACGAGACGTCCGCGGTCCCAGTGACTACTTAATCTTGCCTTCCTTGAACACCACATGCTTGCGCAGCACCGGGTCGTACTTCTTGATCGTGAACTTCTCGGTCATGGTCCGCGTGTTCTTCTTGGCCACATAGAAAAAGCCCGTACCGCCCTCGCTGTTGAGCCGGATTTTGGCCGTTGTCGGCTTCGCCATGGGGGTACTCCTGAGAAAGGCTCGTCAAAGGGGCCGTAACCTACCCACCGGCTGTGGGAAGTCAAGACTGAGCCAAATAGTTGCGCAAACACGATATTCTGCCGTCAGTGACCGTCTCGAACAATACGCGCTAGCGCCAGCGCAGAACCGCGTTTCGCTACAAATAGCTCAATTGCATCTTGCCGCGTTGGAATTTGAAGAACGGCACGGGACAGGGGCCGGAGGCAATACGGGTTTCGACTTCGTCCAGAATCCGCCGTGTGATGGACGGCAGGTCCAAGGCGCGGGCTTCAGCCAAGGTTAGCCAGCAGGGTTTGAGCAATTCTTCGTTCGCCGCACCTTCGACCACATGCGCAATGGTGCCGGCATCGGCCATGAAGAAGCGCGCGTCGAAACGGCGCGGGCGGTTGGATGGCGTGATCGCCCGCGCAATGAAATCGAGCGCATCGAGCTGCGGCATGATCCCATGGGCGAAATACTTGGCCCAAGCGGGCGAGCGGGTGCGCGGACATTTCCCCACGCGCACCCCGACGATTACGCCGGTTTCCTCGAACGTCTCGCGGACAGCGGCAAGCGCCAAGCCGCGCGCACGCGCGGGCGGGGTTCCAACCGAAAGTTTCTCCAGAACCTCGGTTCGAAGTTCGCTCGCTGCGGCGATGCGCCGGTCGCCGGGATCGACGCGTCCGCCGGGAAACACGAATTTTCCCGCCATGAAGGCGAGGCCGGAATGGCGCTGGCCCATCAGCACGCGCGGCTCGCCTTCGCGCTTCACCAGGATGAGGGTTGCCGCATCCTTTGGACGCATGACGGTGTTGACGATTTCACCGTCGGCATCGAACGCTTTCCCGTTCATCGCCGTCGCTTGCTCCGCGGGCGGACGATGACGGGCCTGCGCGGTTTTTGGGATGGCGCTGCGGCCTCAGCCAAATCAAACCGCATCCCGCCGGTGAGCGGCGCAGCTTCCGCCAAGCGCACGCTGACGATATCGCCCAGACTGTAAACCGTTCCGCTGTGATCGCCGACCAGCGCATGGCGCCGTTCGTCGTGGCGGAAATATTCCGCGCCCAGCACGCGCGCCGGCAGCAACCCTTCCGCGCCGGTCTCGGCCAGCCGCACGAAGAGTCCGAAGCGCGTGACGCCGGTGATCCGCGCATCGAAGGTCGCGCCGACGCGATCTTCCATGAAAGCGGCGACATAACGGTCGGTGGAGTCGCGCTCCGCCGCCATGGCGCGCCGCTCGGTCATCGAGATGTGCTCGGCGATCACGCCAAGGCTCGCCACCTCGCGATCGGTCAGCCCGCCTTCGCCCAGCTTCAGCGCGCGGATCAGCGCACGATGCACGATCAAATCGGCATAACGGCGGATCGGCGAGGTGTAATGCGCGTATTTCGCCAGATTCAATCCGAAATGGCCGAGATTGTCGGGATGATAGATCGCTTGCGCCTGTGTGCGCAGTACAATGTCGTTCATCACCTTCTCATGCGGGCCGTCTTTGGCGTTCGACAGAATGCGGTTGAAGACGCCCGGTTTCATCACCTGGCCTTTGGCGAAATTCACGCCGATCGTGCGCAGATAATCGGAAAACGCAAACAACTTTTCCTTCGATGGCTCTTCGTGCACGCGATAGATCAGCGGCATACGCGCTTTTTCCAGCGTCTCCGCTGCGGCAACATTGGCCAGCACCATGAATTCTTCGATCAGCCGCATGGATTCCAGCCGCTCGCGATAGGCGATGGAAGCGATCTTGCCGTCGGCGCCGATCGCGATCCGCCGTTCCGGCAGATCGAGATCGAGCGGATCGCGCAGCTCGCCGCGCCTTCACCAACGCGCCGTAAGCCGCCCACACGCTCTGCCAGCGTTTCGCGCGCGACCGGTGAAAGGGATTCATCAGGCTTGCCATCGAAGGCGCGTTGCGCCTGGGTATAGGTGAGGCGCGCGGCTGAGCGCATCATGCCGCGCAGGAATTCGTGGCGGCGCTTCTTGCCGCTGGCGTCGAACACCATGCGCACCGCGAGGCAGGCACGGTCGACGCCTTCTTTCAGCGAGCACAGATCGGCGGACAGCGCTTCCGGCAGCATCGGCACGACGCGATCGGGGAAATAAACCGAATTGCCGCGCTTATACGCCTCACGATCCAGCGGCGAGCCGGGCGTTACGTAATGGGCGACGTCGGCAATGGCGACGAGGGTGATGTGTCCGCCCTTGTTTGTCGGATCGGGATCGGGACCGGCCCACACTGCATCGTCATGATCGCGCGCATCCTCCGGATCGATCGTCACCAGCGGCACGCTCGCGCAAATCCGTGCGGCCGCGCGGATCGGCGGGCGCAGCGTGTTCGGCTTGCTCCACAACTTCTTTGGGAAACTCGGTCGGGTATGCCGTGCGCATGAATGGCGATCAGACTGACGGCTTTTGGTGCGTCCATGCTGCCGATCCGCTCGACAATGCGTGCCCGCGGAAATCCGCTGGCCCGTCCGGCAATCGGTTCGGCCAACACCAATTCATTGTCCCGTGCACCCGCGCGGTCGCGCGCATCGACGGAGAATTCCGTGCGGCTTTTGCGGTCGATCGGTGCGATGCGGATGCCGTGGCCCGAAACGCGCACGACGCCCAGCACGCGATGGGCGCTGGCGCCCAGCCGCTTGATGACGCGCGCCTCGTATCCGTCGCCAGATTTGGATAGCCGCGCCAAGATGCGCTCGCCTTGGCCCAAGTTCCGCCGTCATCGCCTGGAACGACGATGATTTGCGGTGGCTCGTCATTGCTTTCCCAACGCTGCGGCCGCGCCAGCAACTCGCCGTCGGGATCTTGGCCGGTGATTTCCAGCACCGTCACGTCGGGCAGAGCGCCGGGTTGCGTATAGCCGCGCTTGCGCGTGCCTTCCAGCAATCCGTCGGCTTCAAGCTCTTTCAATATCCGTTTCAAGCGCGATGCGGTCCGAGCCTTTGATGCCCAGCAGCTTGGTCAGATCGCGCTTGGTCGCGCCTGGCTTTGCAGCAAGCGCCTCAAGCACACGCGCCTTGTCGATGGGCGGTGCGTTTTTGCCTTTTTCTTTGCGAGACATGTCTAATCGCCGGTCTTCGACGCGGCTTTGTGCTTGGCGCTCTTCTTTTTCGGCGGCGCTTTCTTATCGGCTTTCGCTTCGGCCTTCTTGTCAGGCTTCGCCTCGGGCTTCTTTGCGGCTTTTTTGGGCGGAGCTTTTTCCAGTTTTTCTTTAACAGCTTTCTTGGCTTTGCCTTTCTTCTTAGATGGACCTCTAGCCTCGCGTTCCGCAATTAAGGCCAACGCCTCTTCCAGCGTGACCGTCATCGGATCGGCGCTGCGCGGGATTGTGGCGTTGATGGAACCGTCTGTGACATAGGGACCGAAGCGGCCCTTCATCACTTTGACCGCAGCGCCGCCGTTCGGATTGATACCCAATTCCTTCAGCGGTTCGGGTCCACGCCGCACGAAACCGCGCGCCTTTTTCTCGGCAAGCACAGTGACGGCATGGTTGAGGCCGATATTAAAGACGTCTTCAGGCGTCTCGAGCGAGGCATATTGCCCATTATGTGCAACGTAAGGCCCATAGCGGCCGAAATTCGCCGTGATCGGTTCGCCGCTTTCGGGGTGCTTGCCGACTTCGCGCGGCAGCGACAGCAGCTTGATCGCCAATTCCAATTCGACATTCGACGGGTCGCTGCCTTTGGGCAGGCTGGCGCGTTTGGGTTTCTCGCCGTCGCCCAGCTGAACGTAAGGACCGAAACGGCCATTACGCAGGGTGATCTGTTCTCCGGTATCGGGGAAAACGCCAAGCGGTTGCGGTTCGCCATTGCCGCCTTCGCCGGGCTTTTGGCCTAGCTGACGGGTGTAGCGGCATTCGGGATAATTCGAACAACCGACGAACGCGCCGAATTTTCCGAGCTTCAGGTTCAACCGCCCGGTGCCGCAAGTCGGGCAGACGCGCGGATCCGCGCCATTCTCTCCGGGCGGGAAAATGTGAGGCGCCAGAATCTCGTCCAGCTCGGTGATAACCTGCGAGATTTTTAGGTCTTTGGTTTCGCCGACCGCCGCGGAAAAGTCTTTCCAGAAATCGCGCAGCAATTGTTTCCAGTTGAGTTCGCCTTCGGCAACTTCGTCGAGCTTTTCCTCGAGATCGGCAGTAAAGCTATATTCCACATAACGCCGGAAAAAACTGGTGAGGAACGCGGTAACGATGCGGCCTTTATCTTCCGGAATGAAGCGGTTGCGATCCATCCGGACATAAGCGCGCTCGCGCAGCACCGATAGGATTGTGGCATAGGTCGAAGGCCGCCCGATACCGAGTTCCTCGAGCTTGCGTACCAAACTCGCTTCGGAATAGCGCGGCGGCGGCTCGGTGAAATGCTGTGCCGGCAGCACTTTGCTGATATCCGTGGAGTCGCCGACCGTAACGCGCGGCAATTTCGCGCTTTCTTCATCGTCCTCGTCGTCGTGACCTTCTTGGTAAAGCGTCAGGAAACCATCGAACAATGTTACCGTGCCGGTCGCGCGCAGCGTGGTCTGCCGATCGGATGAGACGATATCGACCGTCGTACGCTCCAGTTCCGCGCTTTCCATCTGGCTAGCGACGGCGCGTTTCCAGATCAGGTCATAAAGCCGCGCGGAATCGGAATCGAGATATTTCGCAACACTTTCGGGCGAGCGATGAAAGCTGGTCGGCCGGATGGCTTCGTGTGCTTCTTGCGCATTCTTGGCCTTGCTCGTGTATAGGCGCGGCGCATGCGGCACATATTTTTTGCCATAGCGTTCGCCGACCATCTCGCGCGATTCCTGAATCGCAGCACCATCCATGGTCACGCCATCGGTTCGCATATAGGTGATGAGGCCGGTAGCCTCTCCGCCGATATCGACGCCTTCATAGAGATGTTGTGCAATCTGCATCGTGCGCTTCGCCGCGAAACCGAGCTTGCGGGAGGCCTCCTGCTGCAGCGTTGAGGTGATGAAGGGCGGCGAGGGGTGTCGCTTGACCGGCTTGCTCTCGACACTGCCGATGGTGAACTTGTTTTTCTCGATCGTTTCGACGGCGCGCTTGGCCTCGGCCTCGTTTGCGATGGACAGCTTATCGAGCTTCTTGCCGTCGAGATGGGTGAGCCGCGCCCTGAATGCACCAGTGGGCGCTTGGGCTTCGGCGTCGATGGTCCAGTATTCCTGCGCCTTGAAGGCTTCTATCTCGATTTCGCGTTCGCAGACGAGCCGCAACGCAACCGATTGTACGCGCCCCGCCGAGCGCGCGCCGGGCAGTTTGCGCCACAACACCGGGGACAGCGTGAAACCCACCAGATAGTCCAAGGCGCGGCGCGCCAGATAGGCATCGACCAGTTCCGCATTGATTTGGCGTGGATGGGCGATCGCATCCAGTAACGCCGCTTTGGTTACGGCATTGAACACCACGCGTTCCACCGGTATTTTGCCGATCGCCTTGCGCTGCTTGAGAACTTCAAGCACGTGCCAGGATATTGCTTCGCCTTCACGATCCGGGTCGGTGGCGAGGATGAGTTTGTCTGCGGTCTTCAACGCATCGGCGATATCTTTGATGCGTTTTTGGGCGCGATCATCGACATGCCAGGTCATGGCAAAGTCGTCGTCCGGCTTAACCGAACCATCCTTGGAAGGAAGGTCGCGGATATGGCCGAAGCTTGCCAATATTTTGTATCCGGGTCCCAGATACTTGCTTATGGCTTTGATCTTGCCTGGGGATTCGACAACGAGGACGTTCATTCTGACGGTGCTCACGCGGTTTTCGAGGTGCCATGGCGGCGTCGGCAGCCTCGAAAGTCGCCGATTTCAGGATTGGCTCTATGGGACGGCGGACACTGATGGAAGGCCCAGAGGCGTGTCAACGCGGGTTTTTTCGCGAGGGTGTATATTATGGGTTGTATAAAGATCGCTTTCCATCAATATTGCAACTTTAAGCAGCAGAAATATTATTGCTGACATAGTTTCACGGATCGCAACTCCTTCTCCGTGGTCCCTTAGATAGTGTCACGTCAGCCGATCCGAAACGTTGTTGCCTTTTTAGGCCCTGCAATAGCAGCCCGCTACACGTGGAAAATGCTTGATTCTCTTGGGACAATTGCGCCGCATCAAAAGCAGGAATTGCTCGCTCATTAGCTGCTTTGGCGGATCTAGAAGCCAAGACAGCGCAAAATCTCAGCCCCAAGATACTTTGTTGCCCGGGTGACGGGCCAGTTTCCCTGCCAGTTCCAGCTCCAGGATGACGGTCAAGACGGCACCTGCCGGCGCCCCGCACAACCGAATCAGTTCGTCGATGGCAACCGGCGCCGGACCAAGTGCCTCTTCGAGCCCGCGCCGGATACGGGCCGCTTCCGAATCCGCAAGGTCTTCGACCGGCGGTCTAGAGCCAACATCGAGCCCGGGCTCCTCGAACGTGCCGCCGAGCATCGGCCTCAAAACTTCAAGCACGTCATCCGCGGTTTCTGTCAGCACGGCGCCTTCGCGCAGCAGGCGGTTGGTGCCCTTGGCGCGCGGATCGAGCGGTGAACCCGGTACGGCAAAAATTTCGCGGTTCTGTTCAAGCGCGAAATTGGCAGTAATCAGCGAGCCAGATCCCTCCGACGCTTCAACCACAACGACGCCGCGCGCCAGCCCTGAGATAATGCGGTTGCGCCGCGGGAAGTGGCGCGCTTGAGGCTGCTGAGCCAGCGGCATTTCCGAGACGATGATGCCTTGAGCTTTGATGCCTTCGTATAGCGAAGCATTTTCGGGCGGATATATGACATCGATCCCGCCGGCGATCACAGCGCAAGTTCCGTTGGTGAGCGAGCCTTCATGTGCCGCGGTATCGATGCCGCGCGCCATGCCGGAGACAACCACTAGACCTGCCGCGCTCAGATCGGCGGCCAGCCGACTGGTCAGTTTGCGTCCGAGCGCGGAAGCATTGCGCGCTCCGACGATGGCGATCATCTCGTAAGTCAGCAAAGCACGCTTGCCGATGACGGAAACGATCGGCGGTGGCGCCTCCAAAGCGGCGAGCCCGCGGGGATATTCCGGTTCAACCGAACCGATCATGCGCCCGCCGAGTTTGGCGAGGGCATCCATTTCGCCGCGCGCGTCGGATTCGCTTGGCAGCGCCGCGGATCCGCCTCCGCGCTGTATCAGGCGGGGAACTTCCGCAAGCGCGGCCGTCGCCGATCCGAACCGAGCGATCAATTGCGCGAACGTAACCGGGCCGACATTTTGCGTGCGCGCTAGCCTGAGCCACGCGACGCGTTCGCGTTCCGACAGGACATGAGACATGCGATAAGATTATTCTTTTTTTGCGCCGCCGATGCGCGGCTCCTCGCCGCGCCATAAACGGTGGATATTCTCGTGGTGCGTAAAAAAGATGATCACGGCGAGGAATAGCGCTAGGAAAGCCTCAGTCAGCCGGCCGAAGGCAATGGTGTAGGCGGGCGCCAGAGCAGCGGCGACCAGGGCCGACAACGAAGAAACCTTCGAAAAATAAGCTATGACTAGCCATGTCGCAATCACCAATACTCCGGTCGGCCAATAAGCGGCGAGCAAGACGCCGATGAATGTCGCCACGCCTTTGCCGCCTTTGAAGCCGAGCCAAGCGGGAAAAATGTGGCCGAGGATCGCAGCAATTCCGGCGATCACCCCTCCCTCGATACCGCCATAATGATGCGCGATCAGGACGGCGACCGCGCCCTTGCCGCCATCCAACAGTAGTGTGAGCGCGGCGGCCCATTTCTTTCCAGTGCGCAGCACATTGGTGGCGCCGATATTGCCCGAGCCGATTTTTCGCACATCGCCTAAGCCTGCAAGCTGCGTAATGATCAGGCCGAAGGGAATCGAGCCAAGAAAATAGCCCAGCGCAAGGCAGAGCAGCGCACCCGACCAGGTGATGGCATTGGTGATCATTTGCGGGCCTCGGCGGAGCGGTCGAAGACGCATTCTCCGTCAACAAAGGTCTTGAGCGCCAGTCCCTGGAACTTGCGTCCGCCGAATGGCGTGTTGCGCGCACGGGAATGCAGCTTGTCGGGATCGACGACGAACGGCGCGTCGGGATCGATCAGCACGAGATCCGCGGGCATTCCCTTGGCCAGGACGCCTGCGCGAAGTCCCAGGATGGAGGCCGGAGCATCCGTTAGCGCCCGCAGCACGTGCATTAAGCTAACATGGCCGTTGTGATGCAGGCTTAATGCAACAGGAAGCAGGGTTTCCAATCCGATGGCGCCGAAGGCAGCCTGCGCAAAAGGCTGGCGTTTGGTATCGGCCGCCTGCGGGTCGTGGCTCGAAACGATCACGTCGATCACACCCGAGGCGATACCGGCCACCATCGCGGCGCGGTCGGCTTCGGAGCGCAGCGGCGGCTTCACTTTCATGAAGGTGTAGTACGAGCCGACATCCAACTCGTTAAGCGCCAGATGATGCGCAGCGACACCGCAGGTGATCGGTAGTCCACGTTGCTTGGCGGTGGCGATCAAATCCAGCGAGGCACGGCAGGAAATTTGTCCGAAGTGGTAGCGCACGCCGGTCAGTTCCACCAGACGGATGTCGCGTTCGACGATCATAGCTTCGGCCGCGGCAGGTGCGGCGGGAAGGCCTAGCCGCATCGCATATTCCCCTTCGGTCGCGGCGCTGCCTTCCGTCAGATCCGGATCTTCGGCATGGCCGACCACCAGGGCTCCGAAGGTGGACGCATAGGCCAGCGCCCGGCGCAGCACGCGCGTATTGGCGATCGTACGATCGCCGTCGGTGAACGCCACCGCGCCAGCTTCGCGCAGCAAGCCGATTTCCGTCATCGTCTCGCCTGCGAGATGGCGGGTCAGCGCCGCCATAGGCACCACGTTGACTTTCGCCGTCGCTTCCGCCCGGCGCCGGATGAAATCCACGAGCGAGGGCTCGTCGATAACCGGATCGGTATTGGGCATGACGACCATGGTCGTGACGCCACCCGCCGCCGCGGCGCGGCTGGCGGAGGCTAGCGTCTCGCGATGTTCGCTGCCGGGCTCGCCCGTGAAAACGCGCATATCGATCAGGCCGGGTGCCAGAACCAGCCCATTGCAGTCGACGACTTCCGGGTCGCTGCGGTCGGCATCGGCGAACAGACGAGGGCCGATATCGGCTATTTTACCGTTCTCGACCAGCAATCCGCCCTTGGTATCGAGCCCGCTGGCAGGATCGATCAAACGCGCATTGCGGAAGGCGATCCGGCGGTTATTCATGGCGCGTTGCGTCCCTCGGCCGGAAGCCCGCGCGACAGCGCATCCAGTACCGCCATGCGGATGGCAACACCCATCTCCACCTGTTCGTGAATCAAGCTGACTTCGATGTCGTCTGCCACCGCGGAATCGATTTCCACGCCGCGATTCATCGGGCCGGGATGCATCACCAATGCTCCCGGTTTGGCATAAGCGAGCTTTTCGTGGGTGAGGCCCCAGAAGCGGAAATATTCGCGGGTCGAAGGAATGAAGGCGCCCGTCATGCGTTCCATCTGCAGCCGCAACATCATGACGATGTCTGCGTTTTTGAGACCTTCATGCATATCCGTAAATATTTCCACGCCGAAACGCGCCGCATCGGCAGGCAACAATGTGCGCGGTGCGATTAAGCGAACACGCGCCCCCATCTTTCCCAGCAGCTGAATGTTCGAGCGCGCCACGCGGCTATGCAGCACATCGCCGCAAATCGCCACGACCAACCCTTCGAGACTGTTGCGCCGCCGCCGGATGGTCAGTGCGTCGAGCAGGGCCTGCGTCGGGTGTTCGTGACTGCCGTCGCCCGCATTCACCACGCAGCAATCCAGCTTGCGCGCCAGCATTTCCGCCGCGCCGGAATTTTGATGGCGCACGATCAAAATATCGGGCCGCATCGCGTTAAGCGTGGTGGCCGTATCGATCAGCGTTTCGCCTTTGGCGACCGAGGACGAGCGCACCGACATATTCATCACATCGGCGCCCAGCCGCTTGCCGGCCAGCTCGAAGGAGCTTTGCGTGCGGGTGGAGGCTTCGAAGAACAGATTGATGACTGTACGGCCTTTGAGCAGAGGCGATTTCTTCTCTTTGGCGCGGCCAAGGGTGACGTATTCGTCCGCCAGATCGAGCAAACCGACGATCTCGCCGACCGAAAGGCCTTCGATTCCAAGCAAATGGCTTGTTTTGAGGATTGGGGGTGAGGCCGGGTTCATCAAAACCCGGCTTATAGGCATGACTGGGGGAGGGAGCAAGGGCTCCTGGATTTCGTGCACAAATGCCTAGATTTTAGGGAAAATGGCAATTCGCCCCGGCAAAGTTTGCGGCGCAGGACACCCCCGGAACAAAAACGGGTGGGGAGCAAACGTTCGACGACTTTGCCGTTTCGGTTGCCAATTGAGGTTATGCAGTTTTCAGAATTACGAATAATATATTGCAATCATCAGATGCAAATCAATCAACGAATATTTGCTAATTGTCCTCTCGATTATCCGCGCTCCCTTCGGGATTGGAGCCGTAACCCAATATCGCACTCGCCTGCAGATCGCTGGTTAGGCCGCAGTCTGAATGCCACACAGCATGTAGCAATTTGCCCGATGTTGTTTATTCGTCGTGTGGTGAGTTTGCGTTAAAAAGAGTGCGTCAATTTTGAGGGAAAAATCTGATGAGCTTGGTTTGGCGAGAACAATTGAGCGTTGGCAATGATGCAATAGATTCCGATCACAAGCATCTTATTGAAATCGTCAATCAAGTTGAGCGGGGCTTAGCAAAACATAATAAGAGTGAATTGGATCAAGCGCTGGACCAGCTTTCTCTCTATGCGAAAACGCACTTTGGCCATGAAGAAGAAATAGCCCGAGCTGTCCATTACGGGCAGACACACCTTCTCCACGAAGCTCATGAGAAATTGCTTACAAAACTCGAGAAATTCAAACTTGAGGCAGGTTCAGAGTGGGAGAAGGAAGCAGCCGATCGTTTCTGTACTCTATTGCACGATTGGTTGATTGATCACGTCATCAAGGAAGACCTTCTGATGAAGCCCGCGTTGGGAAGATACCCTCGTGATTTTGACGTAAAGAAATCTAATAATACCGCGCAATAGTACTCGCGTGGACTTCGCGCGGGTCAGCACCAACCGGCAGCTCATGGTGTTCCAACGCTGAAATAGCCTTCCACGTACGTGATCCGTCCCTTTGCATCGATAGACCAGCCGACGGTCACGCGGTTCACTTTGGCCCAGCGCCCCCAATAATAGACAAGTTCATTTTTTGGGCTCCCATTCGAATCCCTGGGCGGACAAAGAAGACGTGCCGCACCGGAAGGTGCAGTCTCGCCCGAGGGCTGGCATTTGGTGTTGTTGTATTCTGGCAGCCGCCGGAACCCTTGGTTCGTCAGCGCCGTTGCGAGATCGCTCGCGGGCGTGCCGACCTGAAATTTCTTATGCAGCAGTGCAGTAAGATCGGCACTCGCCTTGTTGCAGTTGGGCCAATCGCGGCAGCGAACAGTATCAATAATCGGCGGCGGCCCGGGATCATAGCAAAAGTAGACGACAAATCCCACCGCCGCAGCGATCACAACGAACGCGACGGTGGCTGCCGCGACGAACAGAGTCGATCTCACTGTGTGCCTCGATAAACTCGTTACCTCGACGCCATTATCATGCCGCTTAGCCGTTAATCCAATCCGTCAGCCCCTCCCGCCTATGAACTTCGCGAAGCGACGGCATGGAGCGCATGCGGTCGATATAGGCGGCGAGGTGGGGCCATGCGGTCGCCGGCTTGGGCATATTGCGCGACCAGCGAGTCAGCATGGTTGCCAAAAAATCCAGTGCGCTCACCTTCGGCCCGAGCAGATATTTCCGCCCGTCCGCCAGCAACGTGTCCAGCCGCGCGAGGCCGCTTTCCACTGTTGCCCGCGCGCGCGTCTTTGCTGCTTGGGCATTTTCCGGCCCGGCGGCTTCGTCATCGTAAAACCAATAGCGATAGGCAGGCTGGAGCGTATTGGCGCAAAAGAACATCCATTGCAGATAATCGGCGCGCTCCGGCACGCCGATCGCTGGTGCGAAACCGGCTTGCGGGTGCCGCTCGGCCAGAAGCATCAGCAAAGCAGCCACTTCGGTATGCGGTGCGCCATCCACTATTAACGTCGGCACCCGGCCTGCTGGATTGAGTTTCAGATATTCCGCCGATTTCTGCGCGCCTTTCTCGATGTCCGTCAGCACCAACTCGAACGGCGCTCCCAATTCGATCAGCATCCAATGGACCGCCAAACTGGCCGTGCTCGGTGAATAATAAAGCTTGTACATGACGGTCGCTCCAGGCTGTAACTTTTCCGGTTGCCCAATAACATGCAGAGGCTAAAAGCGCGGTCACAATTTGGCGAGCGATGACGCGCCCTTCCTATCCTGGCTCGGCGGCAACGCTTTACCGCTGAGCCGATAAGCCATCAGCCTCCCTTCATAATCCACGGCCATTGAAGCGGCGGATGTCGAACAGACCGCCGCCTACCGCTTGTCCGGTTCCGCCGCGATGTCTTCCAGGGTGCGCCCGGCCGGTTCCGGCAAGAACAGAATCGCGATCATCGCGATTGGCATCGCTGCCATGGCACAAATCACGGCATAACCATGCCCGCCGAGCCAATCATAGAATTTTCCTTCCAGTGCCAGACTTACCGCGCCTGCCAGAATGCCCGTCAGATATCGCAGCCCGGACACGGTGGCGCGATAGGCCGTTGGCATGATCTCGGCGGCGAAGCCCGCGAACATGGAATCCGCGCAAAGGAATCCGAAAAAGCCCGGCACCCACATATAGGCGGTGTAAGGCCAAGGAATGCCGCTGAAGAAAATGCCGTAACCCACTGTTGCCGCGACGCAGGCAAAGAACACCACGGCCC
This sequence comes from uncultured Alphaproteobacteria bacterium, assembly GCA_963822275.1. Classification (GTDB taxonomy): domain Bacteria; phylum Pseudomonadota; class Alphaproteobacteria; order Micropepsales; family Micropepsaceae; genus Rhizomicrobium. The sequence goes on from CAWGHR010000085.1 coordinate 67,521, forward strand.
TGCGTCCGATTTTCTCACTCAATTTGCCCATCAGAATGTTGAAGATCACGGCGATCAGCCCACCCGCGATGGTCAGGACGGCGGCTTGTGGCGGCGAATAATGCAGCGTGTCCTGAAGGTATTTTGGGCCCAACACGGCTGCGGGCCAGATCGCGAAGCCAAAGGCACCGACGAAGATCAGAATGGTGGCAAGGCGGCGCGGATGCTCATGAGCCAGTCGCCGCGTCATATCCAATGCCGCACCGATGCGCGAAGAGAGCTTCTGCACTTCTTTGTTGCGCTCTTCGTAGCGCTTCGTTTCGGGCAAGCGGCGGCGCAGATAGGCCACCAGGAACAGCGGCAGTGAACCGATGACATACAGCGCGCGCCAACCGCCTGGCAGGACGTTGATCAGCCCATTCGCGGCTGACGCAAGCCCTTCGCCCGTATAATTCATCGCAGCCAGTGTGCCGTTCGCCCAGCCGCGCGCATTCGACGCGACTTCTTCCGCAATCACGACATAACAAAGCATCTCTTCCGCATAGCCGAAGACGCGGGTAACGATCTGCGCCCAGACGAATTGCGCGTAATCCGGTGTGAAGGCGGTATATAGTGTTGCGATGGCCTGTCCGACGATGGTGAAGAGCAGAAGCCGCCGCCGCCCGACAAGATCGGCCGACCACGCCAGAACAACCGCCGCCAACGCCGCAAGCCGGAAATAGGAAATTGTGATTCCGACTTGGTCCTCCGGAATGTGGAGACTGACCTGGATCTTCGGAACGGCGAAGCCGAATACGCCCATGTCGTAGCCGGCGAACAAAGCGGCCAGGCCGACCAACAGGAAGACGCGTTCGGCGCGCACCGTCATTCCGGCGGGCGGGCGCAGGCCGGGCGGCAGCCATCGGATATTTGCGGGCCGTTCCTCGGCCGCTTCGCTCATTTTTCCTCCGAGAAACGCATGCGGTCGAGTGCGCCCTGAAGGATATAAGCAGCTGCCATTTTGTCCACGACTTCACTGCGGCGTTTGCGCGAAGCATCCGCCTCGAGTAGCGTTCGTGTTACGGCAGCGGTAGATAGACGCTCGTCGCATAGCGTGACGGGAAGCGGTAACCGCGTGGAGATATTGCGGGCAAAGGCGCGAGCCGATTGCGCCGAGGGCCCATCCCTGCCGTCCATATTCAGCGGCAGGCCGATCACCAATCCGCCGACTCCGTGCTTGGCGATGATGCTCTTTAGTATTTCGACGTCGGCCAAAAAATTTCCCCGGCTGAGAGTCTCCAGCGGTGTCGCGATGCTCAGCGTGGTGTCGGAAAGTGCCAACCCGATCGTCTTTTCGCCGAGATCGAAGCCGAGCAAGCGCATGCCGGGTGCGACTGCGGCGCGTAATCTGGATAGATCTGCAATAATCATCTTTGTCCAATCTCTATCCGGTTGCCGGCAGGGTCGCGGATGAAGAAGCGCGCCAAACCTTCGGCCATTCCCTCATTTTCGATAGAGATACCGCAAAAAGCAATTTCGGCCTTGGCGGCCGCCAGATCGTCTACCAGGAAACAGATGTGGCGTTTGCTACTGGGGCTTGCGTCCTCGTCCACCCCGATATGCATCTGCAACGCACCCACCTTAAACCAGGCGCCGCCGCGGATACGCAGTTCGTCCGGCTTGGGAAGCTCGGGAAAGGCGAAAACCGCGCGATAAAAGGCAAGACAGGCCGCTTCCAGCGCGCGGGGCACGGCAATCTGGATGTGATCGATGCCTTTAACGTCGAGGGGCAAGTCTTTCTCCAACCTGGACCTTTCGTCGCTTGCCAGCCCGGTCCCCGGTTGCTAGCAAGTTGGGGAGTTTTAGCATGGCAAAATCACCATGTCCGTTGACAAGGACACCGTCCGGCGCATCGCCAGCCTCGCTCGGCTGGCATTGGAAGAAGAGCGCGTGGCGCCCATGGTCGAGGAACTGAATGGCATCCTGGCCTGGGTGGAGCTGCTCAAAGAAGTGGAAGTGGCCGGAATTGCGCCGATGACCAGCGTGGTCGAGCAACGCCTCAAAATGCGCGACGATGTGGTGACCGACGGCGGCAATGCCGATGCCCTGATGGCCAATGCGCCGGGCGGCGAGGATCATTTCTTCGTCGTGCCGAAGGTGGTGGAGTGATGGCGCTTCCTTCCAACTCGACCGATTTCACGTTGGCCGAGGCGCGCGATGCCGTCGCCGCCAAGAAGATTTCCTCGCGCGAGCTGACGTCGGCTTTCGTCAAAGCGGTGGAAGCAGCCCGCCCGCTGAACGCCTTCGTCAGCGAAACGCCGCAGCGCGCTTTGGAAATGGCAGCGGCGTCAGATGCGCGCATCGCCAAAGGGCAGAACGGCCCACTCGAAGGATTACCGCTGGCGATCAAGGATCTTTTTTGCACCAAAGGCGTGCGCACCACGGCGGGCAGCAAGATCCTCGGCAATTTCGTGCCGCCTTACGAATCCACGGTCACGCAGAATCTGTGGAATGCGGGTGCGGTGCTGCTTGGCAAGACGAATATGGACGAGTTCGCCATGGGCTCGTCGAACGAGATCCAGCCATTTCGGGCCTGTGATCAGCCCCTGGCGCGCGCAGAAATCCAACGCGCAGCTTGTGCCGGGCGGTTCGTCGGGCGGTTCGGCGGCTGCGGTGGCCGCGAATCTCTGTCTTGCCGCCACGGGCACCGACACCGGCGGCTCGATCCGCCAGCCGGCCGCGCGTCACCGGCACCGTCGGCATCAAGCCGACTTACGGGCGTTGCTCGCGCTGGGGCATCGTCGCGTTCGCATCTTCGCTGGATCAGGCGGGTCCGATGACCCGCACCGTTCGCGATGCTGCAATCCTGCTTGAAGGCGATGGCGAGCGTCGACCCGAAGGATTCTACCAGCGTCGACATGCCGGTGCCCGATTATGAGGCGACGCTCGAAAATGGCGTGAAGGGCCTGCGCGTCGGCATTCCCAAAGAATACCGCGCCGATGGTGCGCCGCCGGAAATCGACGCCATCTGGGCCAAAGGCGCGGAATGGCTGAAGGCCCAGGGCGCCGAAATCGTCGAAGTCTCTCTGCCGCACACCAAATACGCCTTGCCCACCTATTATATCCTGGCGCCCGCCGAAGCCTCCTCGAATCTCGCCCGTTACGACGGCGTGCGCTTCGGTCATCGCGCAGAAGGCGTCAGCGATATCACCGATCTTTACGAGAAAAGCCGCGCCCGAGGCTTCGGCAAGGAAGTGCGCCGGCGTATTCTGATCGGCACTTATGTACTGTCGGCCGGCTATTACGACGCCTATTACGCCCGCGCGCAGAAGGTTCGTTCGTTGATCGCGCGCGATTTCACCCGCGCGTTCGAAACCTGCGATGTGCTGCTGACGCCGGCCACGCCGGGACCGGCGTTTGGTATCGGCGAAAACAGCGATGACCCCGTCGCGATGTATCTGAACGACGTGTTCACCGTGACGGTGAACCTCGCCGGTCTGCCGGGTCTTTCTGTTCCGGCAGGCTTGTCTTCGAACGGCTTGCCGCTGGCGCTTCAGTTGATCGGCAAGGCGTTCGATGAGGCGACCGTGCTGCGCGTCGGCCGCGCCGTGGAAAACGCCGCGAATTTCACCGCAAAACCGCAGAATTGGTGGAGGGCGGCTTGAGCGCGACCGGTTCCAAATACATCCAGGGCTCCACCGGACCATGGGAAATCATCATCGGACTGGAGGTTCACGCGCAGGTCTTGTCCAAGGCCAAGCTGTTCTCCGGCGCCTCCACCGAATTCGGCGCCGACCCGAACTCGCAGGTCAGCTTCGTCGATGCGGCGATGCCCGGCATGCTGCCCGTCATCAACAAGAAGTGCGTCGAACAGGCGGTCCGCACCGGTCTCGGTCTCAAAGCGCAGATCAATTTGTTCAGCGTCTTCGATCGCAAGAACTATTTTTATCCCGATCTTCCCGCTGGTTATCAGATATCGCAGTACAAAAACCCGATTGTCGGCGAAGGCGAGGTGTTCATCGACCTTAAAGGCGGAGAAACCGCCCGGGTCGGGATCGAAAGACTGCATCTGGAGCAGGATGCGGGCAAAAGCCTGCACGATCAGCATCCCGACCATTCTTATGTCGATCTCAACCGTTCCGGCGTAGCGCTGATGGAGATCGTCAGCCGCCCCGACATGCGTTCCAGCGAGGAAGCGGCGGCTTATGTGAAGAAGTTGCGCGCCATCATGCGCTATTTGGGCACTTGCGATGGCAATATGGACGAAGGTTCCATGCGGGCCGACGTCAATGTATCGGTGCGCAAGCCGGGCGGCGCGTTGGGTACGCGCTGCGAGATCAAGAACGTCAATTCCGTGCGATTTATCGCCCAAGCGATCGATTATGAGGCGCGCCGCCAGGTCGATGTGATCGAAGCGGGCGGCACGATCAAGCAGGAAACCCGGTTGTTTGATTCGAAAGCGGGCGAAACCCGACCCATGCGTTCCAAGGAAGAAGCGCATGATTACCGCTATTTTCCTGATCCCGATCTGCTGCCGCTGGTGCTGGAACAGGCCTGGGTCGACGACATCGCTGCCTCACTGCCGGAGCTGCCCGACGAGAAGAAGGCGCGCTTTGTGGCATTCGGCCTCTCGCCCTACGACGCTTCCGTATTGGTCGCCGAAAAAGAAACCGCGGATTACTTCGAAGCGATGCTGGCCGAAGGCGCCGATGCCAAGGCCGCGGCGAATTGGCTGAACAACGAGTATTTCGGCCGCCTCAACAAGGCTGGCCTCACACTTGCCGACGGACCGATCAGTGCCGCCGCCAACAGCGCCATTGTTCAAATGATTTCCGCCAACCTGATCTCGGGGAAGATCGCCAAAGATCTCGCTGATATCGTCTGGGCGGAGGGAGGAGACCCGCGTGCCATCGTCGAACAACGCGGATTGAAGCAGGTGACCGACACGGGTGCGATCGAAAAAGCGGTCGATGCCGTCATCGCCGCGAACCCCGACAAGGTTGCCGCTGCGAAGGCGAAGCCTCAACTCGCCGGATGGTTTGTCGGTCAGGTGATGAAGGCGACCGGCGGAAAAGCAAATCCGGCAGCGGTAAATGCCATCCTGAAATCGCGACTCGGTTTGCCCGAAGAGGGGTGATTCGCGCATTTGCAAGCAATCGGGCCTCGAATGCGCCGATTTGCGCAAAAATAGTCTGTGAACAGACGAAGTGGAAATAAACCAATAAAAATCGATGTTTTATGACATTCGCACGAAACCACATTTGGGGGGTCGGGTGGGGAGTATTGCAATCTTACCCGCAACCCACTCATATTGTTCGCGTTTTGGGGGGCGGCATGAGTCGCCCGACCCGGACGAACGTAAGAGGAGTCACTCATGCCAAAAGTTGCAAAGAAGAAGACGAAGAAAGTTGCCAAGAAGAAGACGACAAAGAAGCGGAAAGCCAAGAAATAGGTTTTCTGACGTTTAACCGCGTCGCTTCGGCGAACGCGGGGTTCACGGTGCTCCCGCTTAGGCGATAGGGGTTACCGATGACGAAGGCAAAGGCCGCGGTTTCCGGGCACAGGCGCTAAGGCGTCGCCAGGGAAGCCGCGGCCCGCCCGTTTCTGGGGAAATTTTCCTCCATCTTCTACCCGCACCCTCCCTCTCTTCCTTCCTCTGACTTGCCATTGATCTGTTGCTTCGCGACAGTGCGCCCGCGTCCATACCGGAACTTACCTTGAGCACAGAACCAGCGGCCACCGCCCTCGACGCCTTCGAAGCAAAATCCAAATCCGATACCGTCTTTCTGGGGCACCCGAGAGGGCTGGGTTGGCTTTCGGCGTCCGAGTTCTGGGAACGGTTCTCGTTTTACGGCATGAATTCGATCCTGGTGCTCTATCTCACGCATTATCTGCTGCAGCCGGGTCATATAGAGCAGGTGTGGGGCTTCGAGACCTTTCGCAAGTTGATCTCGTCGATCTACGGCTCACAGTCGCAGATGGTGCTTGCCTCCAACACGTCCCAGCTCTACGCGGGCCTCGTCTATGTCACGCCGCTGGCTGGTGGCTACCTCGCCGACCGCATAATCGGCCGCACCAAGACCGTATCGGCCGGCGCCGTGCTGATGGTGATCGGAACATTCCTACTCGCTCTGAACCAAACTTTTCTCATAGGCCTCGCATTCCTTCTTGCCGGGGTGGGCTGTTTCAAGGGCAATATCGCGAGCCAGGTAGGCGATCTTTACAGCATCGATGATCCGCGCCGCGCCGACGGCTTCCAAATCTATTTCCTCGGTATCCAGCTTGCGGTGACCATCGCGCCGATCATTTGCGGTTACCTCGGCCAGAGAGTCGATTGGCATCTCGGTTTCGTGGCCTCTGGCATCGGCATGGTCATCGGGCTTCTGATCTACCTGTCCGGCCGCTGCACCTTTCCGCCAGAACCGATCCGCAAGGCGGCCGATCACAAGGAGCGCCCGCCGCTTACCCGCCGCGACCGGCAGGTGGTGATCCTTCTCGTCGCACTAGTTCCGGTTCTGGCGGCGTCGGTCGTGGGCAACCAGGAAATCTTCAACGCCTATCTCGTCTGGGGCGAGAGGGCTTTTCAGACCAAATTCTTCGGCTTCGACATGCCGATCTCCTTTCTTGTGTCGCTCGATGCGATCGTCTCCTTCGTTACGATGATCGGCGTCATTGGCTTCTGGCGCTGGTATGGCAAGCGCTGGAGGGAGCCGGACGAGATCACCAAGATCATCATCGGCGTTTTGATCAGCATGCTGGGGCCATTGGTGCTCGCGGGCTGCGCCTATGTGGCGACGACGACGCACCACCCCGTGCCGCTCTACTGGGCACTGGGCTTTCATATCCTGAACGACATCGGATTCGCCAATATCTTTCCGGTAGGCCTCGCGCTCTATTCGCGTGCGGCGCCGAAGGGCTTGGGAGGCATGATGATCGCCGTCTATTACGTGCACCTGTTCATGGGCGTCACGCTGTTGGTCGGCCCCATCGGTGGTCTGCTCGGCACTATGCCGGATACGCGCTTTTGGCTCTTGCACGTCGGATTAATGGCAGGATCCGCCGCGGCGTTGATCGTAACGCGGTTTTTCTTCGGAAGGCTGCTGGCGCCGTCTTATGGGAAACCGGCGGACGCCATTGCTTCATGACTTCTTAACAACGTTGAGCAGTCGTTATGTTTCCGGCTCCCACATTGCCGTAACTGCAGCAGTCTGACGTGACTTTGATCAGAGATGATCGCAGCGACTTAACCAGTCATTTCCGTCGGCTCCCCTAAGGTTATAGGCAAACCGAAGCTCAAAGGCCCCAAATGTCCGTCGCGGGTACAACTATGCGCACAGACAAGCTGCGAGAGCGGTTCGCGCTCCTTTCCCGTTTTATGAAAATCTCCCCGGCGTACATTCTCGTGTTCGTTGCCGTGCTCTTCGCGGCCAGTTGGGCGTCGATACGTATTGCTCAGCAAACCGGCGGGGTCGCTACTATTTGGCTGACGAACGGCTTTCTCCTGGCTGCCTTGTTCAAGGCGCCAACGCGCCATTGGACCATGCTGGCGGTTGCCGCGTTCGCAACCAATTTTCTGGCCGATATCCTGATGGGATATGGCGTTGCGACCGGCTGCGCATTTTCGTCGGCCGATCTTGTCGAAGTCCTCATCATTGCCGTTCCGATGCGCCGCTTCGGGCTCGATCAAGATATCCGCGATCTTCGCTCGCTCATGGTCTTCTTGGCGCTCGCTTTCGGTCTCGCGATGGTGAGTTCGGCTGTTGTCGCAGCATCTTATTTAAAGGTTGCGCAAGGTGCTCCCTTTATGGAATCGGCCGCTGGTTGGTATATGGCCGACGGCCTTGGTCTGATTCAGGTGGCGCCGGCCGCAATGCTGGTAAGGCGCACAGACATTGCAGCCTTGATTAAGCGTGAGCAGTTCTTGCCCGCACTTGCCAGCATCGCCGTGCTTGCTTTCGTCTACGCGATCATGATCAAGTGGCCGACAGTGCCGCTGGGATTTCTGCTATTTCCGTGCATTTTGGTGCTCGCGTTTCAGCAGAGTTATGCCGGTGTCGCCTTCGGCTTGATGCTGATCACGGCTGTCATTATCACAGAATTTGGCTCTTGGCCACGGCTATCTGGCGATGGCCCCGTGGATACTGCGCGATAAGATATTTTTCCTCCAATTCTTCGTGATCGTGCTGACGGCTACGATGCTGGTCGTCACGTCCATCCTTTATGAAAAGAAGAAAGCCGAGCAGCGCTTGCTGGAAGCGACGCAATCGGCCATCGAGGCGCGAAA
>CAWGHR010000086.1:0-74594 GCA_963822275.1 uncultured Alphaproteobacteria bacterium
ATACGTGCCTGTCTATCGTGCTTGCATAGGGCGAATTACATACTAGAGCGGCAGAAAATCATCACGTCATCTTGAGGTGCATGGCCGCTTCATGGCGAGGGTCGATAGCGCCAGCGTATCGACGCCGAAGGTGGCCCTCGAAGCACGGCCTCGTCTCGATCCGTGAGTCGAAAAATCTCGCCGGCGGAAGCACTACAACGTGCTTCACCCCGAACAACAACCAGCCTTCCAAAATCATCGCAGCCGCTAACGGCAAGTTCTCGTGGGGCGATCCCCCACGAGGCCCGGTGCGGCACCAAATCTTATTTGGATTCACTTTCGACGAATTCGACCGAGGCTTTGATATCGGCATCGGACAGGTTTGCATGGCCGCCGCGCGGGGGCATCATTCCCTTGCCCTTGATGACGCTGGCAACCAGCGCATCGGTGCCTTCTTTGATCAACGGCGCCCAGGCCGCTTTGTCGCCGGTTTTCGGCGCCAGCATCTTGTGGCAGCCGGCGCAATTCTGCTCATAGACGGCCTTGCCGTCCGCGGCTTGCGCACCGCTGGCAAGAATGAACAAGCTCACAACAACGGAACCGCAAAGCGAAAGTCTCATAGCGTTCTCCTTGGTTGTCTAGTTTCAGCCTGGCGCGCGCTACAGCATCACCTTCAAGACCGCCCCAATCGTCGAGACACTGTAATTCGGCGAAGAGTAGCCCGGCGTGAGGATACTGATGGCCGTACCGGTATTGGTGGTCGGCTGGACCGGCGGTGTCAAATCGTTCCAATCGTTATTGTGGAACATGCTGAACTCATACATCAGCGAGCATTCGACTTTGGCCGTCAGCTGATAGACCGCCGTCAGCCGGAGGTCGTTCATCGTCGAGTTGATGTCCGGGTAGGAGACCACATTCTGATAGGATTGCGTGACGCTGGGCACTAGGACGCCATTGAACTGGCCGAACATTACGGAACCCGCCGACATATTGTACTCAGCCGCCAGTTTCAGCTTGGAATTGGCCTGCCAATCCCCGCTGAAACCCGCGCTGTTCATGGTGCTGTTGTATCTGTTCTGGTAATATCCCACGCTGCCGGCGCAGATACCGGTGTTGCTTTCGGCACAGGCGCCATTGCCCACATTGTTGAAGAAAATCTGCTCGTAGGTGTAATAGACATGCAGGTTCACAGCCTCGCTGGGCCGGTAGTTGAAATCGGGGCCGACGGTAAGATTGTAGTCTCGCGTGATCCCTTCGCCATGGCCCACCAGAGTCCAATCTCCGGTCGGCGCCGTGGAGGGGATGCTGGGATAGTGGTACTGCTCGTTGACATATTTGACGAATAAACCGCCGGAAAGATTTCCGATCGGCGCATAGTCTGTCCGCAGGGTGACCGAGTCCGACGTCATCGGCGCCTGATAATATGCGCCCGATGGCGTGTCGTAGACTTCGGGAGTCCCATTCTCCAGATTTCCCCAGGCCCTGCCGTAGACCAAGGTGCCGGAGCGTTCGCCATGTTCGTATGTGATCCGGCCCAGGACATCGGCACCCAGCATGGAGCTCAACTGCACCGACCCGGTGCTGGTGATGCTGTGCTCCACCTGGGCGTTGGTGCGATTGGTGTTGTTGAACGTATAATCCACCGTCAGTTTGGTGTTGCTCTCAGGCCAAATGCGGTAGCCGACCTCGACGTTTGCGGTCTGCTTAAACCAGTTCTGCGGCACCACATAGACCGCGCGTGTTTGCCGTGGCGTCGGGGCTCGAGCCGCCGATCCACACCTTGTATTGGTTCATATCGACGTTGCGCCCGTCGAAGGAATACGATGCGTGACGCATCGACGTCGGTGGCGAGGCTGGAGCTGATGGCGAGTTTGCCCTGATAAACCCAGGCGGCATCTTCGGGCGAGGTTGCGCTGGTTCCCTGGTTCATGCTGTTGAGATTGTTGAACCACGCATAAGTGGGATGGCCCAAAGTATTGCTGAGGTTGGGATCGCCGCTGTTCGCGGTGAACGTGGCGTTCTGCAGCTCTACGCCGAACCGGCCGTTCAGCGTGATTTGCGTTCCCGGCGCCAGTTTGTCGGTGAACATCGCCGTCACATAATGGGCCGACGTGCTGGGCGGCGTCGAATACAGTCCCGTCTGCGCATAGGGGCCCGATGAGGCGCTCAGCGCCGCGATCGAGGCCGGATAAGGCAGCGAAACGGCCTGATTGTTGTCGGTAAAATTGGAATACGTGTACTGGATCAGCGCATGAAAGTCGGGGTCGTTGTAGGACGCCGAGAGATCGAAGCGGTCGGTGTCGTAATCGACCGGCATGGTGAACGCTTGGCCGCCATAGGTCTCCCGAAGGGATTCCTCCAACGTGCCTTCCTTGTGCTCGTGGTGGATGCTGGCGTTGAAGGTCCAGTCGTCGAGGATATACTGGCCGCCGACTTCGATATCGCGCCGCGTACCAACCTGGAACGCTGCTCCGCCGGGCGCAGCGTCGTCGTCGTGAACGCGGTGGTCGCGCCCTTTGTCGCACGGACTGTTGGTCGCTCCGCCCCAGGCTGCGAGATTGTTGTTGAGCGACGCCGGTCGTCCCGTTGACCGTATAGATCGAATCGATGATGTTGCCGGTATAGGAGATCGCGTCGTAACCGATATTGACCCCCCAGAGCCCTGGTCGCCGAAGTTTCAGATTGATCTCGGCCATCGGGCCGATTTCGTTGCTTCGTGTTGTTGGTGTAGCTGTTGTCTTGAAAGTTTTTGGCGAGCTGGTCGCCGGTCTGGAAGTTCAGATTGAGTCCCGGTGAAGTCGTAGTACCAAGTGTCTGCCCGAATCCCAAGCGATCGCGATGCTGGACGGTGAAGCCCAGCAAGACGTCGAGCCTTGCTGCGTGAAGCCGTTGTAGCGGCCGTAGTGGCCGGTATTGGCGCCGCCCACCCATTGCGTGCCCAAGCTGAACTGGTCTGAACAATGCTCGTTGGCCGGTGCGGCGCGTGCGGCGGCTGGGCTGCGCCGGCCGAGGCGTCGGAGCACTGTCTGCGGCTCATCGCGACGGGCGATAGCAGACATAAGCCGGTCAGTGCCGCGGCGCAGAGCGTCAGTTTCTTCAGCATAGCAATCCCCTTGCCACTGCGTGTGGCGTCACCGGAAGAAGTAGGCGCCGTTCGGGCTGTTCGACCCATGGACTTGCGAGTGACAATTCAGACACGTCCGATTGTTCGCCAATGCGGAATTGAACGTCGCCGTTCCTTGCAGATTGCCGGGCAAACGAATGCGCACCGCCGAACGCGCCGCCGCTGTTGTTCGAAGCGGCGCTATGGCAGCTTGAGCACATGAAGTTCATGCGCTCCTTCATGAGGCGCGCCTCGTTCGAGCCGTGCGGCGTGTGGCAATTGGTGCAATTCTCGCGAACCGGCTGATGTTCCCACAGCATCGGTCCGCGTTTTTCGGCATGACAGTTGTAGCAAGTCTCGTTGACCGTGAATTCCTTCAACAGCGTGCGGGCCGGCCGAGCCATGCGGATTATGGCAGTCCGAGCACGACAACCTTGCCCTCGCGCATCGGGTGGTGCGAGTACTCGAAGCTTTCCGCGCGTTGCTGCGCATGGCAGGTGAAGCAATTTCTCGGGCTGCGTCTCCTTCGCGAGGACCGGATCCTTGGTGGCATGGACCGTGTGGCAACTCGCGCAGGCCAGATGCTGTTCTGGTGTTGGCTGCCGTCCCAATTCATGCGCTGGGCGTCCTCGTGGCAGGTGAGGCAGACCGCATTGCGCGCGTCGATCGGAGAGGCATTCGGTCCATTGAACACGATGGCGGGCGCCGCAGGCGTTCCCTTGGCAAAACCCGTGGCATGGGCCGCGCTCGGCCCGTGGCAGGATTCGCACTCATGCTGGCCGAATGGCGAATGCAGATCGCCCTTCACCGCATGAGCCGTCTTGAGAATATCCGTCACCGGCGCTTCGTTGTGGCATTGCATGCAGGTGGCGGCGCCGCGCTCGCTATAGAGCGCCCCCGAACCATCATCGGTTGCCGGTGGGGACACGGTGGAGGTTCGCGTCGCGATGCTCCGCGCTGCGTCCGCGGCGAATGCAGGATTTGCGGTGGCGAACATCGCAGCGCACAGCAGCACCGCAATGGCAAACCCACTTATGCGACTTCCGATCGACATCCGCTTGCCCTCGCTCAAATGTTTCCCGAGGAAACATTTAGTACTTCGCCGTCTGACGGTCATGTCTGGATTAGAATTGTCCCAAGCAATAGTACCAGAAACTACAATTATGATGGTACCAGTTCGCAATTCGATGGATTTGACGGATTTGTCGCAGTTGCCGAGCCGTGCCAGATCATCAAAACGCGGCGGCATAAGGGATTTTCCGTATTCATCCACAGACCAATTGCGGCGTGGCTATTGCGATAGAGCGAATCACTCTGCAACCCAGCAACACAAGATATCCTAGCGGGACTGGCTCCGGCCGTAGTTCTCGGCGATCCGCACGGCAACGGCGTCGACTTCATCCCATGGCGTGTATTCGACGCAAGCGTCGGGATTTGTCGGCCCGCCGGTCAGCTTCATGATGAAACGGATGATCTGTTTGTCCAACCAGCTGTAGCGCGCGTAGTCCAGGCGCCCGGCAATGCCCAGCGCGAGAGCCGGCGTGAGGTGGTGGCGGGCTATCGCTTTGCGAAGGTAAGCGTTGTTCGCGACCGTGCGCTTACCCTCCTTTCGCGCCACCAAACTGACCGACAGGAAGACCAACGGCGGCGGCGTCGGCAATCTCCGATAGACCGCCAAAAACTGCTCGGCTTCCCGCAAATGCCGACCATAACGGATCGCCGCCACAAGTACGATCAACCGTGCTTTTGCAAGACTCTGTGGGGTGGGCATGACCATAGCGAGATCATCCGGCCGGGCGGGAATGTCCATTTCGACGAGGCGGGCGACGAGTCGCTCGAGCGATGCGCCGAGCCTGACCATCGCGAGTTGCGTAGAAAAATTGCATGTCTCAACCGAAATTGTGCAGAGAACGAACGGGCGCCTGGACGGTAACATCGGTGCGGCGCCGATGTCACGATCTCGCGCGAGGTCCCGCCCGTCACGAACGTCCATCGTGAAACTCTCTGTGCGGAGTACGAAAGTTTTAGGCTGCCGCTTTTGCCGCTAGCGCACAAAGCAGACCCAAATCTTCCGGGATGACCCAGCCGCGGGCTTCCAGCAGACGCCCTTCCACGGCGTCCCCCGACACAGCTTGCGCCAGTGTATCGCTTTTTAGCCGCGCGCGAAGATTTGCGGCGACGGTATTGGCGTCGAAATCGTCGGTGTTCGCCAGCACCGCCTCGCCGATTTGCGCGTCGGCGTCGCGGTCGTCGAGCCGCGCCAGCAGATCGTCGTAAAGGCGTCGGCGCATGGCGCTTGCGCAGCAGGCGCGTGCCCTCGAAACGCCGCGGCCGCCAGCACCACCGCGCCGCCCGCGCCGATCACGATACTGCGCCGGGTGAACAGCTCTTTCATCGCAGCTGGCCTTTCAGATGGTCGGCCAGCCTCAGCGCCAGCGCCAGCAGGTTCATCGTCGGGTTCACCGCGCCATAGGTCGGATAGACCGAGCTTCCCGCCACGAACAGATTGGCGATGCCGTGCACCTGCAGATTGGCGTCGACCACGCCCTTGCGCGGATCGACATGCATGCGCGTCGTGCCCATGTGATGGTTGCCCCAATCGAGCCCATCGAGCCACTCGCGTGCGCTCTTTCAGGTTGAGGCGCAGCATGCCGATGCGCGACACCAGCAGCTGGCGGCCCAGCTCCTTCAGCGTCTCGCGGAAATGGGCGAAATCGGAATCGGCGATGCGCATATGCAGCTTCAGCTTCGGCATGCCCAGCGCGTCGCGCTCGGCGTCCAGCGTGAAGCGACGGTCTGGATCGGGCGTCACCTCGCAGCCGCCGCCCAGCGAAAAGGCGACCGCATTGCCGGCGTCCACGCCCAGCGCGGCGGCGGTCGCGGCCAGCGCGGCCTTGCCCAGATCGTCCAGCTTGGTCTCGCTCTCGATGGTCATCGAGGAATCCATCACCGCTTTGGCGCGGCGGTATTTCTCGCTCGGGAACAGGCCCGCGCGCATGATCGCGCCGTGGATCGTCTGAATTGTTCATGTAGAACGGCGCCAGCTTGCCGTCGAAAAGCACCAGCGTCGCGATGTCGCGCGGAATGGGATGATCGGCGAAGAAGCGCCCGACCAGATCGTGGGCGTTGCCGACGCCGCTCGGCATCACGTCGTTGGACGCCAGCATCAGCCGTGCGATTTCCACCGCGCCCATCGCCAGCACCGTGCATTTCGGCTTGACTTTGAATATGCGGCCGGTGAGCGTTGCAACGTCGAGCTCGTTGATGTTGGCGCCGTCGGGGGCAAGCCCCAGACGGGTCACGTTGGCGTGCAGATAGGTGGAAAGCTGCGGAACCCGCTTCAGGTCTTCGGCATAGCGCTCGCCAAAATGGGTCGGCAGCTCGCTGCCGCGCATCTTGCTGAATTGGAACCAGCGGGTGACGACCCCGCCCTGGCCGAGCGCAAGCGTCGGCCCTTCCGCCGAGGACCATTTTTCGGCTTTCTCATAAAGCCAAGGTCCGGCCTCGCAGAGCGACTGGGCGCGCGGGTAATAGGGCTCGAGCGCGGCTCGCCCGAACGGCCAGCCCGAATAGGGCATCCAGCTGCGCTCTTCGAAATCGATATTGTCCATGGGCCGGCACCAGCCGCCCCAAATATTCGTGCCGCCGCCGAGGCAACGCAGCCGCGACGCCTGCAGCGTCAGATAGGGCGCGCCAATCTCGGCGCCGTCATAGAGCGCTTGGGTTTTGGCATCGAATGACATGCCGCCGCTTTCCAACAGCGCGACGCGCAACGGCGTATTGGCCAGCGCAAGCGCCATCGAAATACCGGCGGGGCCGCCGCCGACGATTGCCAGATCGGGTTGTAGGATTGTGCCTTCGGGAACGGTTGCGGGCGTCGATGAATGCGCTCAATACGCTGGCCTTTCGAGAAACACTCGCAACAACAGACGGCCGATGTTATCGGCTCCTGCGCGAGCGATTTTCTGTCCGAATTGATGCGGCGGTACAAGCTGGAATTTGCCGCACCCCGGATTGGCCATTTTGTGCAATCGGCGAGCGGAAATCGCGGAATTGTCATGCCGTTATCTGGCTGAACCCCGAAACGCGGCGCGGCCGAGTGCCTACGGGCGTCAGTCGTTTGCCAAATACGATGCGAGCGCTTCGATCTGCCGGTCGGTCATGTTCTTCGTGATGGCATGCATCGTTTCGTTGCCGCGCAATGTGGAGCGGAATGCCCCCATTTGCATCCTGAGATAGGCGGCATGCTGGCCGGCGATCCGCGGGATCGACGCGGCGCCTTCCCCATGCTTGCCGTGGCATGATTGACAAGCAATGACACCTTCGGCGGGAACGCCGTTCATGAATATTTTCTCGCCTTCGTCGGCGAGGTTCCCGCCGGTCTGGGGCTGCGTCGGCTTCTGGTCAGCAAAATACTTTGCCAGGGCCGCCATCATCGGATCGTCGAGGTCGTGCACGACACTCGCCATATAAAGGGAATGCGTGTCGTTTCGCTTGTGAGCGCGAATGCTCTTAAGTTGGGACAGAATGTAGTCGGCTTGCTGACCGTTAAGCCGCGGGTATGTCGGCGACACGCTATCGCCTTGCGGACCGTGGCAGCTCTGGCAGACGGACATAACCTTGGAGTGCACGGCCGCGGGACTAACGCCGGAATCTGCTGCCGCACCGAGCGTCGCCGTCAGGCAGAAACTCGCCGCGGCTGACGCGATGATGAGGATGTTTTTCACGGCGAATCTCCTTTGCGCAGTTCAAGTTTGGCCGATGGTCTTGGGCAGACATCGCGTCGATAGAATCCGGAATATCCCATCGTATAATAGTTTCAAGCGCCCCGGCTTGGAACTGTTCTATCTTTTGTAACAGATGTAAAGATCACGCCAAGCTTTTTGTTCTTGACGTGCGGGACTTGGCGAGGAGCGACGCACGTCCGATTGCAAAATCGATCCCGGTAATGAGTTGTTCAACCCCGGCGCCCAAGTCGTTGTCAGACAAGGGTGGAAAGCGGTGAGCGTCTTTAAAAAGTCCTGGTTGTTGAAGGCGATCCCGTCATGATCTAATGCTCTGATCGAGTGTCGTCCCGAAGGCATGCCTGTACCGCGAATGGAGAAGACGTATGATCAAAAAGAATGCGGATTCCGACACCGCGACGGTACAGCCTACAACGGCTCGGAATACGGCCTCGCATAGGACCATTTTCAAGATCCTCAGCGACGACGCGTTGTTTCTGGCCTCGCCGTTCATTGCTCTCGCCTATATGCTCCTGTTCCCGTTCATCGGTCTGGCGATGCTGGCAAAGATGGGAAAACGAGCGCGGCGCGAACGGGCGGCTTCAAACTGACGGCTCGTTCAAGCTCGAGATTGGCGAGGGGCCCCCGGAGGATGTAATGCATTCGCATTGACTAGCATTTGTTTCCGTAGCGATTATCGGGAATCAGATATGGGACGGAGCTCTTCATGGCGAGACTCCGCTTGGGCGGCAGAATGAAGCGCACACAATTCTCGATGAATGGGATGGGCCTCGCCGTTGCGGCCGTTATGCTGGTCGTTGCAGGTTTCGCCGCGCCTGCCTCGGCCGGAAGTCTTTCCCCTGACGATCAGAAATGTCTGGCCTGCCATCAGACGGAGGGATTGGAGAAGCAACTCCCGAACGGCGAAAAGCTGTCGCTGCACATTACGGGTGATGCTTTTGCGAAATCGGTCCATGGCGCGTTCGGATGCGCCACCTGCCATTCCGACATCGATTTGGCCAAGCACCCCGGGGACGTCCCCTCCATCAGCAGCAAGCGCAGCTTTTCCATCGTCCGTACGCAAGTCTGCGCCGGCTGCCACAGTGATAAATTCGATGAGTGGAAGCACAGCGTCCACGCGGCGCTCGTCCAGGAGGGCAACCCTCTCGCCCCAGTTTGCACAAGTTGCCATTCGCCGCATACGATGATCAAAGGCGCGGCAGCGACGATGGACACGGTCCCCTGCAAGGCCTGTCACGCCGACATTTTCACGGCCTATTCCACCAGCGTGCACGGCATGTTGCGCAGTGCGGGCGTCACTCAGGCCCCGCTTTGCTTCAGCTGTCACGGCGCCCATAGCGTGCGGGTCCCCACGGCAAACCAGGGCATGAAGGACGTCTGCCTGGGTTGTCATAAAGAAGCGCTCGTTTCCCACCAGAAATGGCTTCCGAATGCCCAGCTGCATTTCGAGGCAATAACTTGCCCCGCCTGCCATTCGCCGACAGCACATCGCACCGTCGATCTCGTCCTGTTCGATACGACGACGCATAAAGACGCTTCGCGCCCAATCGGCGTGCCCGAATTCGAACTTTCCAACGTATCCCATATCGCGGGGCACGCGGGCATGGATTCGGCGACGCTTTTCAAACTGTTGCAAACGCTGAACCGCCCCGGTTCGCAAGACAAGATGAGCGTCAAGGGGCGGTTGGACGTGCTGACGGGCGCCGAGGCGCACAAGATTGCCCCCAGCAGCGAGGCGATCAGCGACTGCAAAACTTGCCATCAGGCCGGGGCCAAACCGTTCCAGAGCGTCACAATATCCGTCGCCAGCCCCAGCGGCATTCCGATCCGTTTCGGCGTCAACAAAGAAGTCCTGAACTCCGCAGTCTCCATTAGCTCCATTGGCGGCTTCTACGCCATCGGCGGCACCAGGATCACAATCCTGGACGTCCTTCTGGTCCTTGCTCTGCTGGGCGGCATCGGCGGCTCTATGGCGCATTGGGGCCTGAGATGGATAAGCCAGCGACGCCGTGCACAGCACGACAAACGGAAAGAGTGAGCAAGATGCATCGCTTATACCTGCACGCGCTGCCTTTGAGGATTTGGCACTGGACCAATGCAATCAGCTTCGTGGTGTTGATTCTCAGCGGGATACAAATCCGCTATGTCGGTCTGATCGACATGGTGCCGTTCCGCACTGCGATCATCATTCACAGCTGGACGGGATGGATTGTCGTCATCAATTTCTTCTTGTGGCTTATCTACTATCTGTCTTCCGACAGGGTCGTGGCCTACCATTCCGAACTCAACCCGATGAAATTGTTTCGTGGCTGCCTGCGCCAAGCCATCTATTACGGATACGGCATCTTCAAGGGCACACCCAGCCCATTCCACGTCAGCATTTACCGCAAATTCAATCCGTTGCAGGCGATCACCTATCAGATCGTCATGCTCATCCTGCTTCCGATCCAGATCGTCACCGGCATCCTGCTCTGGGATCTCCACCGATTTGCGCCGGTGGTCGCTTTCCTGGGAGGCGTCCGCGTCATCGATACGGTGCATGTCCTGATCTTCATCGTCTTTGCCGCCTATGTCCCTTTTCACGCCTACCTCGCCACGCTGGGCCGTTCGACGTTTGAGCACTACAAGGCGATGATCACAGGCTACGAAGAGGTCGAGGAAGAGGAAGAGGTCGGCCCGGCCGAGTGACCGTTCGGCTCACAATTGGCGGCTGATAACGACATCTGTTTGTACTGCTCCGCGCAGTCCAAACTCGAATGCGTGTAATACGCACAACTACGCATTTCCCGGCGGTCAAGCTTCGTCAAAGGATAAGGCGACGGCTTGGGTGTCGCAGACGCCGTTTCGACAGCCATCGGTCAAACGCGGCGATGTTGCCGTTCCTGAAAAAGACAAGAGGCCCCCTTGAGCATCTCACAAGTGTTTTTGGAGAAAGAAGACCTCCGTTCGCGATTGTTTGGAGACGTCTGGCGGACTCTGATCCCGGAGGTCTTCCGGGACGTTCCGACCTATTACGACAAGGGCAATGCGGTCGCTTCGCTGGGGAGCTGTTCGCGCTGGAGCAATACATTTGCCGGCGCGATCATGCGGCGTTTGCCGCGTGGCGCAAAAGTGCTCGACGTGTGCTCGGGCACGCACGACATCCCGCTCAGACTTCTTGCCGCCGATCCGACGCTCGAGATCCACACCGTGGACGGCAGCTCACACATGACGGCTGAAGGTCAAAGTCGCGCCCGTGCGCGCAATCTGACGATCCTTGCCCATGTCTGCGATGCGCATACGCTGCCGTTTCCCGATAATTCATTTGATGCCGTGACGCTGCAATTCGCCTCGCGCCATCTTGAGATCGTCAAAGCGTTCAAGGAAATCCACAGAGTCCTCAAGCCAGGCGGCGTGTTCTGCCACAATGACATGCTGCGCCCGGCATCGCGGATTGTCGAAGTGCCGTACCTTGTCTATTTGCGCTTTTCCGTGTGGTTTACTGCCAAACTTTTCGGCAGTTCTGCCGAAAGCATGAAGTGTGTCGGCTATTTTGCAAACGCCATTCGGCACTTCTACACGCCAAGCGAGCTAAGCGAGCTTCTCAAGGAAGTTGGGTTCGCCGGCACGGAAAACCGAAGCTTTCTTACTGGGATTATGTCCTACCATATCTCCCAGAAACCGCCGCGCTGACGCCGGCTTAGCGCGACGGTTTGGCGCCCTCGCCATTGGCGACGCCCTCCCACAATCCGTTTATGTAGACCGCGCCTAACGCACGATCAAACAAACCGTAGCCGGGCTTACCAGTTTCTCCCCAAATCATGCGGCCATGATCGGGGCGGACATAGCCCTGATAGCCCGCATCGTAATACGCCTTCACGATGGCGCCGATGTCGAGCGAACCGCATTCTGATTTGTGCGCCGTCTCGTAGAAATTGCCTTTCGCATCCACCTTCACATTGCGGATATGCGCGAAATGGATGCGCCCGGCACCCGCAAATTCCTTGACCATCGTTACGATATTGTTGCCGATATCGGCGCCGAGCGATCCTGCGCAGAGCGTCAACCCATTCTCGGGTACATCGACGATCTTCAACAAACGGCGCAAATCTTCGACATTCTTGACGATGCGCGGCAGGCCGAAAATGGGGCGCGGCGGATCATCGGGATGGATTGCCATCTTGATGCCCGCTTCGCGTGCAGCGGGGATTACGCCTCTTAGGAAATGCTCGAGATTGGCCCACAACTTTTCTTCGCCGACGCCGCGATATTCGGCGAGCAGCGCTTTTAGTTCGTCCGGTTTGTAGCTGGCGTCCCATCCCGGAAGATTGATGCCCTGCTCCGGATCGATTTTTGCGACTTCCTCCGCGTCGAATGCCAGCGTGGAGGATCCATCGTCCAGCTTCATCGCCAAAATCGTTCGCGTCCAATCGAACACCGGCATGAAATTGTAGCAAACCACCTTGAGGCCGCATTGCGCGAGATGGCGTAAGGTCTGTGCATAATTGGCGATCAGGCGATCGCGCGTCGGCCGGCCGAGTTTGATATCCTCATGCACCGGAACGCTTTCGATGACTTCGAACTTCAGGCCGTGGGATTCGATCTTCGCTTTTAGCGCGCGAATGTTCTCCAGCGGCCACACTTCGCCGACGGCAACGTCGTAGACCGCGGAAACGATGCCGTCCATGCCCGGAATTTGCCGGATATAGGCAAGCGGCACGGGATCGGACTCGCCATACCAGCGGAAGGTCATCTTCATTTTCTTACTCCAAGCGCAATTCCGATTTGTCGGCTTACAAGAGATTTGTCGTAACCCACACCGCGGGCGGAATCAAATTCCGCTCTATTTCAATTCGATACCGGAGAAAAACGCCTTGCCATCCCATGTTGGAACCAGGACCGGCGACCTCTCTACGCCAAGGCCACTAGGCTGAAAAAACTGCGACAACTTGTTCCGCGATTGCCGCAGCTTAAGCAATTGCCGACGCCCCGGGCGAAGCAAATATCCCGCCGGCCAATTGCGCGCGATGACGCTTCATCAGTGAGATATCGCGGCCTCGCCAAGCCGCAACACGGCATCGACCAAGGCATCGACGTCGCGAATTTGGGTGCGGTGATTTACGAAGGCGGCGCGGATAGCGAACTTGCCGTCGATCGTCGTCGTCGACGGTGCGGCAATTCCGGATTCTTGCAGATCGGCCACGATCTTCGCATTGACGGTGTCGGCATCGTCCGCGCGATAGCGAAAGCAGACGATGTTGAGCTGCGCCGGCGCAAGCAATTCCAGCTGCGGTTCGCCGCGCACGCGCTGTTCGAGATAGCGGGCAAGTGAGCAAGTGCGCGCGATCACGGCGCCCAAGCGGTCGGTTCCGTAGGTCTTTAAGGTGAACCAGGTTTTCAAAGCGCGGAAGCCGCGCGACAGATCCGGTCCGTATTCGCTGGGCCAAGGCGAACCTGCTGCCGAGACCCCGCGTCGCCCGGCGCAGATAGGCCGCCGGAGAGGTGAAGGTGTCGCGGTGCAATTGGCCGTCGCGCACCAGTAGAAAGCCGGCGTCATAAGGCACCTGCGCCCATTTGTGGAAATCGAAGGCGATGGAATCGGCACGCTCGATGCCTTTGACGAGCGGCGCCAATTCGGGCGACCAAACGGCCAGCGCCCCGAAGGCGCCGTCGACATGAAAGCGGATTTTCTCCTTCCGGCACAAATCGCTTATCGCTTCCAGATCGTCGATCGCGCCGGTATCAACGGTACCTGCCGTGCCGACCACCAGAAAAGGCTCCAGTCCGTTCCTGCGATCTTGCGCAATCGTCTCCCGCAAGGCTCGAAAATCCAAGCGGAACGACCCATCCATCGGAATTTTCCGCAAAGCGTCGCTGCCCAGCCCGGCTATTTCCATCGCTTGTGTGATGCACACATGCGCTCCGGCCGAGGTGTAGGCCCGCAGCTTTTCGCCGCCTTCGAAAAGGCCGGTCTGACGGACCTCGCGTCCCAAAGCGCTGGTGCGGGCGATCAGAATTGCAAGCAGATTTGCCAGTGATGTACCGGTGACGAACACCCCGCTGGCCGTTTCGGGAAACGCGAACATCGCCCGCGCCCAGGACACGATTTGGCGTTCCACTTCCACCGGCATGTGATCGCGGCCGCCCAGATTGGCGTTTAACCCGCCCGCCAGCATCTCCGCGAGCATGCCCACCGCCGTGCCGCCGCCGTGCACCCAACCCATAAAACGCGGATGGACGTTGCCCGCCGCATAGGGCACGACGAAGCGCGCGAACTCTTCATAGGCGTCCTCGAGGGACGAAGACTCTGTGCGGCAAGCTGACGTCGAAACGCGCGCGTGCGTCCTGCGGAATAGGCTGCCAGACCGGGCGCTCGCGGATATGTTCGATATAATCGATCATATCGTCGAGCATGCGATGACCTAAGGCCCGCAAGTCGTTCCAGTTTTCGGGATCTAAGGTAATACCGTCGAGTTGGTGATCTTTGTCGTTCAAGCGGCGCAGGCTCGGGATTTTCCTGCGTGATCGTATAGCATGGTTACGAACGCGTCGAAGATCTTATTCATCTGCAAGGGCTTGTACGGAAAAATGGCCGGCGGGTCCATATTGTGGACGATAGCGGCGTTGTCGGCCTCAAATACCAGCAATTTTCCGTCTTTGGTTTCCGCGCAGTCGACTTGGAAATAGTCCAGTCCGATACGCCGCGTCATTTCGGATAACGCTGCGGCATGCCGTAAGGCAAATTCGCGGTCGAAGGCCGCCATGAAATGCGCTTCTTCGGCCCGTTTGGACTCACTGTTTCTCATGTTGGCGTTCAGGTACCAGATCTTCCATTCATCCGCGATCGCCATATGGCAGGGATAAGCTGCGCCATCAACGCAAGCCAAGCGGTATTTGCGGAACTGCCCGTCCGAGCTCGCATAATCCACGAAGCGCGAAATAAAGAACTTGTGCTCCGGACGATCGCCAAGATATTCCGCGATTTGTGTTGCCGTATCCAGTTTGGCCAAGCCGCGTCCGGCATGCGAGCCGATCGGCCGTACGATCAGCGGAAACACCGCGTCTTTCAACCAATGACCGAGATTGGTCTCGTTGACAGTCGCCAATTCGTCGCGCGACAGTCGAACGGTCATGGGAATCTCCAAACCGGGAACCGTTTTCAGCAAACGATAAAGACGATCGCGGTCCAGGGCGCGAATATGCGCAGGAGGATTGAGAACCTTGCAAGGCCAGACGCGAATCATCTCCTCGATGATATCCAGGGTTTCTTGTGTCTCGTCATCGTCGGGAGCTACCACGATGGCAAGATCATGTTCGGGTAAACTGTCCGGCAGAGGCGTCCCGGGAACAACATATAGCGTGGTCAATTCGACGTCGGATCTCTCCAGCAGAAATTCGATGGGCGTATTCCCTCCAATGTCCATTTCGGCCGCCAGCGCCAGAACGCGCAGGCCCGGCGTTTGCACCGCACAGGGTGAGCGAAACAACCTTTGATAGCCCAACACTTCCTTCTGCATCGCCAGGCCGGTTGCTTGATCGCCCAGGAGCTGTGCGATGAGCGACAAATCCATGCCGATTCCGGCGCCCTCTTGATCGTCGGTTACCCTCTCCATCAACTCACGCCACAGCGAGCGGAGATTGACCCCGTCAAACGCCAATTTCGTCAGGCGCGCCAGGCCCATACGATCGGCGCGATAGAGGGCAGTATTACTCATTGCGGCTTTCCCAGATGTGCATTGGTTGCGACGAGCAAATCGATCTTCTTCACGACGGTTTTGATTTTCGCGATTACGGCGCCGATATTGGCATCGGTTATAATGCCGTCAGCGCACCACGCATCGGTTAAGAGCCGCGCACCGATTCCGATGCGAAGCACGGCGCCGGCGGGGAGTTTGACGGGCTGTCCGATGTGGCAAATGACCGACGCCAGGGCGCGATCATCCTCGCTTGCCGTCCCCGGCAATGCTCCCGCAAGGTCGCTGTTAAGAGCATGATAGAGCTTCGTCATCTCATCAAGTTCGAGCAGCCGGTTGTTCCGTACGAGGAAAAAAGGGAACACCGTGGGAGGCATATCCTCGCGGAACAAGCTTCCGCTGGCGTCGCGTTCTCCGAGCAATACCAGATGCTGCGAGGACGAGATCGCTTTGGCGGTCGCTTCCGCCAAACGCAAGAGCGTGTAAGAGCGATAAGATTCCGGCAACGCATAATAAGCTCGGATCTCTTCCAGCGCCGCTTCCCAACGTAACCATTGGCCGAAATTCGGGGCTGCCGGCAGGGTGTCGCGCAGCGAAGCCCAATGCGATGGCATATCGAAGCGGGTCGCGTAATCCGCGAGGCCGCCCGGCGCCGTTTTCATGGCGGCAAGGCGCGCGGACAATGCTTCCGGCCATAAGGAAGCACCGCAAAAAGCCGGCCCTGTAAAAAACTTGGAACCCGTCAGCAAAACGACATAGCCACGGTTCACATATTCCTTAAGGCGGGGACGGCCGATCCGCATCTGGCAAGCGTCGATCACGATGAGAACACCATTCGGCCACCGCGCAGATATCTCCTTCAAGCAGGCATCGGACGGGGCGCGCCAGCCGAGCTTGGAAGAATCCATGGTCTGCAGTACGACTTTGTTGCCCGTCCAAATTTGCTCTGCCACTGCCTCGACGACCGCGGCGTCGATTTCGTTTTCAGACCGTATGGCGCCGTCTGCGGAAAAAAGTGCTACGCCCACGCTGTGGGTTTCTTCGTTCTGCCCATCGATAGGCTGGCCTTTGGTGACGGTCTTGCCCTGCGCCGTCCAATCGGAAAAATGCCGTCCGCGAGAGGTGTGGACGGTTCCGCTGCCGGTCTGATCGGCGCCGACGACGACGGAGGAGACCGGACCGCCCAGCAATTGACGGGCGAGAAAAAGTGCGTGCAACTGCGAGTTGGTTCCGGACGGTGAGAACACGATCTGCGTTCCGCAACCATCCAAATTAAGATACACCTTCAGTGATTTGCGCATGCGCTCGATTTGATCGTCGAACGCCCCGATGAATCCCTTCGATATGCTTTCTTGGATCAACTCATCTCGCGCTTGCAATGCTCGCAGATAGCCTCGTTCGGATATCGATGTCGCCGTCGAAGACGAAAACGCCAGGGCTTGCGGCCTGGGCGCCGGCTGACAGCCATAAACATTCATCTTGGTGACGGGCGAAACTTCCAGGCGAACGTCGCCGCCGCCGACTAGCAGGAACGGCAAAGGCTGGAATAATGCCTTCAAGGCGTTGGTTGAAACGCCATTCGGCTGCAACAAAGGTTCTAGCTCGGCGGGGATCGCCAAAGCGCCGGAATTGTGCATTCGCCAAGGCTCCCTTTTGGGTCGGCGCGGTTGGCAATTACACTCGCTCGGTTTGGTTAATAAGCGGTTGAAACCGACGCTCTGAGCTGGCGGGTCGTCGTTAATTTTCGTTTCGAGAAAACCCCAGGCTATCGATTAATTTACGCCCTTCTCCCGCAGGAACCTGGCGTATTTCATGTCTTCCTGCAAAATGTGCCGTTCTAACCATTCTTTAAGAAACTGCAACACATCCAGCGCGAGGAACATGGGGTGTTCGCGACTCATATCATTACGGAATTCGGATATCCGTTGCCTCAATTCCTCATGCTCGATCGTGTGCTCGGCTGCGAGCGGATAATGGGATTCTTCGAAGAATTTTTCTTCATGGCAGAAATGAAAATTTGTGTAACTGACGATCTCATCGAGCACTTCGCCCAAGATGAGTTCTGGCGAACCGGCCAGCATGGCGTCATAGAGTGTGTTCATCGTATGGATGAGCTGCTTGTGTTCGTGATCGAACAACTCAACGCCGACGCTCATTTGGTCGGTCCATCCTATAAACGTCATATCAAACTCCCCGACCAGAAGCGCCGGCGCGAAACTATAAGACGATAAACTTAAGGGAGAGCAAATTGGGGAGTTTGGGAGAGTTAACATTTCCTGGGCAAGATGGCCCGTTTCGCTGACCCTTTGCCCTGCCGGAAACGGAGAATTATTCCCAGTCGCTATGATGCCAGGAGTTTTCTTTCTTCTTAGACCATTCGAAGACGATTTCCCGGTTCGGGCTGCAAATTTTCTCATCTTTGCCGCGATAGTCGAAGCTCGACAGAAGATCGCGAAGGAATTCCAGACGAGCGATTTTTTTGTCGTTCGCATTCACGATGCGCCATGGCCCGTATTCGTGGCTGGTGCGTTCGAACATCTCGTCGCGCGCTTTGCTGTAGGGCTTCCAGTTTTTTTGCGCCGCTTCATCCACCGGCGAAATCTTCCACTGCTTCAGCGGATCTTCGTGTCGTGCCGCAAGCCTGTGCTTTTGTTCGGATTTGGTGATGTCGAGATAGTATTTGCGCAGCAGCAACCCGTCGCGCACCAAGATGGCCTCATAGGGCACGACGATCGTGAAAGAAATTCTTCACCTGCTTCTTGGTGCAGAAGCCCATGACGCGTTCGACGCCGGCGCGGTTGTACCAGGAGCGATTGAAGATCACGAACTCCCCGCCCGCCGGCAAATACGGCACAAAGCGTTGGAAATACCATTCGGTCTCGTCGCGGCTCGGTCGGTTTTCCCGGCGCATGAACGCGCGTCTCGCGCGGGCTCATATGCTCCATCAAACGCTTGATCGTGCCGTCCTTGCCGGCCGTGTCGCGGCCCTCGAGAATCACAAGCACGCGCGCGCCATCGCTCAATCAATTGACGTTGCAGCTTCACCAGTTCGATTTGCAGCGCGCACAATGCTTTCTTGTAATGCTCGTCCTGATCTCGTCGTCGTACATTGTGATGTGAACCTTCCCAAACGCGCTGACACCAATAATCCTTCGACTTGCGTTTGTCGAAGAGGAAAAACTCTAAATCCGCCGGAACGCCGCCAGCGCATCCGGTCCACCATGCTGGATCGCGCAGACGTAGCGCGGCGATGCCGAAGACCCGCGCCAGCGTCGCATCCGATAGGGCCACGTCCGGCACTCCTTGGGCCGCCAAGCCGCCCTCGTGCAGCACCAAGATGTCGTCGCAATGGCGGGCGGCAAGCGACAGATCGTGCAGGGTGACGGCCACCGCCGTCCCGCGTCGCGCTTCTTCCCGCAGAAGTTCCATCAAGCGCAATTGATGCGCCGGATCGAGAAACGCCGCCGGCTCGTCGGCCAGCAAAATGGCTGCGCCCGTTGCCAAGGCGCGGGCAAAAAGAACACGCGCCCGTTCGCCCGCCGACAATTCGTCCATGCGGCGCGCCGCAAAAGCGCTCGGCATCGCTGCGCGCCAAAGCGTCGTCGACCGCTTTGAAATCCGCCGCCGAAGGTCCCGAAAAAGCGGCACGATGCGGCAAGCGGCCGAGCAGCACGACATCGCGCGCCAGCATCGGCCATTTGGCATCGCCGCCTTGCGGCAAATAGGCGGCAGCGCGCGCCAATTCCTCGCGCGGCCACTCGGCCAGCGGTTTTTTCAGTATACGGATCGATCCGCCCGCCAGCGGCAGTAAGCCCAGCGCCGCGCGCAGCAGCGTCGTTTTGCCTGCGCCATTGGGGCCGACGATTCCGGTCACGGTCCCCTCGGAGAACGCCGCTGTCACGCCGCCGAGCGCCGCGCGGCCGTTATAGCGCGCCCCGACATTCTCGAATGCGACGGCCGCGCTCACGGCTCCCGCCTCAAACGCAGAATCAGCCAGAAGAAGAACGGCGCGCCGAGCATTGCCGTCACCACGCCCAAGCGAAGCTGCTCGCTCGGATCGATCGAGCGCACCAGAATATCCGATGCCGTCAAGAGAACCGCGCCGCCGATGGCGGACGGCACGATCAATCGCGCCGGCTGATGGCCGACCAACGGCCTTAATAGATGCGGCACAACGAGACCGACAAAACTCACCGCGCCCGCGGCGGCGGTTGCCGCACCAACCGCCAGCGCGACGCCGATCACAACGCGTGCGCGAATGCTCCCCACATCGATGCCCAGGCTCTTGGCGGCGTCTTCGCCGAGCGTCAATGCATCCAGTCCGCGCGCAGTGCTCAGCAAAAGCGCGAGCCCCACAGCGATCAGCGGAAGCGCATAAGCGAGATCGCTAAGCGTGCGGTCTTTCAGCGAGCCCATCATCCACAGCACCATCTCGCTCATCGCGTAAGGATTGGCGGCGAGCGAAAGGGCAAGTGCCATCAGCGCCGTGGCGAAACTGGCGAGCGCCACGCCTGCCAGGATGAGCGCAACAACGCCCGCGCCGCTGCGAGAGAGAAAATAGAGAATGCAAGCCGACACCAGAGCGCCTGCAATCGCGCATGCGGGCAAAGCCAATGGCGCAGATGCCGTCAATCCAAAATAGAGCGCAAGAACAGCGCCCAGACCTGCCGCAGACGACACACCCGTTACACCCGGCTCCGCCAAGGGATTGCAGAACAATCCTTGCAGCGCAGCGCCGCTTCCACCCAGCGCCGCTCCAATCGCCAGCGCGAGCGCCGCGCGCGGCAAGCGTATCTGCTGTGCAATAATGCCGGCCGCGCCTTGCCCGTCGAACAATCCTGCGATCAAGGTGCGCGGAGAAAGCTCAGAAGGCCCAAGCAGAAACGACCAGGCGGCAAATCCCAGCGCCAGCACCAAGAGTGCCAGCGTCACGCGCGCATCACGCCATCCAATGCCCTGTGTTCCTGCAAAAGAAGCAGAATCGTCCATGCGGCCTCGTTTCCGTCGCCGCTACCGCTGCGGTCTCCCGCAACGCTTTTCCGTTGGCACACCCCGGCCAGGCGGATGGACGACACGCTCCGGCAGGTCTCCTGGCTCGCGGCCCAATCGCGCGCATGGCCTTCCCGGTTTCCCAGTGGCGCGATGCGCTTTCAGCCGCTTACAGTTGCGGGGGCAGCCTCGGGATTTTCACCCGCGTTCCCTTTGACCGTCGCGTGGCGGGAAGTTTTAGTTCCGCGCCGGGACATGCGCAAGCGCACGGGTTTTTCGCGCCAAATTGCCGAAGGTTTGCGCGGCATCGGCCGACCAGGGACCGGGGCATAAGAGTGGCGTCAGCGTGGCATATTCCATGACGGTGTGCCCTTTCAGGGCCGCCAATGCCGGATGGCGCAGAACCATATAGGCCCGCGCGGAGCCAATGCGCGCTTCTCCGCCCAGGATCAGCAATTCAGGCGCAGACGCGACGATCTGTTCGACCGGCAAAGTGCCTGTGCGGGTCAATTTGGCAAGCGGCGCGGCATTGGAAATACCGGACACCAACATGATCTCGTCAGTCAGCCCGCCGGAACTCGCATAGCCGTTCGGTTCGTAGAGAATGGCCTTGACGGAGGCATGAGGTGCTGCGCTGCGCGCGGCGGCAATCTTGCGGTCCATTTCTGCCAGAAGTCCCTTCGCCGTTGCGGGCACGCCGAGCTTGTCGCCCAGCATCGCAGCGATCTTGCGGATATCGGCCAGGGAATTGGCCCAGGGCACATCAACCACCGGCACACCCAGTTCCAGAAGCTGCGCGTGCAATCGCGTCTCCGTTCCTTGATACATGACAACAATATCAGGTCTAAAGTCCAACACGCTCTCGGTCGACGGCCGGATCAGCGGGATGCCGCCTGTTCTGCCGGCGATTGTCGAAACGACCGGATGCGTGTCGCCCGCCAGGTAAGAAAGAGCCGCAATATGAGCCCGCGGCACCAGCCGGAAAACATATTCATCGGTGCATAGGTGGGTCGAAACCACCCGCTGTGGCTCACCAAACACAGGCTGCGTCAAAAAAAACGCAGCCCACAAAATCGTGAGGACAAATTTCGCCCTGTAGGGCCTATTGAAATCGGATTGGAACAACACCATTTCCCGTTAAATCCAATTGGGGGGAACCATGCGCCGGATATCTGCCTGCATCGCCATCTTCGGATTCGTAAGCGCAATCTATGCGATGCCGGCGCTTGCCGCACCTTCCGTGGCAGAGATTCTTAGTGCCAACAAGGCGGCCATGGGCGGTAGTGCTTGGGATAGCAAGGTCACGTTAAATCTCACTGCAGACTATTCCGGCCAGGGCTTAACCGGCACGTCCCATAACATTATCGATCTCAAGACCGGCCGTTCCGCGACCGATTTCAAAATCGGGCCTGCTACCGGCGCCAACGGCTTCGACGGGACCAATGCGTGGGAGAAAGACACTTCCGGATCGGTCACCTTGCAGCAAGGCGGCGACGCCCTCGCTCTGGCTGTTAATGACGCCTATCGCAACGCCCAGAAATGGTGGCTGGCCGATCGCGGCGGCGCGACGATCGTCTATGACGGCCAGAAGATCGCTGCCGACGTGGCCTATGACGTTCTCACCGTTACGCCAAAAGGCGGCAAATCCTTTGACGTCTGGTTCGGCGCGAAGACCCATCTGGTGGCGAAGACGATTGAGGTTCAGGGTTCGCAAACGGTGACCGTATTGGTGTCCGATTACCGTTCGGTCGACGGCGTCATGATTCCTTATATGTCGGTGATCGACACCGGCCTCGGCCAAAAATATCTGCAAACTATTATTCTGACCAAAGTGGAGTTTCTCGGCGCGCAGCCCGATTCAGTCTTTGCGGCCCCGAAAGTGGTCGTGGCGGACTTCTCGATTGCAGGCGGCGCCGCGCAAACTCAAATTCCCGTCCAGATCGTCAACAATCATATCTATGGCGAGGCGAAGGTGAACGGCAAAGGCCCCTACGTCTTCATCTTCGATACCGGCGGAGCCGACATTGTGACGCCGCCGATCGCCAAAACGCTTGGACTCAAAATCGAAGGAACTCTCCCCGGCACAGGTGCCGGCGAAGGCGTGATGGAAGGCGGATTCTCGCATATCGATTTGCTTGAGGTCGGCGGCGCATCGGTGAAGAACCAGCTCTTTGTCGTTCTTCCGCTTGACAGTTTCGGAAACATCGAAGGCATCCCGATGCCGGGAATGGTCGGCTTTGAAGTATTTCATCGCTTCGTAACGCGGATCGATTACGGTGCCAAAACACTGACCCTGATCGACCCCAAACAATTCAATCCGTCGGACGCGGGCACGCCGGTCAAATTCGTCTTCAACGATCACATTCCGGAAGTCACGGGCACCTTCGAAGGTTTACCGGCAAAATTCGATATCGACACCGGTTCGCGCGTTGAACTGACGCTGACCAAACCGTTCGCCGAACACAACAATCTGCGCGCCAAACATCCCAAAGGCGTCGACGCCGTGGATGGCTGGGGCGTTGGCGGTCCGTCGCGCGGCTATGTTACGCGCGGCGCCTCCATGACACTGGGTTCGGTCGAGGTCGACAATGTGGTCACCTCGCTGTCGACGCAGGACAAAGGCGCATTTGCGGGGAACGATTATCAAGGCAATGTCGGTGGCGGCATCCTGAAGCGCTTCGTCGTCACCTTCGATTACGGCAATCAGATTATGTATCTAAAGCCGCTGCCGGGTCCGGTGGCCGACACCGGAACCTATGATCGCGCCGGAATGTGGTTCAACCAATCGGCCAAAGGGTTCGACGTCGTCAGCGTTACGCCGGGCAGCCCGGCTGAAGCAGCGACGCTGGCCGTCGGCGACGTTATCGTCGCGGTGGACGGTGTTCCGGCCAAAGACATCCACCTCTACGATTTGCGCGCGAGACTACGCGACGCAGCACCCGGCACGGCGGTGGCTTTCAAAGTAATGGACGCTTCCGGTGCGAGAAGAAGTGTTCAAATTGTCTTGCGCGATCTGATCTAGGGCAAACGGGAATTTCACCTGCCCTCACGCTGCGGAAGGAACTGCGGCGGGGGCAGGCGTGATCGACAGCTGCAAAAAAGCGTGCATAGACTGGCGTTAGAAGAACCCGCTGGGATTCGGCCATGCCCGTTTATCGCGCGCCGGTCGACGATTATCGCTTTGTGATCCAAGAGCTTCTGGAGTTCGAGAAGCAGCGCGACCTGCCGCAGTTCGGCGACCTGTCGCCCGATACTGGTCGACGACATCCTGACCAACGCGGCAAAATTCTGCGAAGAGGTGCTGCAGCCGCTCAACCAGTCCGGCGACGAAGAAGGCTGCCATTTCGAGAACGGCGTCGTGCGCACGCCCAAGGGTTTCAAGGAAGCCTTACAAGCCTATCGCCGAAGCGGGCTGGGGCGGCTTGGCGCGCCCGGCCGAATATGGCGGCTCGGACCTGCCTATCGCTGCATCACCATGGCCGTCGCCGAGATGGCGCATGTCCGCCAACCAGTCTTTCGCGATGTATCCGGGCCTCACCGGCCGCGGCCTATTGCGCGCTGATGCGACGCGGCGCGCCATGGATGAAGGAGCATATCGTCCCCAAGATGGGTCGCGGCGAATGGACCGGCACGATGTGCCTGACGGAGCCCGGCTGCGGCACGGATCTGCGCCTGATGAAAACCCGCGCGGTCGAACAGCCCGACGGCACCTACGCATGAACGGCACCAAGATCTTCATCTCCGGCGGCGATCACGATCTGACCGACAACATCATCCACATGGTGATCGCGAAGATCCCCGACGAGAACGGCCAGATCCACGACGATCTCTCGACCGTGAATTTCTTCATGGTGCCGAAATTCCTGGTTGAAGCGAAGACGGCAAGATGGGCGCGCGCAACGGCGTCACCACCGGCGGCATCGAAAAGAAGATGGGCATCAAGGGCCAGGCGACTGCGTGCTCAATTTCGACGATGCGGTGGCCTGGCGTCTGGGCCCAAAGCCGGCGCCTCCAAGCCCGGCGAGAAGCGTTCCGCTTCAGCGCCGGCATGGCGGGCATGTTCGGCATGATGAACATGGCGCGCGCTGGGCGTCGGCATGCAGGGCATCGCGATCGGCGAAGTCGCCTATCAGAACGGCATCGCCTATGTGCATGAGCGCCGCGTCGGCCACGCCCTGACCGGCCCGGCCGAACCCGACAAGCCGGCCGACTCTTGATCGTGCATCCCGACGTCAAGCGCATGCTGCTGCATGCGCCGCTCCTTCGTCGAAGGCGCGCGCGCCGTGGCGATGTGGACCATGCTGAACATGTCGATCGCCCGACTCGAACCGGCCGGAAGCGGACACCGCGGGCGATGCTGCACGATCTGATGACGCCGGTGATCAAGGCGTTCTTCACCGATATGGGCTTCGAGGCGGCCAACATGGCGATGCAATGCTATGGCGGCCACGGCTATATCCGCGACAACGGCGTCGAGCAGTTCGTGCGCGACGGCCGCATCAACCAGATCTATGAAGGCGCCAATGGCGTGCAGGCGATGGACCTCGTCGGGCCGCAAGCTCGGCCGCAAAGGCGGCGCGGCGCCGATGGCGCTGTTCGGCCATGATCTCCGGCTGGCTTGCCGAAAACGAGGACAACGAGAAGCTGGCGCCCTTCGTGACGAAGCCCGTGAAACGCGGCCTCGATACGCTGCAGCAGGCCACCATGTGGCTGGCGCAACACGGCATGGCCGAATCCCAACGATGCCGGCGCCGGCGGCGGTCGGATTATCTGCGCATGATGGGCATCGTGGTGGTCGGGCTGGATGTGGGCGCGCATGGCGAAGATCGCGCAGGCGAAGCTCGCGGCGCGCAATCCGACCAACGCGCAGTTCTACAAAGACAAGCTCATCATGCGCCACTACTGGATGGAGCGCCTGATCCCCGAATGCCCGATGCTGTTCGAACGCATCCAGGCGGGCAGCGCGACGATTATGGAATTTGGCTGAGCGGAAGCAACTTTTGGGTCATACGCCCAAGCGGCGGTGGCACCGCCGCCGACGCCGTCTGCGGCACTGTTTCAAGTGGGAAAGCGAAAAAGGCCCACACGACCCCATTCTTTCGTCATAATAGAGGCTAAAATCCCGGCCGCGAGTCGTGTGGGAGCGCGTGGCATGAGAGTTCGAGCGTATTGGCTGCTTCTGTTTGCCGCCTTGGCCATCGCGTCTGCGGCGCAGGCCGGGCCCGTCCTAATGATCTCGATCGACGGACTGCGCCCGGCCGATGTTCTCGATGCCAAGAAACGCGGCTTCAAAATCCCAAACCTGCGAGCCTTCGTCAACAACGGTGCGACGGCTTCGGGCGTACGCGGCGTGTTGCCGACCCTGACCTATCCCAGCCACACAACGCTCATCACCGGCGTGTCGCCCGCACTGCACGGCATTTCCAACAACACGACCTTCGATCCGCTGCAGAAGAATCTCGACGGCTGGTACTGGTATGAGAGCGATATCCGGGGCCAGAACTTATGGGATGCTGTGCACAACACGCACCGTATCGTCGCCAATATCGGCTGGCCGGTCAGCGTCGGCGGCCCGTCGATCGATTACAATATTCCGGAGTATTGGCGCGCCTACACAGCGGACGACATCAAACTGCTGCGGGCTCTCTCAACGCCGGGCCTTGCCGCACGCCTCGAGCAGGAAACGGGTATGTCTTTTGCCTCTGTATTCAACGAGTCGCCGGACGGCGATATGGCGCGCACACGGTTTGCGGAAAAACTCATCGATATCTCCTTTCCGCAATTCATGACGGTCCATCTGATCAGCCTCGACCATTATCAGCATCTTTATGGCCCCGGTTCGCCCGAGGCCCACGCCGCGCTGGAGCAGATCGATACGGCGGTCGGCGAGTTGGTCGCGGAGGCGCGTAAGATAGAGCCGGATATCACAGTAGCAATCGTTTCCGACCACGGCTTCGCACCTCTCTCGCATGAGGTGAACCTGATCCCGGCCTTCGCCGAGGAGGGCCTGATCACCATCGAAGGCAGGCGCAAGATCACCGCTTGGGATGCCATGCCTTGGCCAGCCGGCGGCTCGGCGGCGATTGTTCTTGCCCGTCCCGACGATCAGGCGTTGAAGGACAAAGTATCGGCGCTGCTTGCGAAGCTCGCGGCCGATCCGGCCAACGGTATCGCCAGGGTCATCGACAAGCCGGAGATCGAAGCGCGCGGCGGTGCCAGAGAAGCTTCCTTCTTTGTCGATTTTAAAATCGGATACGCTGCCGGGCGCAATGTCACCGGTCCGCTGATAACCGCCAGCACGCAGAAAGGAGCACACGGCTTCTTCCCCGACAACAAAGAGATGCGCGCTACCTTCATGATCGCCGGTCCGGGCATCAAGAAAAAATCGCTGGGCGACATCGACATGCGCGATATCGCACCGACCCTGGCGAGAATTCTACAAGCTCCGTTGCCCGGCGCGACGGGCAAGCCGCTTTTCTAAGAATTTGTTAAGCTAGAAAATGCGCGCCTGTCTTGGACGCTCCAGGTCAGGATTTGCACAATGTGCAATTGCGCCGCAGGTAAGATGCGACTTAAACGTTCCTTCAAATAATTCCGCTATGTTTTTCAGCAAATAAAAAGGGGTGTCCGGATGGTATCGATGCGTTCCTTCGCGGCAGCGGGAAAAATACCGCCGCGGCGCTCGACGAATTGGATCGGCAGGTTTTAGAAAGCAATACGAAGCGCATTTCGTTTTTGCTTTTTTTGGCTGTACGCATGACGGCGCAAAAATTCTCGACTTTCTAAAGAGCCGCTTTCCCGGTTCCGCCATCGTCGGCGGTACGTCGCATTCCGGCTTCATGAGCGACGGAAAGCTGTGGGAAGCCGGATCCATCGGCATCATGACGATCGAGGACGCGGACGGCCAATACGGCGTTTCCGTAGCGGAGATTGGCGAGGATGCGGCTGCCACGGCGGAATCGACATTGAACGCCGCCCTCAAACATGCCTCCTGTCCCGGGGAATTGCCAGCACTGTTGTTTGTTTATCAGGCGCCGGGGCGCGAGGAAGAGGCCATAGACGGGTTGCGGCGGATTATCGGCGACCGTTGCCCGATCGTCGGAGGCAGTTCGGCGGACGAAGCGCAGACAGGCCTCTGGCAACAGATCGGGCCGGAAGGCGCATTCAAGAACGGCATTGCGGTGGCCGCGCTGTTTCCCTCCGGCAGCATCGGAACGACTTTCCAGGGTGGCTTCGAACCGGCCGGCCCTAGCGGTATTGTCACACGCATCGGATATGATGACAGCGGACGAAGCGGCGTCGTCACGAAATCGCATGCCCGCGAAATCGTCGAAATCGACGGCAGGCCTGCAGCGCATGTCTACAACGAATGGATCGGCCATGCGCTTGGCAAAAAGTCGGAGGACGGCGGCAATATCTTCGAAGAAACCTCCATGCATCCGTTGGGCGTTGTGGTCGGTGATATCCGCGGCGTGCCGAATTTCCGACTGATCCATCCCAAGGAAGTCCAAGCGGATGGGACGGTGAACACCTTTGCGGCGATCGAAGAAGGTGCCCAAATCCATTTTATGCGTGGCAATACGCAACGCCTGGCAGATCGCGCCGGGCGGGTGGCCGCACAGGCTGTGGCGCAGCTGACGGGGGGTATCGAATCCCTGGCCGGCGGGCTGATGATCTATTGCACCGGCTGCAGGAAGGCGGTCGGCGATAAGATGCCCCAGGTCGCGCGCGACGTGGCCGAAAGTTTTCAGAACCGTCCGCTCTTGACCTGCTTTACCTATGGCGAAGTCGGGTTGATCTCAGAGCGGAACGCACATGGCAACATGATGATCTCCGCCGTGGCATTCGGAACATAGGGCGCATCGTGCTGTGCTAAACAACCTCGAAGCCCTGCATGAAGCCCTCGTCGATCTCAAGCACGAGAACGAGGCGCTAGGCACGGAGGTCAAGCACGCCAATCTGCTGCTCGGCGGGCTCGGATCGCTTTTGTTGATCGACACCAAAGAAGATCCCTTCCGTCACGTATTCCAGTCCTTGCGCGCGGTGTTCGAGTTCGAGAGAGCGGCGGCGTTTGTCGAGGACGAACCGGATTGCCTTTGCTGCGTGGCCGCGACGGAGGATCTTCTGATTGGCATGCAATGGCGTGCTGCGGCGTTCTTGCGGCGCATCTTGGCCGGGCGCGTTTCGGCAACCTTCAACAGCACCGATATCGAAGAGCACAAGACAGCGCCCTGGCAGCTATTGCCCGCGGAAGGCCCCTGCCTATTCATGCCCCTGCGCATCGCATCGCGCCGCGGGCTTCTCGTGCTTGTTAAGAACAGCGACGCCGTAGGCTTCGACCGCAAGAATGTCGAGCTGGCGAAAAAATTCTGCCTGCTCGCCTCTCATGCCATGGCCGCCCGCGACGCGCGCAAGATGATCGAAGACAACGAGGTTCGCGCCGCCGCGGCCGAAGATGCCAATCGCGCCAAGAATGAATTCATCGCCAATATGAGTCACGAATTGCGCACGCCTTTGAACGCGATCATCGGCTTTTCCGAATTCATGTCGTCGGAGATGCTCGGCCCGATCGGCGTTCCGAAATACGCCGAATACGCGCGCGACATTCTCACCAGCGGCAACCACCTTCTGACCGTTGTGAATAACATTTTGCTTTTCTCCAAAATGGAGGCCGGACAGCACAAGGCCGAAACCGTGGTCTTTCCATTGGCCGAAGAAGTCGACTATGCGCGGCGCATGCTCGACGTCGTCGCCGGACCGCGCAACATTTCGATCCAGGTCGATTCCTTATGCGAAACGCACTTTGTCCGCGCCGATCGTCAGTCCTTGCGCCAAATTTTGCTGAACTTACTCGGCAATGCCGTCAAATTCTCTTACGACGGACGTGTGGTAACCGTGAGCGGTGCGGTAAACGATGATTTTTTCCGCCTGAAGATTATCGATCGCGGCTGCGGCATATCACCGAATGTCATGCAACGCCTCGGCACGCCTTTCCTGCAGACCGAAGACGTCATGTCGCGGCAGCATCAGGGAACCGGCTTGGGACTGGCGATCTGCTTCGGTTTGGCGCGCTCGATGGGCGCCTGTCTCACCCTCGAAAGCACCGAACAATTTGGGACGACCGTGAATTTGGATCTGCCCCTGGCAACCACGGCACGCAATACCTCGGCGGCTTAGCGGCAAATCCTGACCACGCATCATTCGACTGATGCAACGCCTCGCGCTCGCCGTTGGCTCGCGTCCGTCGGAGATAAAGGCTCGTTTAAGCTGCGGTGGCCAACTTCGCCAATTGCGCCAGCACCGCCTGCATGCCTTTGAGCCGCGCTTCGGGGGTCGGCCAATCGCGCGACACCACGATCTTCTGATCGGGCCGCACTTTCATCGTCCCGCTATGTGCAGAAATCAATTTCACCAAAGCGAACGGATTGGCGAAAGAATTGTGCCGGAAAGCGATGGTGCCGCCTTTGGGCCCCGCTTCCACTTTTTCCACCGATGCGGCACGGCACAGCTGTTTGATCGTCACGATCTCGAACAGATGTTTCACCTCATCGGGCAGCGGCCCGAAGCGGTCGATCAATTCGGCGGCGAATTCTTCGATGGCCGCGCGCGTTTCGATGGTCGATAGCCGGCGGTACAGCGCCATGCGCACATTGAGATCGGGCACATAGGCTTCGGGAATGAGCACCGCCGCGCCGATATTGATCTGCGGCGACCATTGATCGGCAATCTCGCCATCGCCCTCGCCGCTGCGCATCTGCGCGACGGCTTCTTCGAGCATCTCTTGATAAAGCTCGATACCGACTTCCTTCACATGTCCCGATTGCTCTTCGCCTAGAAGATTGCCGGCACCGCGGATATCCATGTCATGGCTCGCAACGGTAAATCCGGCCCCCAGTTGATCGAGGGATTGCAGCACCTGCAAGCGGCGCTCCGCCGTGTCGGTGGGTTTGCGGTCCGGCGGCGTCGTCAGATAGGCGTAAGCGCGCTGCTTGGAGCGGCCGATGCGTCCGCGCAACTGATAGAGCTGCGATAAGCCGAACATGTCGGCGCGATGCACCACCAGCGTGTTGGCGGACGGAATGTCGAGACCGGATTCCACGATATTGGTAGAGACCAGAACGTCGATCTTGCGGTCGTAGAACGAGGTCATAACATCTTCCAGCGTGGTCGGCGCCATTTGGCCATGCGCCACGGAAGACTTCACCTCAGGCACGGTGGTCTTAAGAAACTCTTGTGCCTCGCGCAGATCGGCGATACGCGGCGCCACATAGAAGCTCTGCCCGCCGCGATAATGCTCGCGCAATATCGCTTCGCGGATCACCAAGGGATCGAACGGCGTCACAAAAGTGCGCACCGCCAGCCGGTCGATGGGCGGGGTGGTGATCAGCGACAGATCACGCACGCCCGACAGCGCCAATTGCAGCGTGCGTGGAATAGGCGTCGCCGTCAGCGTCAGCACATGCACATCCGACTTCAATGCCTTCAACCGCTCCTTATGCGCCACGCCGAAATGCTGTTCCTCATCGACGATCACCAAACCCAGATTGCTGAAGGCGATACCGCTCGCGAGCAGCGCGTGGGTGCCGATCACGATGTTCACATCGCCCGTTGTCAGCCCTGCTTTGGTTTCGCGCGCCTCTTTGGCATCCACGAAACGCGAAAGTTGGCGTATTTTCACCGGGAAACCGGCGAACCGTTCGGCAAAAGTCTTGAAATGCTGGCGTGCCAACAGCGTGGTCGGCACCACCACAGCAACCTGATTTCCCGCCATCGCGGCGACAAAGGCGGTGCGAAGGGCCACTTCCGTCTTGCCGAACCCGACATCGCCGCACACCAAGCGGTCCATCGGCCGTCCCTTCGCCAAATCCTCGATGGCGTCGGCAATGGCTTTTTCCTGATCCTCCGTTTCCTGATAGGGAAACCGCGCGCAGAATTCGTCATACAATCCTTGCGGCGGATCGGAGGGCGGCAACGAACGCAGCTCGCGCGCGGCGGCAATGCGAATCAGCTCGGAAGCGATCTCGCGCACCCGTTCTTTGGCTCGCGCTTTGCGCTGCTGCCAGCCGGCGCCGCCCAACCGGTCGAGTTGCGCGGTGCCTTCCTCCGCGCCATAGCGCGTCAGAAGTTCGATATTCTCCACCGGCAAGAATAGTTTACCGCCGTCATATTGCAGTTCCAAACAATCATGCGGCGCGCCGGTAACATCGATGGTCTGCAGGCCGATATAGCGTCCCACGCCGTGTTCGATATGCGTGACCAGATCGCCCGGCGCCAAGCCGGAGGCTTCGGAGAGAAAATTCTGCGCCCGCCTGGCGCGGGTATGCGAGCGCACCATGCGGTCGCCGAGAATGTCTTGTTCGGCCACCACGGCGAAATCCGGCGCTTCGAATCCATGTTCGATGCCGAGCACGGCAAGGCCGACCGCGCGCGGGTCCATCTTTTGCGCGTCCGGCCAATCCTTCACCGGGCGTATCGCGGTCAGCCCGTGATCGGACAACACGCCGCCCATACGGTCGGCCGAACCTTCCGTCCAACTCGCGACAATCACGCGTTTGCCGACGGCTTGCAGAGCTTTGACGTGGCCATCCGCCGCCTCGAAGACATTGACGCGGCCTTGGGCGCGCTCCGGGGCGAAATCGCGGCCAAGCTTGCCGCCCGCATCGACGGAGTTTTTCGATTCCGGCGCTTGGAACGGCGAGAGATCGCGCACCGGATGGCGGGCCAGCGCCGCCGCCCATTCCTCCGCCGTGAAATAGAGCGTGTCCGGCGGTAACGGATGATAGGGTGGCGCCTTCAACGCACCTTTGCCTGTCGTGTCGCTTTTGAGGAATTGGCGGCGCGTGTCGTAGTAATCGGCGACCAGCTCGAAGCGCGCAACCTTCGCTTCTTCCGTATGGTGGCCAAGCATCAGCAGCGCGCGGGGCACGAAATCGAACAGCGTTTCGAGCTTGCCGTAGAACAACGGCAGCCAATGTTCCATGCCTTGGGCTTTGCGCCCGGCGCTGACCGATTTCGTAGAGCGGATCGTCATTCGCCGGCCCGAAGGCTGCGACATAACCCGAACGGAAGCGACTGATAGAGGCTTGGTCCATCGGCACTTCGCTGGCGGGAAGAATCTCGATCTCCTTGACCTCGCCTTTCGACAATTGGGTTTCCGCATCGAACCGGCGGATGGCATCCAGCCGATCGCCGAAAAAATCGAGCCGCAGCGGCTGCTCGCTGCCGGGCGGCCACAAATCGACGATGCCGCCGCGCAGCGCGAAATCGCCCGGCTCGCGTACCGTGCCGGCGCGGACATAGCCATTGCCCGCGAGAAATGCTGTCAGCTTTTCGTGATCCACCAGCTTGCCGGTGCCCGCCGCAAAGCTGGCGCTCAAGATGGCGTCGCGCGGCGGCACGCGTTGCAGAACGGCGTTGACGGTGGTGACCACCACCGCGGCGGCGGAATCTTTGGTCCGTCGCGCCAGCGCGGCCAACGTTGCGAGCCTTTCGCTCTCGATATTGGGTTTGGGCGACACGCGATCGTAGGGCAGACAATCCCATGCCGGAAACGGCAGAATCTTCACGCCCGGCGCAAAAAAGCGGATGGCATCGGACGCCGAGGCGGCCCGCACGTCGTCGGGTACGATGAATATCACCAGCCCGTTCAGCCGCTGTGCGGCTTCCACCGCCAGCCAGGCGTCATATCCTTCCGGGGCACCGCTAACCGCAAAACGCCCTTCGGCGCGGGCAATGTAGCTTACACGTTCCAAGTCGGGTCCTTACGCGAACACAACGCTTTCATGCGCCCGAACATCGGCGTGTCATGCGCCACGGGCACTGCGGCAAAACCTTGCAGCCAGGCAAAGACCTCTTGGTCGGGCAGTTCGAGCAGCGCTTCGAACTGATCCATCTCGGCCTCGTTGAAGCCGGCAACTTCGCGCGCGGCAAAGGTCCCGAAGATCAAATCGACCTCCTTGAAACCGCGGCGCTGGGCCCGAAACAACAGCCGTTTGCGGCGGACCTCCGAAGAGCCACCTTTTTCACTGCCGATCATGGGGCGAGGATATAGCCTTTGAGGCCGTATCATTCTAGGGCCGGCATGACGAAGGGCCACGGCTTGATTATCTTTAGCGCACCATGCGGCCAGCGATTCTGTTTCCCCTTTTCGCCGAAACGCGCTCTTTGCCGGGCATTGGCCCGCGGTTGGAAAAACTGATCGCGCAAGTTGTGGGCCGCCGCTTGGTGGACCTGATATTCGATTTGCCGGTCGGCGTGGTCGACCGCTCCTATCGCCCCAAGCTGATCGCGGCGGAAGCCGGGCGCATCGCCACCATCGCCGTCAACGTGCTCGACCATTTGCCGCCGCGCGACAAACGCCAGCCTTATCGCGTGCGTTGTCGGACGAAACGGCGGCGATCGAACTCGTTTTCTTCCATGCCCATGAAGACTATTTGAACAAAACCCTGCCTGTCGGATCGAAGCGCATCATCAGCGGCCGGGTGGAGCGCTTCAACAACCGCTTGCAGATGCCGCATCCCGATTATGTCGTGGAAAACGATTGCGACATGCCGCTGCACGAGCCGGTCTATGCGCTGACCGAAGGACTTCCCGCCAAATCGCTGTCCAAAGCGATCCGTGGTGCACTCGATCGCGTGCCGGTGATGCCCGAATGGCTCGATGCCTCTTATCTCAAGGCGCGCGCCTGGGCGCCCTTCGCCGAAGCGCTGCGCAAGGCGCATGTTCCCGCACACGAAGGCGATCTCGTGCCCACCCTGCCCGCGCGCATGCGTCTGGCCTATGACGAATTGCTGGCCAATCAACTGGCGCTGATTTTGATCCGCGAACATATGCGCGCCGCCAAAGGCCGGGTGCTGAGAGGCGATGGGCATCTGAAAGCCAAGGCATTGGCCGCCCTGCCCTTCACCCTGACCGAGGCGCAGAAGCAATCCTTGGCGGAGATCGAGGCCGACATGGCCTCGCCCTCGCGCATGCTGCGGCTGCTGCAAGGCGATGTCGGCTCGGGCAAGACCGTCGTTGCGATGCTGGCACTGCTGAGCGCGGTGGAAGCCGGCGCGCAAGGCGCCTTGATGGCGCCCACGGAAATCCTCGCCCGCCAGCACATGGCGGCGCTGGAGCCGATGGCAAAAGCCGCTGGCGTCCGCATGGCGCTGCTCACCGGGCGCGAACGTGGCGCGCCGCGCGATGCGATGCTCGAAGCCTTGGCCGAAGGCGAGATCGATATTCTGGTCGGCACGCATGCGCTGTTCTCCGACGATGTCGCGTTCCGCGATCTCGGCCTGGCGGTGGTCGACGAACAGCATCGTTTTGGCGTGCATCAACGCATGACGCTGCAAGGCAAAGGTGCGCAGACCACCGATGTGCTGGTGATGACGGCCACGCCCATCCCGCGCACACTGGCGCTCACCGCCTATGGCGACATGGATGTCTCGCGGCTGCATGGTCGCCCGCCGGGCCGCAAACCGGTGGACACACGCTTGATTTCCGCCGAACGGCTCGAGGAAGTCGTCGAACATTTGCGCCAAGCCATGGCCTCGGGCGCGCGCGCTTATTGGGTGTGTCCGCTTGTCGCGGAAAGCGAAAAAATCGATCTTGCCGCGGCCGAGGAGCGCGCTGCGGAATTGCAACAAGTCCTCGGCCCGAAAGTGGGTCTGGTGCATGGCAAGATGAAACCCGCCGAACGCGACGGCGCGATGGCCAAGTTCAAAAATGGAGAACTGCAACTCCTTGTCGCCACCACTGTCATCGAAGTTGGTGTCGATGTGCCCGAAGCGACCATCATGGTGGTGGAACATGCCGAACGCTTCGGCCTGGCACAGCTGCACCAATTGCGCGGCCGGGTTGGGCGCGGCGCCAAGAAATCGAGTTGTCTGCTTGTCTATCAGACGCCGCTTGGCGAAACCGCCAAGGCGCGGTTGAAGATTTTGCGCGAAACCGACGATGGCTTTGTAATCGCCGAAGAGGATTTGCGGCTGCGCGGACCGGGCGAATTACTCGGCACGCGCCAGAGCGGCGAGCTGGAATTCCGCATGGCCGATCTTGCCGCGCATGCCGATTTGCTGGCGGCAGCGCGCGATGACGCCAAGCTCATTCTTTCGCGCGATCCGGATTTGAAATCGCCGCGCGGCGAGGCCTTGCGCGTGCTGCTTTATCTCTTCGGCCGCGACGAAGCCGTGCGTTATTTGCGCGCGGGATAGTTTGCCGCCTTCTTCCGCGTTTGGGCCGCGCAGCCGCGTCACTAGACCCGTGCGGCATTAGAGATTTCGCGCTGAAACCCACATGGCGGGTAGGGAAATTTGAAAAGTCTTTCCAATAGAGGTAAACGGTTTGATAACGAGGTGCGTCTACTATTTATCCGGGCACCCAATGCCGTGACAACTGAACGGCATGTCGGGTGGTGTGAGGACGCAAGGTGATCATGCTGGACGCTTCGCACCTGGACGGTTCGCATCTGGTTGGATTTTTCTGCGACACGCCGATGGTCGGTTCCGGCTATTTCGGCATGCTGCAAATGGGACTCATCGCGCGCTGCCGCAAATCGCATTGCGAATTGCTTATCAAAGCGTTCGACCTCAAAGATGCCGATATTCCCGAACAAGCGCAGACGTTGCTCATACGCTCGCCCTTGCTGGGTGTGGTTCTCACCGAACCGATGTGCGACAGGCAGGATTTGCTCAAGGTCCTATGTGCTGCCGGTTTGCCGATTGTACGGATCGCACCGCACACGCAAGATGGTACCACCTTCGACATTTGTCTCGACAATCACCAAGCCGCCTATGACATGGCCACGTATCTGATCGGGCTGGGTCACAAGCGCATCGCGTTCATCAAGGGTCCAGCCGATCACGGCGATGCCAATGCGCGGTTTTCCGGCTTTTACAAAGCGATGGTCGAAGCCGGCCTGCCGGTCCTCGAGGAATTATGCCTGCGGGGGTCGTTCGAATACAGTTCGGGCCTTATGGCCGCCGAGCAGCTGCTCTCGAT
Source organism: uncultured Alphaproteobacteria bacterium (assembly GCA_963822275.1). Lineage (GTDB taxonomy): Bacteria > Pseudomonadota > Alphaproteobacteria > Micropepsales > Micropepsaceae > Rhizomicrobium. The sequence goes on from CAWGHR010000086.1 coordinate 36,474, forward strand.
CAGGCCGCTACCCTCGGCGATCTTTGCCTGCAACGACGAGATGGCGGCGGCGGTGCTGGCCACCGCGCATCGCCTGGGCCTTAAGATTCCCGACGATTTCTCGTTGGCAGGATTCGACGATGCGCCGCTCGCCCGCACGGTGTGGCCGGAGCTGACGACCTGCCGCCAGAAGATGGATCTGATGGGATATCTGGCGGCCGACTTTCTGATCGATCCGCCAGCCGGGCGGGAAGCCCGCAAGCGGCCGCAGCAGCACGAATTGGTGATCCGCCAGTCGACGGCGCGAGCCAAGGCGTAGCTGCTACAGGGCACCCGCCCGTCAGGCCCCCGACGCACAATCAAAAAACAAAAGTGAGAACCCCGGTCGCGGCTGATCGGTGCTTTCGGCGGTGACTTGGACGGTTGCGGGCACTCTTCGCGATAGGCCTTGGGGAATCAGAGCGTGAAGCGTTGAAGAACACTATTCCGCAGCCTGTTCTTTTTCGCTTTCCGGCAGAGCCAAGCGTCCGATGGCAAAGACCGAGGCCAAGACCGCTTCGCTCCACGCGATGGCCGGCGAAAGCCAGATCGGATCGCTGGGACGCGGGAAAAACAGCACCACAGACTCGTTGAATTTCATACCGCTCACAATGGCGGGAAGCAGCGCATAGAGGACCAAAAGGATGGCAATTGCCGCGAAATCGCTGCCGCGCCGTTTGGCGAATGTGCTCGCCAGCACGATGATCGCCAAGTCGCGGGTGAGGAACCCGAGCATCGCGCCGATGCTCGCTTGATCGGCGACCAAGACCGCGCGTCCGAGCCAGAACACCAGGATGGCGCCCGTCAGCAAAGCCGCGAGATAAGCCGTCATCCAGCCCTGCAAGGCGCCGCCGGCTTTGCCCAAACGAAATTTGCCAAAGGCGCCGGCGAGCCAGCGATATTGCACGCGGTCCTTCGGCTCCAAAAAGGCCATCAGATAGGCCAGGCCGCCATAGGTCGTGCCTGCGAGCAGAAGACGCCGCGCGACGGGATCGAGATGCGTCAAAGATTGGCTGTTGGACAGCCACGCATCGAATCCCGCGCAGTATATGCCGATGAAGATCAGGAATCCCAGCCAGACAAAGGGGCCATTGTGCATTTTCAATTCCAGCCGCATTTGCTGGATGCAGCCCACCAGCGTCCATCCCGTGAAGACGGCCAGCGACAGCAGCAGAAAGCCGCGCGCGTCCAGCGTCTGGCCCCACCAAACGATGAAATCGGTAGACACCGCCCGCGCCAGCAGGGACCCCGCAGGATCGGCGACGGACCAGATGAGATAGACGCCGATGGCCGCGGCGATACCGATCGCCTGATACAGAAACGCTTCGAACCGCGAATGGCCTTGGCGCCGGCTTGCGGCGATCAAGCTGGCAAGCAGGCTCACGGCCTGCGCGATCACGCCGATGGCGAGGTAATAAACCAGCTCGATCAGCGCCACGAATAAGCCGCGATGGCCCAAAAGATCGGTCAGGATCACCGCCAGGCAGATGGCGCCGCCGAACCAGTTGTAGAGCGTCGAGCCGAATAGTTTGCCCCAAACCATGGTGCCCGCGCCGAGCGAGGAAAGCCTCTGGCTGTCCCAGGTGCGCTCGCGGATTTCGCCCACCACGCTCATGGCGGCATTGCGCGTGCCCCAGACCACGACGATCGCATAATAAAGCCAGCGGGCGGTCTCGCCCGGACCGCTGGTCGCGCCGTCGGTCACCGCGGCGGCGAAAAAGAACAGTCCCAACACCACCGCCATCAGGACCATCCGGCGCGGAGTCAATTCCAGCCACAGATTACGTTGGAATTCCGGGTTCATGGCCTGCCCTGCCCGACTTCCTTGAAATAGGCGTCTTCCAAGGACTTGGTGGACTCCCCGAAGCTCGAGACCTCGAAGCCGGCCGCAATCAAATCGCGGATCAGCTTGGCCCGCGCCGGCGCATTCTTGGTGTGGGTGAACAGCGCGTGATATTCGTCGGCCTCGATCACGTCGACGCCCGCCCGGCCCGACAGGAATTCGCGCAAATCGCTGCGCGCGGTGGCGACTTCCAGCATATAGCGCGGCCGCTGCACGTCGCGGACTTTGACCGCCTTGCCGCCCACAATGAGACCATCCTCGATGATGATCATCTCGGAACAGTAATCTTCAAGCTCCGCCAAGATGTGGGACGAGACGACAAGGGTCATCCCGGCCTCTTTGAGGGCCAGCAGAAGGGTGGAGAGATCGCGCCGGGCCTGCGGATCAAGGCCGGCGGCGGGTTCATCGAGCAGCAGGACCCTCGGCTCGTGGACGATGGTCTGGCCGATGGCGAGGCGCTGGCGAAGACCGCGGGAGAGCTCTCCGGCTTTGGCCTCCAAGCGGTCCAGTAAGCCGACGCGCCCAGCCGCCTTTTCCACCGCTGCGGGGACCAGCGCCGGCGCAATGCCGTGGGACCGCGCCGCATAACCTAAGACCCGCCTAACATTGAGGCTGTCGTACAGGCCGTAAAAATCCGGTAAATATCCCAGCCTGGCATGGATCGCGCGCGGCGCTTCGCGGGTATCGAGTGCGTCAATCGTGACGCTCCCGGAAAACGGGGGCTCAAGGGCTGCCAAGCAACGCAACAAAGTGGTCTTGCCTGCGCCATTCGGTCCCACCAGGGCCGTAATGGTCTGCGGCGCAACGTGAAGGGATACCCCCCTCAACGCCCGCGTAGACGGGTATTCGTAAACGAGATCGCGAACTTCAATCATAGCGCCCAACTTGAAGAGAAGATCATACAGCGCTTTTGTCAAAGAATGATAATCTTCGTGAGCGCTGCGGCCACAAAATTGTGCCTATAGTCCGGCCGTGACGTTAAATAGAGTTGCGGAGCGAGGGATTATTATGCGCATTGTCATGATCGGAAGCGGCTATGTCGGATTGGTATCGGGCGCCTGTCTATCGGAATTCGGCCATGATGTCGTTTGTGTAGACACCGACAAAACGAAGATCGAAGGGCTCAGACAAGGCCGCATTCCGATCTTCGAGCCGGGCTTGGACGAGGTGGTCGCCACCAATGTGAAAGCCGGACGGCTGTCGTTCGAAACGGATCTGAAGGCCGCTATGCCGGGGGCCAAAGCGGTGTTCATTGCTGTTGGAACGCCGAGTCGGCGCGGCGATGGTCATGCCGATTTGAGCTATGTCTTCGCCGTGGCGCAAGAAATCGCTCCCCACCTCACCGACTATACCGTCGTCGTCACCAAATCGACGGTTCCCGTCGGCACCAATCGCAAGGTGGAAGAGATTATCCGCAAGGCCCGTCCCGATGCCAAATTCGACGTGGCATCGAATCCGGAATTCCTTCGCGAAGGCGCCGCCATCGAGGATTTTCGTCGGCCGGACCGTGTCGTCGTGGGCTGCGGCACCGATCGCGCACGCGAAGTCATGAAAGAAATCTATCGTCCGCTCTATTTGCACGAAACACCAATCGTTTTCACAAGTTGCGAAAGTTCGGAACTCACAAAATACGCGGCGAATGCGTTCCTGGCGACCAAGATCACCTTTATCAATGAAATGGCCAATCTCTGCGAGAAAGTCGGTGCCGACATCGGCGATGTGGCGCGCGGGATGGGGCTCGACGGGCGTATCGGAAACAAATTTCTCCATGCGGGTCCTGGCTACGGCGGCTCATGCTTTCCCAAGGACACGCTGGCGCTGCTGCGCACGGCGGAGGAATATGATGCACCCACCCGGATTATCGAGGCTGTCGTTGCCGTCAACGATGCGCGCAAGCGCGAGATGGGCAAGAAGATCGAACGCGCCTTCGGCGGCGTATCGGGCAAAACGATTGCGGTGCTGGGTCTCACGTTCAAGCCGAACACGGACGACATGCGTGATGCACCGAGTCTCGTCATCGTGCCATATCTTCAAGACAAGGGCGCCAAACTGCGCGCCTACGATCCCGAAGGCGCCAAAGAAGCCAAGAAGCTCCTTGACATCGAACTCTGCACGGATTCCTACGACGCGCTGGAGGGCGCGGACGGCGTGGTGATCCTGACAGAGTGGAACGAGTTTCGCGCTCTCGATCTCGCGCGCGTGAAATCGCTTCTCAAGAAACCCCTGATGGTCGATCTGCGCAACATCTACCGTCCCGCGATGATGGCCGAAGCTGGTTTCGATTACGTCAGCGTTGGCCGCACTGGCGAGAATTAAAACGAAGACCGCTCATAGGCTTGCGTACTTGCGGTACCAGCGCACAAAGCGATCAATGCCCTCCGCGAGCAGAACGCGCGGTGCGAAATCGAAGGCCTGGCGCGCGCGACTGATATCGGCATAGGTCTCGCGGACGTCACCTTGCGGGCCGTCCGTCCATTCGATGACGGCTTTGCGCCCCGTCGCCGCTTCGATGATGCGAATAAGATCCAGCACGGTTTCCGGGTGGCTGTTGCCGAGGTTGAAGACTTTGTGCGGAGCCTCGCCTGTCGTGACGCTAAAGGGCGTTTCAACGATACGCACCAGCGCCGCCACGATGTCGTCGACATGCGTGAAATCGCGGCGCAGCTTTCCCTGACCGAAGACGGGCAATGCACGGCCGCGCAGTATAGCGTCCGTAAAAAGCCAGTAAGCCATATCGGGGCGGCCCCAATCTCCATAAACCGTGAAAAAACGCAGCCCCGTCTGCTTCAGCCCAAACAGCTCGGCATAGGAGTGGGACAGCAATTCGCCGGCTCTCTTGGTTGCGCCGTAATAGGAGACGGGACGATCGGCACGCTGGTCCTCCGAAAAGGGCGCCACGCTGTCATTGCCATAGACCGAGCTCGATGACGCATAGACGAGATGCTGCAAGCCTTCGTGGTGACGGGCAAATTCGAGCACATTGTGGTGGCCGACAAGGTTCGAGCGCGTATAAGCCTTAGGGGCCTTCAAGGCATAGCGAACACCGGCTTGCGCAGCGAGATTGAGAACAACGTCATAGCGCTCGCCATTGGCGGCGCTTTCCAGCGCACCGTCCTCGGCGATATCGCCTTTTGCGAAGCGAAAGCCGTTTCGGCCATCGAGCTGCGCCAATCGGGCATGCTTTAGTGCCGGATCATAATAGGCGTTGAGCGCGTCCAATCCGGTCACGCGATGTCCGCGCGCCAACAAAGCTGCCGTCGTGTGGAAGCCAATAAAACCGGCCGCGCCGGTCACCAAAAAGTTCATTTGCTGGGTTCCTTCGATCGCAGCGCGGGTATCTTGCCACAATTCTAACGTTTACTAGACGAAAGCTATACCAACTGGGTAGGCTATGGGGGGGCGTCAGAGGGGTGCGACATGGATTCGATCTGGATTTTCGGTCCGCTGGCCGTTGCAGCACTGGGTTTGATCTTCTTCATAGCGGGTGCCGGGCACTTGTTCCACGGACGCGCCGTTCGCGCGGGCGTTGGTTTGACGGGCGGCGGCGCAGCAACGATTGCAGGGCTAGCGGCGGGCCTGCTCGGCCTCAATCTGCAAAGCTATTCCCGGCTAACCTATGAGGCTCCCGTCGCCGAGGTCAGCGTCCACGCCCTCGATGTCACAAACAAGCAATACGCGGTGACCGTGAAACGCCTCGATAGCAGCTTGCCTCCCCAGACCTGTCAGTTGCAGGGCGACGATTGGCTGCTCGCCGGGCGCGTGCAGAAATGGCAACCCTGGGCCAACGAGATCGGCCTCAATGCCACTTACACCTTGAATTTATTGTCGAACATGTACGAAACGGCTGAATCCGCGAACGGAAGACCGATCACAGCTTGCAACATCAAAGGCCCGCCGCCGAAGATCAATCAGTATCTACCTCAAAGCTGGATCGATTGGCTGATAAGCCACGCGCTGGTGCAAGACCGCCGCTTCGGATCGGCGAACTTCATGCCGCTAGCGGACGGTGCCGTTTATAAGGTTGTGATCACGCAAATGGGCTTTAACGCCGAGCCCGCAAACGACGCGGCCGCCAAGGCGAACGACTCCAGGCCGTAGTTTGGCGAAAGGTGACGGGCGGCATAAGGCCGCCCGTCCTTTCCTGGTCGTTCAATCCTTGCTCTTCACCAACCCGCGGTTTTCAAGCATCGGCTTGATCTGCGGATCGCGGCCCGCGAAGGCCCGATACATCTCGCCATAGTCCAGCGTATGGCCGCGCGAAAGGATCATGTCGCGGAACCGCTGGCCGTTTTCGCGGGTCAAGCCGCCGTGTTCTTTAAACCACGCGAAGGCATCATCGGCGAGCATTTGGGTCCACGGATAGGCATAGTAGCCTGCTGAGTAACCATTACTCCAAATGTGCAGGAAATAACTGGAACGATAGCGCGGCGGCACGTCGGCCAAATCGACATGCGCATTCTTCAGCGCCTGTATTTCGAATTTGTCCACGTCCTGCTTAGGCATGGCGGACGTCAATGTGTGCCATTGCATATCCAACTCTGCGGCGGACAACAGTTCCGTCATCATATAGCCCATATTGAACTTGGCGGCCTTCTTGATCTTGTCCACCAGCGCCTGCGGCATCGGCTGATGCGTTTCGTAATGGGTGGCGTAATGGGCAAACACGGCCGGATCGAGCGCCCAGTGCTCGTTGAACTGCGAGGGAAACTCCACGAAATCGCGCGCCACATTGGTTCCCGATAGCGTCGGATATTGCTGATCGGCAAACAGACCATGCAACGCGTGCCCGAATTCATGAAACATCGTCGTGACGTCGTCGAAGGAGATCAATGCGGGCTGGCCGGGTGCTGGCTTGGTGAAGTTGGCAACGTTGTAGATTACCGGCTTGGTACCCAACAGCTTGGACTGGCCGACAAAGCTATCCATCCAGGCGCCGCCCGATTTGTTGTCGCGCTTGAAGTAATCGAAATACATCAGGCCTAGCGTCGAGCCGTCCTTGTCGAACACCTCGAACACGCGCACATCCGGCTGATATACCGGAATGTCTGTGCGCTCCTTGAACGTAAGGCCGTAGAGCTGGTTGGCGGCGTAGAACACGCCGTTTTCGAGAACATTGTTGAGTTCGAAATACGGTTTGACTTGGTTTTCATCCAAATCGTATTTCGCTTTGCGGACCTGTTCAGCATAAAGCTCCCAATCCCACGGCGCGAGTTTGAAGTGCTTGCCGCTCTTGTTGATGACGGCCTGGATATCCTTGGCTTCCCCGCGCGCCCTGGCGGTTGCCGCGGGCACGAGCTTGGAAAGAAACGTCTCCACGCCAGCCGGATTCTTCGCCATTTGGTCCTCAAGCACATAAGCCGCCCAGTTTGGAAAACCGAGCAACGCGGCCTTTTGCGCGCGAAGCTGCGCTATGGTGGCAATCGTGTCGCGCGTATCGTTGGCGTCGCCCTTCTCCGTGCGGGTCCAGGAATGTTCGAACAATTCCTGCCGCGTGGCGCGATCGCTCAACGACTGCAGCAAGGGCTGTTGTGTCGTGTTTTGGAGCGAAATAACGAACTTCCCTTTGAGACCGCGGGCTTCCGCAGCTTGCGCCGCACCCGCGATAACACCATCGCTCAACCCCGTCAGCTTGGATTTGTCGTCGACAACCAAAGCGCCGGCCTTGGTCCCGGCCAGCAGCTTATTCTCGAACGAAGTTTCCAACGTCGAGAGTTGCTTGTTGATGTCCATAAGCTTGGCTTTGTCGGCGTCGTTCAGTTGAGCGCCGGCATGCACAAAAGCCATGTAATAAACGTCAAGCAATTTGCGCGCTTCGGGATCGGAATTCAGCGTTTCTCTTGTGTCGTAGATTGCTTTGACGCGTTTGAACAATTTGTCGTTGAGATAGATTGCATCTTGATGCGCGGCGAGTATGGGTGCCTCGTCCTCTTGCACTTTCTGCAGCGTGTCGTTGGTGTTGGCACCCGTAACGGCATTGAACACAAGCTGCACACGCGTCAGCAGGGCGCCGGCTTTTTCCATCGCCACGATCGTGTTGTCGAAGGTCGGTGCCGCCGGATCGTTGGCGATTGCATTCCATATCCGCCAGATCGCGCTTCATTCCCTCTTCGATCGCGGGCTGATAATCGCTGTCCTTGATGCGATCGAACTGCGGCGCCTGCAGCGGCAGCGGGCTCGGTTCAAAAAACGGATTGGTCGGTGGTGGCGGAGGGGCTGGGGGCGGCACGGGTTTGTCCATCATGGAACAGGCGGTCAGCGCAAATACTGCCGCTGTAATGCTCAATACACGAATCCGATTCATGGCAGAACCCCTCAAAATAACGGCGGCAATCGCGATTGTCGCGCCCGATTTGGCCCGGACAATACAGGCCAAGGGTCAAGCCTGTCTTCAACAAAAGTTGATCGGTCAAGCCGTCCCTGAGAAGATCAGAATTCAGCCGGTAAATGTCCGTATTTATGTGATGTAACCATGCTGCGACAGATAAGCCATAATGGCTTGGGCCTGGAACGGCGCATCGCCAGTCCACGGTTTTTAGCACGATCTCCGGGGTTTGCGGCGGCTCGTAGGGACTGTCGATGCCGGTGAAATTCCTGATCGTACCGGCTTTGGCCTTCCGGTAGAGGCCCTTGGGGTCGCGCGCCATACAGACTTCGAGCGGCGTATCGACAAAGACTTCGACGAACTCGCCATCGCCGACCAGCTCTCGCGCCATTCGCCGTTCGGAGCGAAATGGCGAGATGAACGACACGAGCACGATCAATCCCGCATCGACGAACAATTTGGCGGCTTCCGCAACACGGCGGATATTCTCGACGCGATCGGCATTGGTAAATCCGAGGTCGCGATTAAGGCCATGACGAACATTGTCTCCGTCGAGCAGATAGGTGTGCCGCCCCTGCGAATACAGCGTGCGCTCGACGATGTTGGCGATGGTCGATTTGCCCGAGCCCGACAGGCCGGTGAACCAAAGCACCGCAGGTTTTTGATGCTTGAGCGCGGCACGAACATCTTTGTTCACGTCGAGCGCCTGCCAATGCACGTTGGTCGCGCGGCGCAGACCGAACTCGATCATTCCGGCGCCAACGGTCGCGTTGGTGAAACGATCGATCAGGATAAACCCGCCCATATCCCGATTTTCCGCATAGGGATCGAAAGCAATGGGTTGGGCTAGAGAGAAATTTGCGTATCCGACTTCGTTCAAGTTCAGCGTCTTGGCCGCCAAATGATCGAGCGTGTTGACATCGATTTTGTGTTTAAGCGCGGTGATCTGCGCGGGAACCGTGGTGGTGGCCAGCTTTAACAGGTACTGACGGCCGGGAAGCAGCGCCTCCTCTGTCATCCACAAAATGTGCGCCGCGAGTTGATCCGACACCTCTGCGCGCGCGCCTGTTGCACACAAAACGTCGCCTCGCGAGATATCGATCTCATCCTCCAATGTCAGGGTAACCGCATCTCCGGCAATCGCTTCGGACAGATCGCCATCCATGGTGACAATACGCTTGACGGTGCTCGTGCGGCCCGACTTTGCCACGGCCACAGCATCGCCGGCTTTGATACGGCCGCTGACAACCGTTCCGGAAAAGCCGCGAAAATCGAGATTTGGGCGATTTACCCATTGCACGGGCATCCGAAACGGCTTGTCGCTGAGTGCCAACTCGACGTCGACGGTCTCAAGAAAAGGCAGTAACGCAGGACCGCCATACCAAGCGTCTTTGTGCTGTTCGAGATCACGTTATCGCCGAAGCGCGCCGAAATCGGGATGGCCACGCGGCTAAGAAATCCCAAATGCGCCGCGAACTCGGAAAACTCGGCGGATATGCGGTCAAATACGTCCTGCGAATAATCGACCAAATCGATCTTATTCACGGCCAGCACAATGTGGCGGATGCCGAGAAGCGAGGCGATATAGGTATGACGCCGCGTTTGAGTCAGCACGCCTTTGCGTGCATCGACAAGAATAATCGCCAATTCGGAATTCGACGCGCCCGTTGCCATATTGCGCGTGTACTGTTCGTGGCCGGGCGTATCCGCGACAATGAATTTGCGCTTATCGGTGGCAAAGAAGCGATACGCCACGTCGATAGTAATGCCCTGCTCCCGCTCGGCCTCCAAGCCGTCCACCAAAAGCGCAAAATCAATGTCGTCGCCCGTTGTGCCGTGTTGTTTGGAATCTTTTTCCAGCGCGGACAACGTGTCCTCGAACAGCAATTTGGAATCATAAAGCAGTCTGCCGATCAGCGTGGATTTGCCGTCGTCGACGCTGCCGCAAGTCAGGAAGCGCAATAGTGATTTCTTTTCCTGTGCCGCGAGAAATGATTTGAGATCCGGCGCGGCCATCAGAAATAGCCCTCGCGCTTTTTCTTTTCCATCGAGGCTTTTTCGTCTCCGTCGATCAGCCGGCCTTGGCGCTCCGAAGTGCGTGCCGTGAACATCTCGGTCACGATGGCTTCGAGCGTATCCGCGGGGGATTCGATGGCGCCGGTTAGCGGATAGCAGCCAAGCGTGCGGAAACGCACCAGCCGATCTTCAATCTTCTCGCCGGAGCGTAATTTCATCCGCTCGTCATCGACCATGATAAGCGTTCCGTCGCGCTCAACAACCGGCCGCTTCTTGGCGAAATAGAGTGGAACGATCGGAATGTTTTCGGACAGGATGTATTGCCAGATATCCAGCTCGGTCCAATTGGAGAGCGGAAAAACGCGAATCGATTCCCCCTTGTTGATGCGGGTGTTGTAGACGCGCCAGAGTTCCGGACGCTGGTTCTTTGGGTCCCAAGCGTGCGCCGCGCTGCGAAACGAGAAAATGCGCTCCTTGGCGCGGGATTTCTCCTCGTCGCGGCGCGCACCGCCGAACGCAGCATCAAAGCCGTATTTGTCGAGCGCTTGTTTCAGCGCCTCGGTTTTCATGACTTGGGTATGCAACACCGAACCGGAATCAAATGGATTGATCCCGCGCGCCACGCCGTCTTCATTCACATGCACCAGGAGCTTGAGGCCCAAGCGTTTGGCCGTCTCGTCACGAAACGAGATCATCTCCCGAAACTTCCACGTCGTGTCGACATGCAACAGCGGAAATGGCGGCTTTGAGGGATAAAATGCCTTCATCGCCAAATGCAACATCACCGACGAATCTTTGCCGATGGAATAGAGCATCACCGGGTTGGCGAACTCGGCCGCCACCTCCCGCATGATATGAATGCTTTCCGCCTCCAGGCGGTGCAAATGAGATATTACGGTGTTCTTGGTGGACAATTATGCTGACCCCGGAAAACTACTGTGAAATAGGCCCGCGCCGCACCATATGCAAGCCCCCCGATGACAAGGCGGGGATTATGTTTTGTTGGCTGTCCGCCCATACATGTCGTCAAGACGCACAATGTCGTCTTCGCCGAGATAAGGCCCGGATTGAACCTCGATCAAACGCAATGGCATTTTGCCGGGATTTTCAAGGCGGTGTTTCTCGCCGAGAGGAATAAAGGTCGATTCATTTTCCTGCAGCAGGAAAACCTTGTCGCCGCAGGTTACGCGCGCGATGCCTTGCACCACCACCCAATGTTCGGCGCGATGATGATGCAGCTGCAGAGAGAGCACGCCGCCCGGCTTCACCATGATGTGCTTAACCTGGAAACGATCGCCGAGATCGATCGTCTCATAGCTGCCCCATGGGCGGAAAACCGTCGTGTGTTCGACAAATTCATGCCGTCCCTCAGCTTTGAGGCGGTCGACAATGGCCTTGACGTCCTGTGCGCGCGATTTGTCGGCCACCAGAACGGCATCTTTCGTAGCGACCACGACGAGATCGTGGACGCCGACCAGCGCCGTCAGCCGCTTCTCGCTATGTGCGAATGAGCCGTGGGTGTCATGCGCGATGACATCGCCAACAAAGACGTTGCCCGATGAGTCCTGTTCCCGGATTTCCCACAAAGACGACCATGACCCGACATCGCTCCAACCGATCGAGCAAGGCACCAATGCCGAGCGCTCGGTGCGCTCCATAATGGCATAGTCGATGGAGATGTTGGGCGCCCGTGCGAAACAATCGGCGTCGAGGCGAATGAAATCGAGATCGCGTTTGGCTTTCGCCAGGGCCTCGCGAACGGCAGGCAGTACTGTCGGAGCGTGACGGTCGATTTCCCCCAGCAACACATCGGCGCGAAACACGAACATGCCGCCATTCCAAAAATACCCACCATCCGCGATATAGCCCATCGCCGTTTTGGCATCGGGCTTCTCGACAAAACGCTGCACTTTGAAGGCACCATCCACGCCGCCTATCGGAGTGCCCCGCTGAATATAACCGTAACCGGTTTCGGGCGCCGTCGGCTGCATACCGAATGTGACGATGCTGCCCGCTTCCGCGGCCCGTGTGGCAACGGCGACGGCATCGCGGAAGGCTGGTTCGTCGGTCACGACATGATCGGACGGTAACAGCAGGATGACGGCGTCCGGATTATTTTCGGCGGCGACCAACGCCGCAACCGCGGCCGCGGGAGCCGTGTTTCGTCCCATCGGCTCAAGCACGATCGCACTTGGCTTCAGACCGATCTCCAGCATTTGCTCGGCAACAAGAAACCGGTGGTCGTCATTGCACAGCAGAATTGGCGGTGCGACGGCGGGCAACTCGGCGCGCCGCGCTGTTTCCTGAATCATCGTGCGGCTGCCATGCAAGGCCAATAATTGCTTGGGCAACGAGGATCGCGATAGCGGCCAAAGGCGAGTACCGGATCCGCCGGAAAGAATGACTGGATAGAGACGAGCAACTTTTGCCACAAAAACCCCGCTTTCCTTTCCGCACAGCGCGCCGGAACGGCAATATGGGCCGTCCAGCGGACAGTCCGTCCGTTCGGCAGCACCGATAATGACCAAGTTGCGCAAGAGCTGGCAAGCGCAGCGGGCGTTTTGGAACGCCGCAGGCCGTCACCGCAATTGCAGGATTGTCTAGGTGCCTTCTGCCCCGATAATGGCCACCGAGCACACATTCATCGCGGGCGCACCGCCCAGATTGTGCGTGAGACCAAGTTTTGGATCCTTCAACTGGCGCGAGCCCGCGCGCCCCTGAAGCTGAAGATACATCTCATATAACATCCGAAGACCGCTGGCGCCGATCGGATGCCCAAAACATTTGAGCCCGCCGTCGATCTGGCATGGTACTTCGCCGTCCGAGTCATAGAGGCCGTCCATCACGTCCTTCCAGCCCTTGCCTTCGCGCGAGATATGCAGATCTTCCATCGTCACGAGTTCGGTGACGGAGAAGCAATCATGGACCTCCATCATCGAAATTTCGTCACGGGGGTTCTTGATACCGGCCTCTTCATAGGCGCGCTTGGATGCAATACGCGCCGTGTGGAAATAACTGCCGTCCCAGGAATTATGCTGGCTCTCCAGCCCGTTCGACAGCGAAAGCTGTAACGCCTTCACGGTGACAAGGTTTCTCTTTCCCATCGCTTTAGCAATTTCCGGAGTGGTCACAATGGCGCAGGCTGCTCCATCAGACACACCGCAGCAATCGAACAGCCCAAGCGGCTCGGCGATCATCGGCGCGTTCAGGCACATCTCTTCGGTGATGGCCTTTTGCAGATGAGCTTTCGGGTTCTTCACGCCATTGGCGTGGCTTTTCACGGAGACATGGGCTATGGCGCGTTTCAAATCGCTTTTCGAAACGCCATGTTTGGCCCGATAGGCCGAGGCAAGCTGCGCGAAGTTCCCGGGTGCCGACCCGTTGGCGCTCCACAGCGGAGCCAGAGTCGAACCCTCGCGCTGAGGCAAGCCGCCATAACCGGTGTCTTTGAGTTTCTCGACACCCAGCGCCAAGGCGATGTCGCAGGCACCTGCTGCCACGGCATAAACCGCGCCGCGAAATGCTTCGGAACCGCTGGCGCAAAAATTCTCTACGCGCGTTACGGGAATGTTCGCCAAGCGCAGCGCGACAGAAAGCGGCGTCCCCCCTTTGCCGACATGCTGTTCCTCGATTGCCGTGGAAAACCACGCAGCTTGAATCTGACTCGTATCAACAGCGGCGTCGGACAGTGCTTCGAGATATGCTTCCACCATCAGTTCTTCGGCGCCGGCCTCCCATCGCTCGCCGAACTTCGAGCAGCCCATTCCCAGGATCGCCACTTTGTCTTTGATACCGCTCGCCATAACCACGCCTCATTCTCGAACCGCCGTCAGATTATGCGCTCGGCGCCGAGAATGAAATTGTTCACTCGGCTCGGAAATCTACCGCGAGGGAAGCCTCGATCGCGGCGCGTGGGAGGCTGTCATTGCGGTGGCCGCGATGGAAATATCGAATGACATCCAAACTCAGGAGACCGGTGCGGCCTTCCAGAAATAACGTTTGAAGCCGCGCTTTTCATCCACGTCCTTGACACGGAAGACCATACGCATTTGTGCGCCCGTATCGATTTGGCCCGGTTCAATGTCGGTGATATCCATCATGACGCGACCGCCATCCCGAAAGCTGATAATGCCGTAATGATTGGGCGGTTCCATCGCAAAGGTTAGAAAATCCGCCGACCATGAGAGCACGCTACCCGTCCGCTCGGAGAATCCGCAGGGCTCCTGACTGTCAACGGCTTTGCAATTGGGATTGACGCAAATACGCGCGCGCGGAAACTGCGCCGTGCCGCACATTTTGCACCTGCCACCCACCATGCCCAACAGCATGTCGCTCTTGCGATGAAGGACCGACAACGCCGTGCGCTTATCAGTCTCCGCACGCATTCCTTTTTCGAGCGTCAGAAGACCATTGAAGGCAAGATATTTGAGGTAGTTCGTCTCTTCCTTGCGCCGCAAAAGCGATCCGCTCACGCCTTTGCGCTCGGAAAGAGTGGTTATGGCAGGCGTCACTTCGAACAACAGCGCATCGCAGCCTTGGCCAAATTGCGTCAGCAATATTTTCTCGCCCGACTTGGCGTCTTCCAGCGCGTGCACCAGCATCAACAAGCCATGCGCCGCGCCGCTGTTGCCCACATTCGCCGCAAGATTGTCGCGCACGCGCGCTGGATCGATGCCGCACATCTTGGCAATTGCCTGGTCCAGTCTGGCAAACGGACAAGGCAGAATAAAATGCGCGATGCCCGCCGCTGTTATGCCCGTTTTTTCCAGCAACGCCTTGACGGCGGCGGGCACAATTTTTGTAAAACCCTCATCGCGAACCCAGCGTTCTTCCCAACTATAATCGAATTCCTCACTTTCCCCGCGGAAATGATCGACAAAATCGACGGATAGGGAATGGCTGGCGACAAACTTGGCGATGACGTTCGTATCACCCAACGCCAGCGCCGCTGCTGCGTCTCCATAAGCCAGTTCTTGGGTGGACGCGGCGCGCGCCTTGCGCTTTTCGCTGCCGACCAACAAGGCTGATTTTGTTCGTCCCGCATTCACGCCATCCAGCGCGGCGATCAAAGCGGAGAGCCCAGCTCGCTGCGAACCCGTGATATCGAAAGACGAAATATTCTGCGAAAGACCGAGCGCTGCGGAAACGATGCCGGCATTTTGCCGATCGGCGAACGGCATGGTTGTCGAAGCGAAATAGATTGCGTCGATGTTGCAACGATCCTTGAGCGGATCGGCAGCCGGCAGGCAGTCCCGTCCGGCCTCCACCGCCATCGTGACGCTGTCTTCGTCCCAGTTGGCCATCGCCCGTTCGCCTTTGGCGCCGCCCACCAGACCTGGCGCGAACCAAGCGTTGGCTTCGGCCACCGCTTTGCGTTGGAGTCTACGGCGCGGAATGTAGGCTCCGTATGCGGTGATCCCGATCATTCTGCTCCCCTGGAGTGATTGGAATTATCACTGACAGAAAATCAGATTTGGATCGGCGGTCAATCCCTGACGGGCAGGCAGGAAATTCCGTCCGCAACGAGCGCGCTGCAAAGTTTCGCAGCGGCTTTTTTGTCCTCTACGGAAATGCGCAAGCGATAATACCTTCCCTTACCGGGGAGATCGACAGGAATGACGTTCGGCGACCTGCCGTCGAGCGCACCGTCCGCGGCGGCGATAATTTTATTCCAACCTTCCGTGGCGGAGGCTTGGTCGCGAAACGCGCCAAGCTGAATCTGCGCCGCTCCGGTTACAGTCCCCGATTTTGACCCTCTATCAACGATGGCAGCCCTCAGAGCAGGCTCGGGCGCTGGTTTCGAGACCGGTTTTTCTGTTCCTGGAAGGGCCTTGGTCACCGGCTGAGCCGGTTTCGGCCCGTCGTTCTGGGCTTGTGCGGCGGGCATCTGTCTGGCCGGCGGCGGCACAAAAGGTGTTGTTTGGGCGGACGGTTGTGGAGGCAAATGCAAGGCGGGCGGCGGACGCAGCGAGACTGCCGAGGTTGTGGTTTCTCTAGACAGAACAGCCAAGCTCTGGGCCGCCAACGCAAAAGTCGGATTGGCCGCCAAAGCCTTATTGTAGTAATCGCGCGCCGTGGGGCTGTCGCCCGTCGCTTGGGCTATCTGGGCCAGCCCATAATAAGGGTATTCCCGTGCAACATCGCTACAAGCCAGCGCAGCCAAGTAGTCCCGTTTGGCTTCGTTCAGTTTGCCCAGCCGACGATAAGCATTCGCACGGTTGTTGAGCGCCGGAGCGAAGTGCGAATCGAGGCGGGCGGCATCGGAATAGTCGCGGATAGCGTCCTTGGTCCGACCGAGTGCATCCAGCGCCACACCACGGTCGAAGATCGCGCGCACGCGATCGGGTGCTGACAGCGCCTTCAACGCCAGCGCCTGCGTGAACTCGCCGAGCGCGGTCTGGTGCTGACCGAGTCGCTCGTGGGCCACCCCCAAATCCATGAGCTGGCGAGCCTGGCTGGCTGGCGTTCCCGCCAATGACCGCCCATGGATCAAGGCGACGAGCGCAAACGTCAGGCCCGCGATCCGGTTCCTATGCATCTGAGTCTCACGAACCTCTACAATCGAAAGCGACATGATAGCGTCAGCTTCCGAGTAGACGCTAACTGCATCGATATGCGATGAAAGAGAGCATTCGCGCACAACTTACGCACAGGTTCCTATGCCAAACTCACGCCCCGTCCGCAAAGCCGTCCTCCCCGTCGCAGGGCTCGGTACACGCTTCTTACCCGCCACCAAAGCAGTCCCCAAGGAAATGCTTCCCGTCGTCGACAAGCCGGTTATCCAATACGCCGTCGAGGAAGCAAAGGAAGCCGGAATCGAGCAGTTCGTATTTGTCACCGGGCGCGGCAAGCACATCATTTCCGACCATTTCGATCACGCCTATGAGCTGGAATCCCAGCTGCGGGCACGGGAAAAAACGGCGGAACTAAAGAGTCTTTTGGAAATGCTGCCGCAAACCGGCTCGGTCGGTTTTGTGCGCCAGCAACAGCCGCTGGGCTTAGGGCACGCCGTTTGGTGCGCGCGACATTTCATTGGCGCTGAGCCGTTCGCGGTTCTATTGCCCGACGATCTCATGGTTGGAAAACCCAGCGGACTGGCCCAAATGGTGGAGGCCTATCACCGAGTGGGCGGCGGGTGCATCGTTGCGGCGGAAGAACGGCCGCGCGAAGAGACGAAGCGTTATGGCGTCATCGATCCGGGCGAAAAAAAGGGCAACGCGACAGAAGTGAGGGCTCTCGTCGAAAAGCCGGAACCGTCGAAAGCGCCTTCCAGGCTTTGCATTATTGGGCGCTACATTCTCCAGCCCGAGATATTCACCGAGCTGGACAAGCAGGAGCGCGGCGCCGGCAACGAGATTCAATTGACCGACGCAATGGCCCGTTTGATCGGACGGATGCCATTCCACGCGGTGGAGACCACCTGCGCGCGATACGATTGCGGCGACAAGGTGGGCTTTCTGCAGGCCAATATCGCAGTCGGCTTACAGAGACCGGATATTGCACCGGCTTTGCGAGCCGTTTTGAAAGATATGGGCGTCTAATTCGAGGCCGCCCGCTTAACCTTGGCAAATTGGCCTCCTGATCCAGTTTGTTCGAAATGTCGACTTATTTTCTCAACCTTCAAGTGAACGCTTGAGGCCGGAAAATGAGGAGCTTCACCACAATTCTACCAACGACGCCGGCCTCAGAGAAAAACAATGAGCAGAACGGTCGGGTATTAACGCGTCCCTAACCTTGAATCCGTCATCTTGTCATCCGGCCCCAGTTAGGAACGACCGGATGTTTTTCGGCTTTCTTCGCCGGTTCGCGCGAGACCGGTCGGCGAACGTCGCCATAATTTTTGCCCTGGCATCCATCCCCATGGTCTTCCTGATGGGCATGGGTATCGATTACGCATTCGCGGCCGATAGACAGGCAAAGCTGAACGCCGCCGCCGATGCTGCCGCCCTCGCAGCGGTCACGCCGGCCATGATGGCTCAAAGCATCGCCGCCGCAACGACCGCAGCACAAAACACGTTCAACGCCCAAGCAAGCGCAATACCGGGCGTCACCTATAACGTCAGCAATTTGACGGTCTCGATTGCGACAAGCGGCTCGAAGCGCGTCGTCACAGTGAGTTACACCGCCTCGTCGCAGAATTCTTTTCCAAACGTTCTGGGCATGACAACATTCTCCTTGTCGGGAAGTTCGCAAGCCACGGCGGGGCTTGCGCCAAACATCGATTTCTATCTGTTGCTGGACGATTCCCCGTCCATGGCCATCGCCGCAACGCAAAACGACATCAATACGATGGTCAACAACACGCAGAGCCAAGGCGGTTGTGCGTTCGCTTGTCACGAAACGCATCCCTCGTCCGACAATCTGGGCAATCCGAACGGCGAGGATAACTATGCCTTGGCGCGCAATTTGGGCGTGACGTTGCGCATCGATTTGTTGAGGCAGGCTGCGCAAAATCTCATGACCACGGCCCAAAGCACCGAGAACACGAACACCGCAAGTTACCGGATGGCGATCTATACGTTCGACACGGGCTTCAATGCCGTTGGGGCTCTGACATCAAGCCTCGGCACGGCGCAGTCCGAAGCCGGCAGCATCGATGTCCTGGAGGTTTATGCCAACAACTGGTTGACGTCGAACAACAACAACGGCGACACGGACACCAATTACGACAATGCGTTGCAGAGCATCAACTCGGTCATGCCCAATCCGGGTAGCGGCACCGGCGTTCATGGGGATACGCCGCAAGAAGTTCTTTTCATCGTCACCGACGGCGTCGAAGACGAAGCCATATCCGGCAATCCGGGGATCGCGGCGGCCTATGGCAGTGTTTGCTGCGGCAATCGACAGCAATCAACGATTAATCCGCAGGAATCTGCGAGCAATACGAATTGGTGCAACACGATAAAAAACCGCGGCATCCGGATTGCGGTCCTCTACACGACCTACCTGCCGCTTCCGACCAATGACTGGTACAATTCCTATATCTCGCAATTTCAAAGCAACATCGAATCAACCCTGCAAAACTGTGCCTCGCCGGGTCTTTATTACGAAGTCCAAACCGGCGGCGACATATCCGCCGCGATGATCGCGTTGTTCCAATTGGCGGTTCAATCCGCATATCTATCGAAATGACGGCTTGATCCGGTATGTCGATAGGGCGATCTGTGGAAAGACTTTATTAATTCGACTGCAACTAATTCCTAACCGTAGTGCCCGATGCTTTGGTCCGCAATCGCCGCCAGCTCGGACGCGCCAAATCCATGCCAAGGCTCCGTTTAAGGATTACTGCCGCTTTCCGGTCGTTGGGCACGACCACGCTCGCACACAAATTTGTCTGGCGAGAAGACGGCGCCACCGCCGTCGAGTTCGCCCTTGTCGCTTTGCCGTTCTTCGCTTTGCTGCTGGCCATATTCGAAATCGGGTTTGCGTTCCTTGCCCAACAGGTTCTCCAAACGGCAACGACAAATCCGCGCGGTTGATTATGACCGGGCAAGCGCAGTCTCAAGGAATGACCGCGACGCAATTCCAACAGAATGTCTGCGCCAATGCGACTGTTCTCAGCTGCTCCAACATTTACGTGAACGTCCAGACCTTCGCGACCTTCGGGGGCATTTCACAACTGAACCCGGTTCAAAACGGTAACTTCAACGGCTCTCTGTTGAATTATAACACCGGCACACCCGGCGATATTCTGCTGGTGCAGGTTTTTTATCAATTGCCGGTCGTCACCGCGCCGCTCGGCTTCAACATTTCGAATATGAACGGCAATGCGAGATTGCTGGTGGCGACCGCCGTATTCCGCAACGAGCCCTATTAGAGGGATGTCCATATTCATGGCTGTTCCGACCCGGCGCAAAACCTCTGAGTATTGTCGATTAATTTTCGACCACCGCGGCGTAAGCGCGGTCGAATTCGCGCTGATTCTTCCGATTATGCTCCTGCTGTATTTTGGAAGCGCCGAGGTCGCACAGGGCGTCGCGCTCAATCGCATGGTCGCGCTCACAGCAAGCACGGTCACCAACCTTGTAACGCAATACACAACCATCAGTGCCAGTTCGCAGATGCCGGATATACTCAATGCATCCGCGCAAGTCCTAGCACCTTATCCCTCGTCTAACGCAACAGTCGTGGTGACCTGCATCACCATTGACGGAAACGGAAGAGCGACGGTCGCCTGGAGTCAGGCTCTGAACGGAACAGCCAAAACGGCCGGGCAGAGCATTGCCATTCCGACGGCGCTGGATACGCCGAACACAACAGTGGTACTTGGTGAAACGACATACTCGTACACGCCGGTATTCGATTTCATCCACATCGGAACATTGCAGGCTTTATTCGTCCCAGTACATGCTCCCAAGAGCGTCCACGACAATCAATCTAACAAACTGAGTTTCGCAAGACTGATGTCCATTACGCTTCCGGGTTCGTTCGGTCGATTTGCCAAGTGGCAGCGGAGACATAGGGTTCGAGACTTAGCCGCCCGACTATTTGTTCGAGTGCGGCATCGTTGCGCGTTCCCGAAATTGCCTGTGCCGTAAAACCGACGTGCCTCGCGCGGTGCGATCAACATTCTGCGTCTTCGTGCCTCAGAATTGGGCATGCAGGCGTACGCTCAGAACCGATACAGGTCCGCGGTCCCTATTGTAGGCCGGGTTGGCGATAAACTGGTAATCTGCGCTCGCAACCAACCAGTCTGTCATCTGCGCGCTATAGTAGGTTTCGAGAATGTTCTCCGTAGCGTAATGGGGCAATTGGCCGTCGCCGATGAGGATGCCGATGCCGCCGGCGGCAAAGTACCGACGCGCCGACGAGGACAACGCATTGACAACACCTGCCACGCCAACAGTGTCGTTGGGGCGGCCCCATCCCCCGCCTTTCAGGGACAGTCCTACCGCAAGCGAGCGGTTGATTTCGGTAAACTCGTACGCTTCCTTGCTGCCGTCGTTCAGGCTAGCGCGGGCGAACAGGCCGAGTGTGTCGTCAATCTGCTGTTCGAGATTGAGGGCAGCGCCCGGTCGCGACGCCGCTTTGACGCGCGAGCGCCGTGTTCGGTGTCTCATGTGTGGCGAGCGCCAGGTTCACCGCGTCGTTATACGAGCCCATCCGGCCGCGATTGAATAGCCGAGCAGCTTGAGCTTGCCGGGCTCGCCCCACCATGTATGGCGCGTTTCCGCCTCTGCCACCAATTCGTATTGCCCGAAGCCGCGAACCAGCGCCGGCACGTTGGGATTGCGCGATAGATCGAAGAGACCGGCGCGGACCGTCCACCAGGACTGTGTCCATTCTCCCGCAATGCCATAACTATAACCCCATGAATCGGCGGCATAATCGTACGCACCGGAATCGATGATCGACCAATTGAGGAAATCGCCCCGAGGATCATGGGCATAGGTGTTGGCATCGAAAATGTCCGTGACCGAGAATTTCCCGGCCGTGATGACAAGATTGTCCTCGGTGTGTGCGCCGGCGAGTTGGTTTGCACCTGCTGCAACAGGGTCGCCCGCCGCCGCCGAGATCGAAGGTCTGGCGCATGAACAGCCGATGCAGCCGGAAATAAGGCGTGGACTTCCCCACCTTATAGGCCTCGCCGCTCGGAAAGCCTGCCACGCCCAGGGTATTGTCGAGCCCGAAACCCTGGTCGATTTCGGGGTTGATATAGGCTTCTCCGCCATCCCAGAGACGAACACCAGCGAACAGCGTGGCATCGAAAGTTTCATCGCCGCGACTGCCGGAATCGAGGCTGTTGCGGCCGCTATAAAGCGACCTAAATGCAGGGTGATATTGATCGATGAAGGTCGATTGGCCGTGCAGCGACCAATCCTCCTGCGTGTCATCTGCCCACGCTCTTGTCGCCACGAACAAAGCATAAAACCTAACGTGGCGGCGACAGCGCGGTGCGCATTCCCACATGCGGTCATAGCACGAAATCCTTGACGGTCACGTTATACCAGCGATGTGAAGGTTCTGCCTCGGCGCGCACCGGTGCCACACCAGCGCGCGTCGAGGAAGTTTGGGAACTAATCGGGTACAGCCTCCCAATGGAGTTCGAGATGGCCGTCCTTTCCCCGCCGCCAATGTGCGACCAAGTGCTGGCGAGGGCGGGCGGGCGCGGACCGGCCCAAGCGAGATTTCTTCGCCATTCCGGAGATGGGATTCGAAAAAGGCCAGACATTGAAGTGGAAGGTCATTTTTGCCTCCTCTTGCTTGAGGGGTTTCGCTGAAGCTCGAGAGACCGGCCACGTCAACCCAAACTCGGCTGACCCATGTGCAAATGGCCTATGCGGCTCCCGAGCAGACCATGAAGGCAATGGCGGATGGGAAGCGTCCGTCAAAAACGTCATCGGTCCGAATTCCAAATCGCGGTTTCATATCTTCCCCATTGTGTTGACGAACGCCTGCGGCAGATCGCGCACCGCAAACGAAGGGATTCGGAAGTTGCTTGAAAAAGCGCTTTCCAACCGCCCTTGAAATCCTATATATACCCCTCACGGTATAAGGCAAGTACCCCAAGGGGTATTTTTTGGATGGTCGAAATGGCACATACTCTCGTGGATAAACAAAAGTTGCTCAATCGGGTCCGCCGGCTGCGCGGCCAAGTCGATGCTATCGAGCGGGCACTGGACTCCGACGTTGGCTGCACCGAGGTCATGCGTCTCCTGACAACCGCCCGGGGCGCCATCAACGGAATCATGGCTGAGGTGGTCGAGGACCATATTCACATGCACATGATCGACGAAGATCGCAAACCCTCGCGCTCCGAGGCCAAGGCTGCCGACGAGCTGATCGAAGTGCTGCGAGTGTATTTCTAGTTACCGGCCCAGCGAGAAGGGCATGCATAGGCGTGCCGGACTGCAGGGTGCGACCTGTCGCAAGTTGCATACGTATGCAGCCGGTTGCCGCGTGGGATGGCTCGTGCGTACTCTGCGTCAAGGGAAGGAAGCGGGGCCCGAGCCCTCACAAAAAAATATGGATCAGCCGAACGAGCCGGCGAGCCCGGCCACGAAGCCTACGGTCACGTTCTGGGCGATCTGGAACATGTGTTTCGGTTTCCTTGGCCTGCAGTTCGGCCTCGGCCTGCAGAACGCCAATGCCACGCGAATTTTTGAAACACTCGGTGCGAAGTTCGACGACATTCCCGCGCTGTGGATTGCCGCCCCGCTGACCGGGTTGCTGGTGCAGCCGTTGGTCGGCTACCTCTCCGACCGTACCTGGACGAAGCTCGGCCGCCGCCGGCCATACCTTCTCGCCGGCGCGCTCCTCTCCGCCACGGCCCTTCTGATCATGCCGCTGTCGCCGGTTTTGTGGGTTGCGGCCGTGATGTTGTGGATGCTCGACGCATCGATCAACACCTCGATGCAGCCGTTTCGCGCCTTCGTCGGGGATCAGCTGGCGCTGGCGCAACGCCCCCTCGGTTATGCCATGCAGAGCTTCTTCATCGGCATCGGTGCGGTGGTGGCGAGCGCCCTGCCCTGGGTGTTCGAGCATGCCGGCATCAGCAACACGGCGCCTGCGGGCGTCGTTCCCGACACCGTACGCTTTTCCTTTTTCCTGGGCGCCTGCGTCCTGTTCCTCTCCATCCTGTGGACGGTCGTTTCGACGCGCGAATATCCGCCCAAGATGCTGGAGAGCTTTGCGGATTCGTCCCCGCCGTTGCGCGCGCAGGGAAAGCCGCGCCGCGGCAAGGGATTGTTCTGGGCCGGCTTTGGCGCGGTGTGCCTCTACGCGGTCTATCATTGGGCGTTGGACAAGCAGCTTTATCTTGTCGGCGGCGGCGCGCTCGTCTGGGGCTTGGCGCTGTTGTTCCAACGCAAAGGCCCGCCAAAAGGATTCTTCGGCACACTGATGGTCAACATCGAGACGATGCCCGACGCCATGCGGCGGCTGGCGCCGGTGCAATTCTTCTCGTGGCTCGCCTTGTTCTCCATGTGGATCTACACGACACCCGCCGTTGCAGAGGTTTTTTTCGGTTCCGTCGATGCGCAATCGGCTGCTTACAACCGAGGCGCCAACTGGGTCGGCGTCCTCTTCGCCGCCTATAACGGCTTCGCGGCGCTCGCATCGATGATGGTACCGGCGATCACACGCCGTGTGGGCTTGCGCCGGACGCATCTCGTCAATGTTTCGCTGGGTGGTGCGGGACTGCTCTCATTCCTCTTTATCCACGATCCCAACTGGCTCTTGGTTTCGATGCTGGGCGTCGGCTTTGCCTGGGCCTCCATCCTGTCGCTGCCCTATGCGATCGTATCGGACAGCGTGCCCGCCAAGACGATGGGGGTGTATATGGGGATCTTCAATTTCTTCATCGTGATTCCGCAACTCGTCGCGGCGAGCGTTCTGGGCTTCTGCCTCAGGATCGCGTTCCTGAACATCCCCGCAATGAAGGGGCTGTTCCATACCGCGCCGATGTTTGCGCTCGCCATCGGCGGCGTCAGCTTTCTGATTTCAGGATTGCTGGTGCTCGGCTACCGAAGGAGAAGAAAGGTTAAACCGAGGCCGTCGAGCGGCGCACGATCAGCTTGGTCGGCAGAACAAGGCTTTCGGCGGGTTCGCCATGGACCAGGCGCAGCAGCGTATCGACGAGCTTCTCGCCGGCAAGCCAGGTGTCCTGCGCCACCGTCGTCAGCGGCGGATTGACGAGGCTTGCGGCCGGGAGATCGTCATATCCGACGATCGAGACGTCGCTCGGCACATCGAGGCCCGCTTCCCGCACGGCATGCAGCGCGCCGATGGCGATGAGATCGCTGGCGGCCACGATGGCATCAAAGCGTTCATGCCGCTCGATCAACTCGCGGGCGGCCTCGACGCCGGAGAGCTCCGAGGAGATCGCGTTCACTTGAAGGGCTTCGCACGTTTCGAGCCCCGCGGAGGCCAGCCTGTCGCGGTAACCGCGGTAGCGCTCGGCAAATTCCGGATAATGGCTCGAACCGTCGCCGAGGAAGGCGATCCGGCGGCGGCCCAACCCGATCAGATGGTCGGCGGCGTCGCGCCCGCCCTGGTAATTGTCGCTGCCGATCGAGACGCCCTGTTGCGCGGTCTGCACCTCCCCCCAGCGCACGAAGCGCGTGCCCTGCTCCGCCAGTTTTTGCAGCCGGTCGCGATAGGTCAGGAAGTCGCCATAGCCCAATAGAATAAGACCATCGGCCTTGCCGCTGTCCTCGTAATCCTCATTCCAATCCTGGGCGAATTTCTGGAATGAGATCAGCAGATCGTAACTGCGCCTGGCGCAAGCGCGCGTGATCGATCCGATCATCGCCAGGAAAAACGGATTGATCAAGGACGGGTCGGGCGATGGGTCTTCGAAGAACAGAACAGCGATGGTATTGGAATGCTGGCTGCGCAGGTTCGAGGCGTTCTTGTCGACCTTGTATTTGAGCTCGCGCGCAATGGCCTCGATGCGCCGGCGGGTATCCTCGCTGACATTGGGATCGCCGCGCAGCGCACGCGACACCGTCGATTGCGATACGCCGGCCCGATAGGCGATATCGAACGACGTCGGCCGGTCGTGCGCCCGAAGCTTGTCGTCGCTTATTTCCATACGGCCTCCGCGGCGGAGTATGTCACGATTTGCCCTTCCCGGCACAGACGCCGCCTCGGCGGCGAAACAATTCGATATCGGCTATGCGCCAAAGGCACAGTTGAGCGTAGCCCGGACCGTAGCCTGCTGCGGCGCAAGCGCAGATTGATGACCTTCCCCCAGTAGCGCAGTACGGAATGCTTCCCGCCCCTGCGTAAGAAGAAGAGAATCGGTAAGCCCTGCCACGCGATCAGCCTCTGCCCCCAAAGGATCGGCCCACCGCGACCAGCGTGTGGCCATTGCGCCGTTCGGGGCGCTCGACCGTGATGAGCTTGCCGGGATCGACTTTGTGGTCCTTGCCATAAACATTGATCGTGATCGGCGCAGGCCCTTTGTACAAGATCGCCACGCCGTCTCTGGTCACGGTCACGGTCACAGGATGATCGCGCACCAAGAGACGGAAGGCGTATTTGCGCCAGTTCGCGTGAAGCTGCGGATTGAGGAAAAGCTTGCCGTCATGCATGCGCTTGCCGCCGAAACCTTCCACGATCGCCATCCAGGAGCCGGCCATGCTGGTGATGTGAAGTCCCTCGTCCACCTCGCGGTTATAGTCGTCGAGGTCGAGGCGCGAGGTCCGCAGATAGAGTTCGTAGGCCTTGTCGATGTCTCCGAGCCGCGCCGCCAGCACCGCATGGATGCAGGGCGACAGGGAGGATTCGTGCACCGTGCGGACCTCGTAGTAATCGAAGTGGCGCTTGATGAATTCCGCGTCATAGCGTTCTTCGAACAGATAAAGCCCCATCAGCGTGTCCGCCTGCTTGATAAAGGGCGAACGCAAGATGCGGTCCCAGCTCCAGTGCTGGTTGATCGGGCGCTCCGCCGGCGCGATGTCCTCCGCAAGTAGCGGTTCCTTGTCGAGATAGCCGTCTTGCTGCAGGCAAATGCCGAGCGTCTCGTCGAACGGAAAATACATTCCGGCGCTGATCTTGGCCCATAGTGCGGGCTCGTCCGGCCGGTCGAGCTGCGTCTTGGCGACAATTTCGGCGTGGCGTTGCGGCCAGTTGCGTTCGACGCTGCCCAGCGCCTCGCGGGCGAAGTCCAAACACCAGCAGGCGATGGTGTTGGTGTACCAATTGTTGTTGACGTTGTTTTCGTATTCGTTCGGTCCCGTCACCCCCAGGATCACATACCTGCCTTTCTCCGGCGAGAAGGTGGCGCGCTGTGCCCAGAAGCGGGCGATGCCGATTAGGACTTCCAGGCCGTATTCGGCAAGATAGGATTCGTCCTGCGTGTGGCGGATGTAGTTGTAGATGGCATAGGCTATGGCGCCGTTGCGGTGAATCTCCTCGAAGGTGATTTCCCACTCGTTGTGGCATTCCTCGCCGTTCATCGTCACCATCGGATATAGAGCAGCACCGCCTTTAAAACCAAGCTTCCGCGCGTTCTCGATCGCTTTTTCGAGATGCTTGTAGCGATAGATCAAAAGATTGCGCGTGACGCTGCTCGGCGCCGTGGAAACAAAAAAAGGTATGCAGATCGCCTCCGTATCCCAATAGGTGCTGCCACCGTATTTTTCGCCGGTGAACCCTTTGGGGCCGATGTTTAGCTGCTCATCATCGCCCGTATAAGTCTGGTTGAGGTGAAAGATGTTGAACCGGATGCCCTGCTGCGCTTCCACATCGCCCTCTATGACGATGTCGCTGTGGCTCCAGATGCTCTCCCACCTCGCCTTTTGCGCCGCGAGCAGTGCGTCGAACCCCGAGGCGTGCGCGGCTGAAGCAGCGGCCAGCGCCTGCGCCTTAAGACTTTCCTTCGGGTGATGCTGCGAGGTGACGACGGCGACGAACTTCGTCAGCCTGACGGTCTGGCCATTGCGCAGATCGAGCTCGAAGACGTTTGCCGTGCGCTCTGGCGTATGCAGCCATTGCGGTTCTGAGATGCCCCCGCCTTCGAGATCAAGGCGCATCGCGAAGCCCACGCGGAAGTCGAGCTTGCGCGTCTGCGCCAGGAGAAAACCCTCGCCGCTGTGTGAGTCGGTATCGAGCACGTTCCAGAAATGCTCGTCGTAATTCGAATCCTCGTTGCGTACGTCGCCGTCGATATAGGGCACGAGCTTGAGGCGGACATCCTCCAGCGCCGTCACCGCGTAGCGCACCACGCCGATTGAGGGGCTCGCCATACTCAGAAAGCGCAGTGCCTCGACGTGCACCGTGCCGCCGCCTTGCATCGCCGCCACGAAACTGCGCGACAGCGTGCCCTCTTTCATGTTGAGCTCGCGGCGGAATTCGCGCACCTCGCATGTTGCGAGATCGAGGACGGCGCCGTTCACCGCGACGTCGACGCCGATCCAGTTGGGCGAGTTCAGGACCTTGGCGAAGTATTCGGGATAACCGTTCTTCCACCATCCAACGCGCGTCTTATCCGGATAGTAGATGCCGGCGATATAGCTGCCCTGCAAACTCTCGCCCGAATATTTCTCCTCGAAATTGGCGCGCTGGCCCATATGGCCGTTGCCGAGACTGAAAAGACTCTCGCAGGCTTTTTGGCGGGCGGGGTGAAAACCCTCTTCGATGACCGACCATTCATGGCTTTGTGTTTTTGTTTTCATGGTCCGGTTACCGTGTTGCAAATTCCCTTCCCGGCTCGAACCACGCGAGCACGGATTGCACCGTCAGCTCCGCCAGGCCGGGCACGACGATACCGGCGCGCTTCAGGACCGCGGGGCTTCCGATGCCGACGCTGAACATGCCTGCCGCGCGCGCCGCTTCGATCCCGGCCTCCGCATCCTCGAACACGGCGCAGTTTTTCGCTTCGACGCCAAGCTCCTGCGCACAGAGAAGAAAGACCTCCGGATCGGGCTTGGTCCGTTTGACCTTGTTGCCGTCGACCACCGCATCGAACAAGGACGTGATCTGCAAGAGGTCGATGATGACGCGCGCATTCCTGCTTGCGGTCGCCAGCGCCGTCTTGAGCCCGGCCATGCGGCAACTCCACACGAACTCCGCGGCGCCCGGCAGAATATCGTCGGGACGCATCGCCAGCACATATTGCAGATAGAGTGCGTTCTTCTTTTCGGCGAGGCTGGCCTTGGCGGTCGCCGTCGAGCGCGATGCCGCCGATCTCGAGCAGAATATCGAGCGATCTTAAGCGCGACACGCCTTTGAGCCGTTCATTGTCCGCTTCGGTGAAGGAAAAGCCCAACTCGCTGGCGATCTGCCGCCATGCGATGAAATGATACTTGGCCGTGTCGACAATCACACCGTCGAGATCGAACAGGCACGCTTCAAGGCTGCTCATTTAGCCTCGGCGCAGACGACAAAATCGAGCGGCTTGAGCGAGACGTGATAGCTCCCCGGTGCGTCCGGTTGTGGCGCGCAGGCGCCGTGCAACGCTTCGAAATGTTGCGATGTTGGATCGACCTCAACTTCGACACTCAGCGGCGCCGTCGACGTGTTGAAGGCGATCAGAATCTCGCGGCCCGTATCCGGATCGATGCGCGAGACCGCGAAGAGTCCTGGATGGTCCGAGTAGTTGCGCACGATCTGCTTGCCGAGGCGCAGGGCGGCGTTCGCGGATCGCAGATGGGCGAGCTCCGCGATGGCGCGGTAGATCGGGTGGTTCTTGTCGAAGTTCGCAACTTTGGTCGTGCTCTTCGAGCCGATCAGGGTCTCAGAGTTGTAGAGGGCGACCTTGCTGGCAAACATGTCCTCGCGCGCGGCCTGGTCGGGTCCGGTGCCCGGGAAGCCTTGCTCGTCGCCGTAATAGACGGTGGGAACGCCGCGCAGCGTGAACATCATGGCGTGCGCCAGAATCACGCGATGCAGTACTTCGTCGTCCGAGGCGGCGGGAAACGCTTTGCGCACGACATCGCCGAAACGTCCCGCATCGTGATTGCTGATGAAGGTCGGCAGCGTCAGGGCCGTGGCCTCGCCGTGTTCGTAAAGCGGATCGTTCTCGAACAACCGCGCGAGCTCGATCGTGCCGGCGCTGCCCGCCACCGTGTCCCGTACCGTCAAAGCGAAGGCGTAATCGAGCACCGAAGGCTGCTTGCTGATCCGGGTCTCCAGCGCTTGCAGCGACTGCGCGTTCACGACGCCGGAGATGTTCTCGCCGAAAATGTGGAAGTTCGGAATGCCGTCGGCTTTGGCGCGCGCCAGCATGGCGGGCGCGAACGCCTCCATGAATTCCGGATTGACGAAGCGGGCGGTGTCGATACGGAAGCCGTCGACGTGGTAATTGTCGATCCAAGCGCCGAAGATGTCGATCATGCCTTCCACGACGCGCGGGTTCTCGGTGTAAAGATCGTCGAGCCCCCCGAAATCGCCCTTGGTCGCGCTTTCGCCGTCGAAGTCGGTGTTACCGCGGTTGTGGTAGTAGATCGGATTGTTGAGCCACTCCGGCGACTTCGCGTGCTCCTCGCCCTTGGGGATGTAGACCGAATAGGCGTAATCCGGATCGGTGAGCTTGGCGAAGTTCTCCTTGGTCTGTACGGAATCGCCTAGGAACCCGTCGTTGATCGGCGCACCGTTGATCCCGCCCTTACGCGTGTAGGGGTAGTTCGCCGGATTACGGTACGGGCAGGCCTGCGTCGGGCATTCGCGGTTTTTGATGACGTCCGCCGTATGGTTCACGACGATGTCCATGTAGAACTTCATGCCGCGGGCATGCACCGCATCCACCAGCTTCTTGAATTCCGCGTCACTGCCGAAATGCGGATCGACATGCGTGAAGTCGGTGATCCAATAGCCGTGATAGCCGGCGGATTCGTCGCCCTTGTCGCCTTGGACCGGCTTGTTCTTGAAGACAGGCGCCAGCCACACGGCGGTGGCGCCGAGCGACTGAATGTAATCGAGGCGCTTCATCACGCCTTTGAAATCGCCGCCGTTGAAGAAGGCCTTCGAGGTCGGATCGAAACCGGTGCGAAGCCGGTCGCCTTTCAAGCCGCCGCGATCGTTGGCGCGATCGCCGTTCTCGAACCGGTCGGGCAGCAGGAAGTAGATGATCTCGTCCTGCGGCGGACGTTGGCGCAAAGCGTCGAGGGCAGTGTTGCTCGGCGCTGCTGCCGAGGGAACCGAAAACAGCAGCGCCGCTGCAACGGCCAGGAGGGGAGAGTATTTCATGCGGTCGTTGCTCCTAGGCATATCTGTTTGAGCCTCTATACCCCTCGCTGGATCTCGCCCACCTGAAACGAAGCGAAGGGAAGAACGAGCCGGTGGGAGCAGGCCGGAAACGGACGCGGTCTACCGCAAAGGTAGACCGCGCCGTTCCATCAATATTTATACGACACGCCGAACAGAAGGTTCGTCCCGAACAGCTTGTAGTATTCGGGTTGCTTGGGATTGCCGTTGAGGAAGCTGTTCATCGGGGTGTCGGTCAGGTTCTCCGCGGCGAAGGTGAAGCTCAGGCTGTTCCAATCATACCCGACCTGCAGGTCGACCGTGTTCTCCGCCGCCCCTTCGATGGCCTGCAACGAACCGTCGAAGTTCGGCACTTCCTGGACATAGGAGCTGCGATAGCGGTCGTTGATGCGGAAGGAGAAGCCGTACTTCTCGAAATAGAAGCTGACATTGCTCGAGAACTTCGAAAGTTCGGGAATTTGGCCGCTGGGCGAGGTGTTCGGGTCGGTGATCTTGACCGAACTCGACAGCATCGTGCCCTGCGCCTCGACGCCGAAACCGTCGAGGTAAGAGGAAATGTGGTTCAGGAGGAAGTTGCCGCCGATGACAACGCCTTCCACGTCGCCGCCATTGCCGTTGACGTATTCGGTGACCGGGCCTTCAAACACCTTGACCTGGGGCAGGTACGAACCGGCTAGGGAGGTATAGGGAGCGAAATTCGCTGACCGTCGTCTTGTCGTAGATGAAGGTCTCCAGATTCTTATAGAAACCTTCCACAAACAAGGCTTCGCCTGGCGCGTAGTACCATTCGTAGGTCACGTCGGCGTCGTCGGAACGCCAGGGCTTAAGCGTCGGGTTGGCGATAGAGCCGCTCCACGGCGAACCTGCCGGAGCTTGTCGAAGTGGCTTTCGTGGCATCGAAATTGACGCTGGTATTGCCGCCCATCGAATCGAAGCGCGGCCGCGCGAGCGAGCGCCCGGCGCCGAGCCTGATCTGCTGGTCGTCGGCGATCTGCCAGGTCAGGTTCAAGCTGGGAAGAACATCCCAATATTGCTTGTCGACCGCGAACGGCGTGAAAGTATAGGTCGGCCAGTTGCCGCTTTGCGCGTTGCCCGAGACGGTTTGATCGGAATGTACGAACTGCACGCCGACATTGCCGGTCAAGGCGATGGCCGGCGACCTGCGTTTCGATGCGGCTCTCGATATAGGGCGTCCAGACTTCTTCGCGGACGTCCCAATAATGGGCCTGAAGCTCGTCGTTGCGTTCGAGGTAGATATAGGCGCCACTTGCCCATGCCTTCTTGACATCAATGCTGGGCGTATCGGGTAGGCCGTACGCGCTCATGTCCGTCGGCTTGAGCAGCAAGCTCGAAGGAATGGGTTGCGACTATCGTTTTCGCTGGTGAGCGCACCGATGCCTTCATGGTCGATATAGTTCTTGGTGCGCAGCGACCAGCTGACGCCGAGTTCGACGTCGGCGAACATGCTGCCGCCGAGATCGCGCCGCGCCGACAACGTGCCGTCTCTGATCACGTCATTCGACAGAACATGCTGTTGATAAGCGGAACCGTAGCAGGCACCGAAGCTCCCGCCGCAGGCTGCTGAAATTGCCGGTCGCCGTGCCGTTCGCAAATCCGGTTGCCACGCCGTTCACGGTTGACGCCGGCCACCATCCCTGCTCCCAGCTCAGGTTTTCGCCCAGCGCAATCGCCGGATTGTTGACCAGTTTCTCCGACCAGTTGGAGATGCCGATCATGCCTTCCCGGCCCGCGCCGGCGGTCAAGGTCACGGTCGAAATGTTCTGCGTCGTACAATTGTTCATCCCCCCCGATACTACGCACGTTGGGTTTGTGCCGTAGCCGCTGTAGAGTTCGATGCGGCCGTTATTGCGGTCGGCTTCGGAGAATCCGACATTGGCTTTGAAGTCCCATGCACCGGCATGATAGATGGCGGTGCCGCCCAGCGAATACTGCTTTGAGACGTCATCGTAGTTGTAGTTCAGGATCTGAGGAATCCCGACCCAGCTCGAGACGCCCTCGGACGTCGTGGTTGGAGGGGTCGTGCTACCGGGAAGGAGCGCTTGCCATACGTCCGGGAAATACGGAGGTTTTGGGTTTGGTGGTGGTCCCGCACTAACTTGCACGTAGCTTTGTGCAATCGCGTTGTTGCAACAGGCCGTCTGAACTTCGTCGCCGCGCATGACCGCGCTGTCATTATAGTAGGAGTAGAACCCGTCAATCGTGACTTCGAAATTGTTAGTGGGCTTATACTGGACCGTGCTGATCACAGCGTTGCGCATGAGCGTATCGCTGCGGACCTGATCCTGCAGACCCGTAACGACATCGTTTGGTTCGTTGAAGCCGTACGGATGCTGCGCATAAATCTGGTTGGGCGCCGACATGCTGGCAATGCCGATCATGACGCCGAGCTTGTCGCCTGCGAACTGGTCGACATAAGAGATATTGGCATGATAGCCGTAAGGATTTGCTTCGGGCTGCAACGCCCCGCGCGTGTCGTATTCGCCCTGCACGCCGACCTCGAAGGTCGTCTTGTCGTAATCGAGCGGCCGGATGGTCTCGAGATCGATGGTGGCGATTGAGCCGTTCACCAGCGACGCTTCGCTGGTCTTGTAGACCTTCACCTGGCTCATGATTTCGGCCGGATACTGGTCGAACTGGATGACGCGGTTGTTGTCGGTCGAAGCCTGCGGACGGCCGTCGAACAGAGTCGCGCTCATGGACGGCGGCAGGCCGTTCACCGAAAGGTCCTGCCAGTGGCCGTTGTTGTCGCGCTGGGAAGCAAGACCCGGCAAGCGGGCGAGCAAATCGGCAATGGAATCGTCGGGTAGTTTGCCGATGTCTTCGGACGAGATTGCTTCGATGATCTCCTGACTATGTTGCTTCACCTCGAGCGATGCCGCGATACTCTCGCGGAAGCCCGTCACCGTGACGGTTTCCATCGATCCGTTCTGGTCCTGCGCCAGGGCGCCGTTCGCTGCCAGCATCATGATGGCAAAGCTCGTGGCCGTCGTCCCGAGCAACGCGTGCCTTACGGCAGCGCGTGAAAGCACTGACTTCATGGATGTTCTCCCCGTATGTTCCCCCTGCGCCCCCGGCGCGGAGAGTTTTTTTGCAACCGGGACTCCGGTCACTTGTTTCGGGGCAGAGGATTATCCTAGTGCCGACCGATGCCAACATGTTGCATACGTATTCATCATCGCGGCTGCGCTTAATGCGCAATCCTGTTGCAGTTCGGTCTCTGCGTAGTTCTACTCATCTGGCGCGCCCGGATTGATAGCCAGGCAGCGCTATCTTACCTGAAGTAAATATACGCCGAACGGCTTTAGAGCGATGGCGGATAGCGAAACCGGATCGTCAGTACCCGGCGTTTTCAGCAGCGTCGCGATATGCCCGTTCCGAATCCCCTGCTTCTTAAGATCGAAACTCACGTTCTGGGGCTTGGCCGTGAAATTACAGATCGCGATTACGGCCCCGCCATCCCGCCCTTTACGCAACCAGGACAAGACGTTGGGATCGGACGTGTTGAGCATCACCTGATTGCCATCCCGCAGTGCAGCGATATTATGTTTGAGGCGCCCAAGGGCTTGGAACCAAGCGAGCATCGAATCGGAACGGCCGGATTGAAGCGTGACGTTTGTCGTCCGCGAACTCGGCGGGATTGGCAGCCAAGTTTTGACGCCCGGCGGGGAGAAGCCCGCATTGGGAGCCGCCGTCCATTGCATGGGCGTGCGTTCGCCATCACGCCCCTTCTCTTTGGGCCAGCCGGTGACGCCGACAGGATCGCGCACATCTTCCTTGCGCGTGGGCGTGGATGTCACCATGCCGATCTCGTCGCCATAGTAGTAGATAGCTGTCCCGCGCGAGGCCAAAATCACCGTCGAGAGCACTCGTCCGATATCGGCGTTGTGGGTTCCGTCGCCATAGCGGTCCCAACGCGGCTTGTCGTGATTGTCGAGCACGAACAACGGTTCGTTGCCGCCGACACCGGTTTCGGCATCGTTGATCAGCTTGCGGAATTTCCCGGTGTCGAGCTTGTCGATAAAACCCACTTGCAGATCCATCGGAAGCTGCAACTCGTCATTGTGTGCGCCATACATCTTGCGCAATTCACCGACAGAGCCCACCCAGGTTTCGCCGATCAGGACCACGTGATCCGCCGGATAGCTGTCCGCCACCTGGCGCAACTTGCGCAACACCTCATGCACGCCGGGCATATTGTTGGTGCGGTCGTCCGCGAGTTTGGGGTCGCCGAAAACATTGATCTCTGGCTTGCCGCTCGTGTCGCGCACCACGGTTTCGTCGTGCAACTTGGGATCTTCGTAGAGCGTTGTGATGGCGTCGAGGCGGAATCCGGCAACGCCGCGTTTGATCCAGAAGCGCTCGACGTCATACATCGCCTTCTGGACCGCCGGATTGCGCCAGTTGAGATCGGGCTGCTGAATGTAGAATTTGTGGTAATAGTACTGGCCGGTTTTGGCGTCGTATTGCCATGCGCTGTGGCCGAATACCGACTGCCAGTTGTTCGGCGGCACACTCGCCGCTTTGCCGTCGCGCCAAATATACCAATCGCGTTTGGGATTGTCGCGCGAGCTTGCCAATTCGACGAACCAAGGGTGCTTGTCCGAGGTGTGGTTTAGCACCAAGTCCATGATGACCCGGATGTTGCGCTTCTTGGCCTCGGCGACAAGCCGGTCGAAATCTTTCAGCGTGCCGTATTTCGGATCGATGCTTTCGTAATCGGCAATATCGTATCCGAAATCAACCTGCGGGGAGGGATAGATCGGCGTTAGCCAAATGGCGTCGATGCCCAAACTCTTGATGTGGTCCAGACGCGCGGTGATGCCGTTGATGTCCCCGATGCCGTCGCCGTTTGAAATCCTGGAAGCTGCGAGGATAGATCTCGTAGATCAGCGCGCCCTTCCACCAGGGCTCGGCCGCGTTGGCGCCCGTCAATGGCGCAAACACGGCCATAAGCCCGATCAGACACTTCGCACAAAACTGCCGCATGCTGTTCAGCCTCCGCTCCGCCATGGCAGAGCTTACGCCTCTCTGCCTCGCAGCGAAGAGCTGAATACGTATGCGC
Source organism: uncultured Alphaproteobacteria bacterium (assembly GCA_963822275.1). Classification (GTDB taxonomy): domain Bacteria; phylum Pseudomonadota; class Alphaproteobacteria; order Micropepsales; family Micropepsaceae; genus Rhizomicrobium. Next base: position 72,408 of record CAWGHR010000086.1, read on the forward strand.
AAGCTTTTTTGCCGGCAGATCAGCGCACGGCGTTGTGTTTGCGAACCTCACTCAGTGCCCCGTCCATCGCCTTCGCACGGCACGCTTCGAATATACGAGACTCGTAGGCCGGCGCGTCGCGATAGTTGGTAAAGAATATCGGATTGCCGCCACAGGCTTGCGCCGCCGCCTGCGCGATACGCTCATGAAGAGTGGCCGCGCCCAACTCGGTCGCGAGATTCAAATCGCTATAATCCACAACGACATTCCGGACCACGACCGTACCGGCGGGTCGCGCATACGCACAAGGTGCATAAGCGGTGGCCGTCAATGCGGCCAATACAATAATTGCTGAACGCTTCACGGTGCTGCTCCTCTTTGATGGACACAGCAGCAGGTGGGAAGCGTCGCAACGCGTTGCGATATTTTATTTTTTCAATAATGCAGATTTCAGATAGCGGTCATCGCGGCCGCGATGTCGCCCGAATCCGATTATGGCGCTTGTTCGGGGCGCCCGAGAGCGCTCATCCGCGCCATCGAAAAATTGCTTCGGACATCACGCTTTGCTCCATTTGCCGCTCTTGATGTCGAACTTGACTTTTCCTGCGGTTCGCATGCGCATCAGCAAGTCCTGCAGGGCATCGGTGCTCTTGTTGCTGGGGTCGAGCCGCTGCTGTAGCGAATAGAGAGCGCGGGGTTTGTCCAGCGCGTCCAATACGTCCTCTTCTCTCGTCATAACCGATGCTCTTTTGTCTGCGTCCAGCTACGGCATAGCCGCAACCGACGATTCCGGCAATGGCCAGGATTGGCGCATCGACGCCGTGGCGATGAAGGGCGCCCGCTTCCCGGCCCGCGCGACGTTCGTTTTGGGTTTTCCGGAACCGGCGGTAACCTCCCGAAATCGGGCTTCGAGGGGACTCCAAAATATGCTGACGACGGTGGCGGCGTTCCGTGAGCCGTGGGAGGCGCACATGTTCTGCTCCCGGCTAAAGACCGAGGGCATCCCTGCCTTCGTCGCGCATGAATATCACGTTGGAAACGCGTGGCACTATTCGGTTCTCTTGGATGGCGTCAAAGTTCAAGTTCCGGATGATCGAAAAGACGAAGCCAAGGCCATTGAAAAACTCTGTAGAGACGGCGAATTCAAATCATTGCTGGAGAGCAAGTTCGGCGCGATGGACGACGTTCGCTGCCCGAACTGCGGCTCCGATGCATATTGGAAGAGGCGCCCACTGTTACGAGCCGTCATCGCCATAACGGTTTCGCTCTTGTCCGGCACTCTCTTTCCGCCATTGGGCTGGGTGTACTTTTGCAACCGATGCGGCACAAAGTTTATGCAGCCCATGTGTCCGAAATCCTTCGGAAAGTGGGCGAAGATTCTGATGGCGATCGCCTTCGCTTTCGTTGTGTTGCTCTCGATGGCATTATGCTTGTGGGCCCTCGGAACAAGATATTGGTTTGTTGTCGCGGTGGCCGCAATTTTGGCGGCGGGCCGATTGACGATCGGCAGATTGGCAAGGCCAAGCAACATCGAAGGCTAAAACAGACAACGCCGTGCGGAACCATTGTCCGCGCCAGACCGGCGGCAAATGAAATTGTCGTGAAGCCGGATATTTATTCCGACCTATTTCTCTTTGCGAAGGACTTCTCTTGATTCTGGGAGTATCCTAGGATCGTGACGGCAAAAGTTGTTCACAGGAGAGAAAGATGCGTGCCATCATCACCGGCCTGTGCGCCGCTACGGTCTTATTCTTGTCGACGCCTGTGGCTGGAGCCGATCCGGCTCCCGCGGCCAAGCCCTCCGGCTGTTTTTTCGCGCGTGATTTTGAAAACTGGAAGGCGCCGGATGCCAAGACCATCTATATCCGCGTGAGAATGCACGATTACTACCGCCTCGACCTGACGGGCTCTTGTTCCGCGCTGCTCTGGCCCGACTCCCATCTCATCACAAGGTTCCACGGAACCGATACGGTTTGCACAAGGCTGGATTGGGATTTGAAAGTCAGCCAAGGGATGCACAGCATCCCAGAAGCCTGCATCGTGAAATCCATGACGGCGCTCACGCCTGGGAGTTCCTGGCGCGCGCCGCCGCGCGCGAGGCGCTGGGCGGCGCACCCGGCACGCGCCCGCTCGTCGTTGACCCGTTTGCGGGCGGCGGCTCGATTCCGCTCGAAGCCTTGCGCGTGGGCGCAGACACTTTTGCCAGCG
>CAWGHR010000087.1:0-54194 GCA_963822275.1 uncultured Alphaproteobacteria bacterium
GAACGATCCGCGCGAAAGCGCAGGTTTTTAGATTTGCGCGTTACCCACGCGCAGGCCCCGCCATCACACATGAAAGCCCCGCCGGAGAAATCCGGCGGGGCTTTTGTTTTTTCGCGCAACATCACGCACAATTCGGCTCTGCCCTGCGGAGCCTTCCCATGCGCGTCTTCGATTTCGATCATGCGATCGTCCGCGAGCCGGGACGCAGCGTCGTTGACGGTCTGCGTAGCGATCTTTCTGTGGTGCCGAGCTACGAGGGCATTCTGCGGGAGCATCGCACCTATGTCGCCGCCTTGCGTGCGGCCGGGCTTGAAGTCGACATCCTTCCGCCGCTCGAGCGCTTCCCCAATTCCATCTTCGTCGAAGATCCGGCGCTGGTTTTTCCCGAAGGCGCCATATTGCTCAGTCCGGGCGCGCCCTCGCGCCTTGGCGAGCGCGACGAGATGCGCGGCGTTCTCCACCGCCATTTCGGCTGTGTGGTGGAGCTGGAGCCCCACGAATTTGCCGACGGTGGCGATGTGTTGGTCACGCCGGAAACGGTGTTCGTCGGCCTATCGAAACGAACCAGCCGCGCCGGCGCGGAAGCATTATGCGCGAAGCTCGCCGAAGCTCGGCCGCAACGCGCGCATCGCGGAAACGCCCGGCACGATCCTGCATTTCAAGACAGCTTCGGCGCTGCTTGGCGAAGATACGAGCGTGGCGACACAAGACGATGGCGCAAAGCGGCATCTTTGCCGATTTGCAGGTACTGCCGACGCCCGATGGCGAAGAGGGTGCCGCCAATCTGGTGCGCGTGAACGATGTCGTGCTGATCGGTGACTGCTATCCGCGAACGGCCGAAATGCTGATGCGCCGCGGCTTCACGGTTCGCCCGCTTCCCATCAGCGAAATCGCCAAGCTCGATGCGGGGCTCTCCTGCATGTCGCTGCGCTGGTCGTCGAAAAGCGACAGCAGCACAAGTGCCAAACCCGTATGATCACTACCGCCCGATCTTGATCTCCTGCCAACAAGAGGCTCCACCCAAGAAATCCGGCGGGACTTATGTTTTGGTTGTGGCAAATGACCTCATCCGAGCTTCTAAGCCGTCGTTACGGGAATCGCGTCAGCTGTCTTTTAGTTTGGAATTAATGCCCTCTGCCCCAGATTGGCTGTGAAGACATAGGTCCACTGCCATGCCGTCCGCCCGAAGTTTTGGCGCTGCAATGTGCGCATCGATGTTAGTTTCCCTCGCCGAACTATTCATGCTTGCGCCTCACAATGGCTGGTTCATCATCGTCCTATTCTTCGCTGTTGTACCCGCCGCCATAGTGTTTGCCGCAAGTTACCTATCTGTATGGGCAGCCGTCAGCAGGAACTGGCTCAAAAGCCGTCTTTTGGCATTTGCGGTGGCCGCGGTGATTCCGACAGTTCTTGTCGTCGTCTTTTTCTCACTTCACGATCTAGCAGGTATGCACGGCTTTCACGCGACACCATTTTGGTCGTGGTGGGATGAATTTTGTTTCCGTATAGGCGAGCGTATCCCCTATGGTCTGGGTTTTCTGCCGGGCGGTGTAATTGGTGCAATCTTTCTCATGGGAAAGCGATCACCATCCGAACTCGGCCGTTAAAACCGCGTCAGTTCGCTTTGACCACCTCGCCGCCCTTCATCACGAACGGCACATGCTCCAGCACATGCACATCGGCGAGCGGGTCGGAAGGTACCGCAATCAGATCGGCGTAATGGCCGGGTTTGAGTTCGCCCACCTTGTCCGACCAGCCCATCAGGTCCGCGGCGTTGATCGTGGCGGCGCGGATGGCGTCGATCGGTTGTCATGCCCCATTCCACCATCTTGGCGAATTGCTTGGCGTTGTCGCCATGCGGATAGACGCCGGCATCGGTGCCGAAGGCCATCTTGCACGCCCGCTTTCCACGCTTTGCGGAAATTCTCGCGCTGTAGCCTGCCGATCTCTTTTTCTTTCTCGATTGATTCCGGCAGCATGCCGTTCTTGATGCCTTCGCCGAGAATGAAGTCGTCATTGTAGATATCAAACACCAGATAAGTGCCGTGCTGTTTGGCGAGTTTGATGCCTTCGTCGTCGATCAGACTGGAATGTTCGACCGAATCCGACGCCTGCGACGATCGCATCCTTGATCGGCTGCGTGCCGTGGGCGTGCGCGGCGACCTTGCGTCCCAGCTTGTGGGCTTCTGACACCGCAGCCTGCATCTCTTCCAACGTCATCTGCTCGGCGCCCGCCGCGTCGCCTTTGGACAGGACGCCTCCCGAGGCGCAAATCTTGATCAGGTCGGCGCCGTATTTGATGTTCTCGCGCACCTTGAGCCGCACCGCCCACGGCCCATCGGCGACGCCGTCGCCGCTCTTGTGGTACTCATAGGGCAGCAGATTCTCGTCGCAATGACCGCCCGTGATGCCGATCAGCGGGCCCGACACCTGCATCCGCGGGCCCGGCACGTCTCCCGCTTCCACGGCGTCGCGCACGGCCACATCGGTGAAGCCGTCGGCGCCGACATTTCGCACAGTCGTAAACCCGGCCATCAGCGTGAGGCGCGCGTTCTTGACACCGATGGTAGCTTCGCGCGGCACGGAAATGCCGAGCGCGCGATAGCCGTGGTCACTGGCATTGTGGGTGAGATGTACATGGACGTCGATCAGGCCAGGCAAACAGGTCTGCGTCGAAAGATCGCGCGCCGTGACGCCGGGTGGCAGTGCGGTCGTTGCGGCGGGCCCTATCGCAGTGATCACGCCGGCATCATCGAACACCACAACCTGGTCGCTTAGCTCTATGCCGGATCGCACGTCGAGCAGCTTGCCGCAATGCACGGCGCCAGGTGCAGCCTGCGCGGCCCCCATAACCAGGATTCCTGCTAGCACCGACCCTAGGATCGTTTTGTCGAATTTCATTAACCCCTCCCCGCTCTTGCGCCCACAGACAACAGCATAGATGGGCGATTTCGCAAAGATGGCGCTAGGGAGGCAGAAACGTCGACGGGTGCATACGCAAAGCCGAGCGCAAGTAGAAACTCTGTCCGTTATCCGCAGTCTGCGAGAACTCAGTTCATCGCTGTCATGCGCGAGGACACGAAGCCCTTGATCGGATAGACGGTCGAGCCCATTTGAGCGCTGCGTGTGTCGAACACCCGCACCTTCGACCAATCGTTGTTCTCGCTGACATCGATCACCGGCGCGCTCAAATAGATATTCCCATCGCGGTGCCAATTGGCATGATCGACCCGGATCTCGCGGCTGGAGACGATTTTGGTTACCACGGCGACATGGCCCAACTTCATCTTCTTGGTGCCGGCAAATACCATCACCGCGCCGGGTTCGGGGGCCGCGCTTCTGGCGTATTGACCACTGGCGTGATCCCACCAGGTCTTGGCATCGCCGAAAATGGCAATGCCCGACCGCAGCCGGGCGAATTCCACGCAATAGATGCGGCGCACCGATTGCACGATCCGCGGCACATCAAGCGCGGTTATTTCGGGGGCAGGGTCTTCGCTGATGATGCTCAGCACCGGCGCAGCGGGAACCGAAACCGCATCGGGTGCGTTATAAATGGTATCGTCGAGTGCCGGCTTTGGTGTCGGCAGTACGATGGGGCGAAGATGATGCGTGCGAGGTCTTGCTTGGGCCAAGCCGATGCCGGCGCTCAAGGTGAGAACGGCTGCAAGCGTGGTCGCAAAGAAGCGGCGGGCGCAGGCGGGTCAATTCATGGTTAGTGTCTAGCCTGCCTCATTGGCCATGCCAACCCTTGGCAGGACTCGGAGAAACCACGAATCACAGGTGATTCGCTGTGTTTTCTTCCTTATCGTCATCGTGCAAAAACTCCCGAATTCTAGGAATGAGGAGCGTTCTAAAGAAGGGACGGGACCGAAGGCACGCTGGTCATTGTCCGCGACAAAATGCGCTACAGGTGGGGCCTTTGAGGGCCAAGGCACCCAGTATCGCAGCCTATGGTTAGGAAATCGTTATGCGCCAAATCATCGTTCTATAATCGTTCTAAATCAGGCAAACTCGTGGCGCCGCAAGGAGAGCAGTCATGGCCGTCGAGATGTTGGAACATTTCACGGTGCGGTGCACCGATCTGGATCTCACTCGCAATTTCTATGTGGAGTTCATCGGTCTGCGCCTCGGCCCGCGCCCCGCTTTCGATTTCTCGGGCTATTGGCTGTATTTGGGCGATCAGCCAGTCGTGCATCTGGTTCTCGAATCCGAATGGGACGACGGTCGCGCGCCGCGTGACCCTTTGCTTCCGCCGCCGGAAACCGGCGCCCTGGATCACATTGCTTTTCGCGGAGCGGATTTGCAGGGAACGCGCGCCAAGCTTCGCGCGCAGGGGATTGCATTCCGCGAACGGCCGGTGCCGGGAAAACCGCTGCATCAATTATTCGTCCATGATCCGGACGGCGTTATGATCGAGTTGAATTTCCGCGATATTTCGAAAGGGTAGAGTACGCGTAGGCGCTAGATACTGTGCGATTTACGCAACATGTCCATCGCTGTGGCCACCTTTCCGCCATGCTTTGCTGCGGTTATGATCGCGTAAACGGAATGCGGTCCGGACAGCGGACGGCGGTAATAGGTGGGGGCGTTGTGATCTTCGATCCGAGATTGCTGGTGGCCGGACTTTGCGTCGTTTTCGCATCGTTCGTGTATGTGCTGATGATGAAACAATTGCGCACCAGACGCTTGCGCGCGGCGATCGCGCGGCGACCTCAGGCCATGGCCGGCGCCCAGCTCCTAGCGACGTTTGAAGAAAGCAAGGCGCGCATCGAGCGTTCCGGAGCCAAGACCATTACGATCGTCCACGATTTCGACAATCCCAACAGTTATGCCGACAACAAGCGCGAATACCTCTCGGCCCGCGAAGCCTTCGAAGTGCTGGCGGAAATCCGCGCCGCGGGGAAAGACACACCGATCGATATCGTCTTGCACACGCCGGGCGGCGATCGTTTCGCGGGCGAATTGATTGCCACCGCCTTAAAAGATCGCAAGAACACGACGGCTTATGTTCCCTATTGCGCGATGTCTGCGGGCACAATGATCGCGCTCTCAACCGAGAAGGTGGTGATGGGCGATCACGCCTGTCTAGGACCGATCGACAGTCAGTTCGGCGGGTTCCCGGCGGATCTTTCGCCCGTCTGCTTAAAGAAAAGCCGGTTCAACACATCAGCGATTTCTGGCTGATGGTGTCGTATTACGTGGAAAAAGATCTGAAGAACGCCAAACAGCGCGCTTGCGATCTGCTCAACAAAAAGCACGCTCCGGCGCCGGAATCCTGCGCCTTGACCGATTTTCTGGTAAGCGGCGACCTGCCTCACAGCGAGCGCATCAGCCGCGCGCGCGCTGCCGAGATGGGCGTCAATGTCGCCAAGGAAGATTGTCCCGCGCCGGTCTATCAAATGGTGGAATCGCGACTGGAACTGCTGCGTACCATGCAGGCGCCGAACGGCTTGGACATCGATAGCAAACTGAAGCGCTGATCCAACGCTACGCTACGGCAACAAGGTGTCTCTGCTTTGCCGTTCTCTCTTGGTGTGATTTTATGCCGGTCACGCAAAGAGTTCCGGGAGATCGGCTATGCAGGATCGTCTTCAATTTTATATCGACGGCAAATGGGTCGATCCCGTTGCGCCCAAAACGCTCGAGGTCATCAATCCCGCGCAATGAAGAACCGTTTGCGCGGATCAGCCTGGGCTCTGAGGCCGATGTCGACAAAGCGGTCGCCGCCGCGCGCCGCGCTTTCGAGACGTTTCTCGCACACCAGCAAGGAGGAACGCCTCGCGCTGCTGCAGAAGATCGTCGACATCTATCAGAAACACTATGGCGAGATGGTCGAGACCATCAGCCGTGAAATGGGCGCGCCGCTGGGGCTGTCCAAGGCCGCGCAGGCCGCACCGGCATCGCGCATTTTCGGCGCCATCGGCTGCTGAAGGAATTCGAATTCATCAAGGTCAAGGGCTCGACGGCGATTGTCTATGAGCCGGTCGGCGTCTGCGGCCTCATCACGCCGTGGAACTGGCCGATCAACCAGATCACCTGCAAGGTGGCGCCGGCGCTGGCCGCCGGCTGCACGATGGTGCTGAAGCCAGCGAAGTCGCGCCGATGAGCGCGCTGCTCTTCGCGCAGATCCTGCGACGAAGCGGGCGTGCCGCCGGGCGTGTTCAATCTCGTCAATGGCGACGGCCCGACCGTCGGCGAAGCGATGTCGTCGCATCCCGGCATCGACATGATGTCGTTCACCGGCTCGACGCGCGCCGGCATTGCGGTCGCCAAAGCCGCGGCCGACACGGTCAAGCGCGTGGCACAGGAGCTCGGCGGCAAATCGGCCAACATCATGCTCGACGATGCCGATCTGAACGAAAGCCGTGGCGCAGGGCGTGGCACGGCGCTGCATGAGCAATTCGGGCCAGTCCTGCAATGCGCCGACGCGCATGTTCGTGCCGCGCGCCAAACAGGATCAGGCGATGGAGATCGCCAAAGCCGCGGCCGCGAAAGTCAAAGTCGGCGATCCGTTCGCCGAAGGCACGACGATGGGCCCGGTGGTGAGCGAAGTGCAGTTCAACAAGATCCAGGCCTCGATCCAGAAGGGCATCGACGAAGGCGCGACGCTCGTCACCGGCGGCGTGGGCCGGCCGGAAGGGCTTGAACCGCGGCTATTATGTGCGCCCGACGGTGTTCGCCAACGTCACCAACGACATGACCATCGCGCGCGAAGAAATCTTCGGGCCGGTGCTGTCGATCTTGCCCTACGACACGCGAAGCCGACGCGATCGCCAATGGCCAACGACACGGTCTACGGTCTGTCGGGTTACGTGCAGTCGGGCAATATCGAGCACGCGCGCAACGTGGCGGCGCAATTGCGCACCGGCAATGTGCATCTGAACGGCGCCGGCGCCGACTTCAAGGCGCCCTTCGGCGGCTACAAGCAATCGGGCAACGGCCGCGAATGGGGCGAGTTCGGCTTGCGACGAATTTCTCGAAGTCAAAGCCGTAATGGGATGGGGGGCCTGAAAAAGTTTTGAAGCCTCTCGATGTCGCGATTATCGGCGCCGGTCCCGCCGGCCTGATAGCGGCCGACATCCTGAGTGCGCGAGGTCTTGCGGTCACCGTCTTCGACCGCATGCCGTCGCCGGGGCGCAAATTGTTGATGGCGGGCCGCGGCGGGCTCAACCTCACCCATTCGGAAGATTTCGAATCATTTTTATCGCGTTACGGCTCGGCGGCGCCGCGCCTGCGCTCCATCCTCGCTGCCTTTCCCCCCAAGGCTCTGATCGAATGGGCGCAGACCTTGGGGCAAGAGACATTTGTCGGTTCGAGCGGGCGCGTTTTTCCCAAAGCGATGAAAGCCTCTCCGTTGCTGCGCGCTTTGCTGGTGCGGCTTGCAGCCCAAGGCGTGACCTTCCACATGCGCCACGATTGGCTGGGTTGGGACAACGACAATGGTCTTATCTTCTGTGCGGGCGGGCTGGATGTCGTCGTCAACGCAAACGCGACGATCTTGGCGCTGGGCGGCGCAAGCTGGCCGCGCCTCGGTTCCAACGCTGGCTGGACGAAGATTCTGCAGCAGCGCGGAATTGCGATGGCACCCTTTCTTCCTGCCAATTGCGGCTTTGCGGTGCAATGGAGCGACATGTTCCGAGAGGCGTTTGCGGGACAGCCGCTCAAACCCATTGCCTTATCATTTGCCCAATGCAGCGTTCGCGGCGAAGCGGTCATTACCGCTTATGGCATCGAAGGTGGCGGAATCTACGCACTGAGCGCGCGTCTTCGCGACGAGATTACCATAAGGGGAAGCGCTGTGCTGGATATCGATTTGCGCCCCGATCTGACACTTGCGCAAGTAATGGCCAAACTGCAACGGCTCGCGCATAGCCAATCCGTATCCAATATTCTCCGCAAGGCGCTGCATCTGCCGCCCATCGCCGTCCATTTGATGCGCGAAGCGCATGGTGTTCATTTGCCGAATGCGCCGGACGCACTGGCGCGTTGCGTCAAATCCGTTCCGCTGAAACTTATCGCGACGGCCCCGATCGATCGCGCAATCTCCAGCGCCGGCGGCATCGCGCTGTCGGAACTCGATGACCATTTGACGTTGCGCAAATTGCCGAATGTCTTTGCGGCCGGCGAGATGCTCGATTGGGAAGCGCCGACCGGTGGCTATCTCCTGACCGCCTGCTTCGCCACGGGCGTTGCCGCAGCGAAGGGCGTGCTTCAATCTTTGGCGCGCTCGACGTAAGAGCCGTCTTCGGTCATCACCACCACGCGCGTGCCAGGCACGATATGCGTCGGAACCATGGTGCGCACGCCATTGGACAACAGGGCAGGCTTGAAGGATCCCGACGCCGTTTGCCCTTTCACCACAGGTTCGGTTTCGGTGATCTCCAATGTCACGCGTTGCGGCAAGACGATCGATACCGCCGTGCCATTGAACAGCGACAATTGGACTTCCATATTTTCCTGCAGATAAGGCGCCCAGTCGCCGACCACATCCTTGTCGACATGCAGCTGGTCGAAATGCACCGGATCCATGAAGACGAAATGCTCCCCGTCTTGATAAAGATAATTGTAGGTCAATTCATCGATGAACGCCTTTTCCATGCTCTCGGTCGTTTTATAGCGCTCGGTGACCTTCACACCGTCGGCGATGCGCCGCATATCGATCGTGGTGGTGGGCGTACCTTTGCCGGGGTGGAAGCTTTCGGCTTTCAGGACGACATACAATTTGCCTTCCTTTTCGATGACATTGCCTTTGCGCACGGAGCTAGCGATAACCGAAACCACTATGGACCTCTTGCTTGGAATGGGGAGGCTATAGCAGGGGCTTGGCGCAGGGCCAAGCGGGCAGGATGACAGGGAGCCCGAAATGAGTGTTTCGCCTTGGTGGACCCCCGAAAGGCATGCCGATCGCAGGCCTGCCCTGCTGCTGCGCGGCCGCATTAAGGCTGTTCTGCGGGCCCATTTCGAGGCTCAAGGCTTCACCGAGGTCGAATGCGGCGCGCTGGCTGTCTCGCCGGGCAATGAGGCCCATTTGTCGGGTTTTGCGACCGCTGCGATTGGGTCGGACGGTGCGCGTCGGGCGCTCTATCTTCATACCTCGCCGGAATTTGCCGCAAAAAAGCTGTTGGCAGCCGGCGAAACCAAGATCTTCGATTTCGCCCGCGTGTTTCGCAACCGCGAGAGTGGCCCGCTGCATGCCCTCGAATTCACCATGCTCGAATGGTACCGCGCCAGGGAATCCTATGAGGCCGTCATAGCGGACAGTCTAGCGCTGCTGCGTCTTGCCGCGGAAACAGCGGGGGTGAAGATGTTTTCGTTCCGCGGATGCGAGTGCGATCCGCGCGCAGAAGCCGAGCGCCTCACCGTGGCAGACGCCTTCTCCCATCATGCCGGTATCGATCTGATGGCCACGTTCTCGGACAAGGGCGAGGGAGATCGCGATGCGCTCGCCACACGGGCCAGGCGTGGCGGCTTTGCGGTGGCCGAAAACGACAATTGGGCGGATATCTTCAGCAAGATTCTGGTGGCGCGGGTAGAGCCGCGTCTGGGCCTCGAACGCCCGACAATCCTTTGCGAATATCCGCGCTGCGAGGCGGCGTTGGCCCGCGCCTGTACCCACGATCCGCGTCTGGCCGAACGGTTCGAGCTTTATGCTTGCGGGGTCGAACTGGCGAATGGCTTTGGCGAGTTGACCGATCCTGTGGAACAGCGTGCGCGCTTTGAGGCGGAAATGGATGAGAAGCAACGTGTTTACCGTGAACGCTATCCGATAGACGAAGATTTTCTCGTTGCACTTGGGCAGATGCCGGAAGCGTCCGGTGTCGCGCTCGGTTTCGACCGTCTTGTCATGTTGGCCGCCGGCGCGCGCCGTTTGGACGATGTGATATGGACGCCCGCGCCATGATCCTGAAATCGCCGCGCGCACTTGGCGATGCCGGGCTTATCGCGCCCGAGCGCGTCGATGCCCTAGTGCCGGTGGCCGCGCGTTACGCGGTCGCCGTCACGGAATCGATACTGGATTTGATCGACCGCGCCGATCCGCTCGATCCTATCGCGCGCCAGTTTGTGCCGAGCGAGGCCGAACTCCACACCACTCCCGAAGAGCGCGCCGATCCCATCGGCGATGGCGCGCATTCGCCTGTGCCCGGGATCGTCCATCGTCACAAAGATCGCGTGCTATTCAAACTCGTGGCGGCTTGTCCGATCTATTGCCGTTTCTGTTTTCGCCGCGAGATGATTGGGCCGGAAGGCGAGACCGCCTTGTCGCCGCAGGCCTTCGAGGCCGCACTTGCTTATATCGCCGCGCATCCCGAGATTTGGGAGGTGATCTTGACCGGCGGCGATCCTTTCATCCTCAACGCACGGCGTGCCGCTGACATCGGCGAACGCCTAGGCGCCATTCCCCATGTGAAGATTATCCGTTGGCACACCCGCGTTCCCGTCGTCGATCCTGCGCGCATCACCGACGATTTTGTTGCGGCGCTGATCGTGCCCGGCGCTGCGACCTATGTCGCTTTGCATGCCAATCATCCCCGCGAACTGAGTGCCGAGGCGCGGGCCGCCTGCGCGCGCTTGATCGATGCCGGCATTCCGATGATGAGCCAAAGCGTGTTGCTGCGGGGCGTCAACGACAATGTGGAAACGCTGGAAGCGCTCATGCGTGCCTTCGTCGAAACCCGCGTCAAGCCATATTACTTGCATCACGCCGATTTGGCGCCCGGCACGTCGCATTTCCGTGTGCCGATCGAAGAAGGCCAACGCCTAATGCAGGACTTGCGTGCCCGCGTTTCCGGTCTTTGTGTGCCGCAATATGTGTTGGACATCCCCGGCGGTCACGCCAAGACGCCGCTTAATTCGTCCGATATAGAGAAATCCGCAACCGGTTATCGCGTGCGCGATCATGCCGGCCGTTGGCATCAATATCCGTCGGAAGCCTGAACGCCGACCAGCCGCCTGAAAAATGCGGTCACCTTATGCCGCGTCTGCTCGCGCCACACCACGCCCTTGTCCGTCACCCAATGGAGCTGGATCATTCTGCGCGGCCCGGCGAATCCTTCGAAACCGCGCCAGGCGTTGGGGTCGTTTCGAAAAATCAGGAATGTGCCTTCGTCGGGCGGCACTTCCGCGATCACATCGTTCAGATGGTCGGACGAGCGCAACAGGCGTAATCGCCCCCCGGGGAATTCTCATCTGCCGTTCATACAGATGAGCACAGTGATGAGCTTGGTGCGGCTATCGGTATGGATTCGGCCGTCGGAGGCTTTGCTGATCCTTCGTACCGTCACCATCGTGGGACGCGTGGAGAGATCGATGCGGAATTTGTCGGCCACCGCATCGCGAAACGCCCCCCCCCCCGTATCGCCGCCACAAAATCACGGAAAGCGGACCCGTATTTCAGTGTCGGCCGCGGAAAGCTTCCAGACAAATCCACTTCGGGGAAAATCCGCTTCGATGGCGGGGATCGCGCCGGCTTTCCCAAAGCCAGGAACCATCAGATAGGGGAACGGTTCGCCTACCAAGGATGCGCTGCGGACCGCTTTCGATATCGATCGGCAAGCTCATCTAAACGCTCATTTCCGTCGCCGTATAGGCCGCGGCCGTTATCCCGCCATCGACCGGTAAGACCGTGCCCGTGATGAAGGCCGAAGCGCGCGAGCAAAAAAGATCGCGGCCCCGATCATGTCGTCGTCTGTGCCGAGGCGGTGACATGGCACCGACGCTTCCATCTTATCGCGCGCCGCAGCAAGCACCGGCGCAAGCATCTTGGTCTCGAACGGCCCCGGCGCGATGGCGTTGACGTTGATATTATCCTTGGCGAGATGCTTGGCGAGATTGTGCGTCAGATGATGCACTGCGGCCTTGCTCGCCGAATAGGCGTAGCTTTCGTATGACGGCTGCAGGATGCCGTCGATCGAGCCGATATTGACGATACGCGCCGGATCGTCGGCCGTCGCTGCCCTGCGCAGCAGGGGTAGCAGTGCCTGGGTTAGCAGGAAGATCGCCTTTAGGTTGACGTTCATCACTTTGTCCCAGCCGTCCTCTGTGTACTGATCTATGGGCTGGGCCCAGGTGGCGCCCGCATTGTTGATCAAGATGTCGAGCCTGGTTTCGCGCGTCTTGATTTCGTCGGCCAGTTTCTTGATTTGCAAAGTTTCGCCAGAGGTCGTGCGCGAGCGGAATACAGGTACCGATCTTCGAAAGCTCCGCCGCCGCGTCCTCGCAAGCGCTGGCCTTGCGCGAGGAAATATAGGTTTTGACGCCCGCCTCGACAAAGCCGCGCGCGATCATCAAGCCGATACCGCGCGAGCCGCCGGTGACGAGTGCTGTTTTGTCCTTCAGCGAGAACAAGGTGTCGAGTGCCAAGATGCCTCCAGGGTTATTCTCATCCCAAATGGGCCGATGACCTAACGATATTCGCCGTTGACGACTTCCAGCGCTTCGATGCCGGGGCAAAGTGTGTCTTCGTTCATCCGATTGAGCGGCGCATCGACTGTTCCCAGATGCAAGTGCAGATCTTGGGCGCTCGCATCGACATAAAGCAGGCCAGTGACGATCTCGCCTAGCGCCTGGCGCTCTTGCAGATAGGTCATCGCGGCCACCCGGTTGCTGGGATCGTAGTCGGCATGCAGTTTGGCCAGCTTTAAAACCGATCCGTCGTGCTGGCGCACCAATTCCGTCGTGCCCGGTTCGTAGTCGACGGTAATCTCTTTTTCTGCAGGAACGAAATCGAGCTTGTTCACGGCCGCGTTGTGTTCGCGCACGAAATCGAAACTCTTGGTCGATCCGGCATGGTTGTTGAACGTCACACAAGGGCTGATACTGTCGAGGATCGCCGAACCTTGATGCGCCACCGCTGCTTTGATCAGCGGCACGAGCTGCTTTTTGTCGCCCGAAAAGCTGCGCGCCACGAAGGTCGCGCCGAGCAGAAGGGCCAGCGAAACCAGATCGATGGGCGAATCGTTGTTGGTGCCACCGGCTTTCGATTTCGAACCTTTGTCGGCGGTCGCCGAGAATTGCCCTTTGGTCAGCCCATAGACGCCATTGTTCTCGCAAATATAGACCATATTCACGCCGCGCCGTACGCAATGGGCGAACTGGCCGAGCCCGATGGACGCACTATCGCCATCGCCCGAAACGCCGAGATAGATGAGGGAGCGATTGGCAAGATAGGCGCCTGTCAGAACGCTCGGCATGCGACCATGCACGGAATTGAACCCGTGGCTTTGGCCCAGGAAATAATCCGGCGTTTTCGACGAACAGCCGATGCCCGAGAATTTCGCAACGCGATGAGGTTCGATGTCTAACTCAAAACAAGCCTGGATTAGCGCCGCGCTGATGAAATCGTGGCCGCAACCGGCGCAGAGCGTCGAAATGCGCCCCTCATAATCGCGGCGCGTAAAGCCGAGCTTGTTGGCCGGCAGGTCCGGATGATGCATCTTCGGCTTAGCGATGTAGGTCATTCGGCCGCTTCCTTGGCTTTGCTGAGCCCCATGCGATCGCCGATAGCCTTGGTAATGAACCGCGCGGTGATCGGCGTGCCGTCGAAATGCAATACCGAAATGAACCGTGCCGGATCAATGGCGCACTCATTGACCATCATCTTCTGCAATTGTGCATCGCGATTCTGCTCGACGACAAAAACTTGCTCGTGGGCATCGATGAAGTCTACGACGTCGTCCGCGAAGGGAAAGGCGCGCACGCGCAGTGTGTCGAGATGCACGCCCTTGCATTCCAGCGCGGCAAGCGCTTCGCCCATCGCCGCAGAGGTCGAGCCGTAATAGATCGCACCGTATTTCGCCTTTTCTTTCGCCTTGCGCAGCAACGGCCGCGGCACCAGCGATTTGGCCGTCTCGAATTTTCGCAACAAACGCTGCATCATGTCGACATAGACGCCACCATCTTCGCTATAGCGGGCATAGCGGTCGTGGCTCGATCCGCGCGTGAAATAGGCGCCCAGTGTGGGATGCGTGCCCGGCAAGGTGCGATAGGGCAATGCGTCGCAATCGACATCGAGATAGCGTCCGAATTCCTTGCCTGCTTCCAGCTCTTCCGCCGTCAACACCTTGCCGCGGTCGTATTTGCGGTCCTTGTCCCAGCTCAGCGGCTGGCACAGCCAATCGTTCATGCCGATGTCGAGGTCCGACATGACGAAAATCGGCGTCTGTAGCCGCTCCGCCAAATCGAATGCCATAGAGGCGAATTCGAACGCTTCATGCGGATCTTCGGGCAGCAGCAGCACATGCTTGGTGTCGCCATGGCTGGCATAGGCCGCCAACATCAAGTCCGATTGCTGGGTGCGCGTCGGCATGCCGGTAGACGGACCGCCGCGCTGAATGTCGAACACGACCGCAGGAATTTCGGCGTAATAGGCAAGGCCAAAGAACTCCTGCATCAACGAGATGCCAGGGCCGCTGGTTGCCGTGAATGCGCGTGCGCCGTTCCAACTGGCACCCAGCACCATGCCGATGGCGGCGATTTCATCTTCTGCTTGAACGATGGCAAATTTGTTTTTGCCCGTTTCGGGATCGACACGGAAGCGCTTGCAATGTTTGGTGAACGCTTCGGCCAACGAAGTCGAGGGCGTAATCGGATACCAGGCGCACACCGTCGCTCCGCCATAGACGGCGCCCAGCCCTGCCGCGTTGTTGCCGTTGATGAAGATGCGGTCGCCCACCTTGTCGGATCGTGTCACATTCAGCGCACAAGCATCCGCCAGCCGGTCGCGGGCGTAATCATAGCCAAAGCCGAGCGCCTGAATGTTGGGAGCGATCAACTTCTTTTTGCCTTCGAACTGTTCGGCAATCAGCCATTGCACGGCTTCGAGATCCATGCCGAGCAGATGCACCAGCGCTCCGACATAGATGATGTTTTTGAACAATTGGCGCTGGCGCGGATCGCTATAGGCGGTGTTGCAGATTTCGGTCAGCGGGATCGGCAGCAGGTGCAAATCTTTGCGAAATTTCGAGGGCGGCAGGGGTTTGGTGGAATCGTAAAGCAAATAACCGCCTTGCTCGATCTCAGCGAGGTCCTGCTCCCAGGTCTGTGGGTTCATCGCCACCATCAAATCGACACCGCCGCGCCGCCCAAGCCAGCCTTCGCCCGATACGCGCACTTCGTACCAGGTCGGCAATCCTTGGATGTTGGAAGGGAATATGTTGCGCGAGGCGACGGGAACGCCCATCCGCAAGATGGAGCGCGCGAACAATTCATTGGCGCTCGCCGATCCCGAACCGTTTACGTTCGCGAATTTAACGACGAAGTCGTTCGTAGCGCTTAGCGGTGATGGCATGACTGCGCCTTTGCAGTTTCCAGATAGAACTTTTTCATATCCCAGGCGCCGGTCGGGCACCGCTCGGCGCATAACCCGCAATGTAGGCAGACATCTTCGTCTTTGACCATCACCCGCCCGGTCTTCAAATCGCCGGAGACGTAAAGATCTTGGGTTGGATTCTTGGCCGGTGCGGTCAGAAGTCCGCGCAGGACAGGCTCGGGCGCATTCGGCGTGAAGGTGATGCAATCCATCGGGCAAATATCGACGCAGGCATCGCATTCGATGCAAAGCACCTTGTCGAACACCGTCTCGATATCGCAATTGAGGCAGCGCTGCGCCTCTTTGAAGCCAAGCTCCTTGTTGAAGCCAAGTTCCACTTCCATATTGACGTCTTTAAGCGTCAGCTCCTTGGGCGCATGGGGCACTTTAAATCTCAGATCCAGCGACACGTCGTTGTCATAGGACCATTCGTGGATGCCCATCTTCTGGCTCATAATGTTGACCAGCGGGGACGGCCGCACTTTTATGTCTTCGTCATGGCAGAACAAGTCGATCGACACTGCCGCTTCATGGCCATGCGCCACCGCCCAGATGATATTCTTTGGGCCGAAGGCCGCATCGCCGCCGAAGAACACTTTCGGGTTGGTCGATTGCATGGTGATGGGATCGACTCTGGGCATCTCCCATTCGTCGAATTCTACGCCGCTGTCGCGCTCGATCCAGGGAAAGGCATTCTCTTGGCCCACCGCAACGAGCACGTCGTCGCATGGCATATGGATATCGGGTTCGCCTGACGGCATCAGTTTGCGCCGGCCTTTGGCGTCATATTCCGCCTTCACCTTTTCGAATACCACGCCCGTCAGCGTGCCGTTCTCATGGGTGATTTCTTTTGGCACCAGGAAATTGTGGATGGGAATGTCCTCACCCATCGCATCGTCTTTTTCCCAAGGCGAAGCTTTCATCTCGGCGAAACCGGAGCGCACCACGACATCCACTTTCTCGCCGCCCAACCGCCGCGAGGTGCGGCAGCAATCCATCGCCGTGTTGCCGCCGCCCAGCACAATTACGCGTTTGCCGATCTTGGTGGTGTGGCCGAACGAAACCGAGGCCAGCCAATCGATGCCGATATGGATATGGTCCGCCGCTTCCTTACGGCCGGGTATGTCGAGATCGCGTCCGCGCGGCGCGCCGCAACCGACGAACACCGCGTCATAACCTTCCGCCAGAACGGCTTTCAGCAATTCCACTTTCTGGCCGAAGCGGGTTTCCGGTTCGAGACCGAGGATGTAACCGCATTCTTCGTCGAGCACGCTTTCCGGCAGACGAAACCGCGGGATCTGCGTGCGCATCATGCCGCCGGCAAACGGATCACGGTCGTAGATCACGCATTCATAACCCAGCGGCAATAGATCGCGCGCTACGGTCAACGACGCGGGGCCTGCGCCGATCAGCGCGATTCGTTTGCCGTTCTTCGTGGAAGCGGGTTTGGGAAGCCGGTGGCGAATGTCGTCTTTCGAATCCGCGGCGACGCGTTTAAGGCGGCAAATCGCAACCGGCTCTTTTTCAACGCGCCCGCGCCGGCACGCCGGCTCGCAAGGCCGATCGCAAGTGCGCCCGAGCACGCCGGGAAACACATTGGAAACCCAATTGATCATATAGGCGTCGGAGTAACGCCCCGCTGCAATCAGCCGGATATATTCTGGCACAGGCGTATGCGCCGGACATGCCCATTGGCAGTCGACCACTTTGTGAAAGTAATTCGGATTGACGATGTCGGTCGGCGCCGTCCCCGTGTGCTGCGCCGGCCCGGGCGATGGTGTCTGCCCGTCTGCCGATACGGAACTCATTGTTTTGGTTATTTCTCCCGTCGGCCCGTGCCTGCGATGGTTGCCCGCTTCCTTGGGGCAGCTTTATAGCCGCTTGGTGCAGGTATTTCCCGTTGTTTTTCCACCATAATTGGCCTTAGGGCAGGTGGATAATTCGGCTTTACAAAGTTGCTTCCTAGGCTAAGTCTTTGAACGACCGCAACATTATATCCAGAGAAGTTTTATGGATATTACACTAAGCGAAGACCAGCGTGCGATTGAAGACGGCGTCGCCAAAATCTGTAGCCGCTTCGGGGACGATTATTGGACCGAATGCGATTCTGCGCCGCGCTTTCCGCACGAGTTTCACAAGGCGATGGCCGATGCGGGATTCCTCGGAATCACCATGCCGGTGGAATTGGGCGGTTCCGGACTCGGGGTTACCGAAGCGGCGGTCATGATGCATACGGTCACTCAACATGGCGGCGGCATGGCGGCCGCTTCGTCGATCCACGTCAATTTGTTCGGCCCCCATCCCATCGTCGTGCACGGTACGGAAGAACAGAAACAACGCTGGTTGCCGGGGCTGATCGCGGGCGAGAATAAGGTGGCGTTCGGTGTCACAGAACCCGATGCCGGTCTCGATACGACGTCCATCAAAACTTTTGCGACACGCACGAACGAGGGTTACGTGATACGCGGCCGCAAGATATGGACGACAACGGCGCAGGTCGCCGACAAGATACTTTTGTTGACGCGTACCACGCCGAAAGAGGACTGCAAGCGTCCCTCCGACGGGATGACCTTGTTCTACACCGATCTCGACCGCTCTAAGATCGAAGTCCGCCGCATCCCGAAAATGGGCCGCGCGGCCGTGGATTCGAATGCCGTGTTCATCGACGATCTTGCCGTGCCCGAATCAGACCGAGTGGGCGAGGAAGGCAAAGGCTTTCGCTATCTGTTCGATAGCCTCAATCCGGAACGCATTTTGTTCGGCGTCGAAGCCGTCGGTCTTGGCCGGGATGCGCTGCGCCGCGCCAGCGCTTATGCCAGGGAACGCCGCGTCTTCGGCCGCCCTATCGGTCAGAACCAAGGTATCCAGCATCCCCTGGCCGAGAACTGGGCCTACCTCGAAAGCGCATTTTGGATGTGCATGCGCGCGGCCTCGCTCTACGATTCAAGACAGCCCTGCGGTGCGGAAGCGAATGCTGCGAAATTCCTCGGTGCGCGCGCCGCATTCAACGCCGCGACGCAAGCGGTCATGACTCATGGCGGTATGGGGTATGCCAAAGAGTATCAAGTGGAACGGCTGATGCGCGAATCCGTGCTGACGCGCATCGTCCCGGTGACCGAGCAGCTCATTCTTTCGTTTATCGGCGAGAACGTGCTCGATCTACCGAAGTCTTATTAGTTTGTAAGACCGGCTTTCCGAGGAACGTGCAGTCGGACGGAGCCATGATCATCAATATGCCGACCGTTCAGTCTATTCTTATTCCTCCTTCAGCACGCGATTTTCCTTCACCCCGGCCGGTACCTGATCGACGACCATCGTTTTCACTGCAACGGTCCCTTTGTTGATTCCGTAGTGCCACTTATAGAGCATTTCGAGGAAGCAAGTGCCGCTTGCCATAGGATATTCCTTGCCAGTTTCGCTGCTCACAATGGTGAGCGTGCCCGCCTCGATACAGACATAATGCGGATAAAGATGCTTATGCACCGGCGTGCGCGCGCCCGGGGCGAAGGTACCGGAAGAGAAGATCACCATCGGGTTTTTCGGCACATCGATCTTCTGGCCAATAATCGTGACGTCGGTTTTGGCGATCACGGTATTGACGTTGGTTTCGTAAGAAGGGGCTGCGAGGGCCGCTGCCGATAGTGATACAAATCCGGCAACACCAAACGCGGTGTGATTTCTCTTCATCGTTTTCCGCCTGACATTGATTTTATTGTTTAAAGTAAGCCGCGGCGTCCTTCGGGTCCATCGGTACGGAGTTGATCTTCACGCCTTTCGGCACGTGATCGACGATCAAGAGGCGCACAGGCACCTTTCCCTTGTTCTCGCCATAGTGCCAGGTGTTCTGCATCTCAGCCAGGAACTGTCCGGCCGTCACGTCGAAGGTTTTTCCGGTTTGCACATTGGTGATGGTCAGCCTGCCTTCCAAGACATAAGCGTAATGGGGATAGAGATGTTTGTGCACCGCCGTGCGTGCGCCCGGGGCGAACAGGATCGTGGAAACGACCACGGTCGGGTCTTTCGGGATCGTGATTTTCTGACCGATGATCGTGGTGTCGACGCTGGCAACCGCTGTGCTGATCGGTGCGGGAAGCGGAGAAGCTGCTTCAGCCCCAATCGAAAGGCCCGCAATACCAGCGACGCTTAGCGCGGCAAGAAATCTCATCATCGGTTTCGCCTCCTATGGCCTATGGAGGGCGATCAAACGGGAACCGCGCGCTGGATTCAAGCGGCGTTATGTCATGTCGCGGTCAGATTAGGGACCGGATACGCTCAGCAAATTCCCATCCGGATCCTTGAACCAGGCGACATGGA
Organism: uncultured Alphaproteobacteria bacterium; assembly: GCA_963822275.1. Classification (GTDB taxonomy): domain Bacteria; phylum Pseudomonadota; class Alphaproteobacteria; order Micropepsales; family Micropepsaceae; genus Rhizomicrobium. The sequence goes on from CAWGHR010000087.1 coordinate 19,625, forward strand.
CTTGGCCGCCGGGTGACCAGATACCAAGCTCATTCTGTTCGAGAAAGCTATATCGTTCGAAAATCACACTGGCTGCGATGAGCGCTTTCACAGTCGCTGTCACATCCGCGACTTCCCATCCCAGCACCGTGAACGGTTGCGGATTCAATTCCTTAACCGGCGAAATGCGCAGTGTCGTGCCGTTGGCGTCATAGACCATTGCGTAATCATCTTCATGGCGCAGCGTTAACCCGAGCGTGCCGCCATAAAAGGCCTTCGCCGTGGCGCGATCCGTGGTGCAGACGAAAGCGCCGATTTTGGATGTCCCGAGGATCGATGTTTTGTTCATGGCGGCATTTTCTATGCGATTATGACCTCGTCGCAAGAGACGTAATGCGCCATATAATACCTCTTATGCGACAGGACGGCGCCGATACCCAATATGACCCCAAAGCAGGCACATCCGTTGCCAGTTTGGCATATGAGTATCCGCGCGATTATCGCGTGCCCGACCATGCCCATGGTTCCGACCAGATCATCTATGCCACTAGCGGTGCGATGGAGGTTGCGGTTGGTCAAAGCCTGTGGCTGATCCCGCCGCAATTTGCCATCTGGATTCCGGCACGCAGAGTGCACCGCATTCGTATGCCCGGTGCGGTCTCCATGCGCACGCTTTATCTGAAGCGTGGTCTCGCGCCCTTCATGCCGGAGCAATGTCGTGTGCTGCATGTCACGCCGCTGCTGCGGGAACTGATTGTGGAAGCCGTTCGTCTCGGCAAACTGCGCGAGCGCGATCCTCTCCATCGGGCGCTGCGCGATCTCATCCTTGCGCAATTGAAACAGGCGCCGCCAATTCCGATTTTCCTCACCTTGCCGAAGGACAAACGTGCGGTTGCAGTAACGAACGCATTGTTGACAGATCTGGCGCGCAATCCGTCGTTTGGCTCGCTCTGTGTCCGCGCCGGCGCCAGTGTGCGGACGATGGAACGGCTTTTCCGAAAGGAGGTTGGCACGGACTTTGAAACGTGGCGGCGCCAGGTGCGGCTGGTCAAAGCTGTGGAGAAACTTCTGACCGGTGCGTCGGTGAAAGAAGTGGCATTTGCAGTCGGCTATCGCCGGTCGAGTGCCTTTGTGTCGCTGTTCCGTACCTTCTTCGGCACAACGCCAAAGCTCTGGGTTTCATCGCTGGGGAAGTCGCATTGATGGCCTCACGTAGCCAAACAGCTCTGTTCCAAGCCCAACTCTTCCTTGAGAAGCCGGACATTGGTAAAGTACGAAGTCCCGCTCGCGAATGTCCGCACGGGGAAGTCCCCGGTCTTTGGAATAATCAACCGTTGATGAGGAATCAAAATTGCCGGGCTTATATTTCGACCAATTCTCCGTCGGACAAAAATTCGATCACCCGATCCGCCGCACGGTGACGGAAGCTGATAACGTATTTTTCTCTGCCATCACCCATAATCCGGCTGCGCTACACCTCGACGAGGAATATGCCAAGTCGACGGAGTTCGGTGCGCGCATCGTCAACTCGCTGTTCACGCTAGGGCTGATGATCGGCATTTCGGTGCATGAGACCACGCTAGGGACCACCGTCGCCAATCTCGGCATGGATGAGATTCGTTTTTCCAAGCCGGTCTTTCACGGCGACACGCTACATGTAGAAAGCGAAATTCTGGAAGTTCGCGAAATCCAAATCACGGCCCGATCAAGGTGTCGTCATCTTCGCCCATCGCGCCATCAACCAAAGAGGCGAGACCGTTGCCCAATGCAAGCGCTCTGCGCTGATGTTGAAGAAACCAAAATGATCCTGCGCTCGCTCCTTTTCGTGCCCGCCGACAGCGAAAAGAAACTGGAGAAGGCGCTCACCTCGCCGGCCGACGCGCTGATCCTTGACCTCGAGGATTCCGTAGCGCCGGAGAACCGCGTGCGTGCACGCGGCTTGGCACGTGAATTCCTAAAGGACAAACATCTGCAATCTATTTGGGTGCGAATCAATCCTGTAAATGATGGTGATTATCGGCTGGAGTTGGCGGAAATCGCCGCTGCCGCGCCCGCCGGGATCGTCGTGCCCAAGCCGGATTCGCCGGAAATTTTGCGTCAGCTTGACCGCGATCTTACCAATATCGAATTTGCCTGCGGCTTACCCAATGCCGGCATCAAGCTCATTCCCGTCGCCACCGAAACGCCGTTGGCGGTGCTGCGTTTGCATGAGTACAGCAATCCGCCGCCGCGTCTCGCTGCCCTGACCTGGGGCGCGGAAGACCTCTCGGCAGCGCTTGGAGCCGCAGCCAATCGCGATGCTGACGGCGCATTTATCTTCACCTATCGAATGGTCCGCTCGTTGGCGCTGATTGCGGCGAAAGCTGCGGACGTTCCGGCCATCGAGACTTTGCACGCCGATTATCGCGATAGCAAAGGCCTTGAGGGAGTGGCGCAAATAGCGCAGCGCGACGGCTTCTCCGGCATGCTCGCGATCCATCCCGATCAGGTCGAAATCATCAATGCCGCGTTCACGCCGTCAGTAAGCGACATCGCCCATGCACGCCGTGTCGTTGCCGCTTTCGCTGGTGGCGCCGGTGTAGCAAGTCTGGACGGCAAGATGCTTGACCGGCCGCATCTCAAACAGGCGCAGCACATCCTTGCGCTCGCCGGCGAGGTGGAGAGACGAACATAAAAAAGGGGGAGGACCGTTGACGATCCTCCCCCTTTCTCCCCGACATCCCCGTTTGCCCCAAGGGATGTCTTTCGCGGTGCGCGTATTTCTTAAGGACTCGTCGAGTAGTGGATGATCTGTGCGCTGTTGCCGACGGCTTGCGAAGTCAAGCTGACGCTGCCTGCAACATTGGACACAGTGGCCGTGGTCATCGCGTTGACGTTGGAGTGATTGATCTGGACGGACGAGACCGGCATGTTGGTCGCATTCGAATCCGCTTCAAAGGTATTGCCGGCCGCCAAATTGGACACGGTGACGTCGCCGCCGATGTTGTTTGCATAGACATAGGTTCCGGACGTGGGATCGACCGCGTCGCATTGCTGGGTGTTGTTGATCTTGGTGAGGTTGGGATCGGTCGAAACGCTGGCCGAGTTACAGACCGCTTGGCCCTGGACGCTGACGCTCCCCGCGATATTTGTCGCGCTCGTACCCAAATCCGAACTGATGTCCACGCTGGACGTGTATTGGTTCGTGTTCACGACGGTGTCGTTCATGGTCGTGACGTCGAGTGTGTTTCCCGCGGCCACCGACTGCACGCCGACATCTCCGCCGATGGTATCGACCGTCGCATGAAGGGACGAAACGGAGGTGTGCAGATCGACCTGACCGTTCAGGATCTGACTACCACCCTGATCAGTTGAGTCCGCCGCGTAGGCCGCTGTCAGTTGCAGCATCGCCATCGCTGTACCAGCGATAAGGCTCTTGGCGAGACGTGTCATGGCTCTTCTCCTCGATCATGGCGGTGGTGTTGCGTGACGTTTGGGTAGGTTCGGGGGCGCGGCGGTCGCCGGCGTCGGCCAGCGGATCGTCGTTGCTGCCGAGATTGGCCGTGCAGGCCGCCTGCGGCGTGCGATAAAGCCTGGAGATCATTTCCAAAGTGGCGCGTTCGATCACGGAGCGCACGGCTAGCTGAATTGGTTCCAGCGCGCTCTCGCCGACGCTGGCGTCGAAGAAGGTTTGACCTAGGAAGTCGAACACGCCTGCCGAAATCTGCCGACCGATGATCTGCTTCTGGTATGAAATTACGTCGACCACTTCGAGCGTGCTGGTGTCCACCAGGCGAAGGTCGAGACCGACATTCATTACATACAGCGATCCGCCGATCGTCCCCTTAACCGCGCTGGTCGACGTGCCACCGCCGTCGGCGTTGGCTCCTTCGGAACGGATGTTGAAGTTCAGTTCCGTGATGCCGCCGACCAGGTAATAGTTTGAGCCGGGAATGGAACCGGCCATGATCTTGCGGTAGTCGCCCGGGCCTTCGGCCTTGTCTTCTCCGATCAGCTTGTTGTTGGAGTATTTCAACTCCATCTCGGCAACCGACGTATCGAAGCGTTCAACCAGCGGTACGCCGGCCTTGGACAGCGCGCTCATCGCCATCAAGGCGGCGCCCTGTGTCAGTTTGCGTCCCGAATTGTCGCTCTCGTTTTTGCCGGTGTAATCGGCGATCTGTCCCACGGCGATGCGCAGAGGGCGGTTGATCGTGTAACGGCCGAGGCAGCGCAAGGCTGCCGAATAGGGTGTCTCGTTGCTGATCACGGGCGAACCGCCGATCGGCGAGGTGTATCGGCCGCTTTCGGTTGGTACCGGGCTTATGCAGCCTTCCAGCGCGACGGCGGCGATCACCAGCGCAAGAGACCTGAGTAGAAATTTACGTCCGCGAGGGGTCATGGGATGGGGTTCCCTTCTCTCTGCTTTAATGTCCGTTGAGGCTGACGGACGCGCTTTGGTTGCCGTTGTTGGTCTGCGTGGAATTGACGACGATCGTGTTGTTGTTGCCGACGGTCACGACGTTCAGCGAATTACCGATGGCTGTTGCGCCCGCTGTGGTGCTACCGGAGCCGACGCCCGAGGTGCCGGTGCCGAGCGAAGCGAGCGAACTGCCGCTGATCGTGCCCATGCTCTGCACGCCGGTTTGCTGGCTGACCGTGGAGCTGGTGAATTGACCGTTGATGACGCTCAGATTGCCGTTGGCGTCGCGCAGACTTGGATTGATGGTTTGGTTCTCTGCATCGGCCGACAAACCATAAGGGCTGTTGTAGCTCGCCGCGCTGCTGTAATCCGCGGCGTGCACAGTGCCTGCGAGGGCGATGGCAACCAACGCGGCAAGGCTGGCAAACAATAACGGCCTGGTATTGAACGGCATGTGCGGTGTCCAACTGGGTTCGCCTACCCATCAGCAACCCCTGTGCCACCTCTTAACGGGCATTAAGCCGCCCAATCGTGCCGAATTGATACGCGCTCCCATCGCAAGGCGGCGATCTCATTGCGTTTTCCTGCATTTGTGCGCGAGTTGCGTCGGCACACGGGGACAAAATGTGGCGACACGGGCGCAACAATCTTATATGTGCCCTGGTGTTGGTTTGGCGGAGCGTCCCGATACGGGACGGGTTGGCCTCACGCAGGAAACCCGTTTGGAATTGTCACCATGTCTTTCCTAATTTCTGAAAAGCAGCGCGAACCGTTCCTTAGGGCCCCGGCGTCGGTCTTGTTGCTGATTGCAGCCCTCGCCCTCGCACATCTCGCGAGGATGATCGTGCCCGCACAACTTTCGGAAGACATTCTCTATCAGTACGCTTTTATTCCGGCGCGTTACGCGGCAGGCGGACCCCAGGATGGTTTATTGGCATTAACCATTCCGTTCGTCAGCCACATATTCCTGCATGCGAGTTTCTGGCATTTGGCGGTCAACTGTCTCTGGCTTTTGGCCTTTGGACCTGTGGTGGCGCGCCGTTTTGGAGCGGGTTTGTTCCTCGTATTTTTTCTCCTGTGCGGAATTGCCGGAGCCGCGACCTTTCTGGTCCTCAATTGGTCTTCGCCCGTAGAGGCCATTGGTGCTTCCGGTGCCATCTCGGGCCTCATGGCGGCGGGAATACGACTATTTCCGTGGCCTGGGGCAACCGTGCAGCAGGTCCCCGCTCCGATTTTGTCGTCCCAGATCCTGTTCTTCTCGGGCGTCTGGTTGGTCACCAACTTGGTTTTCGGCCTTATAGGGTTTGGGGTCGGCGAGAACGTTCAGTTCTTTGCTTGGCAAGGCCATCTTGGCGGATTTGTTGCCGGCCTCCTGTTAACCGACGTGTTCGACCGTTTGCGCCCACGGCGATTGGCACTCTGAATCGTCCGGGTTGAAGTGTGTTCGTAGAGCCTTACATAGCAGGGATGCCCGAACTATGGAGGGATCCAAAATGACCGATACATCGCAGGGAAATGGTTCATCCGGTTCCCGTGTTCCGTTTCCCGTTGTGCGGCTGCTCTATGCGATCGGATTTGCGGTCGTGGCGTGGTTCGTTTTTTGGATCGTTTTGGCTTTGGCGCTGATGCAATTCGTTATTGTGGCGCTGCAGGGGCGGGTGAATGAGGAAGTCAAAAAGCTCTCTTTGAATCTCATTCAATACCTGTGGGAGTTATTGGCGTTCATTGCTTTCGTTCGCAACGAACAGCCCTTTCCTGTCGGTCCTTTCCCACAAGCCACAAGTCCTTCCGCTTAGCGCCGGAAGTTGTCGCTGGGGAATTATACAACAAAAATTGTGAATTTGGATTGTAGAAAGAGCATTATTTTACAATAGCTTAGGAGGCGCTTGGCGCGTCCTTTTTCCTGACAATGAGTGTGGCATATTGGGTACAAAGTGGGGCGGAAAGCACTGCTACGAAATGACGCCTGCGACAATTTCCTTGCCGCTCCAGACTCCTTATTTCATGCTGACAAAAGCCGGATTGCGCTGACTGGGAGCACTCGATAGCGAGTGCCGGCGCTGCGGCCTAAGTGTCCTCATCAGTCAGGACTCACCGGGGAGTTCGAAATGCTCGCACAGCGTCGCATCGGGACCTTTGGGTCCCTCGCGTTTCTTAATGTATTCCTTTTGGCGTCAGCGGTTCCCGCCTATGCACAGATTGAAGCGGTGGTCGTAACGGCCCAGAAAAAGGCCGAAGACATTCAAACCGTGCCGATTGCAATCACGGCCTTTACGGCCGACGATTTGACGACGCACCAGATCAATTCCTTCAACGATCTGCAATTCAGCGTGCCGGGTGTCACTTATACGAAAGACAATTTCACCGGCTCCGATTTCGCAATTCGCGGCATCGGCGATAGCGCCGTGGGTGTTTCGGCCGATGACGGCGTGGCGACGAACGTCAATGACGTCTATCTGAACGTGCCGGCGCTGGCCGAAACCGAATATTTCGACATCGAACGTGTCGAAGTTTTGCGCGGCCCGCAAAGCACATTGTACGGACGCAATGCCACCGGCGGCGCGACCAACGTCATTACGGCGAAACCGGACACCGATACGTTTGCGCTCAACGCCGAAGGCGAATACGGCAATTACAGCGACGAGAAAGTCAAAGGGATGGTCAACATCCCGCTGATAGACGGCAAACTCGCGCTGCGCATCGCGGGCCTTTATTGGAATCGCGGAGGTACGACAACAAACAACTTCGACAACTCGCACATCGACGGTCGCAACCAATATGCGACGCGTGCGTCACTGCGTTGGACCCCAAGTGAGGACACGACCATCGACGTGGTGGCGGATTACTCGCTCGAAGCTTCGACACGCATGCGCTCGCAGAAGCAGGCCTGCGAACGGGACAACTCGGGCGTTCTCGGTTGTTTGCCCGGCGCCTTGACCACCGACACGACAAACACCAATGCCGATTTCCAGCAGATTTTGGCAAGTAGCCAAGGTTTGGAGGCCGTCTACACAGGTCTCGTGGCGCCCGCGTTGTCGCCCGCACAATTGGCGGGATATCAAGGCGCAACCAATCTGTTGGTCGGCGCGCATTTGCTTCCTGCCGGTTCGACGCCCGCGGCGCTGTTCGGAGCATTGGGTCTTTTTGATTTGAACAATCCGGGCGCAAATCTGGCCAATCCGGCGGGCCTTCATACCGTCAACATGGACATCAACCCGCTCTATCACGCGCATCAGACGTTTATCGATGCACAGTGGAAGCAACGATTGAGCGACTGGCTCGATATGACGTTGCTGCTTGGCTATCAACAGGCAGCAAACTCGTCGCAACAGTCTTATATGGGCACGACGGGCGAAACGATCGGTCTTACCCCGACCCAGAGAGCTATTTGGGGTGCGTTGGACCCGACCATCTACAATACTTATCTCGCAGGCGCAGGCTTGCCGGTCTCGGCTTTTGATTCAGGCAATTCCGGCATCATCGGCGGGCATGTCCGCACGCTTTCCACGAACAACGACGGCTACGATCTTTCGGGGGGAACCACCGATCAGAAGTCCGTCGAATGGCGGTTCTCTTCGAATCTCGACGGTCCGTTGAACTTCCTGCTTGCCGCTTACTATTTGGATGACAGCATCACCAACGATTACCGTATCGCGACCCCTGCTCTCGATTACGATTCTGCTGGTCTATGGTGCGATGCTCTCGGGCTTCCAACCTGTTCTCATCGGCCCGTCAACCTATCGAAACAACACCGCTGAGTATGCATTGACGTCGAAGGCGGTTTTCGGCGAACTTTATTATGATGCAATTCCCAACCTCCTAAAGTTCACGGGCGGCGTTCGCTATACGGAAGACTCAAAGAAAACGGTTAGCCGCACGACGCTTCTTAACGCTGTTGTTCCGGCGGGAACGACCAATCTCGACACCCCTGTCCCCTATATAACCACAGCACCGCTTGGAGGCTTCCAAGGCCCTGCGGAATTCACGACCTTGCAGTTGCACAATCAGGCTTGGACAGGCCGCTTCGTCGTCGATTACACGCCAAAAATCGATTTTACCGACGAGACATTGATTTACGCCTCGTACTCGCGCGGCTACAAAGCCGGCGGCATGAACCCGCCGCTGCCTACGAATGCACCGGCGGGAACGCCGCAATATTTCGCGCCCGAATTCATCAATTCGTATGAGTTGGGCACAAAGAACACGCTGTTGGGCGGTACGCTGCAAGCAAATCTGACCGCGTGGTACTACGATTATAAAGGGCTGCAAGTCTCGTCGATCGTCAACAAGACGTCGATCAACCAAAACATCGACGCCACGTTGTACGGCTTCGAGGGCGAGTTGCTTTGGGCGCCCGACGACAATTGGCAATTCAACCTATCGACGGCCAACACCAACTCTTCGATCGGCAATTCCATGGTCGTGGATACGCGTGATCCCACCGGCGGCAATCCGAACGTGCTTCTGGTCAAGGATATATCGAGCGGGGCCAATTGCGTGATCAGCGTCGTACCTGGCACGCCATTTTCCGCAACGGCACAAGCAGAACTTCCGTTGCTTGTCACGCTGCCGAAGACGGTCTCCGGCTTTGCCAATCCGGCCGGGTACGGTAGCTGCTCGTCCGATGCCAACAATCATCCGACGTTCTTGGCCGGAACGCCTTTGGCCGGCTTGGCGCCGCTCTATGTGGTTTCGTCGGGTGTTCCAAAAAGCCTCAAGGGCAACAGCTTCCAGAACTCCCCCAATCTGACGCTCGGACTTGGCGGTCAATATAGCTTCGCGCTCAGCAACGGCTACAAGCTGGTTCCGCGTGTCGACATGTACTGGCAGTCCAACATGTACGGTACGATTTTCAATGACCCGGTCGATAAGATCAAATCTTATGTCGTCGTCAACGGCCAAATTCAGTTGAATTCGCCCAACAGCCGTTGGTACGCCCGGGCTTTCATCAACAATGCGTTCGACCAGCAATACATAACCGGTATGTACGTGACGGATGCCTCGACCGGTTTGTTCACCAACGAGTTTGCGGGTACACCGCGCACGTTCGGCCTGGTGGTCGGCACGAACTTCTAATCGAGCCAAGATTTGGCAATCGACAAGGGCGCCGGGCAACCGGCGCCCTTTGCTTATGCGGGTTGACGCGCCGCACTGCCAGCATTGTGTCCCGACAAGCGCGCACTCAGCCCATCGAGGTACACGTAAATTACCGGCGTGATGTACAACGTCAACAGCTGCGACAACATCAAACCGCCGACGACGGCCAGGCCGAGCGGCCGGCGAGCTTCCGAACCGCTTCCCAGTCCGATGGCAATGGGAAGAGTTCCCATCAAGGCGGCCATGGTCGTCATCATGATCGGGCGAAAGCGGACAATGGCGGCTTCGAAGATCGCGGTCGCGGCATCCACGCCTTCGCCGCGCTGACGCGAAAGTGCAAAGTCGATCATCATGATCGCATTCTTCTTCACGATACCGATCAACATGATCATGCCGACGAAAGCGTAAAGACTGAGCGGCACACCAAAAAGCGCCAATGTTAGAAGTGCGCCGACAGCGGCCGAAGGCAAGCCGGACAGGATCGTCAACGGATGCACAAAGCTCTCGTATAAAATACCAAGCACGATATAGACAACAAGGATGGCGATGACGAGCAGTTCGGCAACATTGCTCATCGAGCTCTGAAACGCCGCGGCGGTCCCCTGAAAGCTGGTCTGAACCGAATCCGGAAGCGCAATCTTCCGCTTGATCCCTTCGATCGCGGTAACCGCGTTGCTGAGTGCCATACCAGCGCCCAAATCGAACGAAACCGTTGCCGAGGGAAGCTGGCCCAAATGGTTGATGCTAAGCGGCGTTGTTGTGGCGCTGATCTTCGTTATAGCCGTGAGCGGAACAAGTGCCCCGCTCGTCCCGGTAACATACAGCCGCGACAGCGAAGCCGAATTGACTTGGTATTCCGGCAGCAACTCCAAAATGACCTGATACTCGTCCGACGAACCATAAATCTGAGAAACTTGCTGGCCGCCATAGGCATAGCCCAGCGCCGCCTCGATCGTCTGCGGTAAGACGCCGAGGGCCGCGGCCCGATCGCGATCGATGCTCACATTAACCGTCGGGGTCGACAGCTGCAGATCGTTGGTCACGTCTTCGAAGCCGTGTTCCGCTTGCAGTGCCGCGGTCAATCGTATGGTCGCGCTCTGCAACTCGTTGAGGTCCAAATCCTGCAACGTGTATTGATATTGCGATTTCGACGCCAAGCCGCCGATGCGGATACTGGGTGGATTTTGCAGATAGGCATTGACCCCTGGAATATGCGCGAGCTTCTTGCGTAGGTCGCGCACCAATTCGTCGGCCGAGCTCGCGCGATCGGAACGGTTCTTAAGCGGGATGACCAGCGATCCGGTGTTTAGACTGGTCGCACCGAACCCGGAGGCGACGGAGGACATCACCGCATGGACATTGGGATCCGCACTCACAATGTGCGCGACTTGCCGCTGATAGGCCACCATTTTCGGGAACGATGTGCCGTTGGCTGCTTCGGTCGTGGCACGAATTAAACCGGTGTCTTCACTGGGCAGGAAATCCTGCGGCATGAAATAAAACAGCACCACGGTAGCAACCAAGCTTCCCGCAAAGACCAGGAAGATTATGCTTTGGTGCCCCAAACTCCATTTCAAAGTCCGCTCGTAGAATGTCTGCATGCGCAGGAAAGTCTGCTCGCTCAATTGATAAAACTTGCCATGGCGCTGGCCACGTTCGTCCTGGAGCATGCGGCTGCACAGCATCGGTGTCAGCGTCACCGATACGACGCCCGAGAAAACAATCGCCAATACGATCGTCATCGCAAATTCGTGAAGCAAGCGGCCGACGATTCCCCCCATGAACAACACTGGGATGAACACCGCGGCGAGCGAAACGGTCATCGACAAAATCGTGAACCCGATCTCTCGCGCGCCATTTAGCGCCGCGTCAAACGGTGCTTCGCCTTGTTCGACGTGTCGCACGATGTTCTCGAGCATGACGATGGCATCGTCGACGACAAAGCCTACGGACAACGTCAATGCCATAAGCGATAGATTGTCGAGACTGTATCCAAGGTAGGACATGCCGGCAAAGGTGCCGATGACGGCAATCGGCAAAGCCAATGAGGGAATAAACGTCGCCGATACGGTTCGCAGAAAGATAAATATAACGACGATTACCAGAATCGCCGCGACGACCAACGTCAATTGTACGTCGGCGACCGACGCGCGGATCGACTGACTGCGGTCGTAAATCGTTTCGAGTTTCAAGGACGATGGCAACTGCGCAAGAAAGTGCGGCAAAACCTGCTTAATTTCGTTCACGACCTCGATCGTATTGGAGCCCGGCTGACGTTGAATGAAAAGCACAATGGCGCGCTTTCCCTGGTACCAGCTGGCGACACGGTTGTTCTCAACGCTGTCGCTCACTTGAGCGACGTCCTGCAGGCGCACGGGTGCGCCATTGCGATAGGCTACGATCTGTCCCCGAAATTCAGCGGCGTTGTTCAATTGTCCGTTGGCCTGGATGACGGATGAGCGCGAAGAGCCGTTCAGGGTTCCGGTCGGTATGTTGACGTTCGCGTTTCCAATCGCATTGGCGAGCTGATCGATACCGATCTGCCTGGTTGCCAGCGCTGCCGGGTCCGCCTGAATTCGCACGGCGTATTTCTGCGAACCGGCGACGTTTACTTGTGCCACACCGTTCAAAACCGACAATTGCCGGGCCAGCAGAGTTTCCGCGTATTTGTCGACCACGGACAAAGGCAGTGTGTCGGAGCTCATCGCGATAAAAATGATCGGTGAGTCCGACGGATTTACTTTGCGAAGGGTCGGTGGAGTCGTCATTTGCGGCGGCAGCTTGCGCAATGCCGCGGAGATAGCCTGCTGGACGTCCTGCGAAGCCGCATCGATATCGCGGTCGAGTTTGAATTGGATGGTGATCGACGTACTACCCAGGATGCTCGACGACGTCATCGAATCGATACCGGCGATCGTGGAGAGCTGGCTTTCGATAGGTGTCGCCACAGCGGACGCCATGGTTTCCGGACTGGCACCGGGCAGGCCCGCGGATACCACGATCGTCGGAAAATCGACGCTTGGCAGTTCGCTGACGGGAAGCGTGAAATAGCCGAACAGGCCGAAGATCACCAACGCCGCCATGACCAGCGTCGTCATCACCGGACGCAGGATAAAGGGTTCGGATAGGTTCATGGCTTATCTGCAGTATTGGCTTTCTCGGTATGCTTTTGCTGGATCGTCACTTTTTTGCCCGGCAAGACGCGCAATTGGCCGTCAATGACGACCTTGTCTCCGGGTTTGACGCCACCGGATATGGCCATGTCGATGCCGTCGTCGAACAGCACTTCTACGGGTTGCATCGCGGCTATCGCGTTAGGCGGCACAACGAAGACATAACGGCCATTCGGCCCATCGTTGACGGCTTCACGCGGTACGACCGTTGCTTGTTTCAAATTGTTCAAGCTCACACCCACATCGATCAGTTGGCCGGGAACCAGGCGCTGTTCGTTGTTGTCGAAGGTGGCGCGCAGCTCGATCGTGCCGGTCTGTGCGTTGATTTCGTTATCTATGAAATCCACAGGCGCGCTTATCAATCCCGCCTTGCCCTGATGCGGATCGACGGTCGCGACGAGCGAGTGATCGCGGGCGCGCGCCTGAATGAGCGGCAGGTCGCTTTGCGGCAGCGAAAACGACACTTTTATCGGGCGGATCTGTGTGACCACGACAAGTGCGTTCGTCCCGTTCGCACCGATGAGATTTCCCGGTTGAATAAGGATCGGTCCCGTCTTGCCGTTCACCGGCGAGCGGATTTGCGTATAACCAAGATTGAGCTTGGCCATGTCGAGCGCCGCACGGTCGGAAGCGACCGTAGCAACCAAGCTTTCTGCCGTCGCATCGGCTTGGTCGCGCTGCTGAGAGGAGGCAGCATTCTGCGCGAACAGCGTATCGTAACGCTTCTTGTCGTTCTGCGCGCTGAACAACATGGCCTCGTCTTTTGCCAATTGCGCGCGCGCTTGTTCGAGAGCTGCCTGGAAGGGTTTGGGATCGATCAGAAAAAGAAGGTCGTTGGCGCGGACCATTTGGCCTTCTTTGAAGTACGCCTGCATCAACTGGCCGGAAACGCGTGCGGTCACTTGTACGGTAGACTCGGCAACGACAGTCCCGATCGTGTGTTCGACGACGGTGACGTTCTTGCTGCCGGCCTGCGCAACGATGACGACTGGCGGTGACGGCGCATGCGCGCCGCTGCCGGCCGAAAGAAAATACCACAGCAGCCCCAGAACCGCAGCCGCTGCCGCCACGCCGCCGATTAGCCTGGTGCGCGTGTCCAATCGGTTCCAGGCACGAGGGACCTTTTGGATGCGTTGCGGCCACGTCTCAATGGCGCTGGTGAAGCTGAAGTTCATCGAAAAAATCCACTAGGCATGTGTCGCGATGTGCGACTCGGGGCGAAAGGCAGGGCGGCTGGATATATTACAGGCAACGAATAAGGAGCAGTTATGGCCAATGTCCTCGTATGGCTGCGTCAAATTGCGGGATATTGCATCAATTGTTGAGTCCTGGCGCTCGCAATTCATGCAAGTGTCATTTTGCGCATTTGCCCCATTGTGCGAACGCCTAGCCTCGTCAATAAATTTACCTACAATTGTGGTTTGCGGGCGAATCTCACCAGTTGGGGGCGAGGTATGTGGGGGCGTAAGCATAAAAAATTGGCCGTGGCGCTCACCTGCGCCGACTGGCGTCTGCACCAGCGAACGGTGGATTTGAACCGGCGGATAGCCAAGTTGCTGGGTGTCCACGGTGTCGATCTGATCGCCGTTCCGGGGCCCGATGGCTTGGTATTGCCCGAACGCATTGCGGAATGGCAGGCTGCCCTTGCGCAAATCAAATTGCTCATAGGGGCGCATGATCCTCAAGCACTGGTCGTCGTCGCGCATCAGCGTTGCGCCGGCCATCCCGTGACCGACGTGGCGCATGACAGCGATGTGGCCGCGACGGCCAAGGCGCTGAAGGCGGAAACGGGTTTTGCGGGACCTGTTCGCGCTCTGGTCGCTGTTTATCATTCCGATACGGCATGGGATCTCAAATCGGCCGGCGAATTCTAGTTTCGCCACTGGTTGCTCCGGGCATTAGCCGCCTCTATAAGCCAGCGCTTAGAGAGCGCAGGTCCATGGATATCCGAAATATCGCCATTATCGCACACGTCGACCACGGCAAGACCACGCTTGTCGATCAGTTGCTTAAGCAATCCGGTTCGGTGCGCGAAAACCAGCATATGCAGGAGCGAGCGCTCGATTCCAACGATTTGGAGCGCGAGCGCGGAATCACCATTCTCGCCAAATGCACCAGTGTCGAATGGGGCAAAACCCGTATTAACATTGTGGATACGCCGGGCCATGCCGATTTCGGCGGCGAAGTAGAACGCATCTTGTCCATGGTCGACGGCGTCGTGCTTCTCGTCGATGCGGCGGAATCCGTCATGCCGCAAACCAAATTCGTGCTTTCCAAAGCTCTCAAACTGGGATTGAAGCCGATCGTCGTCATCAACAAGATCGACCGCTCCGACGCTCAACCCAAGGAAACGCTGGAATCGATCTTCGATTTGTTCCTCGCCCTGGAAGCCAACGACGATCAACTCGATTTCCATCACCTTTACGCTTCCGGACGGCAGGGCTGGGCGGTTGCCGAGCTTGGCGATGAGCGCAGGGATTTGTCGCCTCTATTTGCCCGAATTGTCTCGGACGTTCCCAAGCCCAAACCTTTGGCCAATGCCGGGGACGACTTCCCGTTCACCATGCTGGTGACAACATTGGAAGCCGATCCGTATCTCGGTCGCGTGTTGACGGGCCGCATCGAGAGCGGCGCGATCACCGTTAACCGTCAGATCAAAGCCTTGAGCCGCGAAGGCAAGGTCGTGGAGCGCGCTCGCGCCACCAAGCTGCTCGCATTTCGCGGGCTTCTGCGCGTTCCGGTGGAACGTGCCGAAGCCGGCGACATCGTTGCCATCGCCGGTTTGCAGGAAGCAACAGTTGCCGACACGTTGTGCGACATTCAAGTCGAAACACCAATCTTTGCGACGCCGATCGATCCGCCGACATTGGCGATGACGGTATCGGTGAACGATTCTCCGCTGGCGGGACGCGAAGGCGAAAAGGTACAGAGCCGCGTGATCCGCGACCGTCTGCTGCGCGAGGCCGAAGGCAATGTCGCTATCCACATCCGCGAGACCGGCGAAGGGGCTTACGAAGTCGCCGGCCGCGGCGAATTGCAGCTTGGCGTACTGATCGAAACCATGCGGCGCGAAGGGTTCGAGGTTTCCATCAGCCGGCCACGGGTGTTGTACAAGACCGACGAAAAGGGCCAGCGGCTGGAACCGATCGAGGAAGTCACCATCGATGTCGACGATCCGTACACCGGTGTGGTGATCGAGAAAGTTTCAGGCCGCAAAGGCGAGCTCACCGATATGCGCCCGACCGGTGCGGGCAAGACGCGGCTGACCTTTTGGGCGCCGTCGCGCGGGTTGATCGGCTACCATGGCGAGTTCTTGACCGATACGCGCGGCACGGGCGTCATCAACCGCATGTTTCATGGTTATGCACCCTACAAGGGCACGGTCGCGGGACGCACCAATGGCGTGCTGATTTCCACCGGCGACGGCGAAGCCGTCGCCTATGCGCTTTGGTATCTGGAAGAGCGCGGCAAGCTGTTCGTCATTCCGGGAACCAAAGTTTACCAGGGCATGATCATAGGCCAAAACGCCAAAGACAACGATTTGGAAGTCAATCCGCTGCGCGCCAAGCAGCTCACCAACATCCGCACCACCAGCAAGGACGAAGCGGTGCGGCTGACCCCGATTGTGCCGATGACGCTGGAACAAGCCATTGCCTATATCGAAGAAGACGAACTTGTCGAGGTCACACCGCAGTCCATCCGTATACGGAAGAAGGCGCTCGACCCGAACCAGCGCAAGCGCGAGTCGCGCGCTGCCGCAGCGGATTAAACTTTCGGCGGCAACAATCCGAGCCTCTTTGCATACATTCGATCCACCATCCGTTTGGGCAGGGTGTTAACGATGACGTTTTGCAGGGGGGCGGGCGTCACGGTGTAACGCGTCTTGGGATGAGCGGTGGTCAACGCCTTATAAATGGCGCGGCCGAGCTTCTCCGGTGCAAATCCTTTTCGGCCGCTTTCCAGCATGAATTTCTTGATGGTGTCGAGCGAGGACGCATAGGGCGTACCGGCATATTGCGAAACGTCGATGGCGTCCGCCTTGTCCCAGATCGGTGTCGCCACTGCGCCCGGCGCTATGACGATCACATCGATGCCGAACAGCATCAGCTCGCGGCGCAAGCTTTCGGAAAATCCCTCAAGCCCGAATTTCGAGGTGTTATAAGGGCCGACAAAAGGCGAGGCATTCTTGCCGCCGACCGAAGAGATCATCACGATCCTTCCCGGCTTGCCTTTGCGGGAACGATCGGTACCGAGCAGCGCCGCAAAAGCCTGCGTGACAATTAGCTGACCTGTGAGGTTGACGTCGAGCTGATGGCGGAACTCGTCGATCGACAGATGCAGCAGCGGCCCCGGCACGGCGACGCCGGCATTGTTGACCAGGCCCGCTAGCGTTTCGCCGTTCAGCGCCGTTGAAACTTGTCCGGCGGCTTTGGACACCGCCTGCATATCGGTCACGTCGAAGATCAAGGGCGTGAAATTCGCACCGAATTCTTTTTGCAAACGTTCCGCATCGGCCTGTTTGCGAACGCTGCCGAAGACGCGAAAACCCTTTTTAATGAGGACCTTCGCCGTCCCCCAGCCGATGCCCGTGGATGATCCTGTGACGACGACACTTTTCATCCGCTCTTTCTCCCTTGGCCCGCATACAATATAGGGGCGTCGCAGCAGGAGCGCGAACGATGGCCATCGCCGAATCCGACATTGTTTTTGCGCACAAACTTGCCGACGCGGCAGGTTCCGTGATCCGCCCTTATTTCCGCACGCGCATCGAAGTTGATCGACAAGGGCAAGGCAGCCAAGGCTAGGTTCGATCCCGTCACCCAGGCCGACAAAGAGGCGGAAGAAGCCATTCGCGCCATTATCAAGGCCGAGAGACCGAAAGATGGCATTCTGGGTGAGGAATATGGAGAGGAGGCGGGCACCAGCGGACGCGTCTGGGTGCTGGATCCGGTGGACGGCACACGCGCTTTCATTACCGGCCAAACCCAATGGGGCACGCTGATTGCGCTCAACGAAGGGGGCATGCCGGTTCTGGGAGTTCTCGATCAGCCGGTGCTGCGGGAACGCTTCGTCGGGACGCCGGGCGGCAGTGTTCTGCATGCGCCGGATCGCAAAATGAAGCTCGCCGTGCGGCCCTGCGCGAGCCTCGGCAACCGCGATGCTGATGACGACCAATCCATGGGATTATTTCGACCAGGATGAACAGATCGCATTCCGCAAAATGTCGGAGGCCGCGATGCTTACCCGTTTCGGCGGGGATTGTTACGCCTATGGTTTGCTGGCGATGGGGTTCGTCGATTTGGTCGTCGAAGCACGGCTCAAGCCTTGGGATATTCAAGCCCTGATTCCCATTGTGGAAGCGGCGGGCGGCGTGGTCACGGATTGGCGCGGCAATCCGTGTCCCCAAGGCGGGCGTGTGATCGCGGCGGGCGACAGACGGGTCCACGCCGAGGCGCTGACGTTCTTGGCGGGGTGATCCGTCCACGAGGAAGAGAGCGGAAAATCAAACGACATTCTTTTCCACAAATTCGTCAAACGCCCGCCAGAACCGCGCACGGATGGAGTCGTTCTCCATCAGGATCTCGTGCTCGGAATCTTCCAATTCGACATAAGTCCCGTGTGGCAAGCGCTTGGCAAATTCGCGTTCGGCTTCCACCAGCACGATGCGATCGCGCCCTGCGCCGCAAATGAGCACGGGCGTCTTAATCGCTTCAGCAAAGTCGGGCGCCATGACGCGTGCCATCGAATGCATCGCGGCTTTGAGCCAGCCCCAGCTCGGCCCCGCCAGGCGGATCTCCGGTCTGGTTTTCAACAGATCTTGGGTGCGGGCATAACGGGCGCGGTCCGAGGTCACCATCTGGATGTCGAAATTCACCAGAAATGGATCGCGTTCCGCCATACCCCATGCAAAATCGTTAGACTTGCCGAACAGGTTGTAAAGTGTGGTGACCATGTGCACGACCGGCGCGGGATAACCGCGCGTCGACACCGCCAGCATCGGCGCGGTCAGGGCCGCCGCCGCGAAAGCGTCCGGCTTATCGTGCAGCATGCGCAACAGAATATGAGCGCCCATGGAATGGGCGAGCACCAGCGGCGGCTTGGGCGAGAGCGGTTTGACGATCTGTTCCAGGAAGCTCGCCAGATCGTCGTCATATTGGGCGAAGTCGGCAATATGCGCTTTCAGCGGATCGTCGAGCATGCGCGCACTGCCGCCCTGGCCACGCCAATCGAAGCTCGCGACTGTGAAGCCGCGCGAACAGAGCTCGCCGATCACTTCGATGTATTTTTCGATGAATTCGGTCTGGCCGTGCAGCAGCACGCAAACACCGCGTGTGCTTCGGGGCTCGCTCCTCAGCGTGATCGGCGATGCCTCGAACACGCCGGCGCGCAACCGCGTGCCGTCGCTTGTGGTGATGTAACGGGGAAGGAAAGCAGGCATGGGAGGCAGCAAATAGCGCGTAGCGAATAGGAGGAACTATTCGCTACGCGCGATTCCTTATTCGCCTGCTACCCGCGGGCCTTTTGCAGCACCGGACCGAGTTTCATCGCCAGGCCCATATCGCCGGCGACGCGCAATTTGCCTTGCATGAAAGCCGAGGTGCCGTCGAGTTCGCCTTTGACCATTTTGTGGAAGGTCTCCAGGGTCAAAGTGATCGTGCAATCGGCAGACTTGCCGTCGCCGTCGCTAACAGTATTCGGCGCGGATTTGCCGTCGATATACACGCTGCCCGGGTCACCGAAATCGAATTTGAGCGTGCCACCCAATCCCGAATTTGCGCCCAGCGTGTTGCCCATCTCGGTAATGATCGTCTGAACTTCTGGCGTCGTCATGGACATCCTTCCCGCTAAAAATTGCGGCACCTGTGCCGCGAGCCGCCCTCTCGGATTATAGCTCCGAGAAACGGCCGGAAACGAGCTTAATTGAGCATTTGTCAGCCTTTGTGACAACAGGCATGCTGGGCCAAGCTTGACCACGGGGCAGGGAATTAAAGCGCATGGCAATAGCACCCGACGGGGAAACTTCCGAAGCGGCAGCACTGTCAAAACAAGCGGTAGCAAAACGCGATCTGTTGGGAAATATCTGCTTCTATTTTCATTTCGCGGTGATGCTCTACATCGTGGCAGGTTGGGGCGTGCCGTACGGTGCCGCGCTGGTGTTCTATCTTCTGTTTCTGCCTGCCGTGGCGGCGCATTGGCAGGTCAATAAAAATTCCTGCGTGCTGAACAATGTCGAATCCTGGCTACGCAACGGCCAATGGCGCGATCCTTCCAATCGCGAAGAAGGCCAATGGCTGCTTACCCTGGTGCGCGACGTCACCGGGCTGGAATTCACGCCTGCCCAAATGGACGCCTTCACTTATTGCGTTCTGGCGGTGCTGTGGGCGCTAGGGTTGTGGCATTTGCTGGGTTGGTGAGCCCCGCCCTAGTTCTATGCGGAGCAATTCCAGATAGGTCACAGCATAGATCACTCGGGCGCGGCCGCGGTCCAGACGATGTTGGCGATTCCGGCCGAAACTGCCAGGCCGCCAGTTACCAATCCACGCTACTGCCGTAAAATTCCAAAAATTCCGTGGCAGCGTCGGTCATGCCGCCAACATTGGCTTCCCGCAAAAGTAGAATACAGGCGCCATGGCCCGCAATTTCGCCCACGGTCGGCCCCCTTGAAATGGCTTTTTTGGCTCCCCATCTACGTTTTGCTGAGAGGCCCTGTGGCTCCCGGCAAACGACCGGCCCCGGCCGCAAGGCGGGGCTCAACCAAACGCTTCTAGGAGGTTTGATCATGCGTGCATTCGACTTTTCCCCACTGTTCCGTTCCACTGTCGGGTTCGACCGTCTGTTCGATCTGATGGATTCTTATGCCGAACAGAGCCAGGGCTACCCTCCCTACAACATCGAGCGCTCTGATGAGACGCATTATCGCATTAGCCTGGCCGTCGCAGGCTTTGCCGAGCAGAATTTGAACGTGGAAGTGCGCGAAGGCGTGCTGACCGTGACCGGCAAGCAGAACGATCCCGAGAAGGCCGAAAGCAAGGGCTTCCTCTATCAGGGTATTGCAGGGCGCGCCTTCGAGCGCCGCTTCCAGCTCGCCGAGCATGTGGAAGTGCGCCAGGCCAAGCTGGAAAACGGGCTGCTGCATATCGATCTGGAGCGGCTGATCCCCGAAGAGAAAAAGCCGCGCCAGATCACGATCAACGGTCCCGCGCTGAAGACGATTGAGGGCCAAAAGGCCGCCTAAGTTTCACCCCAGTTTCACCCTCTGGCTGAAGGACCGGGCGCCAAAAAGGCGTCCGGTCTTTTTTTGCCGTCTGGACTCGCACGGAACTGCGGCCGATATTCCGCCAGCTGCAACAGATCGGCCGAAAAATGCCCTCTTGGCAAAGCTCGTTTTTCGACAAGTTCCGTCAAGTTTCCAAGCCGAGCACGGCAACGGCCGACACGGACGTCGCGGAACTGCGCCGCCAATATACCTATCTATCCGACCGCTTCGGGGCCGTTCCTCGCGATGCGGTGTTCGAATCCGCATCTCTCGGCCCCGTTAAGGGCGAGTGGGTGAAGACGGAAGCATCCTCGCCGGTGCGGCTGATCCTCTTCTTCCATGGCGGCGGCTATATCGCGGGATCTCCGGAAACCCATCGCGCGCTGATCGCGCGTCTTGCCGCGGCCTCCGAGGCGAGTGCATTTTCGCTGGCCTATCGCTTGGCTCCGGAATGCGCTTTTCCGGCCGCCGTGCGCGACGGAATCGACGCTTATCGCCAGCTAACTTCGCGGGGGGTTGCACCCCAATCGATCGTGCTAGCGGGAAGCGGCGCGGGCGGCGGGCTCGCATTCTCGGTGCTGCTGGCGATCCGCAATGCGGGAATGGCGATGCCGGCGGCATGCGTGGCGATGTCGCCTTGGGCGGATCTTACGCTTTCGGGGTGGAGCGTGCTGCAGAACGCTAAGAACGATACTGCGCAAAGCTGGGAACTGCTTTTTGTCAGCGCCCGCCATTATCTCAAGCGCACCAATCCCGCCGATCCTTACGCCTCGCCGGTATTCGCCAACTTCAAGGATTTCCCGCCTATCATGGTGCATGCGGGCAGCATGGAAATGCTGCGCGACGACGCTTCGCGGCTGGGCGATCGCGCCGCCGATGCCGGCGTTCCGGTTAGCGTAGAAATCTATGACGGTATGCAGCACGTCTTTCAGGCCAATCCCTACGTGCCCGAAGCGCGGGTCAGTTTGCAGCGCTTGGGTCAATTCATTCGTGCCAAGACACAGGTCCGGTCTGCGGAAGAACCCGCGGCGAAACAGGAATTGGAGAAGCAGGGTTAGCTCGCGGCCGCGGTTGCAGCCGATTCTGGGAATAGGACCGGGAGTTTGGAGCCGGTCATGGTCGCATCTTCGACAATGGCATTGCGCATATCGGCGTCGGCGAGATTGGCATAGGACAAATCCGCTCCGGCCAGATTGGCCCGCCGCAAATCTGCGCCGCGGAAATCGGCATAGCGCGCGCTGATGCCGTCGAGACGCGCGGGCAGAAGCCTGGCGTCCGAGATCATCAGCGGACCAAGCTTGGCATCGCGCAAATCTGCGTAATTGAGCTTCGCGCCCGAAAGATTGATGCCGCGCAAATCGGCGCCCGCCAGTTTTGCCGACCGCAAATCGGCGTTCTGCAGATTGCTTCCCTGCAGCGACGCGCCTTCCAGATTGAGGCCATAGAGAACGGCTTCCGGCGCGATAATGGCGGTCAGGGGCAAGCTTGCCGAACGAATCGACTTTGCGCAGATCCATGCCCGACAAATCCGCTGGTCGTCCTTCGCGTCCGTCTGTCTCGACCCAGCGCGCATGGGCGCTCAGAAGGTCCTCGATGGGCACAGCCAACGTCTCCGGCTCGCGCCCGGCCGCTTCCACGGTAAGGGTATCCGGTCAAATCGGCGCCATCGAATATCGGCCAGATCGATGCGGGCGCCGATCAATATCGCGCCGGTGAGATTGGCGCCGGTCAGATTGCAGCCGGATAGATCGGCATTTTCGAGGTTGACCCCGGTCATACGCGCTTGGCTCAGATTGGCGCGCGACAGCCGGCAGCCGCGCATCATCGCGTCGGTGAAATCGGCCTGCAGTGCGAACACACCGTTCATCTTGGCGCGTTCGAGATTGGCGGAATTCAGCAGCGCGCACGGCATTTCGGATGGCCCGACATCGTGCTGCATGACCCGCAGATTTCCGTATTTGTCCTTTTCCGCGATGGTGCCTTCGCGTAGATCGGCCTCATAAAGGTCGGCGCCGATCAAATTGGCGCCGCGCAGGCATACCCCCCGCAAATCGCCGCGCCTCAGGCTGGCCTGCGTCAGATTGGCTCGGCGCAGATCGGCCCCAAAAAAGCTTGCAGAGTCCAGGCGGGCGCCCGCCAGATTGGTCTCCTCCAGGATGGCACCGGTGAAATCGGCATCGGCGAGGTTGCGCCCGGACAGGTCCAAGCCGCTCAAATCGAAAAACGCAAAGACCGCGCGCGCCCCTCCCATTCTCCCGGAATAGAGCATTTCGTGGCGCGCCGCCGCGGCGGAAGCCTCCTTTTGCGTGAGCTTCGCAAATGTTTTGCGGGTGGTGCTCATGGACGACTTGCTGCCGGTTCGTTAACGATCCTCAACCGCCATTCTTGGCCTAACCGCCTAACACCTGATTAAAAAGCAGAAATTTGCGTTTGCCCGCGGTCAACGCTAGGTGAGGCGGTGGAAATTGGTTATGGTCGCCTCGGCTCGATGGGTATTCCGGGGAAAATCTAGCAACTCCGAATGATGGGCAATGCCGGGGCCGAAAAATTTCGCGCCAGGCGCAAAGACGCAAGAGGTCACACTTGAGCAAGCATCGTTTAAT
The DNA here is from genome assembly GCA_963822275.1 of uncultured Alphaproteobacteria bacterium. Classification (GTDB taxonomy): domain Bacteria; phylum Pseudomonadota; class Alphaproteobacteria; order Micropepsales; family Micropepsaceae; genus Rhizomicrobium. The sequence continues at coordinate 43,136 of CAWGHR010000087.1, forward strand.
GCTGTCTGCCGCCACGGTTGCGTTGCTGACCGGTCAGGCTTTCGCCGATACGACCATCACCAAGTCCACAAGTGTACCGCTGACAACGGGAACTCTGGCGTCCGGTGCCGCAGGCACTGGTAGCGCAGGCAATATTATCATCAGCACCGGCGGCTCCGTCGCCGTGAACAACACCGGCGCCGCCGCCATCACCGTCAACAGCAACAACTACGTCTACAACGACGCTCTGATCTCGAACAAAGGCAACACCACCACCACAGGCGTCTCCAACTCCAGCACGACGACCAACAACACGACTACCACCTCGACCTCCGATATTGGCGCCAGCGGCATTCGCGTTGATATGACGACCAACCCAAATGTCAGCGGCCTTTCGTTCACCAATTCGGCCTCAACATCGATTACGGGCTCGGGCATTTATCTCGATGCCGCTTCCGCGTTGGAAGTGAATGGATCGGGCACAGGCAAGCATGGCATTTGGCTGAACGGGACCGGCACATACACCGGCAACATCACGTCGGTGGAGAATTCGTCGATCAGCGTTGCCGGGGATCAAGGACAAGGCGTCACCATAGATAGCGGCGCCATCCTGGCCGGGAACCTGAATTTGGGCGGGTCGATGACGGTGTCCCAGTCGACGAATCTGTCAACCACGGCCTCGTCGATCTATGGCCTGTATATGAACGGCCAAGTCAACGGCAATATCGTTGTCCCCGCCGGCGGTTCGATCACCGTGACCGGTGAAGGTAGCCAGGCGATGTTCATCTCCGGCACCGGCGTGCAAGGCAATATCACGATCGGCGGGACCGTCACCGCCGCGGGATATTCGACAACCCAAACGAACGCGGCGGCCAAGATCAACAGCAACACGATTTATCCGGAAGCGGGCACGACGTTCACCGTTTCCGCCAATGTGAATAACGGTATCGCGCTGCTCGGTCCCGCGTTTTCCGGTGATACTACCACTGCGAGTTCGGTGACGAACATCGGTTTTGGGCCGGCCATCAGAATCGACCCGGCTTCAAATCTTGCCTTCACACAAACAACTCCGCTCGTCATCGGCGTTTACACGACGGATGGCACGACCTATGCGGATGCGAACGATCCGGGATTCAGTTTTTACAATCGCGGCACAATTTCGACCACTCCGGCAAACGCCAACAACTCTGTGAGCGGCATGCTGATCACGGGATCACAGGCCTACCCGACGACCCTCACAGGCGGCTTTTTCAATTCCGGATCTCTGAGCGTCCAGACTTCCACCAACAGCCTGACGGCCCCCTCCGTCAGTGCCACGGCGTTGGATATCGAGGGTTTCACGACTTTCCAAACCGCCAGCTACAACAGCGGGACCGAATTGTGGGTCAATACGGGCACGGGACTTACCGGTAAGAACGGTAACGATCAGGCCGCGCTGGTGAACAGCAACTTGGGCGGATCGGGTTCCATCGCGGCTTCCGTTTCGGGTCCGCAAGGCGGCGTAGCGACGGCGATCGACATTGCCTCGACCAGCAATGTCTCGTCGATCATCAATTCGGGAACGATCAGCGCGTCGAATTCGATTACCCAGTTGGGTAGCAACCCGCTCAACTTGGCGCTGACCTATAGCCGCAGTTCGACGGGCGCACTGTCCGGCAACCCGGTCTTTGCGTTCGCCATCGTCGACGCATCGGGCACGCTGACGTCAATCTACAATACGGGAACGATTAGCGCTTCGGCCACCGTTCTCGACAACAACTCACAAGTCGCGGAGGCTATCAACTTGACGGCCGGCACGCCGTCCTCGCCTTCGGGTTCCGGTGTGACCATCACCGATCAATCGATCGGGACGAAGGCGGCTACGATCACTGGCGATATTTTGTTCGGTTCGGGCAACAACCAAATCGTCAATGTCGCGGGTAACGGCGCAAGCGCGATTGCATCGATAACCGGCAATATCACCTACGGCCTTCTGGGCACGGGAACGTCGAGCGGCGATCAACTTAATGTCGGCAGTTACGCCGAGGTCTCCGGTGTGGTGACCGCCCCGAGCGGCGTGTCGGTGGATATCAAGAGCCAGGGTCTGTTGAATTTGCAGACACTTACGACCACGATAACCAAGACCACGATCGTCCAGACCACGGCCGAACTCGATGCCGTAGACTTCCACGTCGAGAGCGGCGGCAGCATGAACCTTGGCGTGTCGGAATCCGTGGCGGCCAACGGCGCCATGGTCAAGGCCTCCCAGTCGGTGGAGCTTGATGCCGGCTCCAATCTCGGCGTGGCCTATGCGAGCTTTGTCCCGCAAGGCACAAATCCGTTTGTGTTGTTCAGTGCGCCGCACGGAAATCTCAGCATCGACCCAGCGACAATCGCGACATACAATCAGTCGTTGACCAAGAACGTCGTCAGCGGCAACGGACAAAACGGCAGTCTGCCGTTCCTATTCGCATCTGCCAATCTGGCCACCACCTCCAGTGCCTCTGTCGACCAATTGGTGCTGACCGTAGTTCCCAAAGCGCTCGGGTCTGGCGCAAACCAGTTAAATCTCACGCCGGGCAGCTATGGCGATCAGCTCTTTGCTCTGGCCAATGCCGCGCTGAGCCAGGACGACTCGCTGGGCTCTGCCATGGTCAACGGCGTCATCGACACGAAATCCGCACAGGCAGCCTACAACTCATTCGCGCCGAACGTGACAGGTGGCAGCCGCGCCATCGCGATCGCCATCACCGATCAAGCCACCGGCGTCGTCGGCGCCCATCAGCGCGCGCTACGCCTGTATGGCAGAGATTCGGGCGACGAGACGCTGTGGGGCGAGGAGTTCGTCCAGATGATCAAGGATCCCGGCCGTGGAGCGGCCGATCCGAACACCATCAGCAGCTCGAATGTGAAGGGCTACAAGCTGCAATCTGGATTCAAGGATCACGGCTTCGGTTTTGTCTTGGGGATGGACGCCGGCAGCCCGAAATACGGCTGGTACGGCGGTTCGTTCACATTCTTCGCGGGAGACGTTGGGGAGCTGGCGCGCAATTCGCACACCAATCAGCAGTGGTACATTCTAACCGGCTATACGGCGTGGCGCGGCCAAGGCTTGTTCTTCGACAGCAAGCTCGATGTCGGTTACAGCCATATCGACGGCAAGCGTTTCATCGACCTGTCGATACCGCAGAACACCTCGCCGCAAACTTATTCGACCTACCTACGCGAAGCCGATAACAAGCATCCGGCCACAATGCTGGCTGGCGGCTTCTCGACGGGCGGTGTTTGGACTTACGGCGCAACCACCGATCATGCCGCAAGTAAGCGTCGACGGCTTGGTGATGCGCGAAGAGGGCTATACGGAATCCCAGCCGACCACCAGCGCTACCACGATCGGCGACGCGTTCGATCTCACGGTTCAGCCTTATTATGCGCAATCGTTGCGCGTCTTCCTCGGCACCACCGTTCGCTACGACATCAATTTGTGGGACATCTATCTGCAACCCGAAGCGCGCGCCGGTTATCGCTACGATTTGTTCTCCGATCCTGTGAAGCTGAAAGCCGCCTTCGCCCATTCGGGTGTCGGGGGCACGATGGGAACAGAGTTTACGATGCTGGGGCCCGATCCGGCGCAAGGAAATTTTGTTCTTGGCGGATCGTTCGCCGGGACCACCGATACCTGGACGATGAGCTTCAACTTCGATCTTGTGCGCGGCAACAACGGCGCATTCGAGCAGGTCGGCACGATCAATCTGCTGGGACGGATTTGATGCGGCGGAATTCCCTCCCCTGAAAGGGGAGGGCTAGGGAGGGGTCATTCCACGAACCCCCACCCGATCCGCCAAAGGCGGATCGACCTCCCCCTTTTAGGGGGAGGAAAACCTCTATTCGCTGTGCGCCAATTCCAAGAACCGCATCACATCTTCCTGCGGCGTGGCAAAAGATGTGACGAGGCGTACAAGCGTGCGCCCGCCAGAGGCCGGGCCCCAATCGTAGAATACCGCGCCCGCAGCGCGCAGCCGTGCAACTGTGGTATCTGGCAGGCGAACGAACACCGCGTTGGCCTCCACCGGATGGGCGATCTCGGCGCCCCGCACGGCGCGCAGACCCTCCGCCAGTTTTTTTGCCAAGGCGTTGGCACGGCCGGCAAGATCCAGCCATCGCGTCCCGTTGAGGTAGGCGTCAAGCTGCGCTGAGACGAAACGCATCTTCGACAAAAGATGTCCGGCCTTTTTGCGGCGGTACTCGAAATCGCCCGCCTCGGCCGGATCGAAGAAGATTACCGCTTCCGCACCGAGCGCGCCGTTCTTGGTGGCTCCGAAGGAGAGCACGTCGACACCGGCGCGCCAGGTCGCTTCGGCGGGCGTGCATCCCAAATGGGCCACCGCATTGGCGAACCGGGCACCGTCCATATGCAGCTTCATCCCTTGGCGGCGCGCCAGAGCGGAAATCGCCGAGATTTCTTGCGGTGTATAAACGGTCCCCAGTTCCGTCGACTGGGTGATACTGATGGCGGCCGGTTGGACGTGATGCACAAAGCCTTTCAGGAAATGACCGAGCGCCTGCTCGATCGCGGCGGGCGCAATTTTCCCGTTCGTGCCCTCCAAACCGATCAGCTTGGCGCCATGGGTGTAGAATTCGGGCGCACCACATTCGTCAACCGCAATATGGCTTTCGCTATGGCAAAAGATGGCGCCATGGGCCGGCACCAAAGTCGCCAGCGCCAAAGCATTGGCTGCCGTGCCACTGATCACGGGAAACACCGCGACCGGCCGCTCGAACAATTCGGCGAACCGCGCGCGGACTTTCGCGGTGATTTCGTCGTCGCCATAGGAGCGCGCTGCACCCGCGGCCGCATCGCTCATAGCGGCCAGGATTTCGGGCCAAACTCCATAGGCATTGTCGGATGCGAAATTCACTGCTGCTTACCAGCTTCCAATGTTCGGCATCGACGCCCAAGGTTCTCTCGGCGGCAACGCGTCGCCGTCTTGCAGCAGTTCGATCGAGATGCCGTCGGGCGAGCGGATAAAGGCCATACGTCCTTCACGCGGCGGGCGGTTGATCGTCACGCCCGCTTCCAACAGTTTCTGGCAGGTCGCATAAATATCCTCGACGCCGAACGCGAGGTGACCGAAATTGCGGCCGCCGGCGTAAACTTCCGGATCCCAATTATAGGTGATTTCTACCAGCGGCGCAGCATCGCGTTCGGCGCGAGCTGGCATCTCGCCGGGGCGGCCAGAAAAACAAGGGTGAAACGCCCTTTTTCGTTTTCGACGCGGCGAATCTCGCGCAATCCGAGCTTGGCGCAATAGAAATCCAGCGCAGCGTCGAGCTTCGCCACGCGAATCATGGTGTGGAGGTATCGCATCGTATTTCCTTCACAATTCGACCTTCAGTAGAGGATGCCGGCAGCGGAGCGGCAAGTGCGTCGTTTGAGGACGATTTATTGCATCGCGGCATGGCGTTCGGTGAAACGATTCGCCGCACATCTAAGTTACTTTTTCCAATGCATTATTTAACCGCTAACTAATCGCTAGCACGCCGCGCGCCGTTTCGCCGCGAAATGCGTTTTTCGCCATCTACCGCCCAAATCATGACACATTCTCGAGTGTTTCTTACAGCTGTGTTATGAAACACACCGAACGGGGGAACAACTCAGCAGGTGGGGGCGTTGTTAACCAAACCGGCCGAGAATGAGCCTTTCCTGTTAGAACCACTGGACCGACATGCGAACGATGTTTACGATTGGTTTAAGAACGGTAGAATGCGCTCGACAAAACGGGCGCCGGTGGGGGGACGCGTGAGCTTGGTCATCTTAGGCACGGCCCGGCGCGTTAGCGCCGGGTTTAGTTTTCATAGGTACCGGTGAGAATCCATGGAACAACCACTACACACGATACATGCCCAATCTAAATCTTGGCTCTCGCCGAACCGTCTGATCGCGCTTGTTGCATCGGCCGCGATCGTCTTCGGCTTTGCCTATGCACTTTCCATCGGCTTGGCGCAGACGCTGGTCGAAAAGGCGATGACGGAAATTAAGGCTGAAGTCCTTCCGGAAAAAATGCCGGACAAGACACCGCCGCCGCCGCCGCCCGATCTGAAAGAGCCGCCGCCGCCCTTCGTGCCGCCGCCGGACTTCGTGATTCAGACCGACGCGCCTGCGACCAATTCAATCACCGTGCAGAACAAGGTGGCGACGCCGCCGCCGATTTCGTCGCCGGCCTCCATCGGCAAGAAGCACGCCTGCGGCCAAGAATGGTATCCGCCAATTTCGCAGCGTTTGGGCGAACAGGGCGTCACCACGCTTGCGTTCCACATCGCCGCCGACGGAAGCGTGAAAGACTTCACAGTCGCCAATTCGAGCGGTTCTGAGCGCCTCGACAATGCGGCTATCGCCTGTGCGTCGACTTGGCGTTATTCGCCAGCCATTGAAGCCGGACATCCGGTTGAAGTTCCGTGGAAGGCGCAAGTGGTTTGGAACCTCAAAGGTAATTGAGGCGCCTTCTGAAAGTGAAAGCTTGGTTTCTAATTTCGACAGCTACGGAGTAGTACTGACATGATCTCGAAACACCTGACGATCGCAGCAGCCTTCGTCCTTCTTACCGGTTTCGGTGCGGTTCCTGCGCTCGCGCAGGCCACCGGCGCCCCAACAGCACCGGCAGCCACTACGGCTGCCCCTGCGGACACAACCCCCGCTCCGGTGGTGGTGAAGGCCGCAGCCGCCAAAGACCAGGAAAATCCCTACGGTCTCGGCGACATCATCAAGAAGAAGAACCCGGTCTCCTATGCGGTGCTGGCCATTCTTCTCGTGATGTCGGTCGGCACTTGGTACATCTTCTTCACCAAATACTTCGAACAGAGCCGCATCCTGGGCCAGGCGCGCAGCATCGAGCGGCGCTTCTGGACCTCGGGCAACCTGAATGAAGGCATCGAGAAGCTGCCGAAGAATTCGATGTTCCGCGCCATCGCCGAAGCCGGCGTGCGGGCGGCCGCGGGCGGCACCACCTGGTCGGTCTCAACGACTGGATCGCCATGTCGCTGTCGCGTCAGCTCGAAGACGCCACCGGGCGCCTTGCAGGGCGGCATCACCTTCCTCGCATCGGTCGGTTCGGTGGCTCCGTTCGTCGGTCTGTTCGGAACGGTTTGGGGCATTCTGCAAGCCCTGATCGCCATCGGCGTCGCCGGCCAGGCCTCGATCGACAAGGTTGCGGGCCCGGTGGGTGAAGCTCTGATCATGACCGCCCTCGGTCTTGCTCGCCGCCGTTCCGGCCGTGTTGCTCTACAACTGGCTCGTCCGCCGCAACAAGGTCATCACCGAGAAGCTTCGCGGTTTCGCGGGCGACCTGCAGACCTACCTTATCTCGAAGGCGAAATAAGTAGCGTTTTCGGGATTATAGGTTCGCGGAGAATAACCATGGCTGCTTTGAATGTTCAGTCCGGCGGCGGGCAAGAAGAAGATCGGTGAACAGTGCGATCAACACCACCCCTTTGGTGGACATCATGCTGGTGCTGCTCATCATCTTCCTCGTCACCATCCCGGTGATCGTGAAGACGGTGCCGCTGACGCTGCCCAATGCTCGCAATATCGCGACTGTCACCAAGCCGGAAAACATCGTTGTTTCCGTCGACAGGAACGAGAACGTCTATTGGAACAATGCTCCGATCCAATATTCGGAATTGCGCGGCAAGTTCGAGGCAGCCATGCGGCGAGCCGCGGCGGGCGGCTCGGCGGCGCTGCTGCCGGAAGTGCATATCCGTAGCGATAGAAATGCTCGCTTCGAATCGGTGGGCCGGGTCATCCTGGCATGCCAGGAGGCGGGTGTTTTGAAAGTGGCGTTTCTCACCGAGCCACGCAATGAGTCTGAGTAGATTCTCAGGCGCGGTTTAGGAAGGTATACAGATCATGTCTATGAATGTCGGACCGGGATCGGCGGCGAAGGCGAGCCGATGGTAGAAATGAACGTCACGCCGCTGATCGACGTGATGCTCGTTCTCCTGGTGACTTTGATCGTCACGCTGCCTATTCAGACCCACGCAGTGAAACTGGATATGCCGCAGGTGAAAAATAATCAGAAGCAGCTCATCAAGCCCGAGATCGTCAATCTCGGCGTGGATTTCGATGGGACGATTACCTGGAACGGAACGCCAGTCGATCGTCCGACGCTGGATGCTTACCTGCAAAATGCAGCCGATAAGGATCCACAACCAGAAATCCATCTTAATCCGAACAAACTGGCGAAATACGATATTGTCGCGAAGGTTCTGGCGGATGCGCAGAGTCGTCACGTGTTGAAGATTGGTTTTACGGGCCTAGAACAGTATATGGACTAATGTGAGGGGCGGCCGCAGAAATCTCCGAGCGTGCGGTCGCGTGCGTCGGAGACCTGCGCAATGAACGGAGAGGTCTCAGATGATCCCGAAGAAACTGCGCGCCATCGGTTTGGCGCTTGTATTGGGCACCGCTGCGGCCGCGGCCGTCGGAAGCCTTAGTCCAGCCGAGGCGGCCGTTCGCGCCGCCGTCGGCAATCCGCTGCAAGGCAGCACAAGCCGCCGCTGCCGCCGGCAATTATACCGGGGCGATGGCGAAGATACGCGAAGCGGAATCCGTCGGCGGATTGACCGCCGAAGAGCAGAAAATCATCGCCCAGATGCGGCAATACATCGAGGCCAAATCGGGTGGGTCGGTCGGCGTCAGCGATGCTGTCGGCGCCCAGGCGAAGTTCGACGCTGATTACCGCGCCGGCCGCTATCGCGCCGCCATCGACGATGCCGAATTGCTGCGCAAATATGGCGCGTTAAACGGCACCAACATCGAAGTCATCGCTCAAGCTTATTATCAAATGGGCGATTTCTCCGGATGCGCGCATTTCGCCCGCTCCAATGGCGGCGGCGAGGGGATGCTTCGGCTGCAGATGACTTGCGCGTCCGAAGAGCGGCGACGATCAGGCAATGCGCGCGGCGCTGGAACAGCTCGTAGCCTCCACGGGCAAGCCCGAATATTGGGGCCGCTTGCTGCAAATGGCGGAGCGCGCCAAGGCGCTTGTCCGACCATCAGACGCTCGACATCTACCGCATCAAATTCTTGACCGGCTCGATGATGGGCCCGACGGCGGCAGCGGATTACGAAACGCTTGCCACGCTGGCGATCCAGTTCGGTTTCGACAGCGAAGCGCAAAACGTGATCCAGAAGGGCATGGCGTCCAAGCTGCTCACCGGCGACCGCGACAACCGTCTGCTGAGCCGAGCCAAGCAGGATTTGGCGACCGACCTTGCCAATCTCGGCAAGACGGTTCAGGCCGCGAACGCCGACGAAGAGCGGCGATCTCGCTGGTTAAGCTCGGCGAAGACTATTGCGGCATGGGCCGCTACAAGGACGCGGTCGACGCCATCCAGGCCGGTATCAAGAAGGGCACCAGCGATCCGGACAATGCACAAATCCGTCTGGGCCAGGCCCTTTACGGCGCCGGTCAGAAGGATGCGGCGCTCAGGGCTTTCGCCAAGGCGACAAGTCACGCCCAACGGCGAGATGATCGCGCATCTGTGGGCGCTTTACGTCCGCGGCCACTAGGCGGCCTCTATCTTCATCGTCAAACGGCGCGGCGCCCTCCTCGGCGCGCGAATTTTTTTGGGGCCGCGCATCCCAGCATGACGCGACCTGACGGTTCGCCCGCCCGTCGCAGCCGATACTGCAGATAGGCCCGCACGTCGATATCGGGCGGCGTCGCGCACACCTTTGCCCGGGCCCGGGCGTTTTCAGATTCCCCAGAGTGAAGTCCATCCGCGCCTCATAGGTGCGGTCGATCTGATTGCGCAGATTGCGTTCGGCCTCGTACCAGGCCGTCTTCAGGGTGTTGTCCGGGCAGGCGCATATTCCGTAGCCCGACGTCGCGCCCCAGCGCCGCTCGACGCACTGATAGGGATCGAAGGACAGGTCGAACAGCCGCGCCCGCGCCTGTTCGTAGCTCATCGTTATGCGCGAGCCGTCGCTGCGCGTGTAGGTGATGCTGCATTGCCCGGCATGCGCCGTCGTAGACCGCGAGCATGTCGGCGGCGAGATTTTTGCCGCGATAAGACGAGCTTGGGATCGTGGCGGCCGGCTCATGCGGACGAAACGCTCCGCCGTGTCGCGCAATTCCTTGAACGCGGTCTTCAGCCGGGCGTCGCGCGAGGGCGTCGAATAGGTCTCCCAATCGCCTTCGGTGCCATAGATGTTGAGCGGCAGCCGGTCCGGTTCCGGCAGCTTGTTCAGCCCGGCCCGGATGGCGAGATCGACGGCATCGACGCGGTAGTGCAAATCGGCGCAATTCGAATCGACCATATCCGCGACTTCCTTTAGCGGATCGAAGGCCAGCGTGCCGCCGGCCATCTCGGCGCGCACGAAGTCGTAATAATCGAGCACCTGCCGGTTGAGGATAAAGACTCCGCTCGCCCAATCGTCGTCGTCTTGCGGGACGCGGCCCATTGCCGAAAAATTGGACATCCGAGAAATCCGCGATGTCTTTGTTGGCGGCCAGTTCGATATGGCCGCCCGAATAGGTTCCGTCCGCCTGCTTGACGGCGCCGACCAGCCGCTGCGGCCGCCAATTCTTGAAACCCGCGCCCATGCCCGGAAAAGCGCGCACGAAGCGCAAATCGTAGAAGCCGCGCGTCACGGAGTTGTCGGGATGGGAGTCGAGATAATGGATGCGTCCGTCGGAATCGACCCGCCATACCGTCGCCAGATGACCATTGGGATCGTAGATCACTGTCCCCGGCCGGATCGATTTGGGGTCGATCGACGGCGAATAATGATCCGCCTCATAGGGCTCTTCGAGATCGGGATGGATACGATAAGAGGCCGAGAAAACGGCATTCTCAATGTCTTCGAGGATGGCGTAGCCGCTTTGCGTGCCGCTTTTCGGTTCGGTGCGCCCGGTGACCGCATTGCCGTGAAAATTGTAGCGCAGATCGCCGCCTGCGCCACGCGGCTCAACGGTGCTTTCATAAGAAAAAGGGAGGCCGCGCTTCCAGGCAAAATAGAACCGCAGCGCATAGGGAAACTTGGCGCAGTCCGAGCGGAAATAAAACGTCGGTGGGTCTGTTCCGCGAAAGGGATTGCGTG
>CAWGHR010000088.1:0-134806 GCA_963822275.1 uncultured Alphaproteobacteria bacterium
CTCACCTTTCGCCACCAGGGCGGCACTGAGTCCCGGTAAATCAAGCGCGTGCTGGTAAAGGGCGACGCCGCCGTTCGAACCGGTGTCGAGGCTGATGGGGGCCGATGCAGTACCGAAATGAAAGTCCGGTATGATCGGAATACTGTCGCCCGGGAATGACCGTAACGCGGTGCTCCAATGCTTGCGGCAGGTTCCCACCGTCGCAAGCGCATCGGATGGCCGATCAAGTACTCCCAGCCTGTGCGCGGCATAATCGATCAACACGATTTTATCGGTCAGAAAACTGTATCCGAGCACCCCGTCAAGTTTGCGGCCGTAGCTGGTTGAGAGTGTCCCCATGTCAATCGCGAGGGCATCAATGGGAGCAAATGAGCGTCCGTCGATCGCCAAATCAGTGATCGTCGTTGGAAACACAACTGCGTGCTTGGCGTCGCCTGCCCCCTCAGCCTCGCCCCCGGCTGCGCGATCGACTTTGAGGCCAACCGCATCAGCGCGCGTAATGTCGACGGCGGAAGGGTCGACGCCGGTGTCGAGGATCATATACAGCGGCATCGCTTTGACAGTGACATCCAGCCCGATGGCAGAGCGCGAGAAGTCGAACGATACATTCAGTGGCGCAGCAGATGCCGAGCCACAAGTGATTGCGATCGCGAGCATTCGGGCAATGGTTTGAAACGTCATGCTGACCCCTGCAACGACAGAGGGTGAGCCTGCCACGCACATTTTTGCCGGACAAGGCAATTGACTGTGCAACACGAGGGTTTTTGCAGAAGCTGGCCTGAAAGTAGAAATGGACTAATTTCGGCCGGGGCGCAAAACTGTCGCAATTGGTGTATTCTCTTGCCGCGCGAATTTCGGGGGAGGGGTGCGCTATGACCGTTCAGGACTCAACGCCGGGCGAGGGCTCGCAACGTCTATTTCTGGCCCGCTTGGTTATTGGATTGGTCCAAGGACTGATTCTCTATCTTCTGTATTTTTTGCACGATCAGAAGGCCTGGCCGGCAACCGATCCGAATCTGTTTGCGCCCGTGTTGCTGGTTTTCCTGTTCGTTCCGCTGTTGGTTTTGCAAGGCCTTGGAAATCTTCGCAAACGCACATTGATTTTATGGGCGGCGGTGGCGGTGGCGATCGCCGCCGGGTTTGCCTGGTATGACGTATGGCATGCTTGGCCGATCGATCTGCGCTGGATCGACGGCAAGGCCGTTACCGTCGCACATGTGACGCCGTCTCCTCGCGTGCTCATCTTTACGGCGGCCTTTTTGTTCGTGAGTTATGCGCTGATCTCCTGTGTGGAAGCCGATCGGCGGATTTTGCCGCGTTATCCGGTTCTGTTCGATTTGGCCTGGAAGCTCGGCGTCCAGGTGGCCATTGCCGCCGCGTTTGTCGGTGCTTTTTGGCTTATTTTAGGTCTTGGCGTCGCACTGTTTCACATGATCAAGCTCGATTTCTTTCGAGAGTTCATCCAGCATTCTTGGTTTGCCATTCCCGTCACCACTTTGACGGCTGCGGTGGCGGTTCACGTCACCGACACGCGTGGCACTTTGGTGCGCGGCGTGCGCACGCTGGCACTGATGCTGCTGGGCTGGCTGTTGCCGGTGATCGCTCTGATCGCCTTCGCGTTTTTGATAAGCCTTGTTTTCACGGGGCTCGATCCCTTGTGGCAGACCCGCACGGCGACGGCGCTATTGCTTGCGGCGGCGGGAGTTCTGGTGATCCATATCAACGCCGCCTATCAGGACGGCAACCCCCAGCCCCATCACGTTCTGCGTGTGGCCGGTACGCTGGCGTCGGTATTGTTGATTTTCATCGTCGCGATTGCCGCTTATGCGTTGTGGCTGCGCATCGATCAATATGGCTGGACGGTTGACCGTATCGACACGGCGGCGGTGACGGTGATCGCCATCTGTTTCGCCATCGGCTATTTCGTCGCGGCCTTGTTGCCGGGCAAATGGCTGAAGCTGATCGAGACGTGGAATTTTTTCACCACAATTTTGGGCTTGATCGTTCTCTTCGCCCTCTTCACACCCATCGCCGATCCGGTGCGCCTTTCCGTCGCGAACCAGGTGGAGCGGCTGAAATCCGGCAAAGTGAAGCCGGAAAATTTCGACTTCTCCTATTTGCGTTGGCAGGGCGGCCGCTTTGGCAAGGATGCACTGGCTGTTCTAAGTGCCTCTAGAACGAGACTATACGCGAAGATGCATTGGCGGCCATGAAAAGGATGAGTGTCTATCCAGGATTTATTCTGAAGAACCACTCGCCGCGCGACGTCATCGCGGCGATTAAAGTTCATCCCGTTGGAAAATCTCTCCCGTCGTCGTTTGTACAACAGGATTGGACGAGACTTGCGCCTTATGAAATCGGAAACATCAGCTTATGTCTCGTGCAAAGAGAGAGGCACGCGGGTCATTGCCCGCCGTTCTGTCGGATTTCGATGGCGATGGTAATGACGAAATTTTGCTGATTTATGTTAGCGATACACCCGACACAGGGTGGTGTGGGGGCTTCAACGGTATTCAAGCAATATGGGCCGACCTGGCGGTCTGTGGCGACGCTCACCGGACCCGGTTGTAGGGGTGAGCTTGAAGCGCTGTTGGATGGAAAATTCAAAATCGTAGCGCCTCGGACGCAGCTGCCTGATCTGGAAGTTGGGGACACGTTGCACATGATCCCCAGTTATGAGGCGCAGGAACCCTGTAAAGGATCTGTGTTGGTCCAGGCAGAAGTTTGGTTTAAGCAGCCCTCATGTCCAGCGTCGCCCTGATCGATTACGGCTCCGGCAATCTGCGCTCCGCGGAGAAGGCGCTGGCGCGTGCGGCGGCCGAGCGCGGCACCGGCCACGAGATCGTCGTCACCGCCGATCCCGGATCGTCGCCGCCAAGGCCGAGCGCATCGTGCTGCCCGGCGTGGGCGCTTTCGCCGATTGCATGACGCGGGCTGAACGTCCGTTCCCGGCATGGTCGAGGCGCTGCGCGAGGCCGTGCTGGAGCGCGGCGTGCCGTTCCTGGGCATCTGCGTCGGCATGCAGATTCTGGCGAGGTGGGGCGCGAATTCGGCGACCATCCGGGGCTGGGCTGGATCGACGGCGAAGTGGTGCGGATGACGCCGGCCGATCCCTGCCCTGAAAATCCCGCATATGGGCTGGAACGAGTTGTCGTTTCCGCCAGGCCCATCCGCTGTTTGCCGGGCTGGACAGACGGGCGCGCACGCCTATTTCGTGCATTCCTATGTGATCCGGCCATGCCGATCCCGAGCGATACGCTGGCGACCACGCGATTATGGCGGCGCGTTCGCTGCCGCGGTCGGGACGCGACAATATCGTCGGCACGCAATTCCATCCGGAGAAGAGCCAGGCCGCCGGGCCTGGCAATCTCTGGGCAATTTTCTGAGGCTGGAAGCCGTGATCCTGTTTCCTGCCATCGACCTGAAGGACGGGCGCTGCGTGCGGCTCGAAGCGCGGCGAGATGGAATCCGCCACCGTCTTCAACGACGACCCTGCCGCCCAGGCGCGCGCTTTCGCAGACGCCGGCTTTGAGTGGCTGCATTGCGTCGATCTGAACGGCGCCTTCGAAGGGCGTTCGGCAAATGCGCGAAGCGATCAAAGCGATCCGCGCGGCGATCACTCTGCCCATTCAGCTGGGCGGCGGCATCCGCGACATGAAAGCGCGTGGAGGCCTGGCTGGCGGCGGGCATCACTCGGGTGATCCTGGGAACCGTGGCGCTGACCAATCCCGCTTTGGTGAAGGAAGCGGCGCGCACTTTCCCGGCCGGATCGTGGTGGGGGCCGACGCCAAAGGCGGCAAGATCGCCACCCAGGGCTGGGCCGAGACCTCCGAACTGACCCCGGCCGAGTTGGGCAAGCGCTTTGAGGATGCGGGCGTCGCCGCGATCCTGTTCACCGACGTTGACCGCGACGGATTGCTGCAGGGGGTCAATGTCGAGGCGACCGCAGCCTTGGCGCGGTTCGTTCGCATTCCGGTCATCGCTTCCGGCGGGGTGTCGGGAATCGGCGACATCGAAGCGCTTGATTGGCCGCCCACGAGCCGAATATCTGCGGCGTGGTGGTCGGCCGGGCGCTTTATGACGGGCGGATAGACGCCCGAGCGGCATTGGCGCTGGCGAACGGCGTTCAGTAGCGAAATTGTGGATAAAATTATGCTTAATATTCAGTTAAATAACAAGTTATCCACGGTTCTTAAGACGCCGTGTGATCATCATCGAGCTGTTCCAGGGACTGATAGGAAATCCGCACTTCTCCGCCTTTATCCCCTCTGTGGAGAACTTGAACTTTCAGTCCTAACACATTGGAAAGCTAGATTCTACGTCTTTGATATTGGGGTCTTCCACAGGCTGCTTGTGGATCTTTCCCTTTTTTGCCTGCGAACGCTGTTCGGCCTGGCGCACATTCAGGGCGCCGGCAACGATTTCTTGCGCCCGGGCTTCGGGATCGGCGAAGCCAATCAAGGTGCGCGCATGGCCCGCCGTTAGCTGGCCATCGCGCACCATGGCTTTGACGGTCTCGGGCAGTTTGAGACAGCCGCAACGTGTTGGCGACATGGCTGCGGCTCTTGCCGACTTCGCAGGCGACCTTGTCCTGGGTATAGGCAAAGCGGTCCATCAGTTCGTGATAGGCGGCCGCTTCTTCGATGGCGTTGAGATCCTGACGCTGGACGTTCTCGATGATGGCGAGTTCGAGCGCCTCGCCGTCGCTCATCTCGCGCACCATCACCGGCACATCGTGCAGCTTGGCCAGCTGGGCCGCCCGCCAGCGCCGCTCGCCCGCGACGATCTCGAATGCGTTGATGTCGCCGGCGATGGGACGCACCAGGATCGGCTGCAGGATGCCCTTTTCCTTCACCGATTGGGCGAGATCGTTCAGATCCTCTTCGCGCGAAGCGCTTGCGCGGCTGGAAGCGGTTGGGCTGCAGAAACGCGATCGGCACGCGTGCGCATGCGCGCGGCCGCGCGCTTCGCCGCGTGTCGGCACCGCCTCTTCGCCGATCAGGGCCGAAAGGCCGCGGCCCAGTCCGCGCGGACGCATTCTCTGCAAAGTTTTCGCGCCTCCGCGCTCATGCCGCCGGTCCGCATCCGTTCGCGCTGGATCAATTCGCCGGCAAGCTTGATATAGGCCTGGCTGCCCGGACAGCGCAGATCATAGACCAGCGCCGGCAGGCCATGGCTACGGCGCTTCGGAAATCCGCACATTGCGCGGGAATCACCGTGTTGTAGACCTTGTCGCCCATATGCTCGCGCACATCGGCGGCAACCTGGTCGGACAGCTTGTTGCGCTTGTCGAACATGGTCAGCACGATGCCCTGGATTTCCAGCGCGGGATTGAGATGGCGCGTACCAGCTCGATGGTCTTGAGCAGCTGGCTGAAGCCTTCCAGCGCGAAGAATTCGCATTGCAGCGGCACCATCACCGCATCGGCCGCGACCATGGCGTTCACGGTCAGCAGGGTGAGCGAGGGCGGACAATCGATCAGCACATAGGAGAATGACGATGATCCGTGTGCGGAATATTCCGCCAGCGCGTCCTTGCAGGATGAAATTGCGCCGCGGCACGTCGACCAGTTCCAGCTCGGCGCCGGACAGATCGACCGTCGACGGCACCAGCGACAGGCCCGGAATGCGGCGTCGGCACGATCGCGTCTGCCAATCGTCGCCTCGCCCATCAGCACGTCATAGGTGGTGAGCTTGCGTTCGCTGCGCGGTACGCCCAGCCCGGTGGAGGCATTGCCCTGCGGATCGATGTCGATCACCAGGGTCGGCTCGCCGATGGCGGCGAGGGCGGTGCCCAGATTGATGGCGGTCGTGGTCTTACCGACGCCGCCCTTCTGGTTGGCGACGACCAGGATGCGCGGCTTTTTGGCGGGTTCGGTCATGACATGGACCCAGCTCTCGGATCTCCAAAATCGCACCCGAAGGGATCGGTCAGGCTTGGGTATCTGCCAGACCTTCATGTTCCAAGATTTACGGGCCTCGGTCAATTCAGACCCCACATTTTTCCCTTCAGGAACAGGCAAACACTGTTCGGACCGGCGAAATGCTGTGCATAGTCGAGCAGC
The DNA here is from genome assembly GCA_963822275.1 of uncultured Alphaproteobacteria bacterium. Classification (GTDB taxonomy): domain Bacteria; phylum Pseudomonadota; class Alphaproteobacteria; order Micropepsales; family Micropepsaceae; genus Rhizomicrobium. Next base: position 6,065 of record CAWGHR010000088.1, read on the forward strand.
TGGCGCAGGGGGGCGCAGGCCCGGGCGGTGATGACATCGAAGGCGCCGCGGGCGGCGTCTTTCCATCCGGCGATTCGGACTGTCGACGGCACGCCCATGCCGCTCGGCGGCCGCCCGCAGGAAAGCGCATTTCTTGCGTGTGGCCTCGAACAGGGTCACTGCGATCCGGTCCGCGCAGCATCACCGCCAGCACCAGGCCCGGAAAGCCCGCGCCGGAGCCCAGATCGGCCAGGGTCGTGGCCTCGGGCGGGATCAGGGCGCAGAGCTGGGCCGAATCCCAGAAATGCCGCCGCCACACATCGGCCAGGGTGGCCTCGGACACCAGATTGTGGCGGGCGTTCCAGTCGGTGAGCAGGCTCGGCATAGGCCTTCAGCCGCGCCAATGTTTCACGTGAAACATCGGTCGCGGCCGCGAATTCCTCAGGTCCGAACGGATTCAGGCACTTCTGGCCGCTGCTGGCGCTTTCACATGCGCGAGCACCAGGGTCAGCGCGGCCGGCGTGACGCCCTCGATCCGGGCGGCCTGGCCCAAGCGTGGCCGGGCGGATGGCTCCAGCTTCTGAGCGGACCTCGTCGGACAAGCCCGATCACCGCGCCATAATCCAGTCGGCCGGCAGGGCGCGGCCTTCATCCCGGCGGAAGGCCAGATATCGGCGTCCTGCCGGTCAAGATAGCCGGCATATTGGGCATCGATCTCGAGTTGCTCGACGACATCCGGCGCAAAGTCGCCCAGTTCCGGCCAGACCCGGGTCAGAACCGGAAAGTCGACATCCGGCAGAGCTCAGCAGATCGAATGCCGTGCGCCGGACGCCGTCCAGCCGGACCAGCAATGCCATGCTTTGGCGGCTTCGTTCGGGGTCAGGGTGAGCGCCCGCCATTGTTGTCACGTGAAACAGCTTCAGGCGCGTCCATCTTTGCCGACAAAGGCCTCACGCCGCGCGCCGACCCAACAAGTCCCGCCTGCTCGCCCACGGCGTCAAGCGCTGGTCGGCATTGTCGGCCCGCAAGGTCAGCCGATATTCGGCCCGCGAGGTGAACATGCGATAGGGCTCGCTCACGCCCTTGGTCACCAGATCGTCGATCATCACGCCGATATAGGCCTGCGCGCGGTCCAGAATGATCGGCGTCGCTGCCGCCCGCCGCCCGGGCCGCATTCAGCCCGGCCATCAGGCCCTGCGCGGCGGCTTCCTCATAGCCGGTGGTGCCGTTGATCTGGCCGGCCAGATACAGGCCGGGCACCCGCTTGGTCTCAAGCGCGGCTTCAGCTCGCGCGGATCGACATAATCATATTCGATGGCATAGCCCGGCCGGCGGATGACGGCCTTCTCCAGCCCCGGAATGGTCGCGAGCAAGGCCAGCTGAACATCCTCGGGCAGCGAGGTCGAAATGCCGTTGGGATAGACCGTGTCGTCGTCCAGACCTTCCGGCTCCAGGAAAATCTGGTGGCTTTCGCGGTCGCGCAAAGCGGCACGACCTTGTCCTCGATGGACGGGCAATAACGCGGTCCGCGTCGCTTCGATCTGGCCCGGAATACATCGGCGCGCGATGCAGATTGGCGCGGATGATCGCGTGGGTTGCCGCGGTTGTCCGGGTGATATGGCAGGCGATCTGAGGCGTGGTGATGCGCGGTGTCAGGAACGAGAACGGCGAGGGCGGATCATCGCCCGGCTGCACTTCCAAGCGCCGCCCAATCGATGGTCGGCCGTCCAGCCGAGGCGGGGTGCCGGTCTTGAGCCGGCCCATAGCGCAAGCCGAGCCCATACAGCGTCTTCGAAAGCCCGATCGACGGCGGCTCCACGCCTTCGCCGGTAAACTCCGAACGTCCCGCAACCGTGCGGCCCGCCGGGAATTTCCGTTCGCCGATATGGATCAGGCCCTTTAGGAAGGTGCCCGTGGTCAAGACCACGGCACCTGCTCGCAAGATGTCTCGCCGTCGCTGGTGCGAACCGCCGTCACGCGGCCTTCTGCTTCAAAATCAGATCGTCCGCCGCCGCCTCACGGATTTCGAGATTGGGCATATCGCGCCAATGCCGCTGCATCGCTAGGCGATAGAGCTTGCGGTCGGCTTGTGCGCGCGGACCGCGCACGGCCGGTCCCTTGCGCCGATTGAGCAGGCGAAACTGGATGCCCGCGGCGTCCGCCACGCGGCCCATCAGCCCGTCCAGCGGCATCGATCTCACGCACCAGATGGCCCTTTGCCCACGCCGCCAATAGCCGGATTGCAGGACATCTCGCCCAGCGTTCGAACGCTTGTGGGTCAGCAGCAGGGTGCTGCGCGCCAGCGCGCGCGGAAGCGGCCGCCGCTTCGCAGCCGGCATGGCCGCCCCCGATCACGATGACATCGTAGCCGCTCATGGCCCGCTCAATAGGCGAGGGCTTTCGAGCGAGCAAGCGAAAGCCGATGTTTCACGTGAAACATGCGAATTGTTCTGCGCCTCGTCACTTTCCGATGCAGAAATCGCGGAAGATGCTGTCGAGCAGTTCCTCAACATCCACCGCTCCCGTGATCCGGCCAATACTGCGAACCGCCAGTCGCAGATCTTCCGCGAAAAGTTCGGGAGCACGAGCCGTCTCAGCGCGGTCCAGCGCCTCCACAGCTTCGGTCAGCGCCTGGCGGTGCCGCGGACGCGTAAGCACCGGGGTGTCGCCGGCGCTCTCCAACCTCTCCCTGGCTATAGCCGTAATCGCAGCAATCAGCGCCACCAATCCAGCACCGGTTTTTAGAGAAATGGCCAACCCCTCCCGCCGGCAAGGCCAAGGCAAATCCGCCTTGTTCCAAACCGTCAGTGATGAGCTATTAACCATATATTTCGGGATATCACTCGCCGGATCGACCGCACTTCCGTCCAACAACAACAGGACCAAATCCGCGGTTTCCGCACGCGCCAAAGCACGGCGAACGCCCTCGGCCTCAACGCTTTCCGCCGCCGCACGCAAACCCGCCGTGTCGGCCAAAATCACCGAATAGCCGCCCAGATCCATCCGCACTTCGATTACATCGCGGGTGGTCCCCGCCATTTCCGACACGATCGCGACCTCGCGCCCTGCAAGAGCATTCGCCAGCGAGCTCTTTCCTGCATTGGGCGGACCCACGACCGTCAAGAACAGCCCTTCCCGCACCAATTCGCCACGCCTTCCGTCAGCCAAATGGGCTCGTATATTGTTCCGAACACTGTTCGAAACACGCCTGGCATCGGCCAAAACACCGCCCGGCAGCTCCTCATCGGAGAAATCGATGGTAGCTTCCGCCCACGCCAGGGCCTGCACCAGTTCTCCACGCCAGCCCTCATACAAGGCGCCCAGCGCCCCTTCCTTTTGCCTGAGAGCTTGGCGCCGTTGAGTCTCAGTCTCGGCGGCAACGAGGTCTGCAATCGCTTCAGCTTGGGTCAGATCGTACTTGCCGTTTTCGACCGCACGCCGCGTGAACTCGCCCGGCTCCGCAGGTCGGCAGCCCGGCAGCGCCCCCAATTCCGTCCCCAATGCATCCACAATGGCGCGCCCGCCATGCACCTGGAATTCTGCAACATCCTCGCCGGTGAGGCTGTTCGGAGCTCGGAACCAAAGCACCAAGCCCTGATCGATGACCCGACCGTCCCGGGCTTTAAAGCTCCTCAGAACAGCTTGTCGCGCTTTCGGAATATCTCGCCCGGTCAAGGATTTGATGCAGCTCCCTGTAGCCGGCCCCGAAACCCTCAAAACGGCCACACCCGCACGCCCGGGCGCGCTCGCCAAAGCGAAAATGGTATCTCCGCGCATAACTATCAGCCCGATTTCGCCTGATTTCCCCGACCAGCCCGCTGCCCGGCGGCCTGCCAAAGTTTCTGCAATGGCTCGAAACCGCCCGGCATCCAAGCCTTCAACAAGGCCTGCGGGTCATTGCCGTCGAGAGCTGCCATTACCCGCTTTTGCATCTCAGCAGCAATTTTCTCCTGCATCTTGTTCACATCCGGCAGACCCATCACTTTGCGGGCCTCCCCCGGGGTCATGTCGATCTCGATGTTCACCTTCATCGCTTAACCGCCTTTTCGCCTTGATGCTTGTGAGCGCGCTCGTCCCCGCGCTAAAGGAAGCTTGGTCTAGATCACCTGCGCAACGCAACGTACGCACGATGCCTCTGTGGGCTTTGTGCGTGCGCCAATCGGAAAAAAACAAATGAGCACCAATCGCCTCGCCGAGGAAACCAGCCCGTATCTTCTTTTGCATAAAGACAACCCCGTGCATTGGCTCCCCTGGGGTAGCGACGCCTTCCAACAATCCGAGGCGACCGGCAAGCCGATCCTTTTGTCGATCGGTTACACGGCCTGTCATTGGTGCCACGTGATGAATCACGAAAGTTTCTCCGATGCCGATACCGCAGCGGTGATGAACGAGAATTTCATCAACGTGAAAGTCGACCGCGAAGAGCGCCCCGATATCGATCAACTTTATCAGACAGCCGCGCAGGCCATGGGCTATCAAGGTGGTTGGCCGCTGACCGTTTTTCTAAACGCGCGCGGCGAACCGTTCTTCGTCGGCGGATATTTTCCGAACGAAGAAAAATTTGGCCAACCTCCGTTCAAAACGGTGTTGGCAGACATCACCCGCCGCTGTCGCGAGGAATCCGAATTCGATCACCACCAACGCCGCTCGCGTCAACGACGTCCTCGCCAGTCAATGGTCGCGCGACCTGCGCGGCCCGCTCGATCCGCGCAGCTTGGATATTCTTGCCGTCCATACGGCGCAGCGCTTCGACATCTTCTACGGCGGCATGTCCGGCGCTCCAAAGTTTCCCAACGCGGCTTTGGTAGAAGTTCTCTGGCGCGGATTCCTGCGCAGCGGTGCTCCACAGTTTGCCCAGCTCGTACAAACCACCGCCGACACGATGTGTCTGTCGGGCCTCTACGATCACATCGGCGGCGGCTTCCATCGCTACACGGTCGACGAACGTTGGATCATCCCGCATTTCGAGAAGATGCTCTACGACAATGCCTTGCTCGTCGATCTGTTCACGCTGCTTGCGCAACACAATCGCGGCCCGTTGTACCGTGCACGCGTCGAAGAGACGCTCGCCTGGGTGCTGCGCGAAATGATGGTCGGCGAGGGCTTCGCCTCCAGCATCGATGCCGACGTTAACGGCGAAGAGGGCGCCTATTATTTGTGGAGCGAGCCGGAAGTCGAAGCGACACTAATGGGCACATTCGCCCAGCGTTTCAAAGACGTCTACAACGTGCGCAAAGAAGGCGCCTTCATGGGCCGCAACATCTTGCAGCGGCTTGGCGCCCTTCCTTATCCGCTGGCCGACGCCGACGAGGCGCTGCTCAAGCGGCAGCGCGAATTGCTGCTCGCGGCCCGCATGCAGACCCGCACCGCCCCCATGCGCGACGACAAAGTCCTCGCCGATTGGAACGGTATGATGATCGCGGCTTTCGCCAATGCGGGTGCCGCGCTCGCCAATCCAGCCTGGACAGCCACTGCCGTCCGCGCCTTCGACTTCGTCGTGAAAGCGCTGGGTGATGGCAACCGGCTGTATCATTCTTGGCGGGACGGCAAGCGCGGCCATATGGGCTTCGCCGACGACTACGCCCATATGGCGCGCGCCGCCTTGGCGTTATGGGAAGCGACGAACGACAAACGCTTCTTGGAACGCGCCAAGCATTGGACGCATGTGCTCAACGAGTATTTCTGGGATGCCCAGAATGGCGGCTATTACCAAACCGCCGCCGACGATGTGCCTTTGCTGCACCGCGTGCGGGCGATTGTCGATCAAGCAACACCAAGCGCCAATGGAACAATGGTCGCCGTTTTGTGCAAACTGTTTCTGGCGAGCGGCGATCCGCTTTATCGTGAGCGCTCCAATGCCTTGATCGGTGCCTTCGCCGGCGAATTGCCGCGCTCCTTCATTGGTATGGGCACCTACTTAAACGGATTGGAGACCGTTCTCGCCGGTCTGCAAATCGTCATCGTCGGCCCAAAAGAAAGTACCAAGACGCACGAACTTATTTCGGCTGTGCTGGGCCGCAGTCTTCCCAACCGTCTGTTAATGGTAGTGGAGCCCGGTGAAGCTTTGCCGGAAACCCATCCCGCCTTCGGCAAAGCGATGGAGAACGGTCAACCCACCGCTTATGTTTGTCAGCACCAAAATTGCTCGGCACCCATTGCGAATGCCGTGACGCTCAGTCAAGTGCTTCAGTTGCCGCCACGTCCGCCGCAGGGCACGCGTCCACAATAAACTCACGCCACTTGGGCCATGATCCGCGAAGCTAGTGCCGTTTCGGTTTCGAAGTTCGCGAAAAATATTGATATCGGCGATATCGCGAACTTCGAAACCACGGCACTGGATCATGGCCCCGCTGGCCTCCCAGCGCGACCATCGCTAACCTCTACCAGGAGCAAGCGAGGATCGTATCTATGACGGGAAAAAACATCACGATCGCCGGACCGGATGGTCAATTCTCCGGCTATCTGGCAACGCCGGCGGCCGGCAAGGGTCCAGGTATCGTCGTCATCCAGGAAATTTTCGGCATCAATGCGGTGATGCGCGGTATTGCCGACGAGTTGGCCGCAAACGGTTATTTCGCGCTGGCGCCGGATCTTTTTTGGCGCCTGGAACCGGGCGTGCAACTCACCGACAAGACGGATGCGGAATGGCAGCGCGCTTTCGATCTGATGAAGCGCTTCAACGCCGATTCCGGAGTCGCGGACATTCAAGCGACGATCACCCATCTGCGTAACGTCGCCGGTTGCACCGGCAAAGTCGGAGCCGTGGGGTATTGCCTGGGCGGTTTGCTCGCCTATCTCACGGCCGCGCGCACCGACAGCGATGCGTCGGTCGGCTATTACGGCGTGAATATCCAGAACATGCTGGCAGAAGCAAAGTCGATCAAGAAACCACTAACGCTTCATATTGCCGGAAAGGACGAATTTGTTCCGCCGGAAGCGCAGAATCAAATCATTGCCGGTCTCGCCGCCAATCCGCTCGTGACGATCCATCGTTACCCAGAAATGAACCACGCCTTCGCGCGCGTCGGCGGCAAGCATTACGACCAAGCCAATGCAGACCTGGCCAACGGCCGCAGTGCGACTTTCTTCCGCCAACATCTGAGCTGAGAGCCTGCTAAGGGCGTTCTCGACAAATACCAAGGAATGCATCCATGAAAGCCATCCGCTTCGCCAAGACCGGCGGCCCAGAGGTGTTGACCCTCGAAGACATCACGCTGCCGCCACCGGCGCCAGGACAAGTAACAATCCGCCACACCGTGATCGGCGTGAATTTTATCGACACCTATCAACGCTCGGGTCTGTATCCGATTAGCTTGCCCTCCGGTCTCGGTCTGGAAGCGTCTGGCGTGGTGACCGCGCTTGGCGAAGGTGTAACGGCCCTGAAAGCAGGAGACCGCGTCGGCTATTGCACCGGCCCGCTGGGAGCTTATGCCGAGGCCAACAACGTCCCAGCGGACCGCGTCGTCAAGCTGCCAGCCGGTGTCAGCGAAGAAGCTGCTGCCGCCGCAATGCTGAAAGGTATGACGGCGCAGTATCTTTTGAAGCGCACGTTCCCCGTTGAGCGCGGCCAGACGATCGTAATTCACTCCGCAGCCGGCGGTGTGGGGCTCATTGCCGGTCAATGGGCCAAGCATCTAGGCGCCACCGTCATCGGTACGGTTGGTTCCGACGAAAAGGTCGCGCTCGCCAAAGCCAATGGCTACGACCACGTCCTGAATTTGCGCACGGATAATTGGGTCGAAGGCGCGCGCGCGCTGACCAATGGAGAGGGCGTGCCCGTGGTTTACGATTCTATCGGCAAAGACACCTTTGCAAGTTCGCTCGATTGTCTCGCACCGCGCGGCATGATGGTCAGCTTCGGAAACTCTTCCGGTGCCGTGCCGGCGTTCGAGCCGGGCATCCTTAGCCTGAAAGGATCGCTCTATCTGACCCGGCCCACACTTTTTCACTACACACGCACAGCCAAGGAATTGCAGGACACCGCCGACGATTTGTTTGCAGTGATCGTTTCGGGCGCCGTGAAAATTGCGATCAACCAGCGCTTCGCATTGGCAGACGCCGCTCAGGCGCACGAGGCGCTTCATTCGCGTAAGACGACCGGCGCGACGGTGCTGATGCCTTAAGGGCGGTCAGGCACTAGTGTCGTGGTTTCGAAGTTCGCGATATCACCGATATCAGCATCTTTTGCGAACTTCGAAACCAAAACGACACTAGCATCAATAGGTTGGCTAGTGTCCCGTCGATTCCGAAATTCGAATGAGGCTTATATCGGATGCGACGAATTTCGGAATCGGGACACTAGGTGTTCATGCTGTCGAAGAAGTCGGCGTTGTTCTTGGCCGAACGCAACTTGTCGAGCAAGAATTCGATGGCATCGATGGTGCCCATGGGTGCCAAGATCCGCCGCAGCACATAGGTTTTCGCCAGCGTCCCTTTGTCGAGCAGCAACTCGTCCTTGCGCGTTCCGGATTTGAGAATATCGATCGCCGGGAAGATGCGCTTGTCCGCCACCTTGCGGTCCAGGATGATTTCCGAATTGCCAGTGCCTTTGAATTCTTCGAAGATGACTTCGTCCATCCGGCTGCCGGTATCGATCAGAGCGGTGGCAATGATCGTCAGCGAGCCGCCTTCCTCGATGTTGCGCGCAGCGCCGAAGAACCGCTTGGGGCGTTGCAACGCGTTGGCATCGACGCCGCCGGTGAGCACCTTGCCCGAGGAGGGAACGACCGTGTTGTAGGCGCGTCCCAAACGCGTGATCGAATCGAGCAGGATCACGACGTCGCGCTTGTGCTCGACAAGACGCTTCGCCTTTTCGATCACCATCTCGGCGACCTGGACGTGGCGCGACGCCGGCTCGTCGAAGGTCGAGGAAATCACCTCGCCCTTCACCGAGCGCTGCATGTCGGTCACTTCTTCGGGCCGCTCATCGATCAGCAGAACGATCAGATAGCACTCCGGATGATTGGCCGAGATGGCGCGCGCGATGTTTTGCAGGATCACCGTCTTGCCGGTTCGCGGCTGCGCTGTGATGAGCGCCCGCTGGCCCATGCCCTGCGGCGCCACAATGTCGATCACCCGTCCCGTCTTATCTTTGATGGTGGGATCGGCCAGCTCCATATTGAGCCAGCGCGTGGGGTAAAGCGGCGTCAGATTGTCGAAATGGACCTTGTGCTTGATTTTTTCCGGGTCCTCGAAATTGATGGTCGAGACCTTGAGCAGCGCGAAATAGCGCTCGCCATCCTTGGGAGAACGGATCGGACCTTCTACCGTGTCGCCGGTGCGAAGCCCGAAACGGCGGATTTGCGACGGGCTAACATAGATGTCATCGGGTCCGGCCAGATAATTGGATTCCGGCGAACGCAGAAAGCCGAAGCCATCCTGCAAAGTCTCGAGAACGCCCATGCCGGTGATCTCGACATTGCGCTCTGCGAGCTCCTTGAGAATTGCGAACATCATGTCCTGCTTGCGCATGGACGAGGCGTTCTCGACCTCGAGTTCTTCGGCAAAGGCGAGAAGATCGGTGGGGGACTTCGATTTGAGATCCTGCAGTTTCATCGCCTGCAGGCCGGTTTGTACTGTCATGAGAGGTTACACCTGAACAAATATTGGGCTGGGCCCGCAAATCCCGCTTCTTATGCGGTGTTGCGAGATCGTTGGTGGAGATAGATCGGTCCGCCCGTGGCCTGTCTTGCCATCTTCGGCATTCGCGCTGATTTGCACGTGCCGCCTTCGGGCTTCAATGGGGAACTGAGCTCTTATACCGCGATTTGGCGACGTTGCAAACAGGACAATCGCACTTTTTGCGGGTCCATCATTAAAAAGGTTTGACCACCACGAGGATAACGATTCCCATCATCAGCACGGTGGGAACTTCATTCCACAATCGAAAGAACCTTTCGGAGTGCGTATTGGTGCCACCGGCGAATTTCTTGGCCCAGCGCCGGTAGAGATGGTCAACAGCGGTCATCGCCACGACCAGCAGTAATTTGGTGCCGAACCAGCCGTCCGCCCAGTAGTCCATCAACCATGCCATGGTCAGGCCCATCACCCACGTCACCATCATCGCTGGACTCATGATGATCTTCAGGAGCTTCCGCTCCATTATCGCAAAGCGTTCGTATTCCGACGTTCCGGGAGTTGTTTGTGTATGATAGACGAATAGTCGCGGCAGATAGAACATCCCGGCCATCCACGCGATCACGGCAATAATGTGCAGCGCCTTGATCCAAAGATAATATTCCAAAAGAAAAGCCTTCATCCTCTACTCCTGCGCATATCCGCACCCACTCAGCGTGCTGGGACAAATTCGCCTACCCAAAACGGATGTTTTCAGACTTTGCAGAACTTGCCGCGCCAGGTCCTCTATAAAAGCCGAATGAACACCCACGGTCGGTACGCGCAGATAATCCGGCACGCCCGCTTTTTGCGCCAGCGCCCGATAGTCCAAATCGAGCTCCACCAGTGTCTCCGAATGCTCGGACACGAAAGCGATGGGAATCACAACAACACCTTTGCCTTCGGCGCCAGCCCGGCGGATTTCGTCGTCGGTCGAAGGTCCAATCCATTTTAGAGGACCGACACGGCTCTGATAGCACACCGACCAGTCCGTTATCCCCAAATGTTCCACAAGGGATTTCGCCGTTTGCTCGACTTGCCAGCGATACGGATCGCCTTTGGCGACAATCCGTTCCGGCAGCCCATGCGCCGACAGCAATACACGATAGGAAATATCGGTGCGTGCCTTGGCCATCGTTTGGCGGGTCAGATCAGCCATTGCTTCGATGAACCCCGGGGCTCGCGGATAGCAGCAAATCCGCGAATGTGGCGCTGTTAGATTCGCTTTCGCCGCTGCTCGCCGCCAATCTTTGATCGAAGACTGCCGTCGTGGTCGTGGAGAATTGTGGATAAAGCGGCAACAGCACAATTCGGTCCGGTTTCCAAGCCGCAACGGCCCGTGCCGTATCGTCGGAAAACGGCTTGCTGCAACGCATCGCAACAAAGGTGCGCGTATCGTGCGTCGGCAAAGCGTTTTGAAGTGCACTGTGCTTGCGCTTCTGTCTCTGCCAAAATCGGCGAACGCCCGCCGATTTTGGCGTAAATCTCCCGTGCGACATTGGCTCGTCGCTTGGCGATCAGCCATGCCAAAGGAATGCGCACAATACCCGGTACACTCAGGATGGCGGGGTCACGAAACAGATTGAACAGAAACGGTTCAATCTCTTCTTGCGAACCCGGCCCACCCAGGTTGAAAAGGACGATCGCGAGTTTCACGCCCCGCTCCGCACGCGCCGAACCAAATCCTCCACATGCGCGATCGGAGTTTCCGGCAGAATCCCATGACCTAGATTGAAGATGAACGGCACACTGCGCATGGCAGTCAGGATAATATCCACACCCTCGGCTAATGCTCTTCCACCGGCAACCAGTGCCAGCGGATCAAGATTGCCCTGGCAGGGGATATGAGTTCCCAATGTTTTCGCAGCCCATGTCATTGGCACAGCGGTATCCAACGATATCGCGTCGACCCCTGTCTCCCGCGCGTAGTGCTCATAGCCATACAGTGTTGTCGCACGCGGGAACCCGATAATTTTTGCCTGTGGTATAGAGGCGCGGATCGTTGCCACAATCTTCTTGGTCGGTGCAACGACCCATTGCGCAAATGCTTGCTCCGTCAGCCCCGACGCCCAACTGTCGAAGATTTGCACCGCATCCGCACCGGCTTGCAATTGCCTGATCAGATGTTGGGCCACGCAATCGCCTAAGCGATCGATCAGTTCTTGGAATCCTATCGGGTCGCGATAGGCCCACAGTTTTGCAGCCTTTTGTTCGTCTCCGCCGCCTCCTGCGGCGATATAGGTGGCGAGCGTCCAAGGCGCACCTGCAAAACCCAACAAACTCGTCGAAGAATCCAGATTGGCTCGTACAAGTCCTAACGTTTCATACACAGGCTCAAGCGCCGGTGAATTACCGTCCAGGCTATCTTTGAGCGCAGTTGCATTCGTGATTGCCGTAATCTTTGGCCCGGTACCAGTTTCAAACTCAACCGCCAAACCCAAAGCCGCTGGGATCACAAGAATATCCGAAAAAACAATTGCCGCATCGAAGCCAAAGCGACGAATAGGCTGCAGCGTCACTTCCGCAGCCAATTGCGGAGTCATACACAGCTTCCAAAACGATCCGGCTTGTGCACGCGTCTCACGATATTCAGGAAGATAACGTCCCGCTTGTCGCATCATCCAGAGCGGCGGCGGAACAACTTTATCGCGTTCGAAAACAGCGAACAGATTCTTCTCAATCTTCAATCTAAGACTCCTAGTAATTAGATTCTGAAGAAGATGTTAGGGCTGTGAGTTGTGGAGAGGTTGGTGAACAGTTGATTCCTCTAGGGCGGAAGATCAAGTGACTCAAGGGCTTCCGGAAATGCCAAGTCGCTCGTTCCTCTGTGCGGCGTTGGGTCATTTCATACCCATGCGAAATAGATAGTCACAAGGCTTGGCCGAAACGCTCGGTTATGTGCATAGTCGGGCATGATCCGTGGATGAATTAGGAACAAAACTGTGAGCGAACAATTTCATGTGCATCTTATTTCAGATGCGACGGGCGAGACACTTGCATTCATTGGCAAAGGCAAGTCTAGCCCAGTTCGAGGGTGTGAACGTACAAGAACACTCCTACACACTGGTACGCAGCCTACGACAACTTCTGCGCACTGTGGATTATATTCGCGAGCATCCCGGCTTGGTGCTTTTCACTATCGTGAACCCGGAATTGCGTAGCGAGCTTAATACCCAATGCGCACAACTGGGTATTCCCAGCTTCGACATTATGGAAGGTCCCGTGACGCTGATGCAGCGTTTCTTTGGCGTCCGTGGAACACGCAGGCCCGGCGGTCAGCATGAGGTCGACCAGCAATATCTCCAGCGCATGGAGGCACTTAGTTTCACGATCGAACATGACGATGGACAGCTGATGCACGAATTGGGATCGGCAGAGGTTATCCTTGTCGGGGCCAGCCGGACTTCGAAGACACCAACCTGCGTCTATCTTGCGATCCGCGGCGTGCGGGCCGCGAATGTTCCTCTGGTATTGAATATGCCCGTGCCGGAACAACTGCTTAACGACAAAAGGCCTTTGGTGGTCGGATTATGGGCCTCCCCCGAACGCCTGGTGCAGGTACGCCGTAACCGGCTAGTGACCATGGGTGAGGAACGGCAGACGGACTACGTCAATATCGAATCGGTGCGCAGCGAGGTTATGGACACACGCCGCCTTTACGAGCAGCAAGGCTGGCCATCGATCGACGTTACCCGCCGCTCGGTCGAAGAAACCGCTGCCAATATTATGAATTTCCTGACCGATCGTCAGAGGCAGAAAGCGTGACCAGGCTGGTTCTGGCATCTGGCAGCGCCAGTCGGGCGCGCCTGTTGCGCGCAGCCGCCGTCCCTTTCGAGGTTTATCCTGCCGATATAGACGAAGACGCAACCAAAACTGCTCTGCTGGCCAACGGCAAAGATGCCCCTTCTGTGGCCGAGGCCTTAGCGGAGCAAAAGGCAAAACACGTATCGCAGTTATTTCCGGAAGCCATTGTCCTTGGTTGCGATCAAATCCTCCTGTTTGACGGCCGTTTGATCGCCAAATCCCCAAACCTGGCCGACGCCAAGGTTGTACTCAAGCAATTGGCCGGCAACACACATTTCCTGCTTACCGCATCTGTTATGTCCAAGGCTGGAACGGTTGTCTGGCGCACAGTCGAACGGTGCACGATGCGAATGCGCACCATGGATGATGCATTTCTTGACCGCTATTTGGCGGCGGAAGGCAACGGCATTCTGAGCAGCGTCGGTTGTTATCATCTGGAAGGGCGCGGTGCCCAGTTGTTCGAAACCGTCGAAGGAGACTATTTTTCGATACTCGGCTTGCCGCTTCTGTCCGTCCTTGCGGCGCTGCGCGATCACGGGATCATTGCACGATGAACATCACCGGTTCGGCAAAGCTTGCTGGCGTCATAGGTTGGCCGGTTGCGCATTCTCTGTCCCCTTGTATGCACAATCATTGGATTGACGCCTATGGCATTGATGCGGCTTATGTTCCTCTTCCCGTTCGACCGCAGGACTTCGCTGTGGTCGCGAACGCTTTGAAGCAAGCGGGATTTCGCGGCTTGAACGTCACGGTGCCGCACAAAGAAGCAGCCTTCGCTATCGCGGATCATGCCGATCCTACGGCACAAGCCGCCGGTGCGGCCAACCTTTTGATATTCACGTCAGACGGCATTGAAGCTCGCAACACCGACACCTATGGCTTGGCTGCAAGTTTGCGCGAAAGCCTGGGAACCGAAATCGTCAGAGGTCAGGCAGCGGCGATCTGGGGAGCTGGGGGCATGGCGCGCAGTGCTATTCTCGCACTCTCGGGCATGGGCGCATCGGAAGTTCGCATTCTCAATCGCAACAAAATACGCGCCGAGAATCTGGCGGCCGAACTAGAACCTCTTACACGCGCCAAGCTGGTTGGAATTGGTTTGGATGGTTGGAAGGATGCCGCCAAGGATGTAACCCTCCTCGTCAATGCCACCAGCGCCGGCATGAAGAGCCCTTCGTTGAGTCTGCCGCTCGATGTCTTACCCGCCAAAGCCGCGGTGTTTGATGCGGTTTATAACCCGCTCGAAACGGGACTTTTGACGGAAGCCAGGACATTGGGTTTACGCACGGTCGACGGATTGGGCTTGCTGATGCACCAAGCTGTGCCATCCTTTGCTGCCTTTTACGGTATCGACGCCAAAGTTTCCCCTGCGTTGCGAACTTTGCTGGAAGACGCTCTGCGAAATGAAAGCTAACCGCCCGCTACTTGTTGGTCTCACCGGTTCGATCGGTATGGGAAAGAGCGAAACGGCGAAAATGTTCGCGCGCCTTTCCATACCGGTCTACGACGCCGACGCGGCCGTGCATGCCCTGTATGAACCGGGCGGAGCCGCTGTTGCGGCCATCGCACAAGCCTTTCCCGGTGCCGTGAAGAACAATCGCGTCGATCGCGAAGAGTTGGCTCGACAGATAGGAGGCAAGCCGGCCGAGTTCGCAAAATTGGAAGCCATCGTCCATCCCCTGGTCGGGGTCGATCAGCGCGACTTCATCGCGGCGGCGCAAGTCAAAGGCGCAAGGCTGGTCGTCTTGGACATTCCGCTTTTGTACGAAACGGGCGCAGATGCGCGCATGGATGCGGTGGTCGTGGTCTCGGCGCCGCATGAATTGCAGCGCGAACGCGTTTTGTCGCGAGAAGGCATGACGGAGGAAAAACTCGATCACATTCTTGCCCGCCAAATGTCCGACGCGGAAAAACGCGCCAAAGCCCACTATATTGTTGAAACTGATAAGGGCCGTGTCGAAGCTTTTAAACAGGTGCAAAAGATCGTGACAGATCTCTATCGCCGCCGGGCGGAGAACAAATATGCGTGAAATTGTCGTCGATACCGAGACAACCGGATTCGAACCGAGCGATGGCCATCGCGTGGTTGAAATCGGTTGTGTCGAATTGGTCGATCATTTTCCGACCGGTCGCACTTTTCAGGCCTATCTCAATCCCGATCGAGATATGCCCGCGGAAGCACAACGTGTGCACGGGATCACCAGCGCTTTCCTCGCCGATAAGCCGCGTTTCGCCGAAGTCGCCGACGCATTTTTGGAGTTTATCGGGGACGCCCCATTGGTCATCCACAATGCCGGATTCGACCTGAAATTTCTCAACGCCGAACTGGCCAGGGTCAAGAAAGAAGCGCTAATGGCGGCTCGCGCCATCGATACGATTGAAATGGCGAAGATTAAGCTTCCCGGCGCGCGATATTCGCTCGACGAATTGTGCAAACGCTTCGGCATCGATTTGTCGGTGCGAGAAAAACACGGTGCTTTGCTCGATGCAGAGCTGACGGCGCAAGTTTATCTCGAGCTGATCGGCGGGCGGCAAAAGCGTCTTTTGCTCGCCCCAACGGATGACGTCTACGATGCGGTCGTGGAAGCGAGTTACGCCGTGCGACCGCGTCCGGAACCTCTGCCTTCGCTGCTGACACCAGCTGAAAACGCGGCTCACGCGGCTTTCGTCGCAAGCGAACTTGGCGATAAAGCCTTGTGGAATCGCGTTTAGGCTCTATGCGTCCGCTTGGCCGCCGGAGCGCATCTGCTGCATTTCCATAGCTTTGGCCCGGAACAGTGCCGCGAAATCGATCGGTTCTATCATCAGCGGCGGCATGCCGCCGTCGCGGACCATATCGGCGACTATGCGCCGCGCGAACGGGAACAGGATCTGCGGTCCGTCGATCAGAAGGACCTGACTGCGAACTTCATCGGGGATGTTCTGCAGATGAAACAAACCGGCATAGACCAGCTCAAGCATGAAGGTGGGTTTGTTGTCCGCAGAGGCCGAAACACGCAGTTTCAACTCGACTTCGTAATGTTCGCGCTCGAGCTGACGCGCCTGGAGATCGACACCCAATTCGATCTGCGGCCGGCTGGTCAAATTGGACGGCGCACTCGGATTTTCGAAGGACAGATCCTTGATGTACTGACCCACAACCTGGACCCGCGGGGCCTGGGTGTCCGCGCCATTTTCGTTGTTTGTCGTACCTTCGCCGCTCATTGGAAATCCTTGAAAAATCGCCCGCGGGCGCTACCACAGTTCGCGCATTCCTGACAAGCAAGCAGGTGGCGGCCCTGCGGCAACCATGTTCGCATGTTCCCGTTTTTGCGAGGATATTTGCTGGACCCCCAAGGTCCGCAGCGGTAGGGTAGTGTCACCCTGCGCGCCAGGATGCCGCGGAGAAGGTAACCCTTAATATGGCGAATTCCCAACTGCTCGACATTCTTCTGATCGCCATGGTGGCCGGTATCGTCTTGTTCCGCCTGTATACGGTTTTGGGTCGCCGTACGGGCAACGAAAGGCCGCCGCAGGAAAATTACCGCTTTTCGGGAAACGCGACCGACGACGCCGCGGCTACGCGCGAAGACGGCCGCGCCGGTGTGCGCGCGATTTCGGCTGAGCGGCCTGCCGACCCGCTGGCGGCAGGTCTCCTCGATATCCAACTTGCGGATCGCAATTTCGACAAGGATCATTTCATTTCCGGTGCCCGCGGAGCTTATGAAATGATTGTAACCGCATTCGCTGCCAACGACCGCACCGCTCTACGTCCCTTGCTCAGCGATGAGGTTTATAGCGCCTTTGAGGCCGCCATACGTGACCGCGAAGCTCGCAACGAAAAAGTAACGTTCACCTTCGTGGGCTTTAAGGAAGTGAAAATGGTTGCAGCGGCCCTAAAGAACCGGATAGCGGAAATCACCTTGGCCTTCAGCACGCAATTTATTTCCGCAACTTCCAACGCGCAGGGAAATGTCGTCGAAGGCGACACCAAAACGGTCCGCGACGTGACCGATGTTTGGACCTTCTCGCGCGATATACGGGCGCGCGATCCGAACTGGACGCTGGTTGCGACCTCCGGCGATCAAAGCTGATATCTCCGTGCCCGTCCGCTGGCGCCTTCCCGCAGTGGTTTTTCTCGGTGTTCTCGGCCTATCCATCGCCATTGGCTGGTTGTTATGGACCTTGCGCCCGGTCTGCACCCGGCCCTTTGCGTTTGACGAAAATCGCTTACAGCGATTTGCCGGGATGGCATAAAAGCGATCCGCGCCCGGCGCTTGCTGCGTTTTTGCGGTCTTGTGCGCAGATCACCGGCGCAAAAGCCAGCCGAGCCATGGGCGGTGCCGGTTATGCCGGAGCATGTCTCGGATTGGAACGCCTGCATGCGATGCCGCCCGCGCGCGCTTTTGGCAATGCCGCCCAAGCCCGCGCCTTCTTCGAGCACTGGTTTGCCGCGGTTTCAGTTAGCGCTGGAGACGAGCGAGAAGGGCTGTTTACGGGTTATTACGAACCGCAGCTGAATGCCAGCCGGACACGGCATGGTGCCTTTCAAACCGCCGTTTACAGTGTGCCGGACGATCTGGTGAGTGTCGATCTCGGTGCATTCCGCACGAAATTGCACGGCGAGCATATCGCCGGGCGCGTGGAGAAAAACCGGCTCGTTCCCTATGACGTCCGTGCCGAAATCGACGCCAAAGGACTGGCCCAGCGCTAGCGTGCTGTTTTATGCCGACGATCCCGTTGCCGTTTTCTTCCTGCATATACAGGGGTCGGGCAGAGCGCGCTTTGAGGATGGAACGACAGAGCGTGTGATCTATGCCGCACAAAACGGCCAACCCTATACGCCGATCGGCTACACCTTGATCGCCCGTCATGCTCTGACGCGTGAAAATGTTTCGTTACAAAGCATTCGCGCCTGGCTGCGTTCCCATCCCGCTGCGGCGCGCGAGGTTATGGAAACAGACGCCTCTTACGTCTTCTTTAAAGAAGAACCTGTCGGCGATCCCACATTGGGCGCCAACGGCGCACAGGGCGCAGCGCTCACCCCGAATGCCAGTCTCGCTGTCGATCCGCGTCTGCATGCCTTGGGTGTTCCGTTTTATGTATCCACGACGCTACCGGATGGGCGCCCGCTCCGCTCATTGTTCATTGCCCAAGATATCGGCGGCGCTATCGTTGGTCCCGTCCGCGGCGATATTTTCTTTGGCATGGGCCCGAAGGCTGAAGCCATCGCCGGACAGATGAAGCAAAAGGGACGGCTCTATGCGCTATTGCCCAAAACATGTGCGGACCGGCTAGAGCCCCAATCCGATTATCCTGAGCCATGAGCCGTCGACGCACCACGGACGAAGAGCGCGAATTGTTCCGCAGCGCTTTGGCGGGACATGGCCCTGTAAAAAAACCGCCCGGCAAAACCCGCCCGCCAGCACCGAAGCCGCGGCACGCGCTTGTTCCCAGCGGATTGGATGGACGCACGCGCGGCAAACTTGATCGTGGTTTGCTGATACCGGACGCAAAGCTCGATCTTCATGGTCTGACCGAAGCGGCGGCGCATCGCACGCTGCTAACGTTTGTTCATACCGCCCATAAGCGCGGCGTGCGTCTGCTGCTGATCGTCACGGGTAAAGGTGCCCGCCCGGTTGACGGTCCATTCGATCTGGGTCTAGCCGGAGGCAAACGCGGCGTGCTCAAGGCGATGGTGCCGCGTTGGCTGCGCGAGCCGCCGCTCTCCGAGATGATCGCCGACCTCCAAGATGCCCATCGTCGCCATGGCGGGGATGGAGCGCTTTACGTTTATCTCCGAAAAGTGCGTTAGAGCAGCGACGCCTTCACGGCCAAAACCTCGAGCGATGTCTCGGGCCGCGCGCCGTAATGGGAGATGATCTCACCGGCCGCCAATACGCCCAATTTGCCGCTTGTGGCCAAGCTTTTCTCTCGGCACAGACCGAACAAAAATCCCGCCGCAAACTGGTCCCCGGCACCCGTGGTGTCCACAACGCGGCTCACAGGGACCGCATCGATGACATGCACTTCGCCGCCGCCGGTAACCACACACCCTTTCGCAGAGCGGGTTATGGCCGCGATGCCGTTCCAGGGCCCGAAATGCTGGAGCACTTCATCGAAGTTCTCGACTTCGAATAGCGCCTTCGCCTCGTCTTCGTTGGCGAACAAAATGTCGAGATCGCTGTCGAGCAATTCGAGAAACTCTTCGCGATAGCGTCCGACACAAAAAGGATCGGACAGCGTAAAGGCAACCCGCGTTCCGGCGTTCTTCGCGAATTGAATGGCTTTTCGCGATGCCGCTTTGGCGGAATTCGGTGTCCCACAAATAACCTTCGATGTATAAGATATCGGCGGAAGCAATTTCAGCCTCGTTGATATCGTCGGGGCCGAGTTCCCGGCTGGCGCCCAAATGCGTGCTCATGCTGCGTTGGCCGTCAGGCGCAACTGCGACAAGGCACGAGGCGGTCGGTGGACCGTCGCTGGCGGGAGCCGTAACGAAACGAACACCGATATCCTTCATGCCGGCACAGAAAGACTCTCCAAGCCTGTCAGCTTTGACCTTCCCAACAAAAATCCCACTGGCGCCGAGGGAGGCCAACCCCGCCATCGTATTGGCAGCCGATCCGCCGGCGACTTCGCGGCGCTCGGCAAAGGCATGATAAAGTTGATTGGCGCGATATTCGTCGACCAGAGTCATTATACCCTTGGCAATATTGTGTTTGAGAAGGAATGCATCATCGACCGCCGCGATGACGTCGACGATGGCATTGCCCATAGCGATGACGTCGAATTCCCGCACCATCTGTATCCCCAATCGTCTCAATTGCGCCTATAAAGCCCATTAAAGGACGTCCCTCATGTTCGCAAGCCTGCGAAAAGCCGCAAAAGTTGTGTTCGACCCGGCTTTTTCGCGCGTGGTGATGAAGGCCCTGCTGCTGAGCCTTATCCTGTATGGAGCGCTGTTCGCAGCGGTCTGGTACGGCGTCAACCATCTGCCGGTCCTCGGGGCTGCCTGGGTCAACGATCTGCTTGCCATGCTGGCGGCAATCCTGATGTTCGTGCTGCCGTTCTTCCTTGGCGCACCCGTTGCCGCGTTTTTCGCCTCATTTTTTCTCGACGAAATCGCGGCGGAAATAGAGGCGCGTTACTACCCCGCCGATCCTCGGGCGTCGGGGGCACCGCTTGGTTCGGCGCTCCATCCAGGGATACGTCTGGCGCTGCTTCTCGTCGGCGTCGACCTTGTGTTGCTCCCCGTCGATGTGGGCGTCCCGGGAATCGGCGAGCTCGCAACCGTCATTATCAACGGCTTGCTGCTTGGCCGGGAGTATTTCGAACTGGTGGCATTGCGCCACATATCGCGCAGCGCAGTGGAAACATTGCGGCGGCGTCATCGCGGCGGGCTGTTTGCCGCCGGCATCATCATTTCGCTGGCGACCCTTGTTCCCGTCATCAATCTGCTTGCGCCTTTGTTTGGTGCCGCTTTCATGGTTCATATGTTCAAACGTTATGTGCATGAGGATCGTCCGGTATGAAGAAGCTCGCAAGCGCATTGGCTTTGGGCGTGCTGCTGGTAGGTTGTGCGAGCAATCCGCCGCCGCAACCCATTACGGTTCCTCTGCCGCCGCCTCCGCCATCGGGTGAACCTTCCGGCTTCATCGGTTTGTCAGCCAATGATCTGCGCGTCGCTTATGGTACGCCGTCCTTTGTCCGGAAAGAGAACGGCGCCGAAATGTGGCGCTATGATCGAAAAGATTGCCGGGCTTTCTTTTTTCTCTACACCAAGGACAACGCCCAAGCGGTCCGTCACGTAGAGACTTTGCCCCATGGCCGGGACAGCGCTACGGATCCCGCCTGCCTCGAGGCTTTGCACGGACGCCGCCCGTCGGCGTCGTAGGTTTGGTCTTGTCGGTATATCGGCAAAGATCGCGCACAACGCAATCGGGGCATTTGGGCGCTCGCGCCACGCACACGTAACGCCCATGCAGGATCAGCCAATGATGAGCGTGCAGCAGATACTCGTCCGGTACGACGCGCAACAAGCCGTCTTCCACCTCGCGCGGTGTTTTGCCGGGAGCCAGGCCCGTGCGATTGGCGACGCGAAAGATATGCGTATCGACGGCAATAGTTTTTTCGCCGAAAGCGACATTCAACACGACATTCGCCGTTTTACGTCCAACGCCTGGCAGCGCTTCCAAGGCTTCACGGTCGCGCGGAACGGCGCCATCATGTTCCTGCAAAAGAATTTTTGACAGAGCGATAATATTCTTCGCTTTGCCGCGATAAAGTCCGATGGTTTTAACGTAGTCCGACAATCGCGCTTCGCCCAGCGCCACCATTTTCTCGGGCGTGTCGGCAACCTTGAACAAAGCTTCTGTCGCCTTGTTCACGCCTTTGTCGGTCGCTTGGGCGGAAAGCACGACCGCTACCAGCAACGTATACGGATTGACGTAGCACAATTCCGTTTTCGGCTCCGGCATGGCTTTCTGCAGACGCGCAAAAAATTCTCCGGCTTGCGATTTGGTGAAAGGGCGGATCATGGTTGTTCGGCCTAAAAAGACGGACATTTCCAGCCTTATCCAAGGACCCTTGCTTGTACAAGGGCTTAAGTTCCGTTGAATCCGCAAGAATCGGGTCGCAGAATGGGCCGCCTTGGTCCATCTTCTGCCCATGAGCGAAATCATTGCGATGACACCACGCGAGGATACAGCCGGATGGCGGCGCATGGGCCGTGCCATCCGCTATTTGAGCGAACACTATCTCGACCAACCCCGACTCGAGGATGCCGCCGACGTGGCAGGGCTTTCCCAATTTCACTTTCAACGGGAGTTCTCCCGCTATGTCGGCGTCAGTCCGAAATCCTTTGTCGGCCATTTGACGCTTGGTCACGCCAAGGAAGAATTGGCGCAAGGCGCCAGCGTTCTGGATGCGGCGCTGGAAGCGGGACTGTCCGGTCCGTCGCGCTTGCACGATTTGTGTCTCAAAATCGAAGCGATGACGCCGGGCGATTATGCCAAAGCCGGCCGTGGCGTCGCTATTGATTACGGGTTTCATGCCTGTCCCTTCGGCATCGTCGCTGGTGATGATGACGAATAAAGGTGTGTGCGGGCTCGGTTTCGGCGATGAAGGCGAAGAAGAGGCGATGCTTGCGGATATGAAGGCGCGCTGGCCCCAAGCCGACTATCGCGAAAACCCGACACGCGCCGCCAAGATCTCGAGCAGATTTTCGATGTGCGAACGGCATGGCGAAATTTCTCCTCTGCATCTGATGGGCACGCCATGGCAGATGAAAGTGTGGGAAGCCTTGCTGTCGATCCCGTCGCGGCAAGACTCGTGACCTATCGCACCATTGCCGAAAAAGTTGACAGCCCAAAAGCGCAGCCGCGCGGTCGGTGCCGCCGTCGGGCGCAATCCGATTTCCTGGCTGATTCCCTGCCACCGCGTGCTGGGCAGCAACGGTGCGCTTACCGGCTACCATTGGGGCGTCGTGCGCAAACGGGCGATGCTGGCGGTCGAAGCGGCGCGGCAGCGACAGATCAAAGGCCGAGGACGTCGGCCATCGCATAAAGCCCCGGCTTCTTGCCCTGGCCCCAAAGTGCCGCGGTCACCGCGCCGCGCGCAAAGATCGCGCGGTCCTCGGCAATGTGCGAAAGCACGACGCGTTCGCCCGGCCCCGCCAGGATCACTTCGTGCTCGCCGACCACCGTGCCGCCGCGCAAGCTGGCAAAACCGATATCGCCTTCTTGCCGCGCGCCGGTATGGCCGTCACGGGCGCGGATCGCGTGATTGCCGAGCGTGATGCCGCGTCCTTCCGCCGCCGCTTCGCCCAGCAGCAATGCCGTGCCGGATGGCGCATCGACCTTCTTGTCGTGATGCATTTCCACGATTTCGATATCGAAACCGGGAAGCGCTTTGGCCGCTTGCTTCACCAAAGCGGCCAGCAGCGTCACACCCAAACTCATATTGCCGGATTTGACGATGACCGCATGGCGTGCCGCCGCGCGGATCTTGGCATCGTCGTCGGCGAGCAGCCCGTCGTGCCGATGACATGGACGATGCGCGCTTGGGCGGCGAGAGCGGCCAGCTCCACCGAAACGCGGGGCGTCGTGAAATCGACAATCGCTTGCGCCTGAGCGATGACCGGCAAGGCGTCGTCGGTCAGCATAATGCCGCAAGGCTTAAGTCCCGCAAGACTTCCGGCATCCTGGCCGAGATCGGGATGGCCATGCGCTTCGAGGGCGCCGGCCAAAACGCAGTCCTTGGTTTCCGCAGATGGTCGCGGATGAGCGCGCGGCCCATGCGCCCCGAAGCGCCCGCCACAACAATGCGCACATCGCTCATGAAACACTCCCGGCGATTTTAGACCTTGGTGTCGATACCGCGGGGACCATCGCCCTTGCGAGCGACCGTGACCATGGCAGGCCTGAGAAGCCGCTCGCCAATCATATAGCCGGTCTGTACGACATTCACGATCGTACCAGGCGGCTTGCCTTCGCCTGGCACTTCGGCGATGGCCTGATGCAGATTGGGATCGAATTTGGCGTCGGTCGTGTCGATCAGCTTGACTCCGTAACGCTCCATCGTCGCGAGCAATTGGCGTTCGGTGACCTCCACGCCGTCAATGACCGCTTTGATTTGAGGATCGGCCGTCTCCAAAAGGTCCTTCGGGGCCGCAGCGAGCGCCCGGCTGAAATTGTCGGCAATGGAAAGCATGTCGCGGGCAAAGCGCGCGATCGCATATTGGGACGCATCCTGTTTCTCGCGTTCGGCGCGCCGGCGCGTATTTTCGGCTTCGGCCATGGCGCGCAGCATCTTATCGCGCATTTCGGCGAGCTGGGTCTCCAAATCGGCTTGCGGAGCGGGTTGTGCCGTCTCCGCGCCGGTAACGTCGTTTTCGTCTGCCATGATCCAAATCCTTTAATACCCAAAATCTATCCGAGCAAACGCCCGATCACTTTGGCCGTATGATCGACCATAGGGATGATGCGCCCATAATTTAGTCTGGTTGGTCCCAGCACGCCAATCACACCCACGATCTTGCCCTGGGCATTGGCATAAGGCGCTGCGATGATCGAGGATCCGGACAGACTAAAAAGTCTGTTCTCCGAACCGATAAAGATTCTTACGCCATCGCCTTCCTTGGCAAGCTCTAAGAGGCGGATCAAATCGTTTTTACGCTCGATGTCGTCGAATAACGTTCGAATGCGCTCCAGATCGCTTTGTGCTTCCATGGTTTCGAGTAGGTGCGACGTACCGCGGACGATGAGCACCTTTTCTTCCGCGGTATCGCTCGAGCCTGCCAAGGTCGCCAAGCCCTCGGCGACGATCTTGGCGGTTAAGACGTCGAGTTCGGCGCGCTCGCCTTCGAGTTCGGCCACGATACCGGCACGCGCCGCATCCAGCGTGCGCCCGCGCAATCGCGCACTCAGATAATTGGCCGCTTCGGTTAGCGCCGAGGCAGGCAAACCGATGGGGGTGTCGATTAACCGGTTCTCCACCTGACCATCTTCGGCCACCATGACGACCAGCGCCTTGCCCGGTGCGACATTGAGAAAATCGATATGCTTGAGGATCGAATCCTGCTTGGCCGCGACCACCAGACCCGCGCAATGGGAAAGTCCCGACAAAAGCGTTGTCGCTTGGGTGAGGACGTCTTCCAGCCTGCGGTCCGTTCCGTTGATGCGCGCTTCAATGGCCGCCCGCTCGGCGGGCGCCAATTCGCCTATCTCCAGAAGTCCGTCGACAAACAGACGAAGCCCCCGTTCGGTTGGAACCCGCCCCGCGCTGGTATGCGGCGCATAGAGAAGACCCATAACCTCAAGATCCGCCATCACATTGCGGATCGAGGCGGGCGACAAGGCGATGGGGAGCAGGTGGGAAAGCGTGCGCGAACCAACCGGCTCGCCCGAGGTTAAAAAGGCCTCGACCAGATGCCGAAACACTTCGCGCTGCCGGTTTGCCAAATCGCCGGCATTCGCCCTGGAGGGATTTGGATCCAAGTCTTTGTACCGGTTAAAATATTTCCCAAACGGCCAGGACTTGTTTGGACAAGACCGGCCGGAGCCGCTAGGTAACGGCGGATGCCTCAAACTTCAAGGGATACTCTATGCGCAATCCTCAGCGTGCGCCCGATCAATTACGCCGCGTGACTCTCGAACCGGGCTTTGCCAAGCACGCCGAAGGTTCCTGCCTTGTAAAATGTGGCGATACCCATGTCCTGGTAACCGCCAGCCTGGAAGAAAGCACGCCTTCCTTCCTGCGCGGGTCCGGAAAAGGCTGGGTAACGGCCGAATATGGCATGCTGCCCCGCTCAACCCATGAGCGCATGCGCCGCGAAGCAGCGTCGGGCAAGCAGTCCGGCCGGACGCAAGAAATCCAGCGCCTGATCGGACGCTCGCTCCGGGCCGTCGTGGACATGTCCGCTCTGGGCGAACGCCAAATCACCATCGATTGCGATGTGCTGCAGGCCGATGGTGGCACGCGCACGGCCTCCATCACGGGTGGTTTTGTGGCTCTCTCGCAATGCATCACCTTTATGCAGAAGACAGGCATGGTGACCAAACCGGCGATCAAGGATCATGTCGCGGCGGTGTCCTGCGGGATCGTCAAAGGCGAAGTCATGCTCGACCTCGACTACAACGAAGACTCCACAGCGCACACCGACGCAAATTTTGTCCTGACAGGCTCGGGAGGACTGGTGGAGATTCAGGGTACGGCGGAAGGAGCTCCCTTCAGCGACGAGGAATTTGCCCAAATGCTGAAATTGGCGCGCAAAGGCATCGGTGAACTCGTGGCATTGCAAAAGGCAGCACTCGGCGCATGAAACTGCATCCCGGCGAAACGCTACTTCTCGCCAGCCATAACCAAGGCAAATTGCGCGAGATTGCCGACTTGTTGTCGCCGCACGGTGTGACGGTGCGCGGTGCCGCCGAGCTCGGTTTGCCCGAGCCCGAAGAGACGGGCACCACTTTCGCCGAAAACGCCGTTTTGAAAGCTAAGGTAGCGGCAGAGGCCAGCGGATTGACCGCTTTGGCCGACGATTCCGGTTTGAGCGTTACGGCTCTCGACGGTGCGCCAGGCATATTCTCGGCGCGTTGGGCCGGACCAAAGCGCAGCTTCGCGCTCGCCATGGCACGGGTCGAACGCGAGTTGAAAGCCAAGGGTAAAAACGATCCGTCGGCCAAATTCGTTTGTGTGCTGGCGCTGGTCGCGCCATCGGGAGAGCAAGAGACCTTCGAAGGCGAAGTTCATGGCCGTTTGGTTTTCCCGCCGCGCGGCCGCAACGGCTTTGGTTACGATCCCATCTTTGTTGCCGACGGTATGAACCAAACCTTCGGCGAAATCGATCCCGCCAAGAAACACGCGATCAGCCATCGCGCCAAAGCCTTTGAGAAATTTGCCAGTGTTGTTCTCGCGCCATGAATGGGTTCGGGCTTTACGTCCATTGGCCTTTTTGCGCCGCGAAATGCCCATACTGCGATTTCAACTCCCATGTGCGCTCTCAGATCGATGAAGAAGGCTGGGCCGATGCGATTATGCGCGAGTTGGAATTTGTCGCCGAATTTCAGGGTTCCGATCGCCCAATTCTGGAAACCATTTTTTTCGGGGGCGGTACGCCCTCATTGATTGGCGCACAGACGGTGGGCCGCGTGATCGACCGAGCGGCCCGTTTGTGGCGCCATGCCAACAATGTCGAAATCACGCTGGAAGCCAATCCAGCCAGCGCGGATGCGGCGCGCTTTGCCGACTATCGCCATGCCGGGGTCAACCGCCTGTCCCTGGGCGTCCAAGCGCTGAACGATGCGGACCTGAAATTCCTCGGCCGACTGCATAATGTTGCAGAGGCCAAAACGGCACTCGCGCTTGCCACGCGCAATTTCGAGCGTGTCTCGCTCGATTTGATCTATGCGCGTCCTGATCAAACCGTGACGGCATGGCGCAAAGAACTCGCCGAAGCTTTGTCTTTCGGGACCGAGCATTTGTCGCTTTACCAACTGACCATTGAACCGGCAACTCCGTTTGCGGCGCTTTACAAAGCTAAAACGTTTCATATTCCCGAAGACGACCTCGCGGCTGAACTTTTCGAGGCGACCGAGGAAATGACGTCGGCGGCTGGTCTTCCCGCGTACGAAATCTCCAATCACGCACGGCCCGGAGGCGAATCCCGTCACAATCTTCTTTATTGGCGCTACGGCTCTTATGCGGGTGTTGGGCCAGGAGCGCATGGGCGCCTGGACCGGAATGGAAAACGTGTCGCGACGGTTTGCGAGCGCTTGCCCGAACGCTGGCGTGAAAAGGTCATGCGAGAGGGAAACGGCTTTGTCGAGCTGGACGAAGTTCCGCCGTCCGAGGCTGCACGCGAACACCTTCTGATGAATCTGCGACTCACCGAAGGTCTCGATCTTGCAACCTACAGCGCGCGTTGGGGAACTGAACTCGCGCCGGAACGTGTTGCATCGCTTAGCGCGGACGGCTTGATCCGAGTGGAAGCGGGGCGATTAAACACAACTCCCCGCGGCCGCTTGCTGCTCAACCGGGTGATTGCGGAACTGTTTAACTAGGAACCGCTCGTCTGGAACGTGGTTGGCGCAGGACTGACAACCATAAAGCCGCCGGGATCGACCGCCAGAACGGCAAGCCCGCGCTCCACCGATCCGTCGGCGCGGAAGCGGAAAATCCCGCTGACGCCGGAAAATCCATTGGGATCGGTCAGCGCGCCGAGTGTAAAGCGATGATAAGGTGTACCAGGCGCCATCAGTGCCGCCAAAGCGATTGCATCATAAGCCAACGAAGCCAATTGCGGCGGCTCCGAGCCATAAGTTTGGCGGTATTTGACATTGAACGCGTCGGTGCCGCTCGGTAGAGGAGCAGCGAACCAACTGCCGGCAAGAAGCGGTTCCCGAGCGTTGGCGGGATCGTTCCAAAGACCGGTCCCGAGATATTTCACCTTGGTATGATCGATGCCGTCATAGGACAAGGTTGGCGCGATGCCGCGCAGCAGCGCACCACCCTGCGGAATGAAGATCGCGTCGCAATCGGTCTTTGAGATCGCGGCGGCGGGATCCATCACGGCACCGGCGCTCGGATTGAAACGCTCCACATCGCCTATCGTGGCACCGGCAGCCGTGACCGCGTCGCGGAAGGATTGTTCGACGACGTCGCCATAGGCCGTTTGCGGAATCATAGCCGCGAATTTCCGGTGCCCTTGGCTGACAGCGTAGGTGATGACGCGTTTTACTTCGCTTTGCGGCTGGAAGCTGAGGAGATAGACGCCGTTGCCGCCTACGCTGCGATCGGTCGAGAAGGCCAGGACCGGAACGCCGCGGTCGCGCGCCAAAGGTGCAACGGTGCTGACCGACGCCGCGAAAATCGGCCCGACGATGATTTCGGCACCTTCGTCCAGAAGCTTCTGGGTCGCAGCCGCGACCTCGGTCTGCGATCCCGAATCGTCGGCCGTCATCAGTAAGATATTGGTGTTACCCGAATCGTACAGCGCCAGTTGCGCTGCCTTCAGCAGCGCGTTTGCCAAGGCACGAGTATTCGCCGAGGTATCCGTGAAGGGTAGGATAATGCCTACCCGCACCGGTATCTTGTCGGCTGGAAGATTGGCCAGTTTGAGGAAATTCGGTTGTTCGGCGGCCAGCTGGTGCGGGGCCGGGGGCGCTTCGACGATCCGCGGCGCTGGTGCAGGCGGCGGGGTTGTCGTACAGGCGCAAAGTGCCGCTACCGACAAGACGCCCGCAATGGCACAAAGGCGGCGGAGGACCGAACGGGATGACGCGGCAGGCACGGACATGGGACACTCCTTTGCGCAACAACTCTAAGCGCTTACAGGGCCCGCGTAAATTGGGCGATGGCGAACTTGCGCCGGGTCTTTACGTCACTGCCACCCCGATCGGCAACGCACGCGATATCACCTTGCGGGCGCTCGACGTTCTGCAAGGTGCCGATTTGATCGCCGCCGAAGACACCCGCGTGACCGCCAAACTTCTGGCGATCTTCGGCATCGAAAAAACCCTCACGGCCTACAACGATCACAATGCGCCACGCGAACGCCCCCGGCTTTTGGGACGGTTAAAAGATGGCGCGCGGATCGCCTTGGTCAGCGATGCCGGAACGCCATTGATTTCCGATCCCGGTTACAAGCTGGTGCGCGAAGCTTTGGCAGAAGGCATTGCCGTGCATGCGATTCCGGGAGCCTCTGCGCCGCTAACTGCGCTCAGCTTGTCAGGTTTACCGACCGATCGTTTCTTCTTTGTGGGATTTCTCGCACCGAAATCCGGAGAACGGCGCAGCACATTGCAGGAATTAAAGACCGCGCGTGCAACGCTGGTGTTTTTCGAAGGGCCGCAACGCTTGGCGGAGAGCCTGGCCGATATGGCCGAGATTTTGGGCCCGCGCCCGGCCGCCGTCACGCGCGAGTTGACCAAATTGCACGAAGAGGTCCGCCGCGGCGATCTGGACGAATTGGCCCGTACCTTTGCCGCAGAAGACCCGCCCAAAGGCGAGATTACGCTTGTCGTCGGTCCGCCGGGAGAAAACCAAATCGATTTGGCGCGGATGGACTCGGCCCTCGACCGGGCCTTGGCGTTCATGCCGCTGCGCGCTGCGGTCGATCTGGTTGCCGAGTTGCTGGAGGCACCGCGCCGCCAAGTTTACAGCCGCGCGTTGGAGAGGAAAAAAGATGGCGACGTGGAGCCGTCTTGAAACCGGGAAGGCATCGGAGAAGCGTGGCCGGCGCGGCGAGATGCTCGCTGCAATGCTTCTGCGCTGTAAGGGATATCGTATCTTGGGCCGACGCGTGCGCAACCGCGCGGGAGAAATCGATCTGGTGGCGCAAAACCTTTGGGGCATTATATGCTTCGTGGAAGTGAAAGCGCGGCCGGAATCGGTCATGGCGGCGCAGGCCGTCGGAATGCGCCAGCGTGCCCGCATCGTTCGTGCCGCAGAGCTTTTTCTTGCCGGACGGCCAGGGAGCAAGGGCATCCGCTTTGACGTGATAACGGTGACACCCGGACACTGGCCGCGGCATTTGCGGGGCGCTTGGCGGCCCGACGGGTTGTAAAAATTGCCCTTGCACGAAAGAGGCCGCACCCCGATCTCTTGTATAGAGTGCGGTTCGGCTTCAAGCTCTAGTGTCGTGGTTTCGAAGTTCGCAATATCACCGATATCGGCATCCTTCGCGAACTTCGAAACCAAAACGACACTAGCATCAATAGTTTGGCTAGTGTCCTTTCGATTCCGAAATTCGAGTAAGGCCGATATCAGATGCAACGAATTTCGGAATCGGGACACTAGCTTTTAACACACGGGAATCGTTCATGAGTCTCACTGTTGCCATTCAGATGGATCCGATCGAGCGCGTCGATATCGACGCGGATTCGACTTTTGCGCTGGCTTTGGAAGGTCAGGCACGTGGCCACAAACTCTTCTATTACGGTCCGCGGCAGCTGACTTTTCGTGAAGGAGTTGTCACGGCACGCGTTCGCCCGTTGACCGTCCGCCCCGTGCATGGCGATCATTTCACGCTGGGTGAATCCTGCGTATACGATCTTTCGCAGGCCGATCTCGTGCTGATGCGCCAGGATCCGCCTTTCGATCTGGCCTACATCACGACAACCCATATCTTGGAACGGCTGCAGCCCAAGACCTTGGTGGTCAACGATCCGGCGCATGTGCGCAACGCGCCGGAAAAGCTATTTGTGACCGAATTCCAGGATTTGATGCCGCCAACGCTTATTACCTCCGATCCCATCGAGGTTCGTGCTTTCCGCGCCGCGCATGGCGACATCATTTTGAAGCCGCTTTACGGCAATGGCGGGGCCGGCGTTTTCCGTGTCCGGCCGGACGACGAGAATCTTGGTTCGCTCTTGGAGATGTTCACCTCGTTCTATCGCGAGCCCATCGTGGTGCAGCGCTATCTTCCGGAAGTGCGCAAAGGCGACAAGCGAATCATTCTGGTCGACGGCGAGTTCGCCGGTGCGATCAATCGCGTTCCCGCCGCCGGCGAAGCGCGTTCCAACATGCATGTCGGAGGCAAACCCGAACCGACAAAATTGACCGCACGGGAAAAGCAGATTTGCGAAACGATTGGTCCCGCGCTGAGAGAACGCGGGCTGATCTTTACCGGTATCGATGTAATCGGAGATTATCTCACCGAGATCAATGTGACCTCGCCGACCGGCATCCAAGAAGTGAAACGTTTCGGCGGGCCCGACGGCGCCAAACTGATTTGGGATGCTATCGAACGAAAAATTCGGCGTTAGAGCCTAGGCCGTCATACCGAAACGGCTGCGATAGCGGGCGTCCATCTTCGAGACCGGGAAATAGATGAACACATCGGTCGTGCCGAATTGTTGATCGATCACGGCGCCATCGCCGATACAAGCGCCCGCCCGCACATAACCCTTGAGCAGAGGCGGCAAAGTGCGAAGCGCCTCTTTCGGGTCGATGGATTCCTTTGCCATCAAATTCATATCGACATAAAGCGATGGAATCGCGCGCACGCGCATTTCCAGCGGCGCGCTGTGGAAATGGTGCAGGTAGGACAAGGGCAAAGCCAGCGCTTTGGGATCGGTACCCGCAAAAGACGCACAGCCGAACATCAGATCGATGGAAAAGCGCGCGATATAGACCATGACGCCCCGCCATAAGAGCTGCATGGTCGCAGGTTTGGTGCGGTAGGCTTTGAGCACGCAAGACCGGCCAAGTTCCAAAAGACGGCTACCGGCCGGCATGCCGGTCAGCATGGGCGCGATATCGTATTCCGCCGACGTGTAAAACCCTCCGACACGCGCCGCATCGACATCCCGCATCAACCGGTAGGTGCCGACAACTGCGGGTTGCCCGTCGTCATCAATCAGAGATCGATCGATCACCAGCAGATGGTCGCAGACCTCGTCGAAGCGGTCGAAGTCACGGCGTGCCTCGCGCATCTGCGGCGTCGGCAGGGCCGTCATTTCTTCATAGAAGACGCGATAGCGCAGCCGCTGCGCCGCTTCGACCTCGTGGTCGGTCTCGGCCAAGCGAACTTCCAGCGTTCCGGACGCTGCCAGAACGGGCCATTGTTCCAGTCGGCCCTCGAGGGGACCAGGCTCGTGAATGTTGACCACTTGGAGGCGCTTCCCTAAGCGAGGGCGTTAAGCCTAGCTGGCTCAGCCACTGCGCAATGAAATGATTTTACCTCACGGCAGCGAACAAAACAAACCGCAAAGAGAGTTTGATTAATGAGGCTTCAGGCGGGTTTCAAGCCTAGGTGGTGACGCGCGGCGAGCCAATAAAACAGCACAATGGCAGGAATACCGATTAAACCCGCACCGACGAAAAAGATCGCATAAGCATGCATCAATCCGAAGGTTCCGCTCAGGGATTCGACGATGGTTCCTGAAAACCCTTTCAGTATTTTTCCGGCCCAAGCATAGGTTGACGACAAAAGAGCATATTGCGTTGCGGTATAGCCGAGGCTCGTAAGGCTCGACATGTAGGCGACGAGCGTGATCCCCGCCATGCTGATAGAAAAATCATCAAAGCCCATCACGGCCAGAAAAAGCGGCATATTTGGGCCGCTGAGCGCAAGGATGGCATGGGCGGCGATGCCGATAGCCTGCAACACGCCTCCCAGGATTAGTGCGCGCATATACCCCAGTTGCACCGAGAAGAACCCGCCCGCCGCCATGCCGAGAAAAGATGTCGCCAGACCGATCGTCGCGCGCGCTGCACCGATGGCATCCTTCGATAGGCCAAGGTCATGAAAGAAAGGATTGGTCATCGGCCCGCGAACGAAATCCGGCAGACGGTAGAGGGTGATCGCGAGCAGCATAAGGATTGCGGCCGTCCCGTGGGTCTTGAAGAAGACGATGAATGGACCCGCGACCGCATCTAATAGTCCGCGCGGCGACCATAGCGGGCGTTCCTTCTCTATGTTCTTAGCGACCTCGTCGCCACGCACGGGCTCCGGTGCGAGAAACGTCGCGATAAGGCCCGCCGCCATCGCCAGACCACAAAACGTATAAGACAACGGCCAGCCCAGATGTTGCGCGGACACCAAGATCAGCGAATCCGTGCAAATCATCGCGACGCGGTAGCCGAACGTGTTCGCCGCCGTCAGAAGCCCAAGTTCATCGGGATCGCGCGCGATCTCAATTCGCCAAGCAGCAAGTGCGATGTCTTGCGTGGCGGCGGCAAAGGCAACCACAAGTGCGCAAGCTCCCAACACCGCCAAACCGTGCGCCGTACCGACATAAGCCATGGCCAGCAAACCAGTGGCGACCACAAGTTGAGAC
This sequence comes from uncultured Alphaproteobacteria bacterium, assembly GCA_963822275.1. Lineage (GTDB taxonomy): Bacteria > Pseudomonadota > Alphaproteobacteria > Micropepsales > Micropepsaceae > Rhizomicrobium. The sequence continues at coordinate 39,721 of CAWGHR010000088.1, forward strand.
GCGAACAACCAACCACGCCGTTGGCCCAGGAACATGAGCATAGGCACGCGATCCAGAATCGGAGCCCAGAGGAATTGCAGCGAATAGGCGAGGCCGACCCACGACAAAAATCCGATCGCGGCGAGCGAGGTGTGCTCGTCGCGCAACCAGAATCCGAAAGTGTTGCCGACCAGCAGAAACGGCAGCCCCGACGAGAAGCCGAGCACCAGCATCTGGAAGACGCGCGGCTGAAAATAAGCTGCAAAGGGCGTTCGCGCGCGTCGCGCCGGATCACTCATGCGGCGGCATTGTGCGCGGCAGATTCGTCCGGTGCGCGGGCGGATGCCATGTCGGGAAAGAAGGCAGCAAACATATCGTCCAGCAGGGTTGGTTCGACGGGTTTGGTGAGAAAACCATCCATCCCGGCCTCTCGGCAAGCCCTACGTCCGGTTTCCAGGGCGTCTGCGGTGAGTGCGACGATTGGCGTCCGCGGGCGGAGGAGCTTGGCTTCGTTCTGTCGTATCGCTTTTGTCGCCTCGATGCCATCCATCCCCGGCATGTGGATGTCGGTTAGAACGAGATCGAATTCATTCTCTTCCATCGCTTTGACAGCAGCCTCGCCATTGGTGACTTCGCTCACCTTATGGCCGCGCCGGCGCAGCAACTCGCGGGTCAACAAAGCATTGATCGGATTGTCTTCGGCGAGCAGGATTTTGAGGCACCGTCCCTCGACAGGCGCGGATGTCGCGACAATCGGGTGCGGATCCATATCCAAAGCGGTTTGCGCTTTGTCCCCGCTTGTTTTTTGCTCCGTGCACAACCGCTCGATCAGGGACGCTTGGCGCACGGGTTTCACCAGATACCCGGCAAAACCTTGAGCGCGCAGCGTCGAAATCTTCGAACGCGCCGCCGAAGTCACCAGCACCAGCGACGGGATGGAAGGCACAGGCCCGGTGGGCGGCTCCGGTTCCGCTCCGGTACCGGCATCGATCAGCATGATATCGGATTTGCGGATTCCGTCTTCGGTCAAGCCGGTGACATCGCCGCCGGCGGCACGGATTTGGGCGACCAGCCCATCGCGCAGCACAGAATTGCGAGAGACGACGGCAATACGTTTGCCTGCCAGAGGAAGAGATCGTTCGGGAGCAGCTTCTGCGACGACGGCGGGAATCGTGAACCAGAACAGACTGCCGCCTTGCGGTACGCCATCGCAGCCGATTTCGCCCCCCATTGCGCTTACCAGCCGTTTGCTGATGGCAAGACCCAATCCGGTGCCTTCGAATTTGCGTTTGTGACTGGAATTGGCTTGTACGAATTCGTCGAAGATTTCCTTGCGTTTTTCATCCGGCACGCCCACGCCCGTATCGCGCACTTCGAAACGCAGGAAATTGCGCTTGCGCTCCGACAACATCGCGACATCGATACGCACGCCGCCCTTCTCGGTGAATTTGACCGCATTGCCGACAAGATTGGTCAGCACTTGGCGCAAACGGATCGAGTCGATGCGAATCGCTTTCGGAACATCGGGCGCTGCAAAGGCGACCAATTCAATATCTTTGGAATGTGCGCGCGGGCTTAGGAGCTCCACCACGCCTTCCACCAGGGTGCGGACACCGGCCTCTTCGACTTCCAGCGTCAGAGTGCCGGATTCGATCTTGGAGAAATCCAGAATATCGCCGATTAAAGAGAGCAAAGCTTCGCCCGATTGCGCGATGGCTTCGGCATAAGTCTGCTGTTCCGGTCGCAAGTCGGTTTCGAGCAAGAGGCGCGCCATACCCAGGACACCATTCATCGGCGTGCGTATCTCATGACTCATTGTCGCCAGAAATCCCGATTTTGCGCGGTTGGCGGCTTCCGCCTTGTCGCGCGCTTCCGTCAACGCATCTTCCAGCGCTTTGCGTTCGGTGATGTCGCGGCCGACACTTTGAACTTCGACCAAGCGTCCCAGATTGTCGTGCACTGCGTAATCTTCCCAGGCGAGCCAACGCCAGCCATAGGCCGTGTGAACATGCTGGTCATAGCGCATCTGCGCGCGTCCGGGCTCGAACCCGGCGAAGCTGCCGAATAAGGGTGCGCGGCTGTCGGCGTGAACTTCCGGTGCGAAAGGCTTTCCCAACGCCGTTTGCGGTTTGAGCCCAAACAGTTTGAAAAACGCCTCGTTGCCATAGGTGAGACGGCTGTCCGCCGAACGGCGCAAAATCGCATCGCCCTGAGCATCGACGAGGCCCTTATATCGGCTTTCGCTTTGATTAAGGCGCTGATTTGCAGCAGAGGCTGCGGCCAACGACGCTTCCAGCCTTTGTGCCGTGATTTTGCTCTGCGCAGCCTGCCTGTCGGCAAGCTCACTATGCTCGCGCGCCACGAGAAAGCCATGCAGAACATAAACGACGGCAACGCCGATCAGTGCGATGAACGTGCCGGCCGGAATCAAAACAAACCGGCCGTGCAGAACCACATCGCCAAGTGCCGCAATGAACAGAGCGAGCGCGGCAAGGCCGAACACAACGCGAATGATACGGGTAACCGCCACGCCAACCCTCCGGCAGGATGCGGCAATTTAGCGGCGCACCCCCTTCAAAAACGCTTAAGACGGCATCAATCCGCTATGGCGAAATGCCGGCTCGTATTTGTCAGAAAAAATCACCCTGCGCGTCCCGAACGTTGTTCGCGGCATTTGGTCGGAGGCCGTAAGTTCCTTCAATTTATGTTTTAAAACAGCATGTTATGATATTACTCAAAGTGGGATCGCCGGACGTCACAAAACCTTCGCAGAATTGTGATGCACGTTGCATGGAAGCCGACCGAGATGGCGCCATAGAGGTGCGGGCTGGAACGCTGGCCACGGTCCATAAGAAACGGTAAGTGCTTATTGTATAAGGGGTTTGCATGCCAACGAGTTTTTCGATACCGGCGGCAGAAGCCGCCTGGTGCGTATTGGCTGTGACTTTCCGCCGAACTGCGCGTCCTTTTCCGCCACGATCCGCGTTAAGGATTGGCCGCAACGCTATGGCCGACATTGCCTTGACCGATTTCAGCGCCGCAAAAAAAAGAGCGGCCGCCGTTCGCCGTGGCGGCATCAGGAATGCGCGCTTCCATACCGTAACATTGCTGGCTGCGTTTTTTGTTCTCGCCCTCTTTGCGGGCGTGATGGTCGTCGCTCGCCATGGGTGCAATGCCCGCGATCAACGCATTTGGATGGTCATTTATAACCTCCGAAGCCTGGAACCCGGTAACCGAGAAATTTGGTGCCTTGGCGTCGATCTACGGCACGCTTGTCACCTCCTTTACCGCTATGGTGATCGCGGTGCCGATCGGCATCGGTATTGCGATTTTCTTGACTGAGATTTGTCCGCGATCGTTGCGTCGTCCGATCGGCATTGCCATCGAACTTCTCGCGGGCATTCCCAGCATCATCTTCGGCATCTGGGGTTTGTTTACGTTCGCGCCGTGGTTCCAGTCGGCGCTGCAGCCCTGGCTGATCGACGTGTTCCAGGACGTCCCAGGTCTGCAAATTTTCTTTGCGGGACCGCCCTACGGCATCGGCATCTTCACGGCGTCGCTGATCCTGTCGATCATGATTCTGCCTTTTATCTCGGCTGTTACGCGCGATGTCTTCGAAACCGTTCCTCCGACGCTCAAAGAGGCGGCCTATGCGATGGGCTGCACGACCTGGGAAGTGATGTGGCGCGTCGTGTTGCCATTCGCCCGCACCGGCGTGGTGGGCGGAGCGATGCTTGCTCTTGGCCGCGCGCTCGGCGAGACCATGGCCGTGACCTTTGTGATCGGCAATGCTCACCACATTCAAAGCTCGTTCTTCGCGCCCGGCACGACGATCTCCGCCACCATCGCCAATGAGTTTACCGAGGCGGTAGGTGACCTCTACACATCGTCATTGATCGAGATGGGCCTGATCCTCTTCTTCATCACCTTCATTGTCCTGGCGTCGGCGCAATTGATGCTGCGCGCCCTCGAAAAACGCGCGGGAGGCCTCCAGTGACGAATGTTCCCGCCAAAGTCGCCAACAAGAAGAACATGCGGCTCTATCGCAAGCGCCAGCGCTCCAACGGCATGTTCCTGACGCTTTCGGTCCTTGCCGCGATGTTCGGGCTGATTTGGCTCGGGTTAATTCTTTACTCGCTGTTCTACAACGGCTTTGCGGGCATATCCGGCAAGCTGTTCACCGAGATGATGCCGCCACCCGGCTCCGATGGCGGCTTGGCGAATGCCATTGTGGGAAGCATGATGATGAGCGCGTTGGCTGTGGTGGCCGGCACGCCGATCGGCCTGCTGGCAGGCACCTATCTCGCCGAATATGGCCGTCATTCGAGCTTTGCCTTCTATGTGCGTTTCGTGAACGACATCTTGCTCAGCGCGCCATCGATCGTGACCGGTCTCTTCGTCTACGAAATCGTCGTCGTGCACATGCATCATTTCTCGGCCTGGGCGGGTGCGGCCTCGCTGACCGTGATCGTGATCCCCGTGGTGGTGCGGACCACCGAGAACATGTTGCTGCTGGTGCCCAATGGACTGCGCGAGGCCGCCGCCGCTTTGGGCGCGCCGCGCAGTTCGGTAATCCGCATCGTGACCTGGCGAGCGGCGCGTGCCGGAATCGTCACCGGCGTGCTCCTGGCGGTGGCGCGGATTTCGGGCGAAACGGCTCCGCTGCTGTTCACCGCACTCGGTAACAACCTCTGGAGCACGGATCTGAACGCGCCGATGGCAAGCCTGCCGGTAGCCATCTTCCAGTTCGCAATGAGCCCCTATGAGGATTGGCACCGCTTGGCATGGGAAGGAGCGCTGCTGATCACGATCACGGTCCTAAGCTTGAGTATAGCGGCTAGAATTCTCGAATCGAAGAACCGGAGTTAAGGCATGGATGCCGCCGTTCAAACCAGCGTGAAAGTTGACGTGAAGAACCTGTCGTTCTTCTACGGCAACACCAAAGCGCTGAAGAATATCACGTTGCCGCTATACGACCGCAAGGTTACGGCATTTATCGGTCCATCCGGCTGCGGCAAGTCCACTTTGTTGCGCGTGCTGAACCGCATTTATGAGCTCTATCCCAACCAGCGAGCCGAAGGCGAAGTTATCCTTGACGGCGAGAATATTCTCAGTGCCAAGCTCGACACCAACTTGCTGCGCTCGCGTATCGGCATGGTGTTTCAAAAGCCGACGCCGTTCCCGATGACGATCTATGACAACATCGCCTTCGGCATCCGGCTCTATGAGAGAATGCCGCGCTCCGAACTCGACGGACGCATCGAACATGCGCTACAGCGCGCCGCATTATGGGGCGAGGTTAAGGACAAGCTGCGCGAATCCGGCCTTAGCCTATCGGGCGGCCAACAGCAGCGTCTCTGCATTGCGCGTTCGGTGGCGACCAGACCGGAAGTTATCCTGCTGGACGAACCTTGTTCGGCGCTCGATCCGATTTCAACCGCCAAGATCGAAGAGCTGATCGACGAATTGTCCAGCGATTACACGATCGTCATCGTCACCCACAACATGCAGCAGGCGAGCCGCACCTCGGACTTCACGGCCTTTATGTATTTGGGCGAGTTGATCGAATTCGGCATCACCGAGAAAGTCTTCACGGCGCCTACCCACAAGCAGACCGAGCAATACATCACCGGCCGCTTCGGCTAACGGCATCTAGACGTAGTCGGCGGCTACGGTTTGGTCGATACGGGCGCCGCGCGCTACGCCGTTGAAGATGATGCTCAAACCCACGCCGACCGCCAGATTCAGCGCCAATGCCGATATCGCCGCGTAGCAAGGCAGCGAAGCGCCGAAGATGTGCAGCACATAGGTCGCGGATTTGAACGACAGCGTCGATGCCATCCAGGTGCCGCTGACGATCCCCACAGCCCAACCGATCAGCAGCGCCCAGGGATGCAGCCAACGTGTGTAGAGTCCCAGCATCACGGCGGGCAATGTTTGGCAGATCCAAATGCCGCCCAACAATTGCAGCACGATCGCATAGGTCTGCGGAAATCCGAGGATGACGATCAATCCACCCAGCTTGACGACCAGCGAGGCGATTTTGGCCACCTGGCTTTCCTGTGCATTGGTGCAATTCGGGTTGATGTACTCCTTGTAGATGTTGCGCGTGAACAGATTTGCCGAAGCGATGGACATGATGGCGGCGGGTACCAGCGCACCGATCCCGATGGCCGCAAATGCCACACCGACCATCCAAGATGGGAAGGCATGCAGCAACAAAGCAGGCACCGCATAATTGGGACCGAATGCTTTAAAGCCCGCCGCGTATTCGGGCATGGCTTTCACGCCGGCGGCAATCGCCATAAATCCCATAAGGGAAATCAGCGCCAAGGCGAAGGCATAAGCGGGCATCGCAACCGCGTTGCGTTTGATCACATCGCGGCTCGAGGAAGAAAGAATCCCGGTCACCGAATGCGGATAAAGAAACAGCGCCAAAGCCGAACCGAGCGCCAGAGTGGCATAGGAAATTTGCCCCGGATTGGCGAAGGGATCGGCGGACAAGATCAGTTTCTTGGGATCGACGCTGGCAAAGATATGCGCGTAACCGCCAAGTTCGACGGGGATGACAATGATGACGGCCAATACCGTCGCATAGATCAGAATATCCTTGACCACCGCAATCATCGCCGGTGCGCGAAGGCCGCTGGTATAGGTGTAAGCGGCCAAGATGACGAAGGCGATAAGCAGTGGCAACTCGACAGTGTGGCCGGCAATATTCACACTGAGATGCAGGCCCAATGCCGCGATGACCACTTCGATGCCGACGAGTTGCAGCGCAATGTACGGCATGGTGGCCACGATTCCGGTGATGGCGATGGCCGTCGCCAAGGTGTGATTGCCGAAGCGTCCGCGCACGAAATCCGCCGCGGTGACATAGCCCTTTTTGTGCGATACCGACCATAAGCGCGGAAACATCATGAAGAGCAGCGGCCACACAATGATGGAATAAGGCACGGCAAAAAATCCCGTCGCACCGGCCCCAAACAGCAACGCGGGCAGCGCAACGAACGTGTAGGCCGTGTAGAGATCGCCGCCCAACAAGAACCAAGAAACGATCGTGCCGAAGCGCCTTCCGCCCAATCCCCATTCGTGCAATTGGGTGAGATCGCCGGCGCGCCAATGCGCCGCGACGAATCCGAGGATGGTGACCAAACCGAACAGGCCGACAAAAACGGCGATGGCGACGATATCGAGAGGCTGGCTCAACCCCGTCCTCCATCGCGACGCTCAAAGCGATAGACGGTGTAGACCACAAGGACCGTCACCACGATCCACGCCATTTGAATCCAGTAAAAGAACGGGATGCCCGCCAGCACCGGATCGAGCCGGTTGTAAAACGGTACCCACAATGCCGCGAAAGGCAGAAGCAGCAAAAAATAATAAAGGCGCGCAGGCCCGCGCTTGCGCGGTTTTCCCTCCATATGCTTCCCCATCGACACGCTTTTCCCAGCCCGATGCTTACGGCATAAGAGACGAGCCGCCAAGCGGCGGCGAGGGCTCGCGATGAATTTGCTCTATCTCGCCGGTTCGCTGGCCGGCATCGGATTGCTGGTTCTGCTAAGTGCCGCGCTCTTCGGCTTGGATGGTGCGCGTATAGCATCGACGCAAACCGTGGAAGCTTACCTTGCGAGAACTCTGCCGCTATTTCGCGCGCGCAGCATGGCGCTCGACTCTGCCGAAAAAGCGGCACTTGCCGAGAATGACGTCGACGGCACGATTCATCTGGTCGTCGCCTGTGGCGACGGAATGGTGTCGCGTAAGCTTTCGCGCTCCCTTCTTCGCGGCGTTAGCCGTCAAGGCTCAACACTGTCGTTGCGCCTTGCCGATTTTACCTTGCCGCGAGCCGATCTGATTTTCGCGGAGTCCACCACCGCCTTACAGTGGGAGAAAAAACTCTGGACGCTATGATGCATCTGCCCGATCCCGTTGGATTGGCGACGCCATTTTTTATCGGCTTGGTGATCGCCGAGATGATCTATGCGCGCATGTGGGGCCGCGCCCGTTTCGAGCCGCGCGATACAGCCGCCAGTCTGTTGATGGGGTTCGGCAGCGTTGTGTTTGGAGCCGCCTTCGCCTTCATGTTTCTGGACGTCGCCAAAGCACTCCAGCCTTATCGCCTTGTCGATCTCGGCTGGTCCTGGATGGTGATCGCCGCATGCTTCGTGATCGACGATTTCATCTATTACTGGTGGCACCGCGCTTCGCACCGGGTGCGCTGGATGTGGGCCGATCATGTCAATCATCATTCCAGCCAGCACTACAATCTATCGACCGCATTGCGGCAATCTTGGAGCGGCAGTTTTACGCCCGGTCTTTATTTCCGCGTCCCCTTGGTGCTGCTTGGTTTTCCCATTCCGATAATTGTCTTCGTTCATGGCCTCAATCTGGTCTACCAATTCTGGATTCATACCGAAGCGATCGGCAAATTTCCCCGCGCGATCGAAGCGGTGATGAACACGCCTTCGCATCATCGCGTGCACCACGCCACCAATCCCTGTTATCTCGATTCCAATTATGCCGGCGTGTTCATTATCTGGGACCGGATATTTGGCACCTTCGTTCGCGAACGCGCCGAAGAGCCCGTGCGTTACGGCATCGTGCACAACCTCGCCACCTTCAATGTGCTGAAGATCGCCAGCCACGAATGGATCGGCATGGCCGCCGATCTCGCAAGAGCGAAAAGCCCGCACGAAGCGCTCTGCTATATCTTCGCGCCGCCCGGCTGGTCGCCCGATGGCAGCCGGGACACCAGCGATTCCCTAAAACTCCAATGGAATTCCCGCAGCGCACAATCGCAATTTCCGTGACCACGTTGTCGTAAATTTGGTTATCTTGCGCCGTCCAACGACGGGGAGCTTCACATGCGCATTTTGATTGCGGGTTTGCTCGGCGCCATTGCGATGTTCATTTGGACGGCGATCGCACACATGGCCACGCCGCTCGCTTTTACCGGTATCAGCAAGATGCAGGACGAACACGCAGTTCTTTCGGTCATGCCAAACGGGATCGGAAAGAAGCCGGGGCTCTATTTTTACCCATGGGTTGATCCCAAGGATCCGCAGATGGAACAGACGGCAACCGCACGGATGAAGGACAATCCAAACGGCTTCATCGTCTACCATCCCGCCGGCGCGAATTACGATATGAGGCCGCTGATGATCGAGGAATTTGCCAAAGAGCTGGCGCAATCGCTCATCGCGGCGTTCCTTCTATCGCTGACGATGATCGCGGGCTATTTGGGGCGGGTAGGCTTCGTCACATTGATCGGGGTATTCGGCGCATTGGGCACCGATGCATCCTATCTGATCTGGTATGGCTTTCCCTGCAGTTACACATTGTCGCAAATGACGATCGAAATTGTCGGCGCTTTGGCGGCGGGACTTGTCATTGCGTGGTGGATGGGAAAACGAACGGCCTGATTCCTATCGTCTGAGCACGGCGCCAACGTGGCCGGACGAAATATCTGGCCACGGTTACGCCAAGCGTCAGTTCTTATATTTCGATAGGAACTGATTCGTGCTTTCGATGCCGTCCACGGCAGCTTGCGTAATGGTTGCTGGATATTCCGGGCAGACAACGCCTGTGACCACTTGCTCATAGTCTAGCGCGCCATCCCAAAGCAAATGCGTATTCCAGTGGTCCGGGCTGCTCCGCAAGATCTTCACGATATTGTCGTCGTTGAACTCCATATATTCAACATAGGTATATTTCTTGAGAAGCTTTAGTTTGCCCTTGTGATTCCAAACGAACCAATGATGGTGATTGTAACCGCGCCACGGCGGCGTGTTCCCATCGATGCCTCTGCACAATTCGGCGACGACAGAAGGCGTTTCGACATAGCCCGCTTTGCCCACGCGCGACATTTCCGCCAAAAAATTGAATGGATAGACGATGTCTTCGACGACATGGCGACAATAGACAAAATCGAAATACTTGTCCGGGAACGGCAAGGGAGATTTCTGCACGTCGCACATGATGATGTTTGCGCCCGGCTTATAATCGACAAAATGCGTTGCCTTTGAGAAGGGCACTTGCCCCGGGCCGACCTCCAATACCTTTGCCCCATCGGAAATAACGGATGCGATGTAGCCAAGCGCGTCAGGCCGCGGGCCCCAATATTTTGTGTCGCTCCTATCCAGCATAAATTTACTCCCCATTAAGCATGTTCAAATATCAGCACAGTTATCACTAATTCTTTCATAAGATCGGCGATGACGCGGAATAATGAGGCAAGAGCGTGATCCGTCGGTCAGAAATGATGGATCAGGTTAGGAGCGCAGTTGCGTCAGTCTGCGGAAAGACAGAGCTTCGGCGATATGCGCACGCCCGACCCCTGACACGCCGCCGAGGTCCGCAATGGTTCGTGCCACCCGCAACACACGGTGATATCCGCGCGCCGTCAAGCGCATGGCATCGGCGGCATTCGCCAGCAAAGTCTTCCCCGCGGCATCGGGCATCGCGACGCGGTCGAGAAGCTCGCCTTCGGCTTCCGCATTCGTGCGCACGCCTTCTTCGGCATAGCGCTCGCGTTGGACATCGCGGGCGCGCGCCACGCGGGCGGCAACATCGGCACTGGTTTCGGCAGGCGGAGGCAAGGCCAAATCGCTGGCCGATACGCCCGCCACATCGACATGAATGTCGATGCGGTCGAACAAAGGTCCGGAGATTCGCGATTGGTAATCCTGCGCGCATCTGGGAGCCCGACCACAGGCTTGGGCGGGATCGCCCAAATAGCCGCAGCGGCAGGGGTTCATCGCGGCCACCAACTGGAATCGGGCGGGATAACGCACATGAGCATTGGCGCGCGCCACCACAGCCTCACCGCTTTCGATCGGCTGGCGCAGTGAATCCAGAACCGCGCGCTGGAACTCGGGAAGCTCGTCCAGGAACAACACGCCAAGATGTGCCAGACTTACTTCGCCCGGTTTGACGCGCAATCCGCCGCCGACCAACGCCGCCATGGATGCGGAATGGTGTGGTGCACGGAACGGCCGTTTGCGCGAGATCGCACCGCCCGCCAATTCGCCTGCCAGCGACTGCACCATGGAAATCTCCAGTGCTTCGCGCGCGTCGAGTGGCGGCAGCAATCCCGGCAGACGTTGCGCCAGCATCGATTTGCCGGCGCCCGGCGGTCCGATCATCAGCATGTTATGGCCGCCCGCTGCCGCGATCTCGATCGCCCGCTTGGCGGTCTCTTGCCCTTTGACATCGCGCAAATCCGGTGCGTTTGGTGTTTCCTCTGCCAGTTTCGCCGTCGGCGGGTTCAGCACCTGCGCACCTTTGATGTGATTGACCAGCGCGATCAGCGAGGGTGCCGCTATGATCTCCAAGCCGCCGGCCCAAGCCGCTTCGGGTCCGCAAGCTGCCGGGCAAATCAATCCGCGTTGTTGTTCCGATGCCGCCAGCGCCGCCGGCAACACGCCGGCCACAGCGGTAATCTGCGCATCGAGGGACAATTCGCCGAGCGCCACGTAATGGTCCATCTCGCTGGCCGGCAGCACACCCATTGCCGCCAGCAACCCGATCGCGATCGGCAAATCGTAATGACTTCCTTCTTTCGGCAAATCGGCAGGCGCCAGATTCACAGTGATGCGTTTGTAAGGAAGCGCCAAGCCGATGGCGTAAAGCGCCGCACGCACGCGCTCGCGGCTTTCAGCTACCGCCTTGTCGGCCAAACCGACGACATTGAAGATACCCCCCGTCCCTTCGCCGATATGGACTTGCACATCCACTTCGCGCGCTTCGATGCCTTGAAAGGCGACGGTATAGATATGGGCGAGGGTCATGACAGCGGCAAAGCGACCCCCGCAGCGGCGCCGGCAATCAGCAGACGGACCAAATAACCCACGCAATGGGCGAAGGTGATCTTCGGGTCGATTTTGATGAAGAAGCCGTTGATGACGAGGATCGGCAATGGCCCGGCGATCCACACCAGCGCCGCCACACCCAGTCCGCTCCACACATTTGCGACATTTGCGACGGCACAAAGCGCAATCACGGCGGCCGCCATCACAAAGCCAAGCACGCTTGACCAGATGATACCGGCTTTGTCTTTGCCCGCGCGAATCTCAGGTTTCCAAATTTCCGGATGGGTGTTGTAGGCGGTGTGGAACAACACACCCATGAACAGCCAGTCGCTGAAGACGCCCACGATTCCGGCGGCAGCAACTGCCCCAATCAGCATTCCCATCGACCTGCTCCCCGTTGACCCAGCGACAGCCAATCTAATGCCAAACGCCTGCGGTCGCCACCTTGCGCCCGCAAGGGGGCGCCCTTACCCTTCGGCCTCCCGCAAATGAGAGTTGGAATGAGCGTGCGTTTTGAAGGTACCGATCGATATGTCGCGACGGACGATCTGAGGATCGCCGTCAATGCCGCCGTAACGCTGAAACGCCCGTTGCTGATCAAGGGCGAGCCCGGCACCGGTAAGACACAATTGGCCTATGAGGTATCGGAAGCGTTTTCCGCACCTCTCATCACTTGGCACGTAAAATCGACCACCAAAGCGCAACAGGGACTCTACGAATACGATGCGGTAACACGGTTGCGCGATTCCCAACTCGGGGACGCGCGCGTAAAGGACGTTAAGAACTACATCAAGCGCGGCAAATTGTGGGAAGCTTTTGATTCCCCCACCCGTCCCGTTCTGCTGATCGACGAAATCGACAAGGCGGATATCGAATTCCCTAACGATCTGTTGCTTGAATTGGATCGCATGGAATTCTTCGTTTACGAGACGGGCGAGACGATCAAAGCCGCCATGCGTCCCATCGTAATGATTACCTCCAACAATGAAAAGGAACTGCCCGACGCATTTCTGCGCCGCTGCTTTTTCCACTACATCAAGTTTCCCGAGCGCGAGACGATGCAGAAAATCGTCGATGTGCATTTCCCCGACATCAAACAAAGACTGGTCGCCGAGGCGCTGAACGTCTTTTACCGGCTGCGCGACGTCCCGGGCCTGAAGAAGAAGCCGTCCACCAGCGAGCTGCTCGATTGGTTGAAACTGCTTCTCAACGAAGACATTCCGCCCGAGGCGCTCAAGGAAAAGGATCCGACCAAGCTGATTCCACCGCTGCACGGGGCCTTGCTCAAGAACGAGCAGGACGTCCACCTGTTCGAGCGCTTGGCGTTCCTGGCGCGGCGTGGATAGGACAATTTCGCACACTGTTCGCTGATGAACGATATTCTCGACCGCAAGGCCGTCACGATCGGTGGCTACGGCACCAGCGGGAAAAGCATCAACATCGACCTGCCAAGCGAGAGCTGATACGGTAGCGCATGATGGAGTTCGGCAAAATCCTTTGTTGGTTCGTCTTAGCGCTAGGCGTGGGGGCCGCATCGGCCGGCGCCCAGGATGTGACCGATCCGTTCGTCAACAGCGCCAATGGCGCAAAGACCCACACGCCGTCGGGCTTCACTTGTCCGTTGCATATCGGCGTCTTCGAACGCGATGCGGTCGGTGAACGCGACCCCAAATCCTCTTCAGACTTCTGCGCCTATTCCGCCCTTGATGGCGTTTACGGAACGGTTACGCTGTCGCCTTTGCGCGGTGCGTTCGATCCCAAAGCGATGCTGACGCCTGAATTCGCGGTACAGGAAGGCACCGGCAGCAGGCTCATTGGCGAAGAAACGCAGACCTTGGGACCGAAATCTGCGCCGCTCAGCGTCTATACGCGCACCTATGAAACAACCAAGGTGGCGGCGCAGCGATATCGCATCCTGTTTTCCAGTGCCGCGATAGGCGATTGGGCGGTGGACGTAACGCTCGAATATGCCGATCCGCACGATATCCTGATCAAGAGCGATTTCCTGAACAGCGTCTACGCAAGTGCGATCCGCCAAATCGGTATACCGCATCCTGCGCCGTAACCCGCCAGGAAGCTGACCCGGAGTAAGGCCCCGGTATCAATTCGCTTTGCGTTGTGATGGAATTGCGGAACGAAAAAACTTCGGGCCGGTGATGTTTTTCCAGTTCTTCGACGAATTGCGCGAGGCCAAGCTTCCCGTCACGCTCAAGGAATATCTGGCGCTGATGGAGGCCTTGTCGAAGAACGTCATCGCCACGCGGATCGACGATTTCTATTATCTCTCGCGCACCATCCTGGTGAAGGACGAGAAGAATCTCGACAAATTCGACCGCGTGTTCGGGCATGTCTTCCAGGGCCTGGAAGCGCTCGATGCTTCGCTCTTGGCGCAAATCCCCGAAGATTGGCTGCGCGCTCTGACCGAAAAATTCCTTAGCGAGGAAGACAAGAAGCTGATCGAATCGCTGGGCGGCTGGGACAGGTTGATGGAGACGCTCAAGCAGCGTCTCGAGGAACAGAAAAAACGCCATGAAGGCGGCAACAAGATGATCGGTACGGCGGGCACCTCGCCGTTTGGCGCCTATGGCTACAATCCCGAAGGCGTGCGCATCGGCCAAGACAAGTCGCGCCACGGCAAAGCGGTGAAGGTTTGGGACAAGCGCGAATATAAAAATCTAGACGACGCGGTCGAACTCGGCACTCGCAACATCAAGGTGGCCCTGCGCCGCTTGCGCAAATGGGCGCGGACGGGCGCGGAAACCGAGCTCGATCTGCCCGGCACGATTAGCCAGACGGCGAACAAAGGCTATCTCGATCTCAAATTGGTCCCCGAGCGCCATAACACGGTAAAGGTGCTGTTGTTCTTCGATATCGGCGGTTCGATGGATGCACATATCAAACTATGCGAGGAATTGTTCAGCGCCGCGCGCACCGAATTCAAGCACATGGATTTCTATTATTTCCACAATTGCCTTTACGAGGCTGTGTGGAAAGACAACCGCCGCCGCCATGCCGAAAAGCTTTCGACCTGGGACGTGCTCCACAAATACCCGCATGACTACAAGATCGTCTTCGTGGGCGACGCCACGATGAGCCCTTACGAGATCACTATGCCGGGCGGCAGTGTCGAGCATTGGAACGAGGAAGCCGGCGCAGTGTGGCTCGATCGCGTGGCGCAAATCTATCCGCATATCGTCTGGCTCAATCCGGTGGCGGAAAAGCACTGGGAATACACGCCGTCAATTCAGCTGATCTCCCAAGTGTTGGGCGGGCGCATGTATCCGCTGACCCTGGCAGGTCTCGACGGCGCGATGAAGGCCCTAAACCGCTAGGTCCGCTCTTTCATATGTTGGCGAATCCATTGGGCCAAAACGGCTTCGCTGATGTCACCGGATGAGAGCGCCAGCGCAATAAACACCCAGCGCGAATCATCGGCCATAAGTTCAAATCCGTTGAGAATCAGAAATGCTTCAAGCGCGATCGGCGCGATGCGCTTCCTGCCGCTCGCAAAGAGGTGACGTTTTGCCAGTCCCATAGCATAGGCGGCAGCAAGCGCGGCTGCGTCCGGATTTCCCCCTGCCGCCAAGTCTTGCGGTCGCATCAAAACTGAGTCGAACAAGTCCAGGTCGCGGATACCCGCGGCGCCGCCATGTTCCGCAAGCTGTTCGTCATGGGCGGCAAGCAAAGCTTGCGGGTCCAGCCAAATCCAGCCGCTCATTTGGCGAGTTCGCGAAGCGCGTTACGCCGCTTCTTCAGGACTTGGCGAATCGCCTCCAGCTGACTTGGCAATGTCGGGATCATAGGGCGTGATGCGCAATCCATCGGGTGCTTGCGTCAGGATCAGAGTGTCGCCTTTTTCGACCTTTAAGGCGGCGAGCGCTTCTTTGGGCAAAGTAAAGCCCAGAGAATTGCCTACCTGGATGATTTTCACTTTTATATTCATGCCGTTATCCGTTTATACATTTGTTATAACAGCACGTTATAACAAATGTATAACTGGAATCAACCTACTCCGGCGCCAAGGTCACATGAATGCCGTCGAGCTCCTCCGAACAGGTGAGCTGGCAGGACAGCCGGGAATTGGGCTGCACCGCCAGCGCCATGTCCAGCATGTCGACCTCGCCTTCGGTGGGCGGGGTCAGCTTCTCGTACCAGCCGTCTTCGATATAGACGTGGCAGGTGGCGCAGGCGCAGGCGCCGCCGCATTCCGCCGTGATCGGCAGGCCCGCGTCGCGCAGCATCTCCATGATCGTCCAGCCATCGCGGCCTTCGATGATGGTTTCCTTGCCTTCGCGGTCTTTGGCGATGATCTTCATACGACACCCAGTTTCTTCTGCAGGCTCGACGACGAGGTCGTGTACTGGAAGCGCAGCTTTTCGTTCGGCCGGCAAATATGAAACGCCGCTTGCGCCATCAATGCCGCTTCGTGGAAGCCGGACAAGATCAGCTTCAGTTTGCCCGGATAGGTGTTGATGTCGCCGATGGCGAAGATGCCCGGCGTCTGGCTTTCGAAGCGCGCCGTGTCCACCGGGATCAGATTTTCGTGCAGATTGATGCCGAAATCCGCGATCGGCCCCAGCTTGATCGTCAGCCCGAAGAAGGGCAGAAACGCATCGGCTTCCTGATGCCATTCGTTCTTGTCGTGCCCGACCAAGCGTCACGCCGGACAATTGTCCGCTCTCGCCATGCAGCGCCTTCACGCTGGCGACATGGAATTTGACTTTT
Organism: uncultured Alphaproteobacteria bacterium; assembly: GCA_963822275.1. Taxonomy (GTDB): domain Bacteria; phylum Pseudomonadota; class Alphaproteobacteria; order Micropepsales; family Micropepsaceae; genus Rhizomicrobium. Next base: position 56,235 of record CAWGHR010000088.1, read on the forward strand.
CCCTGCTCCTCCAGTTCGCGCATCTGGTTGACGCTGTGCTGGGCGGCGCGGAATCCGTCGCGGTGATGGACCAGCGTCAGGCTCTTGGCGATCGGCGCCAGGTTGATCGTCCAGTCGAGCGCGGAATCGCCGCCGCCGGCGATCAGGATGTTCTTGCCGCGGAAGGTCTCCATCTTGCGCACGGCATAATGCACGCGAGCTGCCTTCATAGGCCTCGATGCCGGCGATCGGCGGGCGCTTGGGCACGAAGCTGCCGCCGCCCGCCGCGATCACGACCACCGGCGCGACGATCTCGGTTCCCGCATCGGTCGTCAGTTTCCAGCGGCCGTCGGGCAGCTTCTCCAGCGCGTTCGCCATTTCGCCGAAATGGAAGGTCGCGATCGAACGGCTTGATCTGTTCCATCAGCCGGTTGGTCAGTTCCTGGCCGGTGACGATGGGCAGGCCGGGAATGTCGTAGATCGGCTTTTCCGGATAAAGCTCGGTGCACTGACCGCCGGGCCGGTCGAGGATGTCGACCAGATGGGCTTTGAGATCCAGCAGGCCCAAGCTCGAACACGGCGAACAGGCCGATCGGGCCCGCGCCAATGATCGCGACATCGGTTTCTATGGGAGTGGGTTTATTTTCGGACATTTCACACATCTATCATGTATAAGTTTGGAAACTTGCGTTCTTATATGTAAAAAGCACCCCACCAACAATCCCCTGCATGTTTCGGAGCAATTCTAAACTGGACCCTTGTCGGCGCCCCTGTCCCGCAGGCAGATAGTACGTTTTCAACAGGAATGGCCATGACGGGACCAAATCCGCAAGTCCGTCCACCCGAACGATGCTCGACCATGCCTGAGCTTCGCGACCAGATCGACCGGCTTGACCGGGCGCTGGTCAAACTCCTTTCCGAGCGCCAGCGCTATATCGAACGTGCCGCGGAAATCAAATCCGATCGTGCCGCAGTGCGCGACGAAGCCCGTATCGCCGACGTCATTGGTAAAGTGCTGGACGAGGCCGGGCGGGCCGGTCTGAACGCCGAGATCGCAGAGCCGGTCTGGCGGGTTTTGATGGAATGCTCGATCGCTTATGAGTTCAAGCGCTTCGACGAAAAAGTTCAGCGTTCCAAATAGGTCTTGATGAAAGTTGCGCACGGCTTCCGCGCTACTCTTCAGCGCGGCGATGGCAACCGATGCATTGCCGCGGTCCTTGATGGGATCGATGGGCTCTGCGAATGCGGCTGCGTCGGCCATGGCGAAAGCGCCGATCCCGCGTGCCGCGCCTTTCAGGGTATGGGTGACTTCTTTCCACGACTTCTCGTCGCGGGCATCTAGAATGGTCTGCAGGCGGTCGACCATTTCGCTGGTCTGCGTGTCGAACAGCCTCAAGACTTCGGCATTGATGGCTTCGTCACCGCCCGTATAGCGGGCAAGGTGGCTAAGATCGACGGCGCTGCGCGCTGCGGACATGCGCGTCTCCCTGAAATGGCTCAGGAAGGATGATCTGTATGGATCAATGCTTCGTTAACGCGGGTCTCAGTGAGCGCCAATAGAGTTAACCGAATTCCTTACCGGTTCAAAACGGCAGCCAGTTGTTGGGAAACGGCGACATTTTGAACAGGTAATTATGGATAAACAGGAACACAGCGAAAGCCAAAACGGCGAACGAAAACCGCCAGTCGAAATATTCCCGCGCCACGAATTTGTTGCGTCCCGCAAAGATCGCAAGAAAGGGAATATTCGACGTCTGGCTCGAAATAGCTTGCCATTCGGTCGGGCGCTTGCGGCGGACTTTGGCGTCGATCGCCCGTGTCCCGAAGAGCGCGAGCACCAAGAACGTCCCGAAGAAAATCGCGGACGCGAGCGCGCCCGATGCCAGCAAGATGATAGCCCGACCAGATGGCCACGCCCCATAGGAATGGATGACGCGTGATGCGCAGCACGCCGCGCAGTGCCGCACCCGATTGTCCTGCGGAAGTGGGATTGGCCATCATAACGCCGGGCACTCCGAGCAGAAACGCAACGCTCACAACGGGGATCGCGAGATTGCGGAAATTCTGTCCCAAATCGCAGAGCACGCGATTCTCCGCGCTCCTATAGAAATGGTTATAGGCAATGCAGAGCCAGATGATGGCGCCAAGCGACGAAAGCGCGAACAGACCTAGATAGGTCCGCTCGCCGACAACGCCTACGATTTGATCCCGCAGCCGCGTTCCCGAGATCACCAAATGGATTCCCAAAAACAGAGCTGATGCTGCGAGTAAGGCACCATCGCGTGTCCTCCAATAAATATTACTCGCCGATTGCTATAACTATACATTGTAAATTATATTCCGGCCATAGAGTTGTGCGCCACTGGACAAAGTTGCCCAAATCCCTCGCACTTAAGGCTTGGAATGGTTAAACTACAGGTTCGTCAGCGTAATCTCGAGGATTCCACCTTGGCCACTGCGTCCGATCGTAACCAGCCGGTGCTTTTGCAGTCCGCAGACCCCTTAGGCGGGGATGTGGAGTTCCGGCCAAGGCAGCACACGGCTTCCAAGTTTGGTGTGGTCGCTCTGGTCTTCGCCTTGACGCTTTCCGCTTTCTGGGTCGGCTCCGCGGTAGCCTATTTGGGAGGATATTTCGGACCGAAAGGGCTGTCCGCTCTCGACGCGCAATCCATCGCGCTCATCGTCGCGGCGGTTTTCGTGCCGCCGCTGCTATTCATTGCCGCTGCCTGGGCTCTGGCGCGTGGCCAAGCGATGGGCGCGGCCGCGGAAGCGTTGTCCGATGCCACCGACCGATTGTTCTCCGCCGACGAAACGGCGTCGCGCACCGCCGCGCGTTTGGGCCGCGCCGTGCGGCGCGAACTCGACGCGCTCAATGCAGGTCTCGACGGCGCCTTCTCCCGGCTAAGGGCGCTGGAAAGCGTGTTGGAAAACCAAATCGCCTCGCTCGACGAAGCAGGCGCACGCGTCGATGTGCGCGGCGAAGCGCTATCGGCGCGTCTCACCCAAGAGCGCGAACGCATCGAAGGCGTGGCCTCGCTCGCTCGCGGACGCCGCGTCTCGCGCCAGCGAAGTCGTTGCCGGGCGCGCCGCTCAGCTCAAATCCGTCATCGAAACGGCAGAAGGTGCGTTGAAGACGGCTGGCCAATTGCTCGATACGCAGTCCGCAAATTTCCGCCAGGCGGCGAACGCCGCCGCCGATGCGCCGCACGCCGCCGCCGTCGAACTCGACAAACAAGCCAAGAGAATCGAAGCCGTTGCCGATGCGGCGATGGCGCGCGCCGAATTCGTGCTCGGCCGCCAGGAACGTCATCGCACCGCGATGAACGAATTGATGCAGCGCTTGAAGGAAGAAAGTACCACCTTCGAAACGGCGCTTGTCCCTCGAACGCACAGCCATGGAACACGCGATCGGGGCCCTCAGCGACGAAGCAGAAAAGATCGAAATCGTCACCGCCGATGCCGAACGTCATCTCGAACTCATCATGACGAATGCCACCGCGCGCGCCACCCAATTGACGCAAAATTTCGCGCGCGAAGCCGACCGGCTGCGCGATACAAGCGATTCGGCAAACACGATGCTCGCCCATCTGCTCACCTCGCTCCAAGAGGCCGGCACAGGCGCCCAGACTCTGATCGGCGAAACGGCCAGTCAGGCAAAATCGGATGCGCGCGCCCTTGTCGGCGAAGCGATGGCCGAATGCGAAAGACTGCTGCGCACGGCCGGCGAATTGTCCGCCGAGGCGGGTGAAATCCGCACCACCCTGGCCAAGGCCGTGGAAGAAGTGGAGCGCCATCTTCTCACGTTGCCGGGCATCGCCCAGCAGGAAGCGCAGCGCGTCCGTCAGATGGTGCGCGCGGAAACCGAAGAGATTCTGGATCTGTCCGCCCGCACCTTGTCGACCATTCATGCGCGCAGCGCCGCCCAGGCCCGGGCCACGTGCCGGCAAGCCCGAAGAAGCCGAAGCTATGTCCGGACACGATGGACTGCTCGGGATGGCGCGCAAACTTGCCCAGCGCCCCAAAGCGAGACCCGGCGAAGGCGGACCGAAAAACTGGCAGATGAGCACGTTGCTGGCTGCGGCAGAGACCCACGACGCACGCAAGGATTTGCGCCCGGAAACGGCCGCGGCCCTTGGTGCGCTGCAAGCCGCGCTTTCCGACATGGCTGTCGATCTCGACGGCGATTTCCACCGAGTCCGGTCCGCAAGAAGAAGATTGGCGGCGTTATCTGGCCGGCGACCGCGCGGTCTTTGCGCGCAAACTCGCGTCCGCAATCGACGGCGACGCCGTCCATCGCATCGCCACCTTGTACCGCGAGAATGCGCGTTTCCGCGATCCGCCAATGTTTATATGCAGGAATTCGAATCCATGCTCACCCGCGCGCGCGACGGCGACGGCGGCGGGCTGCTGGCCTCTTCAATTCTCGTCGGCCGATACCGGCAAGATCTATCTGGCGATCGCCTATGCGCTGGGGCGGTTATAAGACGCGCCGAAGCCGCGCCGCATAGAAACCATCCATGCCTCCCTTATCCGCCATATGGCAAGGTAAGGTCCGCAGATCGCCTTTGGCATCGATCGCATCGCCGAGATCGTAGATTTCGCTTGGGCTCACCGGTTCGCGCGCGAAATCGAGCGTTGCGCCGCAAAAAATCGTCCACTTGCTCCGGCCCTTCTTCGCGCTCCAGCGAGCACACCGCAAAGACCAGCAATCCGCCATCTTGCCGTCAGTTTCGCCGCCGCATCGATAAGTTCGCCGGCCGCTTGCGCGCATTGCATCACGTCGCTGGCACTCTTGATCCACGGCAGTTCGGGATGACGGCGGATCGTTCCGGTCGCGCTGCAAGGCGCATCGAGCAACACAAAAGGTGACGGCTCCAGGCGCAGATCGCGCACATCCGCTCACCACCAAATCGGCCTGGCAGCTGCAGCCGATCCAAATTTTCCTTCAGACGCGCCATGCGGATCGCGTCGCGTTCGACGGCGGTCACCTTGCGCGCCGGCCGCAGCCAGTTGCGCCGTTTTGCCGCCAGGCGCGGCGCACAGATCGATCACGGATTTATCGCGCACATCGCCAAGCAACGTTACGGGCAGGGTTGCGGCGGCATCCTGCACCCACCATTCCCCTTCACCAAAACCCGGTAACGCTTCAATGCGCGCATGATCGCCATGCCGATAAACATTGCCGAACAAATGTGCCGCATCCGGAACGGACGCGAATTTTTGCTGACGATGTCGAGCGGCGGCACGCCAAGATGAACGCTCGCTATTGCGCGCGTCGCTTCCTCGCCATAGGTCTCGCTCCAGCGTTGCCACAGCCAATCGGGCGTGTTGAGCCGCGCCGCATCCTGCGCCGCGATCATCGGCTTTGCCTTCGCGCGAGATGCGCCGCAGCACGGCGTTGATCAGCGGCTTGAAATGCACGGCCTTGTCATTCGCCTGCGCCAGCCGGTTGGCGGCATCGACGGCCGCATGCGCCGGCACGTTCAAAAACAGCAACTCGCAAGCGCCCGCCAGCAAGATCTCCGGCGTCGGCCCGGCACGATTGGGCGCCGGCGGCTTTGGGCACGTAGAGCCGGATCAACGCGTCGAGTTGGCCGAAGCGGCGCAATGTTTCGCTGGCGATGGCGCGGGCAAAGCCGGCATCGCGGGGCTCCAGATGACCCGTTGCGGCACAGCGCCGCATCCAGCGGACGCCGCTTGCGCAAAACATCCGAGAGAATGGCTTGCGCCGCGGTGCGCGCCGGCAGCCCTTCGCTCATGCCCAGGGGCCGGGTGTCTTGGCGACGGGCTCCGCGCCATCGCTTTCAGGCGCGCGATGCGTTCTTCGGTGGAGGGATGGCTGGCAAACAGTCCGGAAAATCCGCCATGCAGCGGATTGATGATGAACATATGCGCGGTCGCCGGGTTGGCATCGGCATCGGGATTGTCGGTCTGCGCGGCCCTGCTGTCGATGCGGGCCAGCGCCGAGGCCAGCCAAAGCGGACGGCCGGTAATCTCCGCGCCGGCGCGATCGGCTTCGAATTCGCGCGTCCGGCTGATCGCCATCTGCACCAGCATGGCTGCGAGCGGCGCCAGCAGCGTCACCAACAACATGCCGACGAACCCCAGCGGATTGCGCCGGTCGCCGCCGAAGAAGAACGCAAAATTGGCCAGCATCGACACGGCGCCCGCGATGGTTGCGGTCATCGTCATGGTCAGCGTGTCGCGATTTTTCACATGGCCTAGCTCATGCGCCAAAACGCCGGCCAGTTCTTCGTCGCCGACGCTGCTGAGCAGTCCCGTCGTCACGCAGACCGCTGCATGCTCCGGATTGCGGCCGGTGGCAAAGGCATTGGGCTGCGGATTCTCCGTGATGCACACGCGCGGCATCGGAATCTGTGCGGCTTGACTGAGTTGCCGCACGATATGGACCAGCCTGGGCGCCTCCTGCTCGGTGACCTGCCGTGCCCCGTACATCGACAAAACGATCCGGTCGGAATTCCAATAGGCGAAGAAATTGGAGCCGACAGCGAACAGGAAAGCGAGCATCATGCCGGTGGGCCCGCCGATCAAGAAACCTAGGGCGACGAAAAGGCCCGTCAGCCCCGCCATCAGCAATCCGGTCCGCAAGGTGTTCACGCCAGGTCCTTGGATATAAGTTACGGCGGAGATGTATGGTCCGCCAGACAGCCGTCAAGCTAAGAGACGATGAGCAAAGCGAAATCTCCAAAACGCCCTACGCCCGCCAGCGTGGTTAAAGCCCGGATTGCCGAAGCGGGCAAACGCGCGCGGGCCGAGGCGGAGCGCGCCGTAAGACGGCCGTTTCCCCGGCCTTACCTGCCGAAAGCGGCGGCCCGAAAGGCCCCGAACCGACCCGTTATGGCGATTGGGAAAGAAAGGGCATCGTTTCGGATTTTTGATACCGCCGCGACAATCTAGGGGATTCTCCGGCCTTGATCCGATGTCGCTTGGAGGTCCATGTAAGAGACAGATTGGAACGCCTCCAGAAAGCTATAGCCATGTTCATACAGACCGAATCCACGCCAAACCCCGCCACCCTGAAATTTCTGCCCGGCCGCGAGGTGATGGGTGAGGCTGCGGTAGCCGACTTCCCGACTCGGGAAGCGGCCGAACGTTCGCCTTTGGCGCGGGCCCTGTTTGAGACGCCCGAAGTGGGCCGGGTCTTCTTCGGCTCCGATTTCATTTCGGTGACCAAGACGGATGGCGACTGGAAACACCTGAAGCCGGCGATTTTGGGCGCGATCATGGAACATTTCACCCGCGGCTTGCCGCTGATCGAGGGTGGGGCGGACGAGGCCGAAGAGCCTGCCGGCGAGGCCGACGCCGAAGTCGTCGCGCAAATCAAGGAACTGATCGAGACGCGCGTGCGTCCGGCGGTGGCCCAAGACGGCGGCGACATCGTGTTCAAGGGGTTCGACGGCAAGTCGGGCGTCGTCTTCCTGCATATGCGCGGTTCCTGTGCGGGGTGTCCGTCCTCCACCATGACGCTGAAGAACGGCATCGAAAACATGCTGCGTCACTACATTCCCGAAGTTACCGCTGTCGAAGCGGTTTGATCCGGTCGCGTTTTCTGCGACTTTTGCGCGCTAGTGTCCCGATTCCGAAATTCGTTGTATCTGATGTCGGCGACATTCGAATTTCGGATTCGTCCAAGGGAGCGCGCCATGTCTCATGCCGTCAACGATGAAGCGCTTGATACGATTTTCCGCTCGGCGCGGACCTTTCGGCAATGGCAGGACAAGCCCGTCAGCCCTGCACTGCTGATGGCAATCTACGATCTCCTGCGCTGGGGGCCGACCAGCGCCAACACCAATCCGGCTCGCCTCGTCTTCGTGGTCTCCAAAGAAGCCAAGGAAAGGCTGAAGCCGCATCTCGACACCAATAAGTTCACAAAACCATGAGCGCGCCGGCGACCGCGATCATCGCCTACGATCTCGATTTCCACCGCCATGTGGCAAAGTTGAATCCGCACGCGGCCGACGCCAAGGACTGGTTCTCCGATCCCAAGCACATCGAGGAGACGGCGTTTCGCAACGGCAGTCTTCAAGGGGCTTATTTCATCATCGCGGCGCGGGCGCTGGGTCTGGATTGCGGGCCGATGTCGGGCTTCGACAATGCGGGCGTGGATCGAGAATTTTTTGCCGGTACGGCAATAAAGTCGAATTTTCTCTGCAATGTCGGCTATGGCGATACCGGCGCATTTGGCGCCGCGCGGCCCTCGACTTTCGTTCGACGAAGCGTGCCAGATCGTTTGAGCACGACGGTGAGGATTCTCGCCGTCGATACCGCGTTCGGCGCTTGTTCTGCCGCAGTGCTGCAGGATGATGCCGTTTTGGCGCGCCGATTTTCGGTGATGGAGCGCGGGCACGCCGAAGCCTTGGCGCCGATGGTCGAAGCGGTGATGATCGAGGCGCAGATCGGCTTCGAAGCGCTGGATCGTCTCGCCGTGACGGTCGGACCAGGAACGTTCACCGGCCAGCGCGTGGGCCTCGCCTTCATGCGCGGTTTGCGCCTCGCATTGAAAAAGCCGCTGACAGGAGTGACGAGCCTCGCCGCCATGACGGCGCAGGCGCGCGCCGAGGCCGGCGCGGAACATGCTGCTGCAATCCACGATGCGCGCCGTGGCGAAGTTTATCTGGAGATCGATAGCGACGGGGCGCATTTGATTCGATTCGACGACGCACCGGCAGCGCTGGAGGACTTGAACGGCCGCGTCGCCTTGGCCGGAACGGCGCGCAACGCCTGGCAGAACTTCCGGTAACGCAAGACCGCCAGCATCTTTGTTTCGCCCATTCTCGCGCCGGACGCCGTATGGGTCGCCCGTCTTGCGGCAAGAATGGCGCCGCAAAGCGCTGCACCGCGGCCGTTATATCTGCGTGCCCCCGACGCCAAACTTCCATCGCCGCGATCATGAAAACGGAGGTTCTGACGCATTCCTGTGACGTGGCGCTGGCTTTGGCGGCGCTGCATGCTGCCGCGTTTGACGACGCTTGGAGCGCCGAGTGGATAGGCCGGCTCATGGCGCAGCCAGGGACATTCGCCATGCACGCAGGAGGGGGGATTCATCCTGGTGCGGTCCGCCGGAGGCGAAGCCGAGGTCTTGACGCTTGCCGTTGCCCCTGCGGCGCGGCGACGCGGGATCGCTTCTGACTTTGATCGTGGAGGCGCGCAAACGCACGCCGAAGAACAGGGTGCACGAAGGTTGTTCTTGGAGGTCTCGGATGCAAATCAGCCAGCAAAATCGCTATATACGTGTGCTGGTTTTAGGGAGGTGGGCCGCCGCACAGGCTATTACCAGGGGGCTGGCGGCCGGCGCGAGGATGCTCTTGTCCTGGCTGTGGAACTTCCGATACACCCCGTGGGAAACTTTGCACAATTCGACTAGTATTGGTTGCCATGGACCAGGGAGAGACCATCACGCGCATCGAAAAGCTCTGCGTCGACAAGGGCCTGCGCATGACCGAACAGCGCCGCGTAATCGCGCGGGTGCTGTCGGATGCCGCAGACCATCCCGATGCCGAAGAACTTTATCATCGCGCTTCCGCGATCGATCCGCATATTTCCATCGCCACCGTCTATCGTACGGTGAAGCTGTTCGAGGATGCGGGCATACTGGAGCGTCATGATTTTCGCGACGGGCGTTCGCGATATGAGGAATTGCCCGAGACCCACCACGATCATCTGATCGACATACAAACGGGCCGCGTCATCGAATTCCGCAACGAGGATATCGAGAAGCTGCAGCGTCGTATCGCCGAAGAGCTCGGCTTCGAACTGGTGGATCACCGTCTCGAGCTTTACGGCATACCGAAGAAACCGCGCTGAAAGCATGCCTCGACTGCGCGCGATCGCCATTCTCGTGGCCTTCCTGGTAGTCACGTTCGGCAGCATTCCGTGGCAGTACTTGTCGCTCCGATTTAGATGGACGCATCGCAAATCGTTTCCGACGCGCTTTCATCGCGTTCTGGCGAAACTCTTTGGCTTGCGCATCACTGTGATTGGAACGCCGGTTCAAGATCGCGGCGTGCTGATGGTCGCGAATCATACGGGTTATTTCGACATCCTCATCATGTCGGCGACGGCGCGGGTTTCCTTCGTCGCCAAGAGTGAAGTGAAAAGCTGGCCGTTATTCGGGCTGCTGGCACAGCTGCAAGAATCTGTGTTCGTGGAGCGTGACCGGCGCAGCCAAGCAGGCGCATCGCGCGATGAATTGCGCGAACGGTTGCGCGCCGGCGATGCGCTTGTGCTGTTTCCGGAAGGCACGTCGACGGACGGCAATCGCGTAATTCCTTTCAAGAGCGCCTTGATGGGCGCGGCAGAAGCCGCGATTGCCGTTGACGGGTCCGGTCAAGCGCATACGGTTCCGGTGCAGCCGGTTTCGATATCCTATATCGGCATGCACGGCATGCCGATGGGACGCGAGAATCGTCCGCTTTATGCCTGGTATGGCGACATGGAATTGCTGCCTCATTTGTGGGAGGCCATTGTGGCGGGCCCGATGGATGTCGTGGTCGAGTTCCACGAACCGATCACCGCCGACCGCGTCGGCGGGCGAAAAAAATTGGCCGCTCTGGCGGAAGAAACCGTTCGGCGCGGGCAAATCCGGGCCCTCAACGGACAGAGCGTGAGGGCGGAAAAAACGACCGGCTCCGATGGGAAAATCGCCGCCGAAGTGGCGGCTTAGCGGCCTTCTCGCCGCTTGTGCTAACCTTGCCGATCGCAGATAAAACGCCGGCCATGAAGAAGCTTTTTATCAAGACCTATGGCTGCCAGATGAACGTCTACGATTCCGCGAAGATGGCGGATTTGTTGGCGCCGCTGGGCTATGGGCCGGCGGAAAGTGCCGCCGATGCGGACATGGTGATCCTCAACACCTGTCACATTCGCGAGAAAGCCGCCGAAAAAGTCTACTCCGAACTGGGGCGTCTCAAGCGCCTTAAAACGGCGCGTGCGCGAGATGGCGTGACAATGACGATAGCGGTCGCCGGTTGCGTTGCCCAAGCGGAAGGCAAAGAGATTCTTGCCCGCCAAGGCGCGGTCGATCTCGTCGTGGGTCCGCAATCTTATCATCGCTTGCCCGAAATGATCGCCAAGCTGGCGCGAGACGGCGGCCACGCACTGGAAACCGATTTTCCCGCCGAAGCCAAATTCGATTCGCTGCCCGAACAGGCCTCCGTTTCGGCGCCCTCCGCCTTTCTCACCGTGCAGGAAGGTTGCGATAAGTTTTGTACTTTTTGCGTTGTGCCTTATACGCGCGGCAGCGAGTTTTCGCGCCCCGTTGCGCATATTGTCGCCGAAGCGCAGAACCTCGCCGCCAAAGGCGCGCGCGAGATCACCCTGCTCGGACAAAACGTCAACGCCTATCGCGGCCAAGGGCCGGACGGCGACACATGGTCTCTCGCCCGTTTGATCGGCGCGCTGGCGGAGGTGAAGGGCGTCTATCGCCTGCGCTATATGACCAGTCATCCGCGCGATATGAGCGAGGATTTGATCGCGGCCCATCGCGATATCGATGCCCTGATGCCCTATTTGCATTTGCCCATACAATCGGGCTCCGATGCGGTCTTGGAGGCGATGAACCGGCAGCACACGGCCACATATTATCTCAAGCTGGTGGAACGCGTTCGCGCCGCACGCCCCGATATGGCGCTGTCTTCCGATTTCATCGTCGGCTTTCCGGGCGAGAGCGACAAGGATTTCGACGCAACCCTGGCCTTGGTGCGCGAGGTCGAGTATGCCCAAGCCTTCTCGTTTAAATACAGCATGCGCCCCGGCACGCCGGCCGCCGCGGCCAAAAAACAAATTCCCGATGACGTGAAGGATGCGCGCCTGCAAGCCCTGCAAGCTCTACTCGGCGAACAACAAGACAAATTCAACGCGGCATGTGCGGGAAAGGTATTCTCCGTCCTGTTCGAAAAGCCGGGCACGAAGAGCGGCCAAATTGTCGGCCGCACGCCTTATTTGCAGCCCATCCATGTTGCGGCTGCGCGCTCCATGATCGGACACATCGCCGACGTGCGTGTTGACGAGATTCTGACCAACAGCCTGAATGGCGCTCTGCAGAACGAGAAGGTCTTGGTGCATTGAGCGCTGTCAAAAAGAAAACACGCGAAGCGGTGACTCTGGAATTCCCCGATAACGCCTTGCTGGCCGGATTATCGGGTCCGCATCAAAAACATTTCGTGCGCCTGGAACAAAAACTCTCCGTGCGTATCGCCATGCGCGGTAATCTTGTAGCAATCGAAGGCGGCGCGCGTGAACGTGCCGCCAACGTATTGCGTGGTCTCTATGCACGGCTGGAAGCGGGTGAGGCGGTGGGTTCGGCAGAACTCGATTCGGAGATTCGCTTCTCCGGCGAAGCACCTGGATTGGAGGTCGCCGCGGCCCTGGGGTCACCGTCGATTAAGACTTGGGCGGCCCACACCACGCGCGCGCGCTCGCCCGCCCAGGCCGCCTATCTCGACCTGATGCGTACGCACCCTCTCGTCTTCGGTGTTGGTCCGGCCGGCACGGGCAAGACTTATCTCGCGGCGGCCTTCGGAGCGCATCTTTTGTACGAAAGGCGGGTCGAGCGGTTGATCCTTTCGCGGCCGGCATTGGAAGCAGGCGAGCGGCTCGGATTTCTGCCGGGAGATCTGAAGGAGAAAATCGATCCTTATTTGCGACCGCTCTATGACGCCCTGTTCGGCGTGATGGGAGAAAACTGCCTGAAGCTGATGGAACAGGGCGTCATCGAGGTTGCGCCCTTGGCCTTCATGCGGGGACGGACATTGAGCCGCGCCTTTGTGATCCTCGACGAGGCGCAGAACTGTACCGCGCCGCAAATGAAGATGTTCCTCACCCGGCTGGGCGAAGAATCGCGCATGGTCGTCACCGGCGATCCGTCGCAAAGCGATCTGCCGGGTGGCCGCGGAGAAGGCCTGGATCAGGCCTTGTCGATTCTGGGCGGCGTCGAAGGGGCGGCGATCGCGCGCTTCGGCGAAAAAGACGTGGTGCGGCACGCCCTCGTCACGCGGATTGTCACTGCCTATAATGCCGCCGAACAGGGCGCTGGCGTGAAGCGCACGCTCGGACGCACCGTGCGGAAGGACGAGGGTTGAGCATTACGCTCCTAATTCGGGACGCGAAGTGGCGCAAATCGCGCATATTGGGCGCGCGGCTCAAACGTGCAGCGCGTTTGGCGCTGGCCCAAGGCGGAGCCGAACAAGATGCATCGCTGACGATTCTGCTGACCGGTGACAAACAGCTTCAAGCGCTCAATCTCTCGTTCCGAGGAAAGGACGGGCCCACCAATGTTTTGTCGTTCCCCTCCCGCGCGGATAATTATCTGGGCGATATCGCCATCGCCTATGGCATCACCGCTAACGAGGCGAAGGTGGCCAACAAGCTCTTTGTCGACCACGCGACGCATTTGGCCGTGCACGGCGTCTTGCATTTACTTGCATTCGACCACGCAACCGCGCGTCAGGCCAGGATCATGGAAACATTGGAAGTGAAGATTCTCGGGGCACTCGGCATCGCCGACCCTTACGCAAAACAGGCCGCTTAACGATTATGAGCGACGCCACCCAAACACAAATCGGCGACGAGAGCGAAAAGCCCTCTATCCTTAGACGGCTCGCTCTACTTTTGCGCGGTGACGATCCTGCTTCCGCGATGCGCGAAAGCCTGGAGGAGGTGATCGAAGAAAGCGATCGCCAAAGCCCCGAACTGACCGCGCAAGAACGTATTATGCTCGCCAATCTACTGCGGTTCGGCGAGTTGAAGGTGAAGGACGTCATGGTGCCGCGCGCCGATATCGTGGCCGTGGAGGAAAAGACGACGCTCGCCGATTTGGTCCTGGTGTTCCGGGAAGCACAACATTCGCGGTTGCCCGTTTATCGCGAGACATTGGACGACCCCGTCGGCATGGTACATCTGAAAAGCGTATTGGGGCTGCTCGAAGCGGAAAAGAATGGAGCATTCCGGCTTAACGAAACGCCCATAGGGCGGATCAAACACGACATCCTGTTCGCACCCCCTTCCATGCCGGCGCTGGACCTCTTGCTCAAGATGCAAACCTCGCATTCTCACCTCGCGCTCGTCATCGACGAATATGGCGGCACCGACGGACTGGTTTCCATCGAAGACATCATCGAAGAAATTGTCGGTGACATCGCCGACGAGCACGACGAGGAATCCCCGCATGCCCGTCCTCTGCCGGACGGAGGCTTTGTGGCGGACGCTCGGATCGATCTCGAAGACTTCAAAAACGAGACCGGAATCGCTTTTGCACACGAAGAAACCGAGGACGACATCGATACTCTGGGCGGACTTGTGGTCTCGCTGGTGGGGCGTGTGCCGCAACGCGGAGAGATCGTCGCGCATCCGGCAGGCGTTGAATTCGAAGTGCTCGAAGCTGATCCTCGGCGGGTCAAGCGCTTGCGTATCCGCCCCCCGACGACTGCGTCCGACGGCAAAACGGAAACACGCTGACGATGATGGCTCTGTTGGCCGATTTAGGGAGCTATGTGCGCGGCCTTGGTGGCTGGCGTAGATTGGCTTTCGCCTGGGCTGCTGGTCTCGCCTCGGCGTTTGGATTCGCACCCTTTGGTGCGTTTCCTCTGTTGCTGCTTGGATATGCGGCGCTGGTTTTGTTGATCGATGGCGCGCAATTTCGACCGAGGCCCATCCGGGCTTCGGCCTATGCAGGGTTTGCCTTTGGCTTCGGGCAATTCCTTCTGGGGCTTCATTGGATCGGATTTGCCTTTATGGTCGAGCCGGGCGCGCATGCTTGGCAAATCCCATTTGTCGCTTTGTTGTTTCCGGGCGGGCTTGCGCTGTTCTATGCGCTGGCCTGCGCTGTATCCGCCGCGTTGTGGCGGCAAGGGCCGTCGCGAATTTTTCTATTCACCGCTTGTTTGTCCCTTACCGAATGGGCGCGCGGCCATCTGTTGACGGGGTTTCCTTGGAACATTGCCGCTTATGGTTGGGGCGCATCGCTTGGCGTGCTGCAAAGCGTAGCGTTGTTTGGCGCCTATGGTCTCACACTGCTGACAATTCTCTTCGGCGCATCGCTGGCGGAGTTCTTCGGTACACGGCCGCGATGGATATTTCCGTCCATCCTAACCGGTTTATTCGTGGTGTTTTGGATCGGCGGCGAAATGCGGTTGGCGGCAGCGCCGACAGTCAACGTGCCGGGCGTGCGCCTGCGTTTGGTGCAGCCAAATATCGCTCAAGCCGACAAGATCAACCGCGAACTTATTTCTCGCAATTGGAAACAGACGGTGTCTCTTAGTGTTCGCCCTGCGTCGCCTTCGCCTACGATTATCGTCTGGCCGGAGGCGGCACCCGGGCCCTTTCTTCTGACGCGCGAAACGGCCGCGTTGGACGAAATTGCTATGCTGACCGGGCGTAGAACGATTTTGATGACGGGGCATTACGTGGAGAACGCGATGAGCAGGGCGTTCCCCACTTCTACAACAGCTTCTATATTTTCGGCTTTGGCGGAGAACTGCTCGCGACTTACGACAAATTCCATCTGGTCCCGTTCGGCGAATACTTGCCATTTGAGGAAACCCTTGGACAACTCGGCCTCAGCAAACTCACCGGCATTAGCGGCAGTTTCGCGCGGGGCGATGGTCCGCATACATACGATGTACCCGGTGCGCCGGCGGTCGGCCCTTTGATCTGCTACGAGATTTTGTTTCCGGGAGAAGTGGTCGGTGCCAGGCGGCCCGGTTGGTTCGTCAACGTCACGGATGATTCGTGGTTCGGTCCGTGGGCGGGGCCATTGCAGCATTTGCTCGTGGCGCGGGTGCGTGCAATCGAAGAGGGTATTCCCGTTGCGCGCGCAGCCAATACGGGAATTTCGGCGATCATCGATTCACTTGGACGAATCACAACAAAACTGAATCTCAATCGTTCCGGCGTCGTCGATGGATATCTTCCCGCATCGATTGCACCAACACCCTATTCGCGCATTCACGACCTTTGGTTTTGGATATTGGTTGCTGCAACAGGCTTTAGCGGCTGGTTGTTTACCACAAGAAAATGACGCACCCAGTCGCAGCACGACGTTTTAATCTTTTCGTTTTCTTGCGTCAGCGGATAAGGTCCTCTCCGCCAACAAAAAAACACGTGTGAACCTTGCCCAAGAAACAAGCCAATCCGATTGACGCCCAGGTAGGGAACCGGCTCCGTCTACGACGGATGATGATCGGCATGAGTCAGGAGCGTCTGGGTGAAATGCTCGGCCTGACATTCCAGCAGGTTCAAAAATATGAGAAAGGCGTCAACCGAATCGGCGCCGGCCGCTTGTTCGAGATTTCGCGAATATTGGGCGTTCCAATTTTTTATTTCTACGAAAGTGTGTCGGAACAATTGTCGGGCGGTGGCGCCGGAATTGCGGAAAGCCAATCGCCGCCGGTTCTCGAATTCGTGTCGAGCGGCGAGGGTCTACAGCTCTCGCTGGCTTACATGCGCATCAAGGATCCCAAGGTGCGCAAACGCGTTCTTGATCTTGTCAAAAGCCTCGGCGAGGAAACCGGTAACAAGGACAAGAATTAGTTCAGTCCTTTTGGCGGGACGCTTTTTCGTCCAATCCCGAACGGCCTTCGCGCGCCTCGAGCGCCGCATAGACGTCTTTCGGCGCTATTCCACACGCCGCCCACAGCACCAAAAGGTGATAGAGCACATCGGCGGATTCTGCGGTAATCGCCGCCTTGTTTCCCGATACCGCGGCAAGAGCGGCTTCGACCGCTTCCTCGCCGAATTTCTTGGCACAGCGCTCCACGCCCTGGTGCAGCAGCTTCGCGGTGTAGGAGGTTTCCGGACTGGCGTTCTTGCGCGCGGCGATTGTGGCAAACAGCCGGTCGATGACGTGATCTTCGGACATCAATTTCCTCGCTCCTCCAAAAGGCGGCGGGCGATAACATGTGCCTGAATTTCCCCGGCCCCCTCGAAGATGTTCAAAATGCGCGCGTCGCACAAGACGCGACTGATGGGATATTCCAGCGCAAAGCCATTGCCGCCGTGAATTTGCACGGCACTATCGGCCGCCGCCCAGGCTACGCGTGCAGCGAATAACTTCGCCATACCCGCCTCCAAGTCGCAGCGCCGACCGGCATCCTTTTCGCGGGCCGCATAATAGGTGAGTTGGCGTGCCGCGGAGATCTCCACGGCCATCATGACAAGTTTATCGGCGACGCGCGGATATTCAAAGATCGCATGTCCCGCTTGACGGCGCTCGAGCGCAAAGCCAAGCCCGAGGTCCAGCGCCGAGGCGGCAACGCCGATCGCGCGCGCTGCCGTCTGAATGCGGGCCGCTTCGAAGGTCCGCATCAGTTGTTTGAAGCCGTGACCCTCCACGCGACCCAAAAGGTTTTCAGCGGGGATTTCAAAATCGTCGAAGGCGATCTCGTATTCCCTCATGCCGCGATAGCCGAGTACCGCGATCTCTCCGCCCGACATGCCCTTAGCCGGGAACGGATTATCATCTGTGCCTCGCGGCTTCTCGGCGAGGAACATGGACAGGCCGCGATGATCGGTGGTGTTGGGATCGGTGCGCGCCAGCAGGGTCATCACATCGGCGCGCGCGGCATGGGTGATCCAAGTTTTGTTACCGGTAATTCGATAAACATTGCCGTCGCGTACAGCGCGGGTGCGTAGCGAACCGAGATCGGATCCCGCTTCCGGCTCGGTGAAAACGGCCGCCGGAAGCTTTTCGCCGCTGGCAATCAGCGGCAACCAGTGTTCGCGTTGATCCTTTGTGCCGCCGCCGAGGATCAATTCGGCGGCGATCTCAGAGCGCGTCGCCAAACTCCCGACACCGAGAAAGCCTCGCGACAATTCCTCGGAGACCACGCACATCGCCGTCTTGGAGAGGCCTGCGCCGCCAAAGACAGATGGGATGGTGAGGCCAAACACGCCCAATGCGCTCAATTGCGAAACCACGTCCAGCGGGATGAGTTGGTCTTCGAGGTGCCAGCGATGGGCATGCGGCGATATTTTGTTTTGCGCGAATCGAAAGAATTGTTCGCGCACCGAGTCCCCATCGTTTCGCCCAAGCCGGGATCGCCGATCGTAACGGCACCTCGCTGTGCCGCCAGCATCTTCGCCAGTGCCGCGCGGGTCCCGGTATCGGTCCCAAGTGCGATCAGTTCTTTGATGGCCTGGGAGCGAAACTCCCTCATCACTTCATCGTCCAGCATCAGATCGCCGGGGCGCACGATCTCGTTCTGGTTCATCGGAATGCCGCCGAGAATCTGGGACAGATATTCACCGAACGCCGCTTGCACGATCAGCTTCTCGCATTCTCCCAGACGATTTTCTTCCGCGAGCGCATGGGCCCAACGCGCCATTTGGCGCAGGGCTTCGATCGTCGTGGCCAGCCAGGCTAACCCGTGCGTGGCACGCTGGCTGCGCGCTGTCATTCGCCGGCAGCTACGCCTCAACCCGATCTTTTGCCACTATCAGCAAGCTTTCGCAGCCGAGTACGGCTTCGTCGCAACGCGCCAAGAGATGAGGGGATGAGATTGCATGATCAAGCCGCTTCAGTCGCTTCGACCATAGCTCACATGTAGCCCGGTGGGGACGCACTATTTCGCCCGGTCAATGCCGCCGATATCGAGTTCGAATTTGTAGGATCCGCCAGCTTGGCGCCGCCATTCCGTTACGTAATACCCGGTTACTTTGAGCGGCGTTCCGTCAGGCTTTTTTTCGGTGAAGACCCAAGTTCCGCGGGTCCATCCCAAATGCCGTCTGGCGAGGAATCGGCTTCCAACGGCGACCATTCCAGGTGCTGGGTTGCGTAACCGGGGTCGCTCTTTTCGTCGGCGGCATAATACTCGGCGGCGGCCTTCTTCCCGACAATCGGCGGATGGTCGCCCTCGAATATCCTAACGTCATCGGCCATATAGGCGAGAAACGCGGCATGCGCCCCCTTGGCGACTGACATGTCCGAGAACGCCTTGTCGATGGCCAGGATATCTTCCTTCGGCCCAGCTTCTGCGCCGGTCAAGGACCATGATAACGCGACCGCAGCAGTCAGGATAAGATGGCGTCGGCGCATGAACTTCTCCGTATTATGGAACAATTTTGGCCCATCAATTAAGGCAGGGCTTCCCAAATCCGCCACAAAACCGACTCATAACGGACTGTTTACTATACGGGCGGGGCGTTAGCCCGTGGAGTCTGCGGCGGGAGACCACCATGATCGCTTATTACCGTCCGAACGAAGAAACGAAAACATCGTCGCCTGTTAAACAGCGCAGGCTGCATTCTCACGAACTGTGCGACGGGCTCAGTCCCGAAGAGTTTGATCGCCAGGCCAAATCGGTGCGCGATGCCGAAGGCATGACTGCTGCCGTTCGCGCAAGGCTGAAAGCCCAACTGATCGAACGGCTGAAGACACCGGTCGACACGCCGAGCTGGGGGCCCGATTGGGTCAAGAAAGGCGAGCGCGTCGCCGCGAAAAGACGAAAAGAAGATGGCGTCTTTACCCGCGTTCTTTCGCTTCGCCAAGAAAAAGGACGACGACGAGGAAAAAGCAGACGCTCCGCCGCCCGCTTTGAACGAAGAAGAAAGCGACGATGCGGCGATCATCGCCCGCAACATGGAAAAGAGCCGCCAAGTTTCGCAGTACCGGCCGCTTTATTTGGTCGCCGTCGTGTTGGCCCTAGCGATCATGTTGCTCGCGATGTTCGTCGACTACCACATCATCCGCGAAGTGTGGACGCGTGCGCTCGCCAACGAATTCATGGTGGTGCCGCCAGCTCTGCAGTCCTCGGTGATCTTCAAGAGCCTGCAAGTCATTTTCGCCGTTTTGATCGTCCATTTCATGCTGAAGATCACCGGCGCCTATGGCCGCAACACGATGATCGTCGCCGCCTTCGTGATGGCCATCGTGATGATCGGCGGGCTCGGCTATCTGGTCGCCTACAACAATATGGCGGGAGCTACATCGACGACATTGGAACAGCGCGACGCGTCGGCCGCCGCCCCACAATCCAATTCGATCGATCAGCTTTTTGCACCGACCGGTGAGGGCAAGGCTCAACGCATCTCCGTGACGTCTGCCACGCCGCAGCCTGCGAGCACCAATGACGGGGTATCGCTCGGCTTACCCAAGCTTTCCACGGCCTCATTGGCCGATGCCGATTCATGGTTCTGGCTCGCGTTCGCCAGTGTGGTGTTCTTCATTGTGACAACCGTTGCGGCCCTGTATATGCAGACGGCGGAGAACAATGTGCGCAATTTTCATATTGCGCGGGACTACGGCCATCGCCAGAATCAGCTCGCCCAGCTTCATCTGCTCGAGCTTGCCGATAAGAGGGCTTGACCAGGGAAGAAGACGCGACATGATGCGCAATCTTCTGCTCGCTGTTGTGACGGCCAGTGCATTGGCGGGCGGCAGCGTACTGGCCGTCGAGACCGCCGCGAATGCGCAGCAGGACGCGGAAACGCCCTTGGCGCCCCAGCGAATCGTCATCGGACTAGATCTTTCGAAGAGCAATCCGTTGATCGCGGATCCCGAATTTGCCAGCCGGGTGGCATCAAAAGTTGCCGGCTTGGTGAGTAAGTTGGGGTTTGCTTCTGAGGTGCATGTGCGCACCTTCGGCAATTACGACGCGACATCGAACAATTTCTGCCTATGACGCGGTGCTCTCCGTCCGTCAGCGTCCCGCGAATGTCGCCGCCGACATTCAGCGGCTGATCGCGGGCGTGCCCGAGCTCGTCCGCAGCGGCCGTTTTCGCGCCCAGAACAACACCAACATCCTCGCCTTCCTCGATAATGTTTCGCAAAGCATCGGTTGCCGCGGGATGCCCACGACGGTGGTGCTGGCGTCGGACGGAATCGAGGATTCGGATTACGCACGTCTCGATGATCCGATTCGCACCTGCCTCACCCTCAAGGCCGTCCTTTTCGGGGTTGTGCGGAGTTGGACATATTCGGGCTTGGCCAGGGCACCAGAAGCCCGCGGAAAACCACACGCTTGCGCGGCGAATGGTCGGACTGGGCCCAAGCCGCCGGGTTTGCCCATTTCCAAGGCCTGAACGACTGGTAGTCACCAAACGAACGGAATAACCGCCCAGGTGCGGCGCCGGTGCAGCTCAAATGCCGCGCCGAATCGCGCGCGCAATGCTTTCTCCTCGACCAGAATTCGCCAGGCAAAGGCGAGGAGAATGCAAACAAAAGCGCTGAGCGCGGAGAGCCAGTTGCCGAAGGCCAATCCCAATCCGGCGAGGGTCAATATACTTCCGGTGTAGGCTGGGTGCCGCAGCACGCGATAAGGACCGGATGTGACCAAACGGTGGTCGTCTAAGACCAGCACCTTGGTGCGGAAGAACCGGCCGAGAGTCAAAATCGCCCACAGGCGAAGCGCGATGCCGGCCCAGAACAAAGTCATCGCGGTGACGAAGATGGGTTCAGGCCACAATCCGATGCGTGCGGACGGCACAATATGAGGCGCCATAAAGGCTGCCGTGATGCCGAGCCAAATGAAAATAAAGATCGCCACGATACTGCCGCCATCATGCTTCTCGCCGCGGGCGGCACGCCGGTCGCGGGCGGATACCCAGATTTCGAAAGCGATCCAAGCGACATAACTGATCCAGAAAAATATTCTCCAGTCCGGCCGCTGTGCGAATAGAGGAATTGCGGCGTAAAGCTGTAAGTGCATGGAAGTGCCCTTGACATAGAATACTCTATATGACAGAGTTATCTACATAACGCAAGGAGTGCACAGGGCCCATGTCGCTGACCTCGAAGGAAGCTGCGGAAACCCTTTCGGATGTCGAGCGTGCAGGTCAGCGCAGCCGCCAAGCCTTTGCCTACCGCAAGGCCTCGCCGCATTTCTTTCTATGGGGCGTCGTCTGGTTCTTTGGCTATTGCGGGACCGATCTTGTCCCGGGTTATGACGGATACATTTGGCTGGGCTTGCTTGTTGCGGCCGGTATCGTCTCGATATTCCTAACACGTTGCAGCACCGACGGCGTCGGGAAGAATGGCATCGGAAACAGCAGCGTGATGAGAGGTTGGCGCATCATTGCGCTGATCGCCATCGCCTACGCCTTTATCACGGCGACGTACTCAATCTTCGGTCCGGTCCATGGCGCGCAGCAAGGTGCTTTCATTCCGTTGCTTGTTGCCGCTGTCTATACGGGGATGGGTTTGTGGCTTGGCGTGCGCTTTGTTATTGCAGGCGTTCTGTTGGCCGCGTTGGCGCTCGGTGGATATTTCTATTTGCATGAACACTTCGCGCTTTGGATGGGATTTGCGGGCGGCGGTGCACTGATTCTCGCAGGCTTCTGGTTGCGGACGGTATGACATGGACCAGCCCGATCCCATCATCCATCAGCCCGTACGCTTGAAGATCATGTCGGCGCTGCGCGTTTTGCCCGAGGGCGAGATGATCGAGTTCGTCCGCTTGAAAGCCATCGTAGCGGCAACGGAGGGCAATCTTGGCGCGCATATTGCGACCCTCGAAGAAGCACATTACGTCGCCGTCGAAAAAGACTTCGTTAGCAAACGGCCGCGTACCCGTGTCACGCTGACCAAACAGGGACGCCGGGCCTTCGAGGAATATGTCGCCTATCTGCGCGATATCATCGACGCCGCCGAATAGACGCGTTCGCGGATATCCTGTTGCGTTGCACCGGCTTCGCGCATCGCGCGCAACGTCACCGCATGATTGCGCTTAGAGAATTTCCTGCCATCTACATCCAGAATAAGTCTGTGATGTGCATAAGTCGGCGCCGGGATGTCCAGCAACGCTTGCAAAAGCCTTTGCACATGCGCCGCCACAAATAGATCGTTGCCGCGCGTCACCAGTGTTACGCCCTGGAAGGCGTCGTCGATCACGACAGCCAAATGATAGGACGCAGGCGCATCCTTGCGTGCCAACACGATGTCGCCGAACAACGGCGGCTGCACCTCGATTCGCCCGGTTTCGCCGTCCGGTCCGACGCCGCGTTCTTCGAAGAAGAGCGGACCAGCTTCTTGGACCGCCAATCTCGCATCGAGCCGAAGCGCATAGGGCACGTCGTCGGCAATTCTTCGCGCTCGCTCAACCGCGTTCAAATGCCGGCAGGTTCCCGGATAGATCGGCCCGTCAGGTCCATGAGGCGCTTCGACGGAGCGTGCGATCTCCTGCGCAATGTCGGTTCGCGTGCAAAAGCACGGATAAACAAGTCCGCGCGCCTTCAATTCGTCAAGGGCTACCCGATAAGCATCATGGCGCGAGGATTGCCGAAGGACCGGTTCTTCGAAACCAAGCCCCAACCATGTGAGATCTTCAATGATTGCCGCTTCAAATTGCGCCCTGCAGCGTATCGGATCGAGATCCTCGATGCGCAGCAAAAACCGCTCGGCGGCGTCATGCGCCGTCAACGCCGCGAAGGCGTGGCCCAGATGCAGAAACCCGGTCGGGCTCGGCGCGAAACGGGTGACAATCATGGTTGGACATGGGGTCGCATGCGTGACAATCATGCCGCCCACTTCAACGATGGGACAAGTCCTTGGCGTTATCCGGTCCGCGTCTGATGCCCAAAAGCGGCAAAGCCACGCATCTGGTCGTGCTTTGTCATGGCTATGGCGCAGACGGCAAGGATCTGATCGGACTTGCGCCGCATTGGCAGCGCGTTCTGCCGAGCGTGGCTTTTGTTGCTCCCAATGCGCCACAAGCTTGTCCCGGCGCCGGCTATCAATGGTTTCCCATTGCACGGCTAGACCCGCAAGAGATGCATAAAGGCGTCGAGAGTGCTTCGTCTCTGCTGGAAGCCTTTGTAATGGCTGAGTTGCAACGTCTCGAGCTATCCCCCGACCGGCTCGCTTTTGTGGGTTTCAGCCAAGGCACAATGATGTTGCTCCATGTCGGCTTACGCACCGCCATCCGACCGGCTGCAATCGTCGGATTCTCAGGGCTACTGACCGGAGTCCCACCGCAAACGGAAAATGGCTCGCCACCAGTGTTTTTGGCGCATGGTGCGGCCGATCCGCTTATTCCCATCGAGGCGTTGTTCATGACCGCCGCGGCGCTGGGCGCTACCGGCCATAGCGTGCAATGGCACGTGTCGCCCGGCTTGGAACATGGAATCGACGAGGTGGGACTTGAGATCGCAGGCGCGTTTCTGGTCCAGGCTTTCCGCGGCCAATTAATCACAAGCGGCGAGATTAGCTGCCCGCTTGCTTAAATCCGTCGCCAATCCGTCACAGCGAATCGCGTAACGTCTTGGGCATATTGGCTTTGCCCGGGCTTGCCCATACACTCGCCCGGTGCAGGAGGAGATAGGTACATAAGGGGTATCCGGTGTTAGCGGCGGCGCGTAGTCCCGATAATTGCCCGGCTTTGGTGCTCAACGCGGACTACCGTCCGTTGAGTTATTTCCCCTTGTCTCTTTGGTCGTGGCAAGACGCGATCAAGGCGGTGTTTCTCGAGCGAGTCAACATTCTCGAGGAATACGACCGCACCGTGCATTCGCCCAGTTTCGAAATGCGGCTGCCTTCGGTTGTTTCGCTCAAGACTTACATCAAGCCCGCGCGCAATCCCGCCTTTACACGATTCAACGTGTTTCTGCGCGATTGCTTCGAATGCCAATATTGCGGCGCCGCCGAGGACCTTACCTTCGATCATGTGATTCCCCGTTCGCGCGGGGGGCGCACGACGTGGGACAATGTCGTCACAGCGTGTGCACCGTGCAATCTGCACAAGGGCGGCCGGTTGCCCAATCAGGCCGGCATGCAACCGCGCCAGCGGCCGCATCGCCCCACGGTCATCGAGCTGCGCAACAACGGCCGCCTTTTTCCGCCGAACTATCTGCACGACAGCTGGGCGGACTATTTGTATTGGGATTCCGAACTGGAACCTTGATCGTTGCGTGCGGGCCGCCACATGGCAATCAAAGGCGGGGCTCCGACCGGTGCAATGTTTCGTTTGGTGACAAACCCTGCACGCTGGTAGAGCTTGGTGTTCTTCGGATTAGAGTTCTCCAAATAGGCTGGCACACCCCTCTCATCCACACGCTTGACGGTTGCATCCAACATGGCACCGCCCAGACCCATTCCCTGCAACCGTGGCGCCACCGCAATGAAGGCGAGATAGAAATGAGGCTCCGCGGGGTGGTTTTTTTCCATCGCATCGGCCATGGCGGACCCGCGCATCAGTCTGGGAACGCCGCAAAGCCTTATGAACAGCGGAATCAGCTTCATCTGCTCGGCGAAACCTCCGGGACTGGCGGGGGCTTCGGGCGGCAGCCAAGCCGCCGCGGCCCCTTCGCTCATCCATACTTCGCCGAACGGAATCGCACGCGACTTCAGAAGCCAAAAGAAGAACCGCTCCAGCGCACCCGCGCGCTTCGGGCCGGGACGTGCAATCCAGTCAAACACCGGATCGTTCACAAAAGCCGCTGCAAACAAACGTGACAGCGTTCCGGCGTCATCTATAACGGCTCGGCGCGGTGCCGCAGCTTCTGCCAGAAGCGTGTGCCGGTGTTCGCTCATATTTTGGTGGAAAGTGCGATGGCCAAGCGGCATCCCGCTTTAATTGTGCCCGACAACAATCGGTATCCTGTCGCGTCCTCGGCGCCGTGGGCCAATGCGGTGTCGCGATGGGCGATCTCGTCGGCGCGGAAAGCTTCTACCGTCTTTTTCAGCGCGGGGTCTGTGTCGCCGAGCCTTTCGATCTGGGCAGCATAATGCTCGTCGATCACTTCTTCTACGGCAGCGGTACAGGCCATCGCCGCTTTTTCGCCCATCAACGCGGTCGCAGCCCCCAATGCAAATCCGGCCGCCCGCCACACGGGTTCCAGCGCCGTGGGGCGCACGCGCCGCTCGTTGATCAACGCATCGAAGGTCTTCAGATGTTCCTGTTCTTGGGATGCCATATGTTTGATCGCAGCGGCGGTCTTTGATTTGCGCGCGCCGAATACGGCGAGTTGTCCCTCATAAATTCGCACGGCGCCATATTCTCCGGCGTGATCCACACGGATCATGGCCGCGATATCCTGACCGCTGCTGACGCCGGGCGGCGCCGGGCGCTTGGCGCGCTGGGTTTGCGTTTTCTTCACGCCTTCCTCCTGAACAGCAGGATCGTACCCAAGAATGCCGTGCCGAGCGAGAAAAGCGCGTTGTAACCGGCCAGTGAAATGCCGAAGAGCCGCCAAGCGGCCACGTCGCAGCGCACGACTTGGACGCTATTAAGATCCGCGACTCCGTGGAACGCAAAGCGCGTACCCGTGCAGGACGAAGGGCCGGCCACTAGGTTCCATTCCACCAAAGCTTGATAGCCGCCGATGCCGCCGGACACTGCGATCAGGCCGAGTGCACACAGAGCGAGCAACGGCATATACTTCTTGTCGATCACACCGGCGGTGAATAATGCCGCACTCCCCAACCCGATGAAAATGGCTCCGTCATGCGGCCAGCGCTGCCAATGGCACATTTCGCAAGGCATGACGTGGCCGATATACTGAAAACCGAGCGCGCCCAATATCATTGCCAAGGCATAAGCGCCGGCAAGAGCGGCAATTTTGTCAGCACTCATCGCGCGAAAATCCTTGTCTCATCTTGGAACGCTTTGAATTCAAGCGCATTACCGCTGCGATCCGCAAGGAAGAATGTTGCTTGCTCACCCGGTTCCCCCTTAAATCGTACGCCCGGTTTGATGATAAAGCTTACACCGGCAGCACTCAATTTGTCCGCCAAAGTCTGCCACGCTGCGAAGGGAAGGATGACGCCGAAGTGACGCACCGGTACATTCTCACCGTCGACACGATTATGCGCTTTATGTGCGATCTCGTTCGGGCTTAAATGCGCCACGATTTGATGACCAAAGAAATCGAAGTCGACCCACTCTTCGCTCGAGCGCCCTTCTGGGCAACCGAGCAAGTCGCCATAGAAAGCGCGCGCCTCAGAAAGGTCGCGTACCGGGAAGGCGAGATGAAATCGTGGTCTCATTTGCGGGCCTCGCCTGCAGAGACAGCAAGATATACGGTAAAAGGAAGCCTATGCGTAGCAAAGAGGCAACCCGCAAAGTTAAACGCGCGACCCGGCGCGTGGCACATCGCGAACTTTTGAAGATCGATGGCCGTGCGGTCGAGATGAACGTCAAGTTTAACCCCAGGGCAAGGCGGCTGATCGTTAAGGTCCATCCCGCCAGTGGCGAGGTCAGCGTCATCGCGCCGTCCAAGCGTTCGCTGGAACGGGCACTCGAATTCGCACGCGGTCAGACCGATTGGATTGCCCGCCAACTTGCCCATGTGCCCGAGCCGCGTCGCTCTGGCACCCGGCTCTCGCATTCCGTTTCGCGGCAAGGATCATGTGATCGTGCGTGGAGACGAATCGCGCATGCCGGTCTGGGTCGACGAAGTTGGCGCGATTATCCAAATCTCCGGCCGCGCCGAGCATGCGCCGCGCCGCTTGCTCGATTTTCTCAAACGCCAAGCCAGACGCGATCTGGAAATACGCTCCATCGAATTCGCCGCCCGTCTCGGCACCAAGCCGACACGTGTGACCGTGCGCGACACGGCCAGCCGTTGGGGCTCGTGTTCGTCGACGCGCTCGTTGTCCTTTTCCTGGCGGTTGATCTTGGCGCCCGCTTATGTCCTCGATTATGTCGTGGCGCATGAAGTGGCGCATCTGCGCGAAATGAATCATAGCGCCGCTTTTTGGCGGCTGGTGCGCGATTTGGTTGGCGATGTGAAACGGCCGCAGACTTGGTTGCGCCAACACGGCATGGCACTGCACCGTTACGCGGCGCCCTGAGCCAGAAGATCATGCTCTAGCGTCTCAGGTTCCGCTGAACAGCTTTTCAAGCAATTCCTGCAATCCGTCTTTTTGTGGGGGCGGCTGTGCGGCCGTGGTCGCCGCCGCTGCGATCGTTTGACCGGCCAATGGCCGCGACGGCAATCCATTTTCGGCGTCTTCCATGAAGGATTTGAAAATATGCGCCGGCAAGCCGCCGCCTGTGGCACGGATCATTGGCGTGTTATCGTCGTTGCCCACCCACACGCCACAGACCAGATCCGCTGTGAAGCCGACGAACCAGGCGTCGCGGAAATCTTGTGTTGTACCGGTTTTTCCGGCACTTGGCCGGTCGTCGAGCCGGGCCGACTTGCCTGTACCGGTCGCCACCACTTCGGTCATTAAACCGGTCATCTGCACCAACTTGTCCGGTGCGATCACGCTTTCCTGTTCGGGCTTCTTGCGTTCCCAAACCACGGTTCCGTCTTTGTTGCGTATCCGGATAATGCCGAACGCGCCAACACCGGCTCCACCATTCGCAAAGGGGGCGTAAGCCGCGGTCAGTTCCAACGGCGTCACCACGGACGTCCCCAGCGCCAGAGACGACACCGCCATCAATGGCGTGTCGATGCCCAATCTTTTTGCCGTGCGTGCGACGGCGGCCGGACCGATTTCGGCAGTCAATTGCGCGGCGACGGAATTGGAGGATTCGGCAAACGCCTTGGTCAAGGTTATGTCGCCCAAATATTCGCCTTCAAAATCGCTTGGTTTCCAGCCGTGAATGTCCACCGGGCCGTCGTTCATGATGTCGTCCGGTTTGTGGCCTCGTTCGAACGCAGCGAGATAGACAAAGGGCTTGAAGGCCGACCCGGGCTGTCGCTGCGCATCGGTGGCGCGATTGTATGGGCTCTGTTCGTAGGATTGTCCGCCCACCATCGCGCGCACCGCGCCGTCCGGCGTCATGGCGACCAATACCGCTTGGCTTGCGCCGAACTTGCTCCCTTCCTTCGCCAAGCCCGCCGACACGGCGCGCTCGGCTTGGGCCTGCGCCTCGAGGTCGAAACTGGTCTCGACGATCAGCGCTTCCTTGGCTTCGCCGACATAGCCGGGGATCTGCGAAATGACCCAATCGGCGAAGTATCCCGCACCAGGTGTCGCGGTGCCGCGCACAATGCGCGCGCGCGTGGCTTGCGCCTCCTGCCGCGCCCGATCGTCGATGAAACCGGCGTCCTCCATAGCGCGCAGCACAATCTGCGCGCGCAGCTGGGAAGCATCCGGATCGGCCAGCGGATTGTAACGCGCCGGCGCTTTCACGCTACCCGCCAGCATGGCGGCTTCGGGCAGTGTCAGCTTTTGCGCATGCTTGCCGAAGAAACGTTCCGCTGCCGCTTCGATCCCATAAACCCCCGCGCCGAAATATACGCGATTGAGATAGAGTGTGATGATTTGGTCTTTGCTGTAGCGCGACTCCAGATACAGCGCGAGCATCGCTTCCTGCATCTTGCGATCAAAGGTGCGCTTGGATTCGAGAAACAGATTCTTCGCCAGTTGCTGGGTCAGAGTCGAACCGCCCTGTACGACGTGGCCGATCATCATGTTCTCATAGGCGGCGCGCAACAGGCCGACCGGATCAAGCCCGATATGCTCGCGGAAGCGGCGATCTTCGATCGCTATAAAAGCGTTGGGCACGAAGGCGGGAAGCTTCGACACGTCCACCAGAACGCCTTGGGTCAGGCCGCGCTGCGCGATCATCCGTCCGCGGTCGTCCAGGATGGTGATGTCGCGCGATGGACCATTGACCAGCAGGCTGTTCACATCGGGCAGGTCCGACAGAAACCGGGAAAAGAAGATTGCGCCAAAAATCACACTCCAGGCGGCGACCAAGATGACGACATAGGGCCAGCTACGGCGTCGGCGCGGGCGTTGCGGCGGCGACGCATCGCCGCCGTTGCCGGGCGGCGGAGCGTTGTTCGATTTGGACGGTGATTGCTGGCGCGCCATGCACAAACCCTCAGGGCCGGATACTCGGCGCCCGAGGGTTAACAAGCGTTAAACAATTGGTCGCTTAGAGCGAGTTGTGACCGGATGGAATTGCTGCGCCGAGGGAATTTTGCGGTGTGGGAAGGAGAAGGGCGAAGCGCGTAGTAGGGCTACGGGCGAGCCCTTCGACGCACCCAGGGCGCAATATTCCCCGGCCCGAAGGGTTGCATCGCGGCGGGCGCCCGCGGTGTCGCCGCGCTCGACCGTATTGCCGATACGCTCTTCGCACGGCTCCTGGCGTTCGCCTCGCCGCGACGCAACGCAGCAGGTTCAATTCGGTCACAACTCGCTCTACGGGCCGATCTTAAGGTTGGAAGTGCAGTCGTTGGAAAGGCTGCCGCGCGAAGCTCTGAGCTTGATGCTGCCCGAACCCATGCAGCTGACATGCGGATCTACGGCCATCCCGCCGAAGGTCACATCGCCCGAGCCCATAATGTCGACATGCAACGGATTAGCCTCGCCGCCGCCGACGGAGACAGATCCGGATCCGGCGATATCCGCCCCCAAATAACCGTTGACGCTGGCGGCCGAGAAATCGCCCGACCCCGCGATGTCCACTTTTAGCGACCCATTGATATGCCCGACCTGTATCGAGCCCGAGCCGGCGATGTCGGCTTTGACCGGACCGGTGTTGCCAACCCGGATGTCGCCGCTGCCGGCGGTTTCCGCCTTGAGTTCTCCGGCCACATTCCCGACCAAGACTTTGCCTGAACCGGCAAGCGAGACATATGCGACGGCGACATTGCCGATGGTCGAGTCGGTATCGCCCGCCGACGAAAACCGCAATTCGCCCTCGGTGCTGCCGATATTGGCTTTGCCGACCATGTCGTTGACTTCGACGCGCGTGCCTCTAGGGACCGTCACCGCGATGATAAGTTGGTCCGGCTTGTATTGGTTGAAATGCGAGAAGTCGAACCAATGAGACCAGTCCCACACGGCGTCAACATTGTGGCCTTCGATCTGCAGCACGCCGTTCGACGCATTGGCTTTGACGTCCCCCAGCCGCTGTTTGAGGCCGTTGATTTGAAGCGTCGCCGGGCCGCGGTCGGTTACATCCACTCTTAGTGTCGCAACCACGTCGTCGACTTTGAGCGATCGCACGTCGTAACTCGCTCTGGGGCCCGTGACCCAATTGGGATCGCCGGCCAAGGCCGGCAGGGTGACAACAGCAGCGATGACCGCGCCGATGAAAAGGGATTGCGTCCGGTTGCTCATGGGTTCTCTCGGCTCAATTCGTATGCACTTAGACACATAGGCTGCTCCCACTGTTACACACAGACGGTTTTTTTTGCACAGCCAGGGCTCAAAAACGGAAGGGGAACAAACTAGTCACTGCGCCCACCTCGCGCAATGCCGCGTGGTGCCACGGCGGTAACCGAAAAACTCTCGGAATTCCGGCTTCAACGCGGAAGTCCCACATGGTTTCGTAGGCCGTTTCAATGTGACGCGTGAAGGGACAACGTCGAACAACGACCTTCCGGGACAAGGCTGCCGCTTCGCGCAGTGCGGGGTCTAACGCCGTGGGTCGAACCGTCTCGTTGGGGCGAGGCCTACGCCATCAGCCGATAGCCGCCACTCTCGGTAATCAAGATTTGTGCTTGGCTGGGGTTTTCTTCGATCTTCTGGCGCAAGCGATAGATGTGCGTCTCCAGCGTATGGGTAGTAACCGCCGGGTTGTAACCCCACACCTCATGCAGCAGCGTTTCGCGCGGCACGGTCTCGCCGACGCGATAGAGGAATTTCAGGATATTGGTTTCTTTTTCCGTCAGACGAATTTTCTTGGCATTGGCATCGAGCAGAAGTTTGGCGCTTGGGCGGAAGGTGTAAGGCCCAATGCGATACATCGCTTCTTCGCTGCGGCCGTGGCTTCGCAGATGTGCATGCGCACGTGCCATCAATACGGCGAAGCGGAAAGGCTTTGTTATGTAATCATTGGCGCCCGACTCCAATCCTTGAATCGCATCGCCGTCGGTATCCGCTGCGGTAAGCAGCAGGATCGGGCAGGTTACGGCCAAGCCGCGTAATTCCCGGCACAGCGCGCGGCCGTCTCCGTCGGGCAAGCCGACGTCCAGGATCATGAATTCGTACAGGCCGTCGGCGGACAGCCGTCGGGCAGAAGCACAATCGCCGGCTTCTACCACCGTGTAAGAGCCTTCGGCCGCCAATTGTTCGGCGAGGGAGGAACGAAGCATGGCGTCGTCATCGACCAAGAGGACGCGCTTGGCGCTGGACATGGGAAGAATCATCCAAAGATTGCGGGCGCAGGGCAGGACTCTATCCGGATTCTCCGCCCGGGTGTATTGGGAAGTCGTATGCGCCCGCCCATTCGTCCGCCCAATCGTAAACGCTCGAAAAGCACGCCGCCCAAGGCCAAAACGCGGCGGAGCCGCGTTGGGGCCAGTCATGCAGCGTTTCGCCGCGCTCCACTATTGCAGGTTGCCCGCGCCGTGGATGCGCTGCGCCAAGGCCGGTCCGTGACCATCGCGGGCTGGTCGGCCATCGCCGTCGAGACCATGCGCCTTCCCTCGCCGATCAAGGGTTTCCTGGTGCTGACACATGCCCGCGCACAGACCTTGAAGATTCGTTTGTACACGCCGGACGTCGTCGCTTTGCCGCTGTCGGCAAAGATGGAAGCATTACAAATCCGCGCCGTCGCCGATCCCACGGCCGATCTGGACACCCCGCTCAAGGGTCCCTTTGCGCCGTTGCGTCGCAAGCTGCCTGCGTCCTTCGCGGCGGCCGCAAAACTTGCCAAACTCGCCGGCTTGCTTCCGGCCGTGATCATGCAGCAACAGCGCCTCACGCGCGGCACAGTCGACGTCTCAGTGTCCGATATCTTGTCTTATGACAAGCTATCGGCCGAGAATTTGAAGCTGGTCACCCGCGCGCGTGTTCCTTTGCAAGGTGCCGAACGGGCAGAGCTTGTTGCCTTTCGTTCCGACGATGGGGCTCCGGAGAATTATGCGATCGTGATCGATCGTCCGCCGACGCCGGGACCGGTGTTGGTACGATTACACTCCGAATGTTTCACCGGGGATTTGTTGGGGTCGCTCAAATGCGATTGCGGCGCGCAACTGCGCGGCGCGGTAGAAACAATTTCCGAAGCGGGCGGCGGCATCGTGCTCTATCTGGCGCAGGAAGGTCGCGGCATCGGCCTGATCAACAAACTGCGGGCTTATCGACTTCAGGACGAAGGTTTCGATACGCTCGAGGCCAATGAGCGCTTGGGCTTTGAAGCCGACGAGCGGCTTTACGCCGTTGCGGCGAAAATGCTTTCGCTTTTGGGCTACAAATCGGTGCGTCTGCTGACCAACAATCCCGACAAGGTCACCGCACTTCAAGCGGCCGGCGTTAAGGTGGTCGAGCGTGTTCGTCACGCTTTTCCGGGCAATGAGCACAACCGAGCCTATCTGAAGACCAAGGCGGAAAAGGCTGGGCACCTCTTTTAGCGGGCGGCAGAATTTGCCGAGCGTACATCGCTAGAGCGGCGCAAATCGGGGATTGGATCTTGGCAGGAGGCTTGCTTGATGTCTGCTCATGCCGGCGATCGATTATTCCAGCCATATCAACACCACCACGCCTAGCACGGTAGGTGCGTCGGCTGCCGCGCCACAAGCCGACACGCCGGACACGACCTTCAGCGATCTGCTCGACATCATCAATCCTCTCCAGCATTTGCCGATCATTTCCACGATTTATCGTGCCATCACCGGTGACAAAATTGGCATGCCGGAGAAGATCATTGGGGACACGCTTTATGGCGGGCCTCTGGGATTTGTTTCGTCCGTCGCGGATTCGGTTTTTCAGTCACTCACGGGCAAAAATGTCGGCGATACAGTGTTGGCGTTCTTGACCGGAGACGGAAGTTTCCCTCCCTCCAATGTTGCTGCTGCGCCTGTGAGTGTGACGCCCGCCTCGGCGGTTAACCTGCCTACTCCAGATATTTCCGCTCTGTTGCAATCGCTGGCCAGCAAGGGGATCAATCAGGAAATCGCAACGCGCGCGGCTTTTGCCTATAGCCGAGCGATCGGCCTTTCGACAGTGGAAGCCTCACAATAAATTTGCGCCAAGAAACTTTCTGTTCGATCTAACCCAAAAAGATCATGCTCTAGGCCCTGTTTACATAGTCGTCACGGCCGCGACGCTGCCGATTTTGCCCGTTTCCGGCAGAGTCCGTAGCAACCGCGTACGGACGCGCGTAGCGCGATGTGGGACATCGGGCAAGCGCGGCGACGAACCGGGCGGGCAAAATCGGCGCGTCCCGAAGGGTTTCGGCGAAAATCGCCGGCTGGTGCGTCGAAGCCCTCGACCGTATTGCCCGATACGCTCTTCGGGTTTCTTCTGCCATCCGGCAATTTTCGCTCGAAACGCGGCTCGCGAGGACTATGTAAACAGGGCCTAGCTGCGCTCTCCGAAGATCGCGGTGCCGACACGCACATGGGTCGCGCCGAAGCGGATCGCAATTTCGAAATCGTCGCTCATGCCCATGCTGAGAAACGGCAAGCCATTTTCGGCCGCGAGCTTTGCCAAGAGTGCGAAATGCGGAGCGGGCGCATCGTCAACCGGCGGAATGCACATCAGCCCCGTCAGGTTTAACTCCAATTCGCGCAGTGAGGCGATAAATCCGGCCGCTTCCTGCGGTGGCACACCGGCTTTTTGCGGCTCCTCACCAGTGTTCACCTGCACGAAGAGCGCAGGTCTGCGCCCGGTCTTATCGCATTCGTTTTTCAACGCCCGCGCCAATTTGGGCCGATCGAGCGAATGGATGACATCGAACAAAGCCACCGCATCGGGCACTTTGTTTGTCTGGAGAGGGCCGATCAAATGCAGCTCCACATCGGGAAAATCGCGTTTTAGTGGCGTCCATTTCGCCAATGACTCCTGCATCCGGCTTTCACCGAACGCGCGATGTCCCGCATCGAGCAGCACACGCGCCTCATCGGCATTGTGCATTTTGCTGACCGCGATCAATCTGGTGAACGGGGCAGGGTTTACCGCGCCCTTTCGTGCCGCATCGATGCGCGCGAGGATAAGGCGGAGATTCTCCGCAATGGCGTCGTTCGAAAGGGCCATGGGATGAGCGATAGCTTGGGGCGGCGCAAACTTGCAAGAGCGGCGGCAAAGCTTGCCGTAGAGAACCGCTTTGAGGCGCCGTCTCTGGTTCTAATGACCGACGATGAGCGGCTGGCCGATCCGCTTGCCGCTGCCCGCGCCTTGCCGCGCGGCAGCATGGTCGTGGTGCGCGCGCGCGATCCGCAACGCCGCAAAGCGCTCGCATTCGCGATGACGGCCATCGGCCGTGGCCGTGGATTGTTCGTCCTGATTGCTTCCGACGGTAAGCTCGCTGCGGCTTGTGGTGCCGATGGCGTGCATCTGGCCGAAGCGGTCATTGGTCAAGCCGTGCACGAACGGGCTTGTCATGCGTCTTTTCTCATCACGGCATCGGTGCATTCCTTGGCTGCCATTGGGCGAGCACGCGGTATTGATGCACTTTTTCTGTCGCCGGTATTCCCAACGGATAGCCATCCCGCACGGTCGGCTTTGATGCCGGCTCGCGCCAATCTCATTGCCCGCGCCGCCGATGTTCCGGTTTATGCCCTGGGCGGTGTCGACGCACAGAAGGCTGCACTCTTGGCGCCCGGGCCTTTCGCCGGAATTGCCGCGATCGGGGCCCTAAACGTGAAGATTTAGAGGGAAAAATACCGCATCCGTCACATTCCCAGCGGCCGGGGGCGCGCCCGTCCGAAGCACTTTCATATCGCCGGTCTTTCCCGATTGTGGGCCGCTGCCCGGGGCGGGAACTGCCGATATTTGTCTTAAACCTTTATAACAAAAGCCGAACCCAGCGAAGGCTATACT
The DNA here is from genome assembly GCA_963822275.1 of uncultured Alphaproteobacteria bacterium. Classification (GTDB taxonomy): domain Bacteria; phylum Pseudomonadota; class Alphaproteobacteria; order Micropepsales; family Micropepsaceae; genus Rhizomicrobium. Next base: position 91,834 of record CAWGHR010000088.1, read on the forward strand.
CCGCGGGGCGCGTTGCGTATGACGGTTCTGCCCAGTATAAGCCCATGCCTCGTGAAATCGGGGCCATCGCCCATGAAGGATATCGACCCGATGCGATTTTTAACCGTGGTGGCGTGCGGACTGTTTCTGGCCGGCTGCAATTCATCCGATCCCCAGGTCATGCACGATACGGATGCCGGTTCGACGGCCATTTCCAGCGATAGCGGCCAGCGCACCCTGGGTGTTAATTCCTATCTTTGGCATGCCAGTCTGGACACGCTGTCCTTTATGCCGCTGGCTTCGGCCGATCCGTTCGGCGGAGTGATCATTACGGACTGGTATTCCGCCCAGAATGCGCCCGACGAGCGGTTGAAGGTCACGGTCTACATCCTCGACCGGCATCTGCGCGCCGATGGGCTAAAGGTCGCAGTCTTCCGCCAGACCCGCACGGCCGGTAGCGCCTGGGCGGATGCCCAGGTCAACCCCGACACCGCGACCAAATTGACGGATGCGATTTTGACGCGCGCCCGCGAGCTTCGTCTCTCCACCCAGGCCCCTGGCCAATAAAGTTCACGCGCTGTAAGGCTAACTCCCCCCGGCGCAGTGCGAAGGGATGAGGAATGGCGCGCTATAATCCGAAGGAATCCGAGAAGAAGTGGCAAGCGGTCTGGAGCGAATCCGGAACCTTTCTGACGCCCGCCGATTCCACGCGCGCCAAATGTTATGTGCTGGAGATGTTCCCCTATCCCTCGGGGCGTATCCATATCGGCCATGTGCGCAATTACACGATGGGCGACGTCATTGCTCGCTTTAAGCGCGCCCAGGGCTTTAATGTTTTGCATCCGATGGGTTGGGATGCTTTTGGTTTGCCGGCGGAAAACGCGGCACGCGAAAAGGGCATCAATCCGCGGGAATGGACCTACGCCAACATTTCCACGATGCGCGATCAGCTCAAGCTGATGGGGCTGTCGCTCGATTGGTTGCGCGAATTCGCCACCTGCGATCCCGCTTATTACCGTCATCAACAAAAGCTGTTTCTGGATTTCTACGCCAAGGGCTTGGCTTATCGCAGCGAGGCCGATGTGAATTGGGATCCGGTCGATATGACGGTGCTTGCCAATGAGCAGGTAATCGACGGCAAAGGCTGGCGCTCGGGCGCGCCGGTGGAGCGCAAGAAGCTCTCCCAATGGTTCCTCAAGATCACGGCCTATTCCGACGATCTGTTGGGCTCTCTCGATACGCTGGGGCGCTGGCCGGAAAAAGTCCGGCTGATGCAGAAGAACTGGATCGGGCGCTCGGAAGGGCTGCGTCTGGCCTTCGCACTGACCAATGGCGGGAAGGTCGAGGTGTTCACCACCCGGCCCGACACGCTGTTCGGTGCCAGCTTCATCGCACTGTCGCCGGATCATCCGCTGACGGAGGAATTGGCGGCGAAGGATGCCAAGCTCGCGGGTTTTGTCGCGGAATGCCGCCGTTTGGGAACGGCGGAAGCCGAAATCGAAAAAGCGGAAAAGCTAGGCTACGACACCGGCCTTCGCGCCGTTCATCCCCTCGATGCGGAATGGAAGCTGCCGGTTTATGTCGCGAACTTCGTGCTGATGGGCTACGGCACCGGCGCAATCTTCGGCTGTCCGGCACACGACCAGCGCGACCTCGATTTCGCACGCAAATACGAACTGCCGGTAACGCCGGTGGTGATTCCCGAAGGCGTAGCGCCGACCGCTTTTGAAATTGGCAACGAGGCCTATGTGGGGCCGGGCAAGCTCGCCAATTCGAGGTTCTTGGACGGGCTCAGCGTCGAGGCCGCAAAGGACGAGGTCGCCAAACGGCTGGAAAAAACCGCCGGTGCCAAGCGCACGGTGAATTACCGGTTGCGCGATTGGCTGGTATCGCGCCAGCGCCCTTGGGGCTGTCCGATCCCGATGATCCATTGTGCCAAATGTGGCGTGGTGCCGGTCAAGGAATCCGATTTGCCGATCAAATTGCCCGATGACATTGCATTCAACGTCAAAGGCAATCCGCTCGACGCTCATCCTACTTGGAAACATGTCGCTTGTCCGCAATGTGGCGGCAACGCCGTGCGCGATACCGACACGCTGGACACGTTTGTGGATTCCTCGTGGTATTTCGCGCGTTTCTGCGACACCCAAGCGGAACAGCCGGTGAGCCGCGCCGCCGTCGATTATTGGCTGCCGGTCGATCAATATATCGGCGGCATCGAACACGCGATATTGCATCTGCTTTATTCGCGTTTTTTCATCCGCGCCATGCGCGACGCAGGCGGCTATGTGAAGATCGCCGAACCCTTTGCAGGGTTGTTCACCCAAGGCATGGTCTGTCACGAGACCTATAAGGACAAGGACGGCGAATGGCTGGCGCCCGATCAGGTGGAGAAGCGCGGCAGTGGCGCGTTTATCAAAGGCACAGACGAGCCAGTCACGGTCGGCCCGTCCGAGAAGATGTCGAAATCCAAGAAGAATGTGGTTGCGCCTGAGACCATCATCGACATTTTCGGCGCCGATACGATCCGCTGGTTCATGCTCTCGGATACGCCGCCCGAGCGCGATATCGAATGGACCGAGGAAGGTGCGGAAGGTTGCTGGCGTTTTGTGCAGCGTATCTGGCGACTGGCGAGCGAAGCGGATGGGCTGCCGCCGCCCGGCACGCCTGTTGGCGATGCCAAAGGCGCGGCCCTCGAGCTGCGCCGCGCCACACATCGCGCTATTGCTGCGGTCACCGACGATCTGGCGTCGCTACGGTTTAATCGCGCCGTGGCGCAGATCTACACCTTCGTCAACGCAATCGGCGCCGCCGCGGATGCTCCGGGCGCTGTCCGCCGCGAGGCCGTTGAGACGCTGGTTCTGCTGATCGGTCCGATGATGCCCCATCTGGCGGAAAGCTCTTGGGAAGCGCTGGGCCACAAGACACTTGTTGCGTCCGCGCCTTGGCCCAAAGCCGATCCCGCGCTGACGGCCTGCGATACAGTGACTATTGCCGTGCAGGTCAACGGCAAACTGCGCGGCACCATCGATGCCGCCATTGGGGCCGAGAACGCCGCGGTGGAAGAGGCCGCCCTTGCACTCGATACGGTGCAGCGCGCCATGGAGGGAAAGACACCGCGCAAGGTGATTGTTGTTCCGGGCCGTATTGTTAATATCGTCCTATGAGAGACCTGCGCGCCCCCGCTGTCCTGGTTGCCGCTTTGGTTCTTTCCGGCTGCGGCTTTCATCCGCTTTATGCCGTGCCCGGTGCTGCGCGCGGCAGCATGAAGCAAGATCTCGGTTCGATTTATGTCGAACCGGTTCCCGACCGTTTGGGTTACGATTTGCGCAATACGGTGATTGATCTGATCGACGGGCGCGCAGAACCGGCGGGCGCAACCTACTCGCTACGAATGACGCTGGGGCTCAAGAATGAGCCCATCGGCGTCCAAAGCCAAATCGTCGGAAGCGGCGCGACAGCGATTACACAGACGGTGATCACCCGCTACAACGACACGTTGACCGTCAGTTACGATCTGATCGACCGCAATACCAACACAGTCGATTGCGCATGGTATCGAGACGGATTTGTCGTCTTACAACGTTCTGGCATCGCCTTACGCCACATTGGTGGATCAGCAGGATGCCGACCAGCGCGCCGCCGATGATATCGCCGATCGTCTCCGCATCGATCTGGCCGCTTATTTCGCGCGGGGCGCGCAAAAATGATCGTCAAATCGTCAGAAGCCGATCGCATGGCGAAGAATCCGCCGCGCGGACTGATCGCCGCTTTGGTGTTCGGGCCGGATGCCGGCTTGGCGCATGAGCGCAGCGAAACGCTTTTGAAGACCGTGGTGGAAGATTTGGCCGATCCCTTCCGGGTCTCCGATCTCGACGAACAGGCCTTGTCGAACGATCCGGCGCTCTTGTTCGACGAAGCCGCCGCCATTTCCATGTTGGGTGGGCGGCGCGTGGTTCGCGTGCGCGGTGCGGGGAACGGCTTGGCGAAACTATTCGAAGCCTTTCTGGAAAATCCGTCCGGCGACGCCTTGCTGGTGGTAGAAGCGGGCGATCTCGCCAAGGGTGCCGCGCTACGCAAGGTTTTCGAAGAAGCCGACAACGCTGCCGCTATTCCCTGTTATGCCGATTCGGCGCGGGATTTGGCGGATGTGGTGCGCGAGGCGATGAAAGCGGAAGGGCTCTCCATCGCCCCCGACGCGCTGGAGGATGCCGTTTCGCGGTTGGGCTCCGATCGCGGCGTGACCCGGCGGGAATTGGAAAAGCTCGCCCTTTACGCACGCGGCAAGAAGCAGATCGTGCTCGAAGATGTTCAAGCCGTGATGGGCGACGAAGCCGAAGTGCGGGTGGAAGAGGCCTGCGATGCCGCAGGCTCCGGCGATCTCGTCCGCTTGGATCTGGCACTGGAACGATTGTGGACGGCGGATGTCTCGCCTGTCGCGGTGCTCCGTCAGGCCATGTCTCATTTCCAGCGACTCTTGCTGGTCGGTGCCGAAATCGCGCGCGGCGAAAGCATCGACGGCGCAATGCGCAAGTTGCGCCCGCCCGTGCATTTCTCGCGTGTCACTTCGTTTAAGGCCCAAGCTCAGAAATGGGGCGAAGCCAAACTGGGTGACGCGCTCGATCTGCTTTTGGAGGCCGAAGCTTTGTGCAAAACCACCGGCGTGCCGGCGGAAGCGGCTTGCGGCCGGGCTTTGTTCAATGTCGCCGCGATGGGAAGAATGCGCTGATGCTCAAAATTCGCATTATTCCTTGTCTCGATGTGAAAGACGGCCGCGTCGTCAAAGGCATCAATTTTGTCGATCTGCGCGACGCGGGCGATCCGGTCGAGCAAGCCATGTTGTATGACAAAGCCGGCGCGGACGAACTTTGTTTTCTCGATATTACGGCATCCCACGAGAAGCGCGGCATCTTGCTCGATGTGGTGCGCCGTACGGCCGATGTTTGCTTCATGCCGCTCACGGTTGGCGGCGGCGTCCGCACGCTGGATGACATCCGGGCCCTCTTGCTGGCGGGTGCCGACAAGGTCTCCGTCAACACCGAAGCCGTGCGCCGGCCGGAATTCATTCGGGAGGGCGCCGAGAAGTTCGGCAGCCAATGCATCGTCGCCGCCATCGATGCCAAACAGGTTGCACCGGGAAAGTTCGAGGTTTTTACCCATGGCGGGCGCCATCCCACCGGGCTCGACGCGGTGGCCCATGCCGTGAAACTCACCGATTATGGTGCGGGCGAAATCCTGCTCACCTCGATGGATCGCGACGGCACCAAAGTCGGTTACGATCTTGCCTTGACGCGGGCCATTGCCGACGCCGTGCCGGTTCCCGTGATCGCGTCCGGCGGCGTAGGGACGCTCGATCATCTGGTGGAAGGCGTGCGCGACGGTCATGCCAATGCCGTTCTGGCGGCGTCGATATTCCATTTCGGTCAAGCAACTATTGCGGAGGCAAAATCCACGCTTGCCAAAGCGGGATTGCTTGTGCGCAATGTCTAAGAGCGTTTCGAAATGCCGCGCTTTGGAGCCAGAACACACGATGGATGAGACTCGCCCGGCCACGATCCGTTCCACCACACGGCATCGCTTGCACGAAGTGCCGTCGGCTGCGGTCACCGCACGGCCGCTGCGCTTGAGTGCGCGCATGACGCTGGAAGATGCGTTCCGCGTCACTGTGCTCGAATGCCTGGCCCATGTTGCCGCCAATGTGTCACCGGTGGTGCGCGGTCGCGACGCGGAGGGTTTGCATCAATTGCGTGTCGGCTTGCGCCGCCTTCATGTGGCGTTTTCGGCGTTCGGCGAGGAATTCCACTCGCCTGTCCTCAGAGATTTAAAGACGCGCACCAAAGCGTTCACCGATGCCGTCGCTCCGGCACGCGATCTTGATGTCTTTATTGAGCAGCTGTTCGGGCCTTTGGAACAGCTGTTCGAGCATGAGGACGCCTTCAAGACGCTGCGCCTCCGCGCCGAAGAAGCCCGGGCAAGAGCCTGGGACGCGGTGGTCGAACATATTTCGGGCGCGGATTTTGCCGTATTCCAGGATGACGTTGCCGCCGCCGCGGAGGCGCGTTCCTGGCTCGGCGCGCAATCGGGGACGGTCGATCTTCGGGCGCGGCTCGCGGTGCGCGCACCCGTGAAATCCGCGTCGCGTCGGATGATGGACGAGCATCTGATGCGCGTCCTCAAGCGTGGCCGCAAAGCGAAGGCTCTGGATTCGCGCGCCTGTCATCGTCTGCGCATTTCGCTGAAGAAGTTGCGTTATGCGGGGGAATTTTACGGTCCGCTGTATAAGAAAAAAGCGGTGAAACGATATCTGGGTCATGTCAAACAGCTTCAAGACATGCTGGGCGCGCTCAACGATGTGTCGCAAGTGCGTGCGGTGCTCGGCCGTTTGACCGCCGACGAGACGATTTCGCCCCATAGCCAAGCCGATCTCTATTTCGCCGCCGGACTGGTCAATGGCTGGCATCGCGCCCGCGCCGATCGCATGGGCAAGAAGGCGCTCAAGCGCTTGGAGAAATTCAAACGCCTCGATCCTTTCTGGGCCTAAGCGTCCCGATTCCGAAATTCGTTGCGTCTGATATCGGCCTCATTCGAATTTCGGAATCGAAAGGACACTAGCCAATCTATTGATGCTAGTGTCGTTTTGGTTTCGAAGTTCGCAAAAGATGCTGATATCGGTGATATCGCGAACTTCGAAACCACGACACTAGCGACAAGCGCCGCTATGCGCGTACCTGCAGCGGCGCGTTGAGTTCGGCGATCCCCATCACCCGGCCCGCGTCGAGCGAAAGCACCAGAGCTGCCGACAAATCCAGATTTGGCGGCATCGCTGCGGACATATTCCAGCCCGTCGCCAGCGCGTAAGCGGCACGCAGCACGCCCATATGCGTCACGGCTACAGCGTCCTCCTTGCTCTTGCTCACATCGGAAAAAAAACTCAGCAGACGCGCATGGAGCTCGCCTGTCAATTCGCCGCCTGGCGGGCGGAATGCAAGACCTCGGCCTCCGGCGCGCTCGAAGGCGTCTTTGCCGTCGCGCGCCAGCATCTCTTCGCGTGTCAGCCCTTCCCATGAGCCCCAATTCTGTTCGGCCAGACGATCATCGATGGTCGGGTTAATAAGTCCCAACAATTCCGCGGTCTGGCGCGCCCGCAATTTCGGACTGCAAAAAGGGCGCGCGGTTTCGAACCCTTGCGGCGGCAACAAACCCGCCATCTTGGCGCGACCAAAATCGCTGAGCGGCGTGTCGATGCTGCCCTGGACGCGATGTTGCGCGTTCCAGTCCGTCGGCCCGTGGCGGATGAGAGCGATGAGCAAGCTTGGATTCCGTGACGATCAGTGCGGCGGACGATCGTTCCATGCCAGTAACGACGCCGGCAAGGTCGACAACAACAGAACATAGCCCCAAAACATGACATTGACGTCCGTTTCGAGTGTCGATGGCGGCGACACAAATCGGCCGACATACCACCATGCCAGCAGGAGCACGCCGCTCCATGCCATCACGCCATAAGCGGTCCGATAGACGGCGTTGCGCGTCGCGATCTCGCGTTCGTCCAGAGCCGCGTCCTTTGCTCCCGTCCAACGCATGTAATGCGTGCTCACGAATAGGAATGTGCCGATTGCAAAGGCGAAGAGGAAGGCGGCCGGGATGGCCTGGCGGTCTTGGCCGATCTCGCGCACGCGCCATTGCATGATCCCTCCGATGAGATAAGCGCCATACATCGACACCACGGCAAGGCGGCGAATGCCGCGCGGTAAGATCATGGGTTTTCCTCCTTTGTCGGCTGGGTGAGCTGGTCGGCCAGCGGCTTGAATGGCTCAAGCGAAAACAGCAGCTCTACTGGTACCCCAAAGAAAGCCGCGATCTTCAGGCCCAGCTCCAGGCTAGGGCCGTAGTCGCTGCGTTCGATGTAACCGATGGTTTGCGGATTAACCCCGACTGCTTCAGCGAGCTTCCGCCGGGATACGCCGCGTTCGGCGCGGAGGACATTGAGCCTGTTATGCATCGCTTCGTGCGCATATGGGCAATGTATCGTGTCTTATATTACATGAATTCGTTGTGTTAACACAACAATTGCCGACGGCATTGAATATGTCAAGAGAACGCAGCTTCTCGATTGTTCCCCTTTTGTCCTTTACGTGGAAAGCGGCGGCGCTCGGTGTTGGGCGCGCGGATTTGATTTTCGGCGAAAATCGAGACGGGGGGAGGAAAAAAGCAACCCTGGGAAATGAACGCTCCACTGGGGAGGGCATATCAGAGATCTAATTCCGCGATTACTGGCACATGGTCCGATGCCTTGGCCCAACCGCGCATTTTCCGCGCGATCGCCTGCGAGACAATCGCGCCTTTCAGTCCAGGACTGACCCAGATGTGGTCGAGCCGGCGGCCGCGATCCGAGGCTTCCCAATCGGAAGCGCGATAACTCCACCAAGAATAGATTTTCTCCGTCGGCGGAACGAAGGCGCGCGTCACGTCGGTCCAGTCGAATGCGGCTTGGGCCTCGCCGAGCAGTCCCGTTTCGATGGGGGTATGGCTGACAACATCGAGGAGTTGCTTGTGACTCCACACGTCGTTCTCCAGCGGCGCGACATTGAGATCGCCGACCAGCACGACCGGCGCATTGCGCTTGGCCTTTCGCTTTTCGAAGAAGCGCGCCATCTCGCGCAGGAAGTCGAGCTTGTGGGCGAATTTAGGATTGGCCTCGGGATCGGGAATATCGGCTCCCGCCGGCACGTAGAAATCGTGCAATTCCACGCCGTTCTCGAAGATCACGCTCATATGGCGCGAATGGCCTTCGCGGCAGAACTCCTCCACCGCGGTTTTCTTGAAGGGAAGGCGCGAAAGCACGCGACGCCGTGATAGCCCTTCTGCCCGTTGATCGCCTGATGTTCATAACCCAGCTTTGTGGAATGCTTCGGCCGGGAAACAATTCGTTGGCGACCTTGATCTCCTGCAAGGCACAGCACATCGGGCGCATGTTCGCGCAGGAAGCGCGCCACCAGATTGATGCGCAGCCGCACCGAATTGATGTTCCAAGTGGCGATCTTCACGCAGCCTCCAGCGGCCATCGGGCCTTTGCGACAACATCGAGCGGATCGAACATTCCCAATTGCGCGCGTTCGATTCCGGCCCAAGCCACCATGGCGGCATTGTCGGTACAAAGCGCCGGCCGGCGGCACTTTCATCACAAAGCCTTGCGCCGAAGCGAGCGCGCTCATCGCGGCGCGGATGGCGCCGTTGGCGGCAACGCCGCCGGCCATCACGAAGGCCGGTTCAAGCGCGATCGGGAAAATCGCGCACGAAACATCGCCATCGCGGCGCGCGTGCGCTCGCTGCAGAATGTCGATCACGGCGGCTTGGAACGAAGCGGCCAGATCGGCAGCATGGACATCTGGGCTCCAAGCGTGATCTGGCGCACGGCCGTCTTCAGGCCGGAGAAGGAAAAGTCCGCGCCCTTCGCGCCCGCGCATCGGCCGGGGCAGAGCGTAGCGCTTCGGATTGCCTTCCTGCGCCAGCACTTCGATGCGCGGCCCGCCGGGATAAGGCAAGACCGAGCAGTTTGGCCGTCTTGTCGAAGGCTTCGCCCGCCGCATCGTCGATGGTGGTGCCGTAAAGCCGGAAGCGGCCGACGCCTTCGACGCCCAGAAGCTGGCAATGGCCGCCGGAAACCAGCAAGCAGCAAGAAAGGGAAATTCCACGCCTTCGGAAAGCCGCGCGCTCAGCCCATGGCGCTTCCAGATGATTGACGGCGATCAGCGGTTTGCCGGCGGCCAGCGCCAGCGCCTTGGCGGTGACCAGCCCAACCATCACCCCGCCGATCAGTCCCGGCCCGGCGGTGGCGGCAACGGCGTCGACATCGCCAAGCGCCATTCCTGGCATCGCCAAGCGCTTGCTCGATGATGCCGTCGAGCGCCTCCACATGGGCGCGCGCGGCAATTTCGGGCACCACGCCGCCATAGGGCCGGTGTTCGTCCAGCTGGCTGAAGATCACATTGGAGAGAATTTCGCCCGGCCCGCTGCCGCCTCCCCGCACCACTGCGGCCGCGGTCTCGTCGCAGCTGGTCTCGATGCCCAGAACGGTCAAGGCGTGCAAAGTTTCGATCCCGTGTTAGATAGGTATTTGGATAGCACAGGCTCTAACCCGAAAAATCCATGCCGCAAAGCACTTCTCCCCTTCGCCTTGGGACCCGCGGGTCAAAACTCGCCCGCGTGCAGGCCGGCATGGTGGCCAGCCTCCTTGAGGCGCGCGCCGGGATTGCCTGCGAAATCGTGCCGGTAAAAACCACGGGCGACCGCATTTTGGACCGTCCCTTGGCCGATGCGGGGGGCAAAGGCTTGTTCGTCAAGGAGTTGGAAGAGGCGTTGCTTAGGGATCACATCGATCTCGCGGTTCATTCCATGAAAGATGTGCCGACGCAATTGCCTCCGGGACTTGTGCTGGGCGCCATCCTGCCGCGCGAGGACCCGTCTGATGTGCTGATCGCCAAAACGGGCCGCGGTCTTGCCGATCTGCCCACCGGCAGCCGAGTCGGCACCAGTTCCGTGCGGCGCCAGGCCCAGCTCCTGCGTGCCCGGCAGGATCTCCAATGTGTGTTGTTGCGCGGCAATGTGGATACGCGCCTGGCAAAATTGGAACGGGCGAGATCGACGCCATTCTCCTTGCCATGGCCGGTTTGAAACGCTTGGGCTTGGCGGCGCGCGTCACCTCCGCTTTTTCGGTCGATGAATGGTTGCCGTCACTGGGACAGGGTGTCGTCGGGATCGAAATCCGCGGCGCCGATTTGCGCACGGCCACAGCCGTTGCCAAACTGAATGACGAAGCATCCGCCGTCGTGCTGGCTTGCGAGCGTGCCTTTCAGAATGCGCTCGATGGCTCTTGCCGAACGCCGATTGCGGGTTTGGCACGGCTGGAAGGCAACACGCTGTCTTTCCGCGGCGAGGTCATCGCGCCGGATGGCCGTGGCTTTGTGGAGACGGAGTTCAAGATCGAGCTCGGCGCGGATCGCAAACAAGACGCCGAGCGGGCCGGACGCGAAGCCGGCGACAAGCTGCGTCCGACGGCGCTTGCCTTGGTTGGCCGTTTGATATGCGTGTCCTCATCACACGGCCGGTTGAAGATGCAGAAGTCTTTGCCGCGCGCTTGCGCGAGCTTGGCCACGACGTTCTGAATGCGCCGCTGCTATCGGTGCGGTTTCACGACGGGCCGCCGCTGGTTTTGGATGCGGTTGACGGGATTCTGGCGACCAGTGCGAATGGCGTGCGGGCTTTGGCGCGGCGCATGCGAGCTGCGGGATATTCCGCTTTACGCCGTCGGGCCGCAAACGGCAGAGGCCGCGCGGCAAGCCGGGTTCGAGAAGGTTCAGAGCGCCGACGGCGATGTCGTGGCGCTCGCGAATGTGCTGCCGCAATGGGTGGCGCCCGGCGCAAAGTTGTTGCACGCGAGTGGTGCCGAAGGCGAGGGCAGACTTGCTTCTCTGCTGGCCGCCAAAGGTTATGATGTCCGATCCGCAGTGCTCTACGATGTCGTAGCGTCAACCGCGTTGCCGAAATTTGTCATTGGCGCGTTGTCGGATCACGCGTTGGACGCAGCATTTTTCTTCTCACCACGCAGTGCAAGGGTCTTTGTCGCGTGCGTCACCGAAGCAGGGTTGACGGACGTTTGCGCGCGCCTGACCGCTTTTTGCATCAGCGGAGCAACAGTAGCGGCGCTGGCACCACTCAACTTCGTGGCATACCGCATCGCGGAACGGCCGAACCAAGATGCGCTGCTTGCATGTCTCGACGGGTGAATTTTGTGTATCCTTGCGGCGGATAATGGGGCTCAGACATGTGGAAGAAATTTCTTCTATCGATCGGTGTTCTTATCATTGTGGTGCTCAGTGGCGGCTATGTATTTCTCAACCAGCCCGATATTCCCCGCGCAGTCTTGGAAGCGAAATATGCCACACCGCCCTCGCAATTTGTTGATTTGGTCTATCGCAGCACATTAACGACGGCGGTTAATGCTTCGAATGTGCCGTTCACTTATCCAAATAGGACGGCCAGAGCGCATTATCGTATCCACGGTCCCAAAGACGCGCCCGTGATTCTGCTGTTGCATGGCTCAAATTCGTCTCTGTTCGATTGGGAGCCATGGTCGAAGTATCTTTCGGACAACTACCGCGTCGTTACGGTCGATTTACCGGGCCATGGTCTGACTGGTGCCACATTGAACGGCGACTATTCCGAGCAAGGTATGACGATCTTCGTCAAAGCTTTCGCCGACAAACTGGGACTTACCCATTTCGCCATTGGCGGAAATTCAATGGGCGGAGGCGTGGCGGCGCGATTTGCGGAGGAATATCCGGACCGCACCACCCATCTGATCTTGGTCGATGCCGGCGGGATGCAAACTTCTTTCGGCGATCATCTGCCGCTGGCGTTCCGCCTCGCGCGCACGCCTGTCCTTAATCGGTTATTGCTTCACATCACACCGCGCTCACTTGTGGTGGAAGGATTGAACGCCGCCGTCGTCCGCAAATCGGCGCTCACCGACGCAATGATCGACCAATATTGGGATTTTGCCCGCATGGCGGGAACGCGCCAGGCAACGCTTACGCGCTTTCAATTAACGCCGGACACTTACGTGCGCGACCATATTGCCGCCATCAAAGCGCCGACGCTGATCCTTTGGGGAAGCGACGATCATCTCATTCCTGTCGCTGCCGCACATATTTGGGCAAAGGCGATCAAAGGCTCCAAACTGGTGATCTATCCCGCCACTGGTCACCTGCCGATGGAGGAGATGGCACCGGAATTGGTGGCCGAGGTCCGTGCTTTTCTGGGCACACCGGCGCGATAGCCGCAGTTATCGGCATGGAATGTCGGGCTACCGCTTGACGAGGTGGCCATCTAACCGATCATACTTCGCATATGCAGCATAAGGCGATTTCAAATCTGGAGACGGAGGAGCAAGAAGCCGCGCACGCCGCAACCGTCGCGCCCCGGCCGGGCCATGATGCGCCCTATGCGAAATACACGCTGGGCGCCGCCTATGACGAAATGTTCGCGGCCGATGGCACCATTCGTCCGCATTGCGCCGTCTTGGCTGCAAGGCTCGCGACACTGCCGCCCGAAGAATTGATTCGCCGTCAGCAGGCTTGCGAACTCTCATTTCTGCACCAGGGCATTACCTTCACGGTCTATAGCGACAAACAGGCGACCGAACGCATCATTCCAACCGATCTGCTGCCACGCATCGTTACGGCCGGCGAATGGACGCATATCGAAGCCGGTCTGAAGCAGCGGATCCAAGCGCTCAATCACTTTCTGCGTGACATCTATGGCGACGGACGCGTCTTGAAAGATGGCGTCATCCCGCGCTCGATGATTTACGGTTCCAAACATTACCGCCGCGAGATGCGCGGATTGCAGGTGCCCCACGGCGCCTATGTCAATGTCTGCGGCACCGATCTTGTTCGCCGCGAAGACGGGACCTTTGTCGTCCTGGAAGACAATCTTCGCGTTCCTTCGGGCGTTTCCTATATGTTGGCCAACCGCGATGTGGAGCGCCGCGCCTTTCCCGAATCTGTTTCGCGCGATGGGCGTGCGCCCGATTGAACATTATCCACGCGAATTGCTGGCGACTTTGCGTTCTCTAACGCCGTTTCAGGAAGACGTCACCATCGCCGTCCTGACGCCGGGCGTTTTCAATTCGGCCTATTTCGAGCACGCCTTTCTGGCCCGCCAAATGGGTGTGGAATTGGTGGAAGGGCGCGATCTTTTGGTCAACGACAATGTCGTTTACACGCGCACCACCAGCGGTTTGCAGCGCATCGACGTCATCTATCGCCGTATCGACGACGATTTCATCGACAATCTGATCTTTCGCGAAGATTCTTCGTTAGGCGTGCCGGGCCTATTCAACGCTTATCGCGCCGGCAATGTCGTCATTGCCAATGCTCTGGGTACGGGCGTCGCCGACGACAAAGCGATCTACGCCTATGTGCCGCGGCTTATCCGCTATTATCTCTCGGAAGAACCAATCCTCGAATCGGTGCAGACCTTCCTGTGCCGCGAACCGAAATCGCTGTCGCATGTGCTGGCCAATCTCGACACGCTGGTCGTAAAGGCGGTGGGAGAATCGGGCGGCTATGGAATGCTCGTCGGCCCTCATGCCAGCAAAGACGAGCGTGATGCCTTCGCCGAGAAGCTGAAGGCCGAACCCGACAATTACATCGCGCAGCCGACCATCCAGCTCAGCACCGCGCCTACTTTTGTCGATGGCAGCGTCGAGGCGCGCCACGTCGATTTGCGTCCCTTTATTCTGCATGGCGAAACAACGACCATCGTCCCCGGGGCCTTGACCCGCGTGGCGCTCAAACGCGGCAGCCTGGTGGTGAATTCCAGTCAAGGCGGCGGATCCAAAGACACCTGGGTATTGAGCAACTGATGCTAAGCCGGGTCGCTGACAGCCTCTATTGGATGAGCCGCTATCTGGAGCGCGCGGAACACACTGCGCGCCTGATCGCCGTAAAACTGGAGTCGATGATTGAGCAATCGCGAGAGGAGGCCGATTATTCCTGGGCGCGCGTCGTTGCCGCCTTATCGGCCGAAAAACATGTACCCACCGTCCCAGATGCCTTTGCAATTACGCAGGGGCTCGCCTTCGACCTACACAATCCCTCTTCGCTTCTGACCTCGTTACGCAATGCGCGGGACAATGCGCGCCAAGTCCGCGAGCAATTGTCGATGGAAGTCTGGGAAAATTTGAATCGGCTTTATTTGCGGCTGCAGCCGGTAACAATGGACGGCATCTGGGTTCATCACCCGGCGCGGTTGTTCCGGGAAACATTGGCCGATCTGCATATGCTGGGCGGCGTAACCTATTCAACTCTCAGCCATGGCGAAGGCTGGTATTTTCTGGAGCTCGGCCGGCACATCGAGCGGGCACAACTTGTCGCCCGTCTTCTTGATTTACATTTCGGCACGTCGAAATCGGATGTTCCGGATACGCCGAGATATTTCGACTGGCTGGTATTGCTCAAATTTTGCACCGCGTTCGAGCCGTATTGTAAGGCCTATACGGCGGCAATCCGTCCCGAAAAGATCGCCGAATTCCTGTTGTTCGACGGCGAGTTTCCGCACTCCGTGCGGTTTTCTGTCGATCATATATGCGAAGCGCTGATGCGCGTGGCACCGGGCGCTGCGCCGGCGCGCCGGGCACTGGTTGAACGCCTGGCGGGCCGTTTAAAGGCTTCGGTCGATTTCACCCAGATCGAGGATTTGATGAGCGGATCCCTCGCGCCGTTCCTGGATGAAATCGCGCGGCAATGCGAGCAAATCCACGAAGCCGTTTTCAAATCCTACATCGCCTATGGCGCGGAGACCGTCTTGTGAGAAAAGAGCTTTGAACCACGATGTTTTATTCGATCCGGCACGTCACCCGATTCCGCTATTCCGCACAAATCCGTGAAACGGTTATGGAGCTACGCATGCAGCCCCGCTCTGAGGGGCCGCAAGCTCTGCGCTCCTTCCAGATCGTCACCAATCCGCGGGCACAGCTTTACGCCTATACCGATTACGCCGGGAATGCCGTCTATCACTTCAACGTTCTGCGCGCACATGACGAGTTACGTATCGAGGCCCAGGCCGTCGTCGAAATTTACCGCATGCCGCCGCTGCCCGAAGCGGCGGATAATCTGGAATGGGACCGCTACAATCCTTACAACCTCTCGGATGATCACTTTGATCTCCTCGAGCCTTCGAAATTCGCTATTTGCTCGCCAGCCCTCGTTCGGTTCATGGCTGAGAAAGATCTGACACGCCCGAAAGGCGATCCGCTGACGGCGCTCAAGACCTTGAACCACACGATCTACGAATCCTTCGAATACGAATCAGGTATCACACAGGTACATTCGCCAATCGATCATGCATTGGGCGAAAAGCGCGGAGTCTGCCAGGATTTCGCACACATCATGATAGCCATCGCGCGAAAATGGGGCATTCCCGCGCGCTACGTGTCGGGCTATCTCTATCATCGACCGCAAAGCCATGATCGCTCAGGTGCAGATGCTACCCATGCCTGGGTGGAAGCACATCTTCCGAGCCTTGGCTGGGTTGGATTTGATCCCACCAACGACACGATGGCGGACGAGCAGCATATCCGCGCGGCCATCGGCCGCGACTATAATGATGTTCCGCCGACACGCGGAACATTCAAAGGCGTGGCGGAAAGCGAATTGGCTATCGCGGTGGCGGTCGAACCTACGCAGGCTCCGGTGCGCCATGAAGATTTTCTGCGGGTCGCCCGGCCGATGTCGTCGCCCCAACCCACCGCCTCCATGCCGGAACGGCTCTATCACCAGCAGCAGCAACAGCAATAATCAACGCGTTGCGAATTTCGCTAAACGCTCTGCTATAGAGGGGATGAGCTCGTTCCAGTCCCCGAATTTTTTGGGACTAAAAACGAGCCCTTTGCGATACCAAGGAAACTCGTCGGTACCCAGTTGCGGCCAGGTTCGTCCGGCAGTCAAAAACCATACTTCGGTACCAACGCTTGCCGCTGTTGCCGCGGCTGCCGTCGGTGCCGAGATCACGAGATCGACGGCCGCGGAAAGTGCAGCGGCCCCGTCGATATCGTCGGTAAGATCGAGGCCTTCCATAACTCGTATATCCACGCCATGCATCTCGCGGGCTCGCGCCAATTCTTCCTCGCTATCGCCATATTGCAAACTGACGAAGCGCACACCGGGTGTTTTGAGGATTGGTCCCCAAGAATCCAGTGCGCTGTAGTATTTCGCGCGTTTCGTACCCATCATCATCGAACGCCAACAGATGCCGATATAGGGGCCAGGTCCCTTCGCCGCCAGCGCATTGCGAAATGTCTCTTTGCGCACGGGGTCGGCGGTGAGGAAAGCTTGGTGCGGAAAATCCTCCAGGCGCTTGCGAAACACTTGCAGCGTCGAGCCCATCGGTGCGTAGAAATCTGGTTCGCCGTTTTTAACGGCAAAAGGAACGAAGCGCAGCGACTTGTTGCCGTCCTTGTCGATCAAAGTGCGATCGTCATAGGTACCCACATCCGCGTTCGGGAAAGACCTTTGAAACAGGTCAACCAGACGCGGGTCGACGGCGATTTGCAATTTTCCATTCGGCCCGACGGCCTCAGCAATGTCAGGCAGTGTGTTTGCAAACATGAATTCGTCGCCGAGTCCTTGTTCACCGACGACCAGGATGCGTTTGCCTTCCAACGGCTCGCCGCTCCACAGCGGCGCTTTGATCATGTGGTGAATATAAGCGCGGAATCTCTGATGATTGCGAATTTCGTATTCGCGAAACCCTTCTTCCAACTTTCCCATTCCGATCATGCAGATGGAACGAGAATGCTGGCTTTCGATGCGTTCGGCCGGGTCGACGACGTGCTCCAAGGCGCTGTTATAAGCTTCAAGTGCCTCCGACAGTCTGCCCAGATGCGAATAGGCGTAACCAAGATTGTGGTAAAGTCGCGCGAAATCGGGATCCAGGCGGATGGCCTCGCGGTAGAATACCAAACTCTCCTCGACGCGCCCCTCCTCGGCCAGCACCGTAGCTAAGGAATTCCATAGGATTGGTTCGCCGGGCATCCGGCAAATTGCTGCGCGCAGCGTTTCGATGGCAATCGCGGACTGACCCATGTCGCCTTGCACGCTGCCCAGATTGTTATAACCCAGAGGCGAGTCGGGGCAGGCGGCGATGTAAAGCTGAAACATCTTCGCCGCGCCATCAATCAGCTTGAGATTCCATGCGGTCAAACCGAGATTGATGAGCAGCTCTGGGTCGTTGGGATCCAATTCAAAGGAGTGTTCGTACGTCACCAGCGCCTTGTGGATATGCCCCATTCTTTCCAAGGCCATCGCCAGTACATGATAAGCCTTGGCGTTGGTATCGTCGGCTTCGGTTGCATCAAGTGCGAGTTGACCAGAGCGTACAATGTCGCCACGCCGCCATGCTTTGATCGAACGGCGCAGCAATCCGTTCGATTTGCGCCGGACCAGCTGCGCATCAATCTCTTCCGCAAGTGCCTCGAGTTTGGCAAGGGCCGCCAATTTGGCGTCAATACCCGCAAGCGATCCTATGCTACGCGCGGCAATGGCTTGAGCCATTTGCGTTATTCCCCGAAGGTGGCCCCGCAGTAAAACCAGTCTATGCTTAATCTCTCGTGAACATGCCCGTTCTCAATGCAAGCATTTTGTTAACCAGAGGTCGCTAAGGTCATCGTGTCGAACAAGTCCAAATTTCGTTGGGGGCCTCTGATGCCGCTGAAATTGTCATTGAAGCCGGGGGAGAAATTCGTTCTGAACGGCGCGGTGCTTACCAACGGGGACAAGCGGACAAGCTTGGTTATTCAGAATAGGGCCTGTGTCTTGCGCGAGAAGGACATCATGCAGCCGGATGAGGCGACAACCCCGGCGCGGCACATCTATCTGCCGATCATGATGATGTATCTCGACCCGGACGGCAGTGAACAGCACTACAACGACTTTGCACTGCGGATAACGGAATTTATGGGCGCCATTCGCGATCGTTCCGCGTTAGCCGTGTGTTTCGAAATCAGTCGTGAAGTGATGGGTGGTGCCTACTATAAGGCACTGATGTTGTGCAGAAAATTGTTCGAATTCGAACAGGAACGGTTGAACTATGACCCTAAAAGCCTACCAAACCACGCAGTTCAGCACTGAGGATCCGCGCGAAACCGAGTACCGCGTATTCGGTCAAGTCACGGGCGCACTCATAGACGCGCAAAGAAACAGCAAGAGCGGCGGTCCGTTGGCCGAGGCGATTGACTGGAATCGGATGCTGTGGCGCACCCTCGCTGCCGACTGCCTTGATGACCGCAATCAGCTGCCGCAGGATTTGCGGGCGCAGATCGTGTCGCTATCGCTTTGGGTCACGCGCTATTCCAAAGAGGTAACGCGTCAAGGTGCCCCGCTCGATCCTCTGATCGACGTCAACCGCACGATTATGCAAGGGCTGAGCGGCAAAGCTTAAAATCCGTTTGGAATTCATCTCGAGACGGGGCCGGCTGCAAAGTCGGCCTTTCTCTTTTTTGCCGCTCGGCAAATTCTTCCCGAGTCGTGCAGAATCGCCCATTTAAATATATCAATAAAATCAACATATTAAACGCCGGGAATGCGGCCAGAACTTGGTATGAGCATTGCGACCGCGAAAGCAGGGCAGGGGCATTGTGCTCTCAGATGCGTAAAACGCCATCTGCCGACCGGAACGAAATGGAGAACACACCATGCTTAGCGTGAACACCAATACAAGCGCCATGATCGCGCTGGAGTACCTCAATCAAACTCAGGGACAGATGGCAACCGTTCAGAGCGCCATCAGCACTGGTCTGAAGGTCGCGTCCGCTAAGGACGACGGCGCAACCTACGCCATCGCGCAAAACATGCGCGGGGACGTCGCCGGCTATGCTTCTGTGACCGATAGCCTCAATCGCGGCATGTCGGCGGTGGATGTCGCTATGTCGGCCGGTCAGTCGATTTCCGACCTGTTGGTGGAAATGAAGCAGAAGGCACTTACCGCCTCGGATACTTCGCTCGACACGGCAAGCCGTCAGGCGATGAACCAGGACTTTGTCGCCCTTCGCGATCAAATCACGACCATTGTGAAGAACGCTGTGTTCAACGGCTTCAATCTGGTCGACGGTTCGACGACTGCAATTACGGCACTGGCGTCGGCCGATGGTGCACGTCGAATCACGGTAACGGCAGAGAACATGTCATTGTCCGGTACGATTGTGACCATTAAGAGCACAAGCTCAATCTCGACGTCGGCCAAAGCCTCGACCATGGTGGCGACAATTCAAGCTTCGCTTAATAACGTCAACTCGGCCTTGGCAAAACTGTCTTCGGGTTCGAAGAAGTTCTCGATCCAGGCCGATTTCGCCCAGAAACTTTCCGACACCCTAACGTCCGGTATTGGCAACCTGGTCGATGCCAACATGGCCTCCGAAAGTGCCCAGCTCACGGCCTTGCAGACCAAGCAATCGCTCGGTGTGCAGGCGTTGTCGATCGCCAATCAGGCGCCTTCGGCAATCCTCCAGCTGTTTAGATAATAAACGTCGGGGAAGAGGGGATTAGAACGGCGTGGGGATGATTCCCGCGCCGTTCTTATTTTGTGGGCAAATATTGCCGCCTACCCGGCAACAATTACCCTTTGGCCGGCAATTCCTACCCGGCAATTTTCGCCACTCGGCAAATCCCCCTCGAGCCATCTGCGACCTCGACCCTCGCAATCGAGAGTCAAGAAACCCTTAATCATTCACGGCATGCGGATTGCCTTGAACACGGCAGGGCGAGAACGCCCTTGAGCAAAACGCTCGTGTCAAGTTACCAGAATGGAGGCCCCCATGCTTAGCGTCAATACCAATGTCGGCGCAATGACTGCGCTGCAATACCTCAATTCAACTCAAGCCCAGATGTCGGCGGTCCAAAACGCCATCAGCACCGGTATGAAGGTCGCGTCCGCTAAGGACGACGGCGCAACCTACGCCATCGCGCAAAACATGCGCGGCGACGTCGCCGGTTATACGGCCGTGACCGACAGTCTCAATCGCGGCATGTCTGCGGTGGATGTCGCCATGTCGGCCGGCCAGTCGATATCCGACTTGCTGGTTGAAATGAAGCAGAAGGCGCTATCCGCGTCCGACTCTTCGCTCGACACGGCAAGCCGTCAGGCTATGAACCAGGATTTTGTCGCCCTTCGCGACCAAATCACGACCATTGTGAAGAACGCTGTGTTCAACGGCTTCAACCTGGTCGACGGTTCGACGCAGCAGATTACGGCATTGGCTTCCTCGGACGGTTCGCGCCGCATCACGGTCGCCGCTCAGGACATGTCGCTGTCCGGATCCATCGTGACCATCGCGGCCGCGGGTACGATCTCGACAGCTGCCAAAGCTTCGACAATGGTCTCGACAATTACATCTTCGCTCGAGAACGTCGACTCGGCCCTTTCGAAATTGTCTTCCGGCTCGAAGAAGTTCTCGGTCCAGGTGTCATTTGCTCAAACGCTATCCGATACGCTGACGGCAGGTATCGGCAGCTTGGTCGACGCCAACATGGCCCAGGAAAGCGCACAGCTCACTGCCCTGCAGACCAAACAGTCGCTCGGTATTCAGGCGTTGTCGATCGCCAATCAAGCACCTTCGGCGATTCTGTCTCTGTTCCGGTAAGTATTACTCAACGCGGCGGTCGCAATCGCGGCCGCCGCGGTCTTTCCGAACAGGTCGGAGCCGCACAGTTTGGCTCTCTCCCCGAGGCGTGGGCCTATTTTCGTGGGTGGGTTTCAGTGATAAGAAGCAGCGGGCGGAGCGAAGTCTCCGCCCGTAGCCGTTTTAGCGATTCAAAATTGTCTCGACGGCATCCACGACGCGCCCGACATCATCCTTCGTCATCGATGCAAATAAGGGCAAGCTCAGGGCGCGCGCGTAGTAGCGATCCGCGCCCGGCAGATTGGCGATACCATAACGTCGGCTGTAATAAGTCTGCCGATGTACCGGAAAGTAATGAACTTGACTGCCGATTCCCTGACCGGCCAATTCGCGCATGAACTGCGCTCGCGTTATATCAAGGGCCGCAAAATCAATTTGAACAGCATAAAGATGCCAGGCCGGCAGACAATTTCGCTGTCTGGTTACGGGACGTAGATAAGGTGCATAGGGTGCCAGTAACTCGTCATAGCACGCGGTCAAAGCGCGGCGACGGGTCAGAAACCGTTCGAGCTTTGCCAGCTGAGACAGACCAAGCGCGCATTGAATATCGTTCGTCCGCCAATTGAACCCTGGTTCTATCAGTTCATAGTACCAGGGATTTGGAACATTCGCGCCATCAAAGGCGTCGAGCGCATTGCTGAACTCCCCCGCATCGCGCGTCATACCGTGATTGCGCGTGCGCGACAGGTTTGCGGCTGCTCCCTCATCATTCGTCGTCACGGCGCCGCCTTCTCCCATCGCGATTGCTTTGACCGGGTGGAATGAAAACACGGTCAAATCACTGAATGCATTCTCCCCGATTTTGCTGCATGCGCCGTCGGCAGCCACAAATGCGGTGCCCAAGGCATGACAGGCATCGTCGACGATCTTGAGGCCATTCGCCCGTGCCAGTCGCGCGATAACCTCAACGTTGCCGCATTGACCGTTGAGATGAACGTTAAACAGGGCATCCGCGTGCCCCGCTCGGTTCATCGCCTCTTGCAAGTCTTCGGGACGCATTAAACCGTTGTCGGGATCGACGTCGGCAAAAATTATTTCCGCGCCATTGAGATGTGGCGCGCTCGCGGTGGCAAGAAATGTGATCGATGGGACGATAACCCTTGTTCCGGGGCCGAGCTGCAATGCTCGTGCAGCCATATAAAGCGCGGCCGTCCCATTTGCACAGACGATTGCATGTTTTGCATCGACGGACTTTGCCAGAGCCAATTCGAAACGGTTGATGGTAGGGCCTGTCGTCAGAAAATCTCCGCGAAGAGCTTCACTGACGGCATCGATATCGTCCTGTTCGATAACTTGCCGGCCATACGGCAGATACGGCTTCACCGCGATGTCGGGGTGCGGCTTTTTGAATGCGGGCAAACTCAAGCGAACGCCTCTTCAAGCAGAAGGCGCAGTCCGCGCGCGTCCAACATTTCCGGATTGGTGTCGCTCGAATAGGCGAAACCCTCGCTCACCGGCTTGGCGCCCCGATTGATATAAGCCTCTCGTGCGGCTGCCGCGAAACTGGCCAGAATCACATAGCGGTCATCGAGTTCGATGGTCCAGCGCGAATTGTCCGCGGGGATCATTGTTTCGTGCAGCTTTTCACCGGGTCGAACACCCACGACTTTTTGGCCGAGACTGGGTCCAATGAGACTGGCAAGCCCGGTGATTGTCGTCGAAGGGATCTTCGGCACGAAGATCTCGCCGCCTCGGGAAAGTTCCATGCTCGACAGGACAAAATTCACGCCCTGGGTGAGGGTGATCCAGAACCGCGTCATCCGCGGGTCGGTGATCGGCAGTTCCGTAGTCCCGCTGTCCACCAGCTTTTGGAAGAAAGGCACGACCGAGCCGCGCGATCCTACGACATTGCCATAGCGCACCACGGCGAAACGCGTTCCGTCCGCGCCGGCAAGATTGTTTGCCGCAACGAAGATCTTGTCGGATGCCAGCTTCGATGCGCCATAAAGATTGACCGGGTTGGCGGCCTTGTCCGTCGAAAGCGCGATGACCTTGCGCACGTTGCGCCGAAGCGCGGCATAAACGACATTCTCGGCGCCGAAAATATTGGTGCGAATACACTCGAACGGATTGTATTCTGCGGTGGGAACCTGCTTCATCGCAGCGGCGTGGATTACGTAATCCACATCGCGCATCGCCATCTCAAGGCGGTCGCGATCGCGTACATCGCCGATGAAGTAGCGCATGAACGGATGCTTCTCCATCGAGAAGACCTGTTCCATCTCGTATTGCTTGAGCTCGTCGCGCGAAAAGATGATGACACGGCGCGGTTTGTAATGCTCGAGGACGGTCCGCACGAAATGTTTGCCGAACGAACCGGTGCCCCCGGTGACCAGCACGGATTTGTCGTTAAGGTCGAGCCAGGGCTGCGTGAAGTCGCGCAAACCGGTCGGCGCCGGCGCGGTCCTGCCGTCGTCTTCCGCGGCCGCCAAATAGATCTTTTTCGCGCGCTGGGCCATGGATGCGTCATCCTCTTGTTAAGAGGGATGGTTGCAGAACACAGTTAACAATTGGTCGCCGGAAAGGATGCGTTCACACTAAATCGCATGCGGCGGGGACCGGACCGGAACGGCGTCGGCTTGCGCGTATCGTCCAGTTCCATGGCCGATAGTGCAAATTGGCAAAACAAACCACCGCGCACCCGCTTATGGGTCAATAGGCCCAGAAGTGGCGCTGTACCACGGTCGACCTCAATCCTCAGGCGGTTGCGATTGTCACCCAACTCCAGCCATCCTTCCGTCATTGCAAGACCATGAGAGGCAGAGACGAGGAAGGATACCGGGGCGCCGTGTTCAACGATCGTGTCGGCTAGGTAGAAAGTTTCGCAATCCTTACCACCGTTATGAGTTGTTAAGAAAAGCTTATCCAAATCGAAGGCCGCGGGAAGTAATGTGAGATGACCGATCCGCAAGCTCCCCTTTCCCCATTCGTCCCAATGAAACGTCAAGTCGAAATCGATTTGCGGTTTGCTCCCGTGGAATCTCAAGGTTTTCTCGATGGGCCCCTTGGCTGTATCGACACGACCGAAGACCAGCGTATCTGCACCGTCTTGCCATAACCGAGCTTCGCACCATTCCAGGTCCGTGATCTTATGCTCGCCCGGGGCTTCAAAGACGCTGTTTCCGGTGTACCAATCCGCCTGCAATGCAATATCGTCAAAATAACCGTGAGGCAGCGTGCCAATCAGAGCGGAGCCGCCAAACTGCACGGAGGACAACGCGAGACCGCGCCGGCGATCGAGTCGAGCGGTCAATGAGGGTGTCACGACATCGAAGTAGCGCTGATCAATGCCGGTGCCTTGGGGAGCGGGAGCGTCGATAGGCTGGGCCAAGCACCACCGCTCTTGGGCCGCCTTCAGTCTTTGACAAAACGCATCCCAGCGTTTCTGCGTGATATGGGTGCGAAAATCGCTCGCCCAGAGGTAACAGAGCTCCTTCCAATCGGTTGGACTGGTATTCCCGTTCGTCAGACCGCGATAAATGCTTTCACAAGCCGCATTGATGGCGAGGTCGTCCCGACCCGTGACCGCCCAGCGCGACAGATTGTACTTGCGCTGTTTTTTTACAGGTATTGGACAATCTGCGGTCTCCAGCCGCAGCGGCCGCTTGACTCCGACTGGGACAGCAGATCGGAGGGTAAAACAAACTCACAGCCTGGTTCTCGAGATAAATGCGAAAATGCCTCTTCGATTTTTGCCCATTCGCCGCCGCTGTTGTTTTCCTCTGTTTTGTACCGCCCCGGGCGAAAATCGAAGATCTCGGCGTCGCTGGCATAAACGCATAACGCGCGGCGATCTTCGCCGCGATGCGTGCGGATGAAAGCGAAATAATCATCGCGTGCGATATCGCCGTGAGCAAAACGTTGCAGCTTTTGGAAAGCCACAGTGTCGGTCCAAAGCAGCCCAATCGAGCGGCCGTCCGCACCCAGTGCGCGCTGCGGGCGATATCGCGCTTCCGCCGGCCAATGGTGATGGGAGGAGGGATTGTCCCAGTCCATCAGCAGCGCTTGGAAACCCGCATCCAGATAAAGTCCTACGAGACCGCCGGAATAGGCCTGCTCGTTGACCAGCGCGACGGTGGGTTTGACTCCCAGAAGGCGCTGATAGATCTCATTACCGATGGCCAAATTGGCCTCGGTCACGCGCGCAGGCACCAGCGGGCCGATCATCTGCGAATAGCCGGCCCCGATAAACTCCACAAATCCGGACGCGATCAACCGCTTTAGCGTTTCGATCCATTGCGGATCACGTGCGGCGATCGTTTCCAGCGTAAATCCCGAGGCCTCGATGCCGATAGGACCGTGAGTTTCCGCGAGACGCAACAACGGCCAATAGCAACGCGTCATCACTTCGCCGTGCTGCTCTTCCTCGATTGAGGAAAAAGCGACATTCATGTGGAAAAAAGCAAACAATTGCAGGTTCGCCGTCGACGCGTCGAACTGCTTTTTGGGAAAGGGCGCGTTCATGCCGTCACGATTCTCAATTGAGAAAGTGCGTCATTCGCGGCTTTCAATGCGACTTCGCGCGTCGGACCGCTGGTCAATACCATGGCAGCGGATGGGCGTTTGTCTCCCGCGGGCATAATGATGTCGCCTATTCTCGCCGTGACGACGACATCGCAGACGCCGGGAATAAGCCGCGCTTCATCGGCACCGGAAATGGAGACAACCCGCCCTGCTGGGGGAAACGCGTAACGCTGAATTACAGGCGTTAAATGTTTGGGCTCAAGATCGGCGGGGTCAATCGTATCGCCAAGAGCGACTTTAATCGCATTGCCGACGAAATCGACACCGGTGTTGAGCGGAATTTCCCGCGTACAGAAAAAGCCCCCGGACAAGCGGGCCGCCAGCTCTATGACGTGCGCTTCGTCCTTGTGAACAACGATATCGCCTTTAACGGTACCGTTCGTGACCCCCAACGCCGCCGCCGCACGCGCCACCACTTCCTTCACCTTCGTTTGAAGCTCAGGCGTCAGATGGCTTGGCAGATCGCCGCCATTCTCTATGAAATACGGGGCATAGCGCTCGAGGAATTCATAGTTGCGATCGGAGAAGCCCGGCGTATAGCAGCGGCCTTCGACAACGATGGATTCGGTGGAAATTTGCGGACCGTCCAAATATTGCTCAACCATCACGCGTTCGCTCGGTGAGTGGGAACGGGCGAACAGGAAGGCTTTCGTCAAGTCCTCAAGGTGCGACACACGCTGCACACCCCGCGAACCGCGGCTGTCGACCGGCTTGATCACCAGATCGCGGCCGCGCTCGACGGCGAAACGTTGCAGCGCTTGCGGCGTTTCGATTTCCGAGAACCACGGGATAGGAACGCCGGCCTCGGAAAATCGCTGCTTCATCGCCAGCTTGTCGCACGCCAATTGCGCGGTGCGGCGAGAGATTCCAGGCAGCCCAAGACGTTCTACCACTGCGGCCGTGGTTAAAGGCGCGTCGGCGGCGACGCAGATCACGCCGTCGATTTTGCGGATCTTGCGGCTGTAGCGCTCCGCCGCCGCCGCGGTTTCCGTCGGTCCATAAACGTCGGCAATCAGGCAGGAATCCGCATGCGCGAAACCGGGCGCTTGCGGATCTCGGTCGGAGACGACGACGTGAAGTCCCATTTGCTTGGCGCGCAACGCAGCATCTGCCGCCTCGACGCCGCCCGAAATGATCAGCAGCGTCTTGTCCATCAGAAATAAAGCCCGCCATTAACGTTGAGGGTCTGCGCCGTGATGTAGGACGAAGCGTCGCTGGCAAGGAACACAACGGCATCGGCCACTTCACGCGTAGTGCCAAGCCGCTTCAGAACAATGGATTCCGCCGCTTTCTGCACACTGGCCGCCGCCATGCCCGCCGCAGCCATGTCGGAAGCGATCAGCCCGGCGGCGACGGTGTTGGAGCGGATATTGTGGGGCGCGCCGAAACGGGCGATCACCTGCGCCAGGGAAATCAATCCCGCCTTCGAAGCTGCGTAATGCGCCGTGCGCGGCCCGCCATATTGTCCGCTGACCGAACCGATATGGACGATACTGCCGCCGCCCGCCTCTTTCAGCAGGGGCAGGAACGTTTGCGCGCAGATGAAAGGTCCTTTCAAGTTTGTCGCAAGGATCGTGTCCCAATCCTCATCGCTCAGCTGATCGAAATCCGTCGGCTTGTTGATTCCGGCATTGTTGACCAGGATGGAGATCGGACCGAAGCCGCGAGCATCCTTAGCCGCTGCAATGACATTCGCACGCTCGGTCACGTCCATCTGCAAAGCGAGAGCACGCCGCCCCAAGGCTGCAATCTGTTTGACGACGTTTTCCGCTTCGCTGCGGTTCTCGCGGAAGGTCAAAACCACATCCGCACCGGCTTCTGCCAAACCAAGCGCAATGGCGCGCCCGATGCCGCGGCTGCCGCCGGTCACGACGGCATTTTTTCCGCCTAAGGAGAAACGGTTCATTGGAGCGCCTTTTTGCGCGCGATGGCGCGTTTCGCGGCGTCGGCGATGAACGGCGCCGTGATGCCAAAATGTTCGGCCAGCTCGTCGGGTTCGCCCGACGCGCCGAACGTGTCCTTCAGGCCTACAAATTCGATCACGCAAGGATGGGTTTGCGAAACCGCTTCGGAGACGGCGCTGCCCAAACCGCCAAAGACGTTGTGATCCTCCGCTGTCACGATTGCGCCGGTTTCTTCGGCGCAACGCGCCAGCAAAGCCGTATCGATCGGTTTGATCGTTGCCATATTGACCACGCGCGCTTCAATCCCCGCTTTTTCCAGCAGATCCGCCGCCTCAAGCGAGCGGGCGACTTCAACGCCGCAAGCAACCAGCGTCACGTCATTGCCATTGCGAATGATTTGGCCCTTGCCGATCTCGAATTTGTGGCCTTCGCCGAACAATTTTTTCGCCGCGCTGCGACCGGTCCGCATATAGACGGGGCCTTCGAATTCCAGAATGGCGCGTGTGGCAAGCGCCATTTCGGTCGGATCGGCGGGAGAGATGACGGTCATGCCCGGGATCGCGCGAAAAGCAGCGATATCCTCAAGCGCCTGTGCCGATCCGCCGTCCGGTCCGACATCGAGACCGGGATGGCTGGCGACGATCTTCACATTGCGTTTGCAGTAAGCAATCGAAAGGCGTGCCTGCTCGAACGCGCGAGACAGAAAAACCGCAAAGCCGGTCACCACCGGCAACATGCCAACAGCGGCAAGGCCACCGGCTGCCGCCATCATGTTCTGTTCGGCGATGCCGAATTGAATCAAGCGCTCGGGATAGGCTTTGCGGAAATGGTGGACACCCGTGCCCCCCGCGATGTCGGCGTCGAGAACGACAAGGTTGGGAAAGTCCTCGGCCATACCGGTTAAGGCTTTGCCGAACGCGTCACGGAGCGAATCGCCTGCCGAACCGATGAGAGCGGGCGCGGTGTTGTTATTCGACATCGAGAAGCTCCGTGATTTCATGTTGTTCCGTGCCGAGCGCGGTCAATGCTTCTACCGCCTGATCGCGCGTGAGCTTCACGCTGCCGTGCCAGGCCGGATGGTTTTCCATATAGGGCACGCCTTTGCCCTTGACGGTGTGCGCGATGACAACCGAGGGATGCCCCTTGTTCGATGCCGCAAAATGCAGTGTCGAAAGAATCTCAGGGATGTTGTGACCATCGATCTCGAAAACGGTCCAGCCAAAGGCGCGCCATTTGTCGGCCAAAGGCTCCAGCCGCATGATGACGTCGTTGGGCGCATCGCTTTGCAGCTTGTTGTAGTCGATGATGGCGCAGAGATTGTCGAGCTTGTGATGCGCGGCGCACATCGCCGCCTCCCAAACCTCGCCTTCCTGCAATTCGCCGTCGCCGAGCAAGGCGTAAGCGCGCGCACTCATCTTCTGCAGCTTGAGGCCCATCGCCATGCCGAGCGCAACCGAGAAGCCCTGGCCCAGCGAGCCGGTGCTGGTTTCCACCCAGGGAAGATCGCGCACATGGGGATGGCCTTGAAACGGACTGCCCAGTTTCCGCAAGCCAAGCGCGGCCGTCTTATCGCAATATCCATAATGGGCGCCCACCGCGTAGAGCGCCGGCGCGGCGTGGCCCTTCGACAGCACAAAGCGATCGCGGTTGGGGTCGTGTATCGTGGAGGGCCAGAGATTCAGCTCTGCGCCAAAAAGGCAGGCCAGAATGTCGGCGCAGGACAATGCCCCGCCGGGGTGGCCGGATTCTGCGCGGTAGATGGACGCGATCGTGTGGCGGCGCACAAAGCGCGCGGCATCTGCGATTTGCCTTTCGATTTCCGTACCGCTCGCGGCCGTTGCGGTGCCGGTTCTGGCGGCAAGATTTGCAGCAGGCGTCATGATGAATCCCCTCAAGCAGCCAAACGCATCGCGCGCGCGGCTGAGTAGATCGGCGTAGTGAAGAATTTCCGCATTGGGCAAGGCTTTGCGCGCTTCGGCCTCGATCTCGCCGGCGAAGCTGCGGGACATCACGACGATGACGCCGGGATTGGCTTGAGCCAAAGCTTCCGGGCCGGTAAGAGCGCAGCCGATAGCGCTCCGAAACATGAGATTTGAGATGCGTATCGATCAGAAGCCGCAGCATCGTGGGATCGAAACGGCCATGCACGACAAGGCTGTCGAAAATTCTGCCGGCGCCCCATATCGCAAGCCCTCGCGACGCAAAGCCGGCCAGTTCGGCGGCGACGGTACCAAGCGCTGCAAGATTGTGCGCGCGCTTGGCGATATAATCGGAGATGAGCCCGTATGCTTTTTCGACTTCTTGCGCATCGGCATCGATGGGCTCTTCCTTGCGCGCGGTCTTGCGCGCGACCAGGAAAAGATTTGACAAATCGCCGGCGTCGGGGCGCTCGACGACGAAGAAGCCGTTGGCTTCAACATGCGCGTCAATGTGCGTTCGGAGAAATGGTAGAGATGTTTGTCGATGAACCATTCCTCGACGATGTCGTCCGCGCCGATGAGCGCGATATTCGGTGCATCCAGAACAAGCCGGCCGCCGACTCTTCAGCGTGCGCCAATGATCCTTCAAAACATGCGCCGGGTGCGCCAGATGTTCGATCGTGTGGCAGGAATGGACGACGTCGAAGCGCCCGGTTTCGAGTGCTGCATCTTCGATGCGCGCGACGTGAAGTTCCGTGCGATCCAAGCCGGCGCAAGATTGCGCCACGCGCTCGTCCGGTTCGACGGCGACGATTGCGCGCGCTGGTGCCGCACTCCAGCAAGGCCTCGGCGAAACGGCCGCGGTTCGATCCAACGTCGAGAACCGTAAATGAATTCTCCGGGGGCGTATGCCGCAGGACGGCATCCACCGCGATCTGGGTGCGAAAGCCCTTGCCGTAGCGAACATTGCCCCAATCGGCGCCGCCGGAAACGGCGGGCGGGCGTCGCTTGGCGCGGTCGACGCGCGGAAGGCTCTGCACAAGCCCGCAATGCGCACAGATATGGATGTTGATGCCCCGTTCGGAACGTTCAGGCGCATAAACCGAATCAAGGGCTTGGGAGCCGCAAAGTTCGCAATTGTCCGGCATTTGAAGATGTCCAGCAAGGACCCGGTAACCATCTTCCGCCGATTTTGCTTAATAATTCACTACATACTCTTCGTGCGCCGCATAACCCAACCGCTCCATCATCGCGCCAGCGATGAGCTCGAATTGCGCACGCTGTGTCGCATCGAGAAGTTTGTCTTCTGGCCGGTTGACGTTGTGCGGCTTGGCGAACATCGCGAAATTTTCGTCGCGGTAAGGAAGATTAAGAAAATCATAAAGCGCGCGCAACGCGTCGGGCGATTGGCGCAATATCCTCCAATCGAACGCAGTTCGGCAGCGCTGCGATTTCAAGCCGCGCGAGCGACTCCAGAATGACGCGATTGATTTCGCACCAGTGCCAAGCGATGCGTTGGAATTGGTCGAAGCGATGGAATTCCGCCGCGAACGGCATTCCCGTGACGGGTTGCGGCCACCAATATTTTTTTTCCGGAGGCGGCGGCGAAATATGCGAATGGATCGTCGGCATAGGCCCGGAACAGTTTGGTGGAGCGGTCGTCGTAGCACTCGTCGCCGAGCTTGTGAAAATAGGAACTGGCGACTTTTCGTCCGTCGCGGACAAGATGCACGAATTCGGCGTCGGGGAATAATTCGGCGAGCTCCGGGAATAAGCCAGGAAAGCTTGTTCGAGGAATCGCCCCAATGGCGCTTTTCGCTATAGCGGACGGCGGCGGCGTGGGTTTTTGCGATAACACGCTTGGCATCGCGCGCCGTCGATGAGAGCCCATGTATCGGCGCACGGCGAGAGGCTGAACGATGTGCACCATATATTCGTGATGCATTTCCACGTCGTCCGACGCCGACAGCGCCTTATGCAGCATGGCGGTTCCCGACCGCCCGCTCGAAACGACGAAAAAAAGCGCTGGTATCGGGGCTCATTGCTTGACGGCGATTATAACGGCTTCCCGACCCATTCCCGCATTGGCCAAGGTGCGATAGAAGGCGCGCCGCGTTTCCTTGAAGCCCGACGATTCCAGCGCCAGATCGAGACGTTTGCGCTTTTCGTGGCAATCTCGGCCGACGGCGCGGTCCTTGGTGTAATCGTCACCCATCATCAGGAACAATTCCATCGGAAAGCTTGTCGTGCGCTCGACGATCTTCAGCCCAAGCCGTTCCAGCAGTCCGGATGCGGAATAAAAATCGAAGTAGTTGAGATGATAAGGTGGGGCGATCCACCATTCATTTGCGCCGGTGGCGGCGCAAGCGGCGATTTGGAACGGCGAGAAATCATTCGGCACATTGATGCAAAGAACACCACCCGGATCGAGAAGGTCGCGGGCCAATATCGCGATATTCGTCGGATCGGGCGCGCATTCCAAAATGTTGCACAGGTTCACCGCATCGAAACGACCCAGCCCCTCGGCCGTTTCATCGTTGAAAAACCCTTCGGCAACTTCAACGCCATGTTTGCGGGCATAGGCGCTGGCTTGGCGCGAGGGCTCAATTCCGAGAACGTGCCATCCCCTTGCTTTGGCGTTCTTCAGAAATGCGCCCGTCCCCGATCCGACATCCAACAGACGCCGCCGTTGCGGCGCGAGATAGTGCTCGAAACTTTCAAGGCGATCGTTATGGGCAAGATCGGCCCAAGCGCGGTCGTCGCTGTTCTGCGGGGAAAAGCTTGCCATGTCCTCTTTGGTGTTGGCGCGCCGCCTGGCGGCTTCAAGTTCTTCCGGATCGGGCAAGGGCAGGACATGGCGAAATCCGCACATCTCGCAATCGATGATGTCATAGCCTCGGACGCGCGCGACACGACGCCCTTCATGAGCTTGCCATGCAACGATCGTTTCGGCCGCAGCGGTGTCCATTGAGGCCCCCTATTAACCTTCTTTTAGTCAAACCAGCTTTAGAAAGAGTTAAAGCCAAAGGGTGCGTCTTCATGGATGGTTCACGACCCGTCTTTATCGCCGAGGCGTCGAGCAACCATGGCCGCGAACTCTCGCGCGCTCTGGATTTCGTCGATGCGGCCGCCGCAATCGGCTGCGATGCGGTCAAATTTCAGCTTTTCAAGATCGACCGCATGTTCGCCCCGGAGATTCTAAGCCGCAGCGCCAAGCACCGGGCCCGCCGCGCATGGGAGCTGCCGGCCGAACATATCGCCCCGCTTGCCGAACACTGTTTGAAGCGCGGAATAGCGTTCTCTTGCACGCCTTTCTATGTGGAAGCCGTGGAGGAACTTCGGCCATATCGTGAGCTTCTACAAGATCGCGTCCTATGAATTGCTCTATGTCGACCTTTTGAACGGCCTGTGCCGCAACCGGAAAGCCCGTTGTGCTGTCCACCGGCATGGCCACGATGGATGAGATTGTTGCAGCAGTCGCAACTCTGAGGCAGGTGCGGAGCAACAGACATCGCGCTGCTTCATTGCGTATCGGCCTATCCAACGCCGGCAACCGAAGCCAATCTCTCCGCAATTGCCGCCATCCGCGAAGCCACCGCCTGCAAAATCGGCTGGTCGGACCATACGCGACGCCCTGCCGTGATCGAGCGCGCGGTCCATCACTGGGGCGCCGAAGTGGTCGAATTCCATCTCGATCTGGACGGCAACGGTGCCGAATACGCGTCGGGACATTGCTGGCTGCCGGAAGAAATTGCGCCGGTTATCGCTCGCGTTCGCGAAGCGCTTACAGCCGATGGCGATGGCTTCAAAGGACCGCAGCCTGCCGAACTCGCCGACCGCGATTGGCGTGCCGATCCGCAAGATGGCATGCGCCCGCTCAGGCATATTCGCGCGATTTGGGAGCCGGCTGCATGAGCATGCATCCCCGTATTGTGGCCATCATTCAAGCGCGCATGGGTTCGACACGATTGCCCGGAAAGGTTCTCAAGCCAATCGCCGGAAAACCGCTTCTTTGGCACATCGTCCATCGCCTCAAAAAATCGCATCTCATCGAAGAAATCGCAATCGCCACAAGCACCAATCCGCTTGGACGATGCCATCGCCGAGTTCGGCAATGCGCACGACATCCGTGTCGTTCGCGGACCGGAAGAAGACGTTCTCGCCCGTTTTGCGCGCGCAGCTGAGCTGCTGGACGCGGATATTGTCGTGCGCGTTTCATCGGATGCACCATTTATCGATGCCGATTTCATCGATCATCTGCTGACCGCGATGATCGAACAGGGCGGGGATTACGTTCTGCTCGAAGAAGGCGCGGAAACCGCGCACGAAGGTGTCGACCCGATGACCAGGCGTGCCTTGGACAAGTTGATGATGGATGCGGCGGACGATCCCGTCGCCCGAGAACATGTCACGGGATATTTCAAGCTTCATCCGGATTTCGTGCCTATTGCCCGCGCAAAAGCCTATCCCCGATTGGCCCGCCCCGTCGGGCGGCTGACCATCGATACGCCCGATGATCTCGAATTTGTTGAAGCCATTCACGCGCGCATGGCCGCGAAAGCGGGTGAAGCCTCGCTGGATGACCTTTTGCTGCTTCTCGAGCGCGAACCGGCATTGCGTCGAGATCAACGCCCATGTCCGCCAAAAGCAGATTGCCCCCCAGGGCGGCGTGGCGCTCATCCGCTGCGACGGCGGCGGCCAATACGGTTTTGGTCACGTCAAACGCATGATTACGCTGGCGCGCGCACTGCGCGACCGCGAAGGCATCGGTGCGGTCTTTGCCGTAAACGGCAGCGAAGATGCTTTGGCTCCTATTCGTGAAGCCGGCTTCCAGGCCCAGCTTCTAGATTCGCCCCGAGGCGGACTTCACCAAGATCGTTCAACGCCCCGATCTCTGCGTTGTCGACTGCCGCGATGGCCCTTCTCGCCAGGCGTTGGAAGGGTTCCTCCGCAGCGTTCTGATCACGGCTGTTATTGATGACGCATCGGAACGGCGGCTGGCAGCCGATTTCGCCTACTATCCGCCGGTACCCCAAGTGGGCGCACTCTCCTGGCAAGACTCAAAATGCACCGTCCGTATTGGTTGGGAGTGGGCGATACTGGGCGTGTCGCAAATTTTATCACGCCCGCGCGTTTTTTCGCCTCGCCCGACCTTGCTGGTCGCCATGGGCGGTAGCGATCCTTACGGGCTCACGCTTGCGTGCGGCCAACGCTCTCACAAGGCTTGATCCGGTATTTCGCGCTCGCTTCGTTGTCGGATCGGGCTTTGAGGCGCGGGAGAAGATCGCAAGAGAAATAATCGGGCTGCGCTCAAATTTCGAGACCATCGAAGGCGCGAGCGATCTTATGACCGAATATGCTACAGCGGATGTCGCTCTGGCGGCTTTCGGCGTAACGGCCTATGAGCTCGCTGCCTTCGGCGTGCCGGCGCTCTACATGTGCCTTACCGAAGATCACGCATTATCGGCATCTGCGTTCGAGCATGCCGGGATGGGAATTTCTCTAGGTGTCGCCAAGGCCGTTACCGATAACGATATCACAAAATCGGTCTGGGCATTGCTCGGCGACGCAGAGCGCCGCGGCGAGATGCGCAAAATCGGACCAACGATGATCGATGGGGGAGCCGCGGCACGGATTGCCAATGATCTGTCTGTTGCTCTGACGGCAAAACGCGGCCTTAACCACCTGCGAGCTGCGATATAAGTTTGGCCATCGCCTTCGCAAATGTGTCGGCCCAATCTCCGCGCAGGCGCGGCATCACGCAGCGTGCAGAGGGTGCAAACGGTTCATAGGTTTTGCCGAAGCTTGTCCAGCTCGTGTCATACAAAATCTTATACGTTGCAATGCCGATTGCCGCAGAAAGCCAGGAAACCGCCGTCGGCGCCGTTACGACCGCATCCAACGTCGAGCACATAGCCGCCACGCGATCCAATTCGTTCTTTTGATCGATGTTGTCCGGGAGTATCACCCTACGACCGCTGATCGCGCTAAGGGTGGCGGCCTCGTCCTGATCGGCGTCGTATTGTAGGCAGATTATCGTACCGGGAAGCGAGCGAATAAACGCCCCCCACGCCTCCAAGGTCGCATACTGCAATGCGCGGTGTCCCCCCGTCTGACCGCTGCGCCAACAAATACCGATAAGCGGAGGTGGAAGACCGTCAAATACCTTTCGCCACCTAGTTGCCTCTTTGGCATCGCTACGTAGGTAGATGTT
Organism: uncultured Alphaproteobacteria bacterium; assembly: GCA_963822275.1. Classification (GTDB taxonomy): domain Bacteria; phylum Pseudomonadota; class Alphaproteobacteria; order Micropepsales; family Micropepsaceae; genus Rhizomicrobium. The sequence goes on from CAWGHR010000088.1 coordinate 127,612, forward strand.
CTCGGCCGGAAAACTTTCGATATTGTTGCGCATATATCGAGTAAGCGTGCCCATCTCGATTGCCGCATTGGCACCCCCACCGCTCTTAAGCCAGCCATAGTGCGTGCGTGTAATGCCCCCCCGGCAATCCAAATCCCACGCCCGTGTATCAATCGATGGAAATGACCGTGCGAACAGGCCAACAAGGCGCGGCTCACACTCCAGGATAATGCGCCCTCCTTCAGCATGGGCGCGCTCAGCCAAATCCGGAATCATGCTTGCGAACATGATTTGATCACCAACGCCCTGCTCGGCCGTTACCAAAAGCCTTATCCGCTTCAGTGAGCCACCATCCCACCGGGGCAGACCGTGATCGGTAACGGGAACCTTGCCGGATAACCTCAATCGAGCCGCATAATCGCGCCAGCCGCGTTTGAGATCGCACAGGAGCAAAAGCAAGATAGCACGGTTCATCCGCGCTTGAGCATTATCCGGCTCAAGCTTCAGCGCCCGATCATACAATTCAAGCGCCTCGTCGTATTTTCCGTCATCTGCCAGAAGATCGGCCAAATTCCCCAGCGCGGGCGCATAATTTGCTCGGCGGCCGAGTGCTTCGCGGTAGTAGATGCCCGCGCGCTCATAGTCGCCCATCTCTCGATATGTCGAACCGAGCGTTAACCAAAGTTCCGGCGCATCGGGATGCACCGCTAGCGCCGGTGTGAGAATTGCTTCCGCACTCGCAAACTGACCTCGAACGCGCAATAGGTTGGCCAAATTGACCACCGCTTCCAGACGTTGCGGTTCGATCACCAACACGCGACGGTAAAATTCCTCCGCCGGCTGGCTCATCCCAAGAGCGCGTGCGGTGTTTCCCAGGGCGAACAAGGTCCGCGTGTCGTCGGGCCTGGCCGCTAAGGCGCGTTCGAAGTGTTCGATCGCCTGGGCGTGAAGGCCTTTCGCCGATAATTTCAGTCCTTGCGCGTAGGGATCCGGGACCGCAGTCATGCTTATGTTGTGACGCATTTGCCGTTAACACACCGTAAAGCATGTCTGAATGTAAGAGGGTATTAACGAGACCGGACCACACTAGGGGGCCGCACCAGGTGAAACCAAAGAGCAGATGTCCAACATACTTGGTATCGATTCTGCTACACTGCTGAGCTACTACCAATCTCAGCTGCCGGTGGCGTCGTCGACAAACTCCAGCACGACGACCGCATCCACGACATCGACAAGTGCCACTGCGAACAACTCGCCGCCCTGGGAGAATACCGCTCCGCCCAGTCAGCAAGCCCGCGACGCCCAAGTCTTAGGTATTACGAATTTCGTCGACACGAGCAATGTGCCGACACTTCATTCCACCGCTGCGGACGCTGAGACCGAAGAGGATAATCAGAATCTTTTCTCGCTCTACAACGCGGTCAACAATGTCTCATATTTGGCGAGCATGGCAACTCGCAGCACCATGACGTCCGGGCAGTTGGTAGGCCTGAACACCCGTTTCCAGACCGGCCTCCAGCAGATACAGTCCTTCATCAGCAATACGACGTTCAACAATTTTACGCTGCAAGCGGCGGCTCCATCAGCCTCGGTCACCAGCACCGCCCAAGTGCCTAACCCGACTTTTGCTTATACCGGCGGTACGATTGTCAGCGACGCCAACGTCGCCAACGCGTTGCCTGGTGTTAGTGCCAGCGACAGTTTTTCGATCGCCGTCACCAAGGGTGGGACCACAACCAACGTTCCGATCGACCTGTCGCAAGTGCAAGGCACGCTCTCGACTGACAACATCGTCAGCTACATCAATCAGCAGTTGATGGCCGCGGGATTTTCCTCGCGTTTCGACCGGGTCATGACACAGGGCACGATCAACGATCCAACAACTGCCTCATATGGCATCGCGGTCAATTCATCGCCCGGCGAAAGTATTTCACTGTCTTCGGCGGGGGCAACTCCCGCGCTGTATATTGCCGGTACGTCGGGCCTAACAACATCCACATCCGATACGACGGCCGACAATCAAGGCCGACTTATCAAACTCTCAAACCTCTCCGACCCACAAGCTGTCTTCAACACCACCGTTGCCCCAAGTTCCGGAACGACCACGGCGCAGTCAACAGTCGTCAACTCCAGCGGCAATGTTTATATGGTCGGCAATGCGACGGGCAATTTCGGCAATCAGCTTAATCAGGGTTCGCAAGACGTCTATCTGACGAAGTATGATTCCGCCGGCAATTTGCAGTGGACGGAGCTCCTCGGTAGCGCGGGCTCGGCATCGGGTTATTCGCTGGCGCTCAACCCAAAAGGAGGGGTAGTGGTTGCCGGATCGACCACCGCCGATCTCTCCACAACCGCCGTCGCCGACGGCAATACGGACAGCTTTGTCGCGAGCTATGACGCCAACGGCAATCAAAACTGGACGACGCAGATCCAGACGCTAAACCAAAACCAGGCTGCGGCGGTAAGCGTCGACGCGTCCGGAAATGTCTATGTCGGCGGCCAAACGACTGGTTCCATCGGTGCGGGGCAAACCAGTTCCGGCGGCAGCGACGCCTACCTTGCGCAGCTCAATTCAAGCGGCAAGGTGGTCTCCGAACAGCAGTTTGGTACCTCCGGCAATGATTCCGTTGCCGCCACCGCCGTCACGTCCTCAGGCGATCTCGTTGTGGCGTCGGAGCAAAACGGCCAGGCAATTCTGTCCAAATACACGGGCGGCAATGTAACGGCCGCACCGGCATGGCAGGTTAACTTGGGTGCCCTGCAGAACGGCGGCTCCATCAGCGGCCTGGCGGTATCCGGAAATCAGATTTACGTCTCCGGCTCGACCCAAAATACGGCCCTGAATGCGGGCGGCAGCGCAACGGTGGTCAATCCCAGCTCGGGCGGCAGCGATGCTTTTGTTTTCAACGCAACGGACAACGGCACGAGCGCGACACCCAATTACGTCAGCTATGTTGGTACGAGCGGACAAGACGCAGCCGGAGGTATCACGATCGGACCCGACGGAACGGTTTATCTTACGGGCACAACCACGGGGACGTTCGCAGGCCAGGTGCGCAACGTAACGGGCACCAACAACACATTTGTCGCCGCAATGGCTCCCAACGGCTCTATCGATTGGACGCGCCAGTATGGCGGCGCCGACGGCCAATCGAAAGGGCAAGGCATCGCGATAGATCCGACGGGATCGAGCGTTCTCGATGCGCTTGGCCTTCCAAGCGGGCCTGTCGTTGAGAACCAGTCGGTCGATCTGACGTCGCAAACCACACTCAGAGCGGGCAACTCGTTTCAAATGCAGATTGAAGGGACCGCCGCACGCACCTTCACGATCACGATCGATCAGGGAGAGACGCTCGAACTCGCTGGAGACCAAGATCAACGCGGAGCTCGGCGCCAACGGAACGGCGAGCACGAATTACGGTGCCAACGGAGAAGGTTTGAAGATTAAGGTGAATTCTGGCGTCACCGCCAAATTAATCGCGGGTCCAGCGGACTCCGACGCCTTAGCGCGGCTCGGTATCGCGCCTGGAACGTTATCCAGTGCGTCGACCACCAGCAGCTCATCGACGTCGAGTTCGTCGACATCGTCCTCCAGCACGCAGACCTTCGGACTCGGCCTTAGCACGAACATGGATATCTCGACGGCGACCGATGCCGGCGCCGCACGCGCCCAATTGCTCAATGTGCTTTCAGCCATCCAGTCGGCGTATCAGACGAGCAACACACCCGCATCAAGCACAAGCAAAACCACGCAGTCGAGTGGAACCGCATCGCCGTATTTGCAATCCCAGATAGCGAATTATACGCTCGCGCTCAATCTGATGTCCGCCAGCTCGTCGAACACGACAAGCACGAGCAGCTCAACGACCGATCCGATCCTCAGTATTATTAGTTAGATCAGATTGTTATAGACCATTGCTCCCGCATGCGGACGTTTGCGCGGCAGGGTCGCCGTATAAGTGCAGGTCGGTGCGCGCCGGCGTTCAACTTCCTCTACAACGGCTTTGACAATCCCTTCGCTTGCATTGCGCACGCTTGTGAGGAGGCGTGCGTGCAGACGAAGGGCATCGCGAAATTTTGCCGTCGTGGCGAAAAATTTTTGGCGTAACTCCTTGGATGCGGTCTTGGCACCCGCCGGGTCTAGCGTCGCGGCTTCGCGGCCATACAAGGCCGATAAGCGCTGAATTTCCGGGTCGAGCGTGCGCATTTCCTGCGGCCGGCCAGCTTTGAGCGCGGCAATATCTCCTTCGATAGCGGATATGAGGCGCTCCGCCAGCGTAATGAGCAACTCGATTTTCTGCTGATCGACGCTCACTGACGAGTCTCCTGCGTCTTGAGCAGCTCGCGCGTGACGGAACTAGCCAGCCCTATGCCGCCCTGTGCGGCAATCTGTTTGCCATATTCGTCCAACATCAAGGATCGGAACATTTGCTCACCCTGGCCGCCACCGAACATGCCATCGGTGGGTATGCCATCGAACATCTCGCCGAGAAATTGGCTTAGAAAAACGCTTTCGAAATTCTGTGCTGCCGTCTTCGCCGCAGCGACATTGCTCGTCCTGCTTGGCGTCTGAGTGGAGGCCGATTGCGCCAGCAGCATTGCACTTTGGATGTCGGAGCCCGTACTCATCCGATCACCTCTATGTCTGCCTGCAGAGCGCCGGCTGCTTTGATCGCCTGCAAGATGGAAATGATGTCGCGCGGTCCGACGCCCAATGCATTGAGCCCGTCGACCAAGCTTTGCAGTGCGACGCCATCGTGCAGCACGGCCATCTTGTTGCCTTTGCTGTCGTCGATCTGGATTTGTGTACGGGGAACAACCTGGGTTGTGCCGGTATTCGAGAAAGGCGCGGGCTGGCTCACCTGCGGTGTCTCGTTGACACGGATCGTCAAGTTTCCTTGGGCGATGGCGATGGTTGAAATCCGCACATTGGAGCCCATGACGATCACGCCGGATTGTTCGTCGATGACGACTTTCGCCGGCTGATCGGGCTCGACCTTGACCTGTTCAACGTCGGTCAGAAGGCCGACGATACCGTTTGGATAATTGGCGGGTATGTTCACACGAACGGTCGACGGATCGGTTGCTTGTGCAACGGTACTGCCCAAATACGTATTTAAGGCAGCGGCTATGCGCGTGGCCGTTGTGAGATCAGGATTATGCAACGATAGCTTAAGACTGTGTTCGCTGGCCAAAGAGAAACCGACTTCGCGTTCAACGATCGCGCCATTGGAGATTCGCCCGGCGGTGGGCACGCCCTGCGTTACGCTGGCGGCGGCGCCCGCGGCGCTAAAGCCGCCGATGGCAACGGGGCCCTGACCGAGTGCGTAAATCTGACCATCGGCGCCAAAAAGCGGCGTCACAAGCAATGTTCCGCCTTGCAGGCTCTTGGCGTCGCCCATAGCACTGACCGACACGTCGATCCTTGTGCCTTGCGCTGCGAAGGCGTGCATATTGGCGGTTACCATCACGGCCGCGACGTTCTTCGTCTGCATCGTGGTGCCGCGCGTGTTCACGCCCAGCCGTTCGAGCATGGTTTGGATGCTTTGTTGCGTGAAAGGTGCGTTTTTGAGCGAGTCGCCCGTGCCGTTCAGGCCGACCACTAGGCCATATCCGACCAGCATGTTGTCGCGGATGCCTTCCACTTCGACGAGATCCTTGACCCGCGACGAAGCAAACGCGGATCCCGTCGTTAAGACGAGGAGGAAGGCGGTAAGCAACCTTGTAAGAACGAATCGTGGCATAAGCAGATTCTGCTCGTTGGACGGGTATACCCGCGGCTTTCCATGCCATTTCCATGCCGTGCCGCCCCATTAATTTATCGTGCAGATTCAATAGGTTGTGCAATGTGCACCAGATCGGCGGATGCCACGCGGCAGCTATTGCCGGGCAGTTTGCGCTTATCCCAAGAGTATTGATCGCCTCCAAGGCTTGAATTCGCCTTGGTATATCCACGTTGGCGCTATGGAATTATATGCCGTCGAACTGCCCGCCGGATGCTCCGGGCGACGAACGTCCAAGACAAATTTTTAAGGATTTTCGTTTCAAAACAGGTGGTTGTCTGATCCGGGGCGTTTTGCCGGAAATAGTCTCGACAGGTCGCAATTTCCGCGGCGAAACGCTGCCTATGGCAGGGCCCAAAATCCGATAAGTTCGCCGCGACGCAAACACACGGGATACAGTCGAAATGGCGAGTGGCACTTACAAAGACTATCAGCTGGTTATTCTACGCCACGGCGAAAGTGAGTGGAACAAGAAGAATCTATTCACCGGCTGGCGCGATGTCAGGTTAACCGAGCAAGGAGAGGGCGAGGCGCGCAGTGGCGGCCGTACGCTCCTACAGGATGGCTTTGCCTTTGATGTCGCCTATACCTCTTTGTTGACCCGTGCGATTAAAACGCTGTCGCTCGCGCTGGAAGAGATGGATCTGTTATGGCTCCCGGTGATCAAGCACTGGCGTTTGAATGAGCGCCACTATGGAAAGCTTCAAGGAAAAAACAAACTCGAAGCCGTACAGGAATTCGGCGAAGAACAAGTGAAGATCTGGCGGCGCTCTTACGCGACGCCGCCGCCCCCTGTCGATCTCGATTCGCCCGACTATCCCAAGGCGGATCGCCGCTATGCCGATGTGCCCGACGCGGATCTACCGCGTAGCGAAAGTCTCAAAGATGTTCTGGCCGCGTTATGCCTTATTGGGAACAGACAATTCTTCCCGATCTTAAGGCGGGTAAGCGCGTCCTGATCGCAGCCCATGGCAATTCCCTTCGTGCATTGCTCAAATATCTTGAAGATGTAAGTGACAACGATATCGTCAATGTGGACTTGCCGACCGGCATTCCAAAAGCTTATCGGCTCAACGCCGCGTACAAGGCCGCTGATGCGAAATTTCTGGGTGATCCGCTGGAGTTGGAGCGGCGCATTAATGCGGTCAAGGCACAAACGAAGCGTGCATAGGTTAAACCGTGGCCTTTCAGCGTATTTGAGTGTGCGAAAAAGGCCTATTATTGCTATCTTTTCAACGCTCCTTCTTTGCGCGTCTCAATCGTTGGACGCCACAAAGGCAGCATTACCGCGGCCGCGACCTAGTCCGCCCGCCGCGGCGCCGGCAGAGCCGTCACCGGACTCTGTGACGGATTTGAGCCATGCGATACCTGCCAAGACGTTGTCGAAACTTCCAACCACGGAAGATCAATTCCGTACGCTGAAAGGCGAAATC
>CAWGHR010000089.1:0-36103 GCA_963822275.1 uncultured Alphaproteobacteria bacterium
CCTATTACGAACAGTGGGTGACCTACAAAAACTTGGGAACCACGCAACGCCGAATTCCGCTGCCGTCGGCGCCTCAGGATTTGTGCGTCAAGATTCACGGCGACGGCGGTCCGCCGGGCCTTCAGTCGAATGAGTTTGTCATCCCCAAATCGGCTCTGGCGCGGGCATTGGGAGACACACCGATCCCTCCGGTGACCCCAACGGTATGGCGAAGCGATCCGCAGCAACTGAGTTGCGAACCCCATATACGCAAACTGGGAGAGCCGGTGCATCTCGAGCCTCGGCCCCGAGCATGGCGGGGAGCTGGCAATTCATCGTCTTAGCGACGACGCCTGGTTTATGCTGGTGACGTCCTCACCGCCTGTGGAGCTTCATCCCCTGACGACACCTCGGGAATATAGCAAAGCAACGCAGCTGGAGTTGCCTGCAAACGTAAAAGGCTACAAGTGGTGGTCGGCGGACGGCCATTTGGAGCAGGTCTTCTCGTTAGCGGGTGGTTACGTCATCTATTCGTCCGAGCTTGAGAGCGATCAGCCCGGGTTGGGTTGCTTGGTCACACTGACAAAGCCTTAGCAGCAGTCCTCAGTATCGCCATAAACCCACGGAATATCCGCTTCCGGCGCGCTTAGAAACGAGACCGCTTCGGCTTTGAAAGAAGAGCGCGACGGCGGAACGTATTTTTCTCTAATTCACATCGTACATGTCGATGCCATCGTCGGTGTTGACCGCCAACCGGCGCCTGTCATTGAAGGACGACGAATGGCGCTTTTGCGACCCAATGGCGCGGTTGGATCGGAATTCGGACATTGCGATGCAAACGACGCATCGCAGTGCTAGTGTTTCCGGCGCGTGAACATTGGGGGAAATCGTGGCGGGTCTTAAAGAGTGCTTGGTGATTGCCGCCTTGGCGATGTTTGCCGGGCCGGCTGCCGCGGCGGATGCGTCGTTGTTCGATGCGTTCCAGAAATATTGCGTGGCGACAAACGCAGAGATCGATGCCGTCGCCGCAGCGGTTGGCCGCGATCACGCGATTCCCGACGAGATCAATGTGGAAGTGAAGCCGGGCAGCAAGATGCTCCAATGGGATATTCCCAATCTTGACTACGCCCTTAGCGTAACCGTGGTTGCCGGCGAACCCGGCTCCTCCATGCCGCCCGGCACGCATTCCGCTGTCTGCACGGTGTTGGGCAAGACGGACGCAACCACCAGCCTCGCGGCATTGCGCGCATGGGTCGGCATCCCTCCCGGAGAACAGACGAGTGTGAAGGGTGTCGTTACTTACAAATATGCTTTCGTGCAGCAAGGCAACACGCATACCGCCCTGCCGTTTGGTTCAGACCCCGCCTTCGACGATGCCGTAGAACACGGCGGCGCTTGGCGTTTGGTGGCGATGGGCAATCCGAGCGACGGCTTTTTCGCGCTGAGCCACTATTTCGTGCCTCCCTCCACGAACAACTGAAACATTTGCGATGGGGGATTGTCGATTTGAACGGCGAGTTTGGGCCTCACATAAGAAGCTGGCGAACTCGGGAGTTCAGCGGACGCGATACGTAACGGCAAGCGCCGCGACGACACCGGGAAATATACGGCCCCCTTATTTCCCCGCCCAAGGGGAATACTTTATTGCAGACTTTTGTTTACGGCTTCTTCAGTGGGACGAGCGTTCCGTCGGGCATGCGCAGAGAGCCGGGCGGAGTATTACCGCAATCGGAAGAAATCCAATTGATGTCGTACTTGTCGATCAGCGGAACAGCGGTATTGGGCATCGGTTGCGCGCTCACCGTGACCTCACGATGCTCCGGCGTAGTCGATGCAAACGTGATATGTATAGCGGGAGCGCTGGCGCAACTTGCGTCCGCCGAAAACCCATGCTCCGTCGTCGCAACATTGGCGTAAGTGCAGCTGGGCATTATCCCCGCAACTGCGCCTAGCAACTTCGCACCGTCCGGTGGGACGCAGAGTTGGAACACCGGTCCCGGGCGCGCCAGAAACTCATCCGACAGCTTTTGCTGCTCCTCTGCGGGCATTTTCGATAAATTGCGGGCTATGAACATCGCCATATTCGAGAATTTGCGAAACTCGTAAAGCCCGGGCTTAACCGGCGGCATGGATGGCACGCTATCCTGTGCCGCCGCAGCGATCATCGCCACGATCGCGCCGCTCCCGACAAGAACACCCCATTGCACTCGTTTCATAGCCGTTCACCCCTTTCATATCCGCTCCGATTAATTCTATCGGTAACGGGTGACACAAAATGGAATGTATTATCCGTTGGATGAATGTCCGTTCCCGGCCTAACGTTCAGATTGGGTCGCAAAATGCCGATAACCGCAATTCGAGCGCAGCCACTTACCGGCGCCGCCTGGAAACGGCGTAGGTGAGGACCAATGCCAGCTCGCAAACGACAAACGCCAATGCGCCGTAAACTATCAGCCGGACGAGTGAATATGTCCCCACTGTACCCAAGGCTGGCTTAAGCGTGGCGGCGAAAGCGCGAAACGTCTCGCGAACCAATGAGTCAAATCCGAGACGGGCGAACCCCACCAATATCAGCGTCATAGCGGCGACGAACCACAAACTGACGACACGCTTTAGGCTCTTAAGTCCCAAGACGCGGCACGCCGCCGCGTAGAGGATCGCCGTCGCAATAATTACAACAAGGAGCATCGCATCGATGACACCGCTGCCGCTCACCCAAGATGGGGCCCCGGGGACGGAACTGAGCCGCAGCCACGCCAAATAACATACGCAGACACATACGATATAGCTTGCAGCCATCACGAAAAGGCGCAGTTGGGCAGGGCGATACTCCCACATGAAATTTCCCTCCGTTTGGAGCTAGACCACGGTACCCCATTATAACGGCAAAATCGAACGGCAAGAACCGGCGTAGCAACACCTTTTTGGTTCAGGAAACGCAGTACTTAAACGCGAGCGCCGCGACGGCACCGGGAATCATGTATTGTCGCGTTATTTCTGGCTCCAAAACCGGTCGGTCGCGCGATGTGGAAGAAAGAAGAATTTGTCATTTTCGACGACAAGTCACGGCTGGATGTCGACGTGATTTATCGCTTCATTGCGGAGGAGTCTTATTGGGGCAGAGGCCGCAGCCGCGAGGCGATGGTCGAAGCGATCGAAAAATCCGTCCTTTGCTTCGGACTTTATCGCGACGCCCCACAAGGTGCAAAGCAGGTGGGATTTGCCCGCGTGGTGGGCGACAATGCGGTGTGCGGTTACATCGCCGATGTCTTCATGTTGGGCGAATATCGCGGCAGGGGACTAGGGAAATGGCTGATACGAACCGTTGTCGAACATCCCGACGTCGCAAAGCTGCGCAGAGTCATGCTCCACACCAGCACGCCGGACTTTTATCGCGACGCCCGATTTGAGATTTACGACCAATCCGGCGCATCGAAGTTCATGGAACGGCCCCTGCGCGGTACTGCAAAGCGCTGAACATGGCGCGTTGCGGGCCAACCACCGGTGTCCGGTGCAGACTGAAGAGTTACTGTTCGGAACGGTGCGATCTGCGATGTTCACTGCTAGCCGTAAATACCCAGTCCGAGGAAAGTGCCCAACAACAATACCCCGAAAAGAACCCGCGAGAGAGGCGTCCATGCTTCCTTGCCATAGAGAGCGCGATTCATGAGCACGGTGATGAGCCCCAAAGCAACGCCACCGATCAGAAGCACATAGAAGGTGGTCTCTTCCCACGGCCGGACATACGTTCCCTGTCCGCCCGAGTATATCAGGAATTCTGTGAAGCCTTGGCCCGGCTCCGTGGGACGATGATGAAAGAGCCAATTGTCAAACCAGAACGCCGCGGACACGATTGCGGCGCAGCCGACCGGCAGCAATGACATCCAACGTTTCACTTTTGGATCGTCCCAATCCATGCGTGAGAACCTCTTTGTCAGTGAGGACCGACTGTGGGAATAATACCGTCCGCCGAGTTCACGTTGTTTCGCATTTCATGCCCTGGGGTGCCGCGTTTTATCGAGGCTCAAGTCTTGATGAAGGCCAATTCTACCATCAACAGTTCGGGATTCTTGGAAAGAACCGACTGCCGTATATTCCAGCCGGTCCGTATCGTCTCCAACGTCGTCTCGGAGACCGCCATCATGCACGCTTGCACCTCTTCGGAAAATCCGATTTCCGTTATCGGTCCTACGATTTCTGCGGGCCAGCCGTAACGTCTGTAAGTGAAATCCCACAGATGTGGGGGTGCAATAGCGATGTAGTGCGTAATATCGTAGAGGAGGCCAAGTTCGAGCATAGCACAGAGAATTTCGCCATGGGCCTGGTGGCGGAGGATTTGATCCAAATCGCGGTCAATAAAGAACCGTGAGGCTTCCCAAATATAGGTGCTGTTTGGCAGCGGCACGCATCGCACGGCATTCGGCCAATGGTCCTTGATCATATAGGGACGACTGGTTGGATGGATGCGCTTGCCAGCCCGAATGTTTCCGTCTGCGTCCTTCCAGACAAGGTACACCGCGGCTGGCGTATCGTACTCGTCGTATTCCATGCCGTTATAAGAAGGCACGCGGTAGTGCTGCCGTTCGACAAATTCCCTGTATCGACATCTGAGCAGGTTCGGGTAGGTATCGCCGTATAGGTATGCGGTCGCCGTGTTCAGCGCATCAATCATTACGACGCTCCGTGTGTTTGGCCAAACGGTCATTCGGCGACCGGCTGCAAACCGGCACAAGAATACCTAGCATCTGATGGGGTTTCATAGAGGTGCCTCCATCCTCGCATATTCAGGATAGCACGAGCGAGGATCGACCGCGCGCGGCGCAAACGCGAACGACAATGAATTGCCGCTTTCGTCGACAGTTCGGCGGACGCCATACTTAGAGGTGAACACTGATGGCGGAAAGCACGCCCGCCTTGCTTCACGGCAATCGGCCAATGCTCTGAGACGGATCGAACATTTCCAAAGGCCTTAGAAGCTCTCCATTCTTCCAGCAGACGGATCGCTCTATATTCGGCGTGTCACCCGTTTTCCTGACGGGAAAGGCCGCATCGGCTCGCCATACTGTGCCCCATTTGGGGCTTTTCACAATGACGACTTTCAAAGGCGTCATCTTTAGCGATTTCCACATTTTTCTCGCATCACGAGCGCATCTCATGCCGACGGGATCGTGCTCGCCGCCGATCACGATCTCATCTTTTGCCGGTGCATCGGCCGGCATTGCCGGCAGCGCGGCAGCGGCCCATGCGCATGGCACATTTGCGAACACAGCGATTACCGCGGCCGCAACTTTCATGAGGACCTCCTCAATCGCCCTATCAACACAATCCCTCCAACGTGCCCGGCGGAACGCGGACAAAGGTCCTGGTTTCGCCGAAGATCGGAAGCCCCAAATAGACGCGGGCTTCGATCAGGTCGGCGGATTTGAGCTGCATGGTGGTCCGGTAGGTTATTCCGTCGTCGGGATTGTAGAACCAGCCGTCTTCCCAGCGATTGGAACCGGTCGCGCGCAGAATTCCAGATGATGGTTGGACCGCAGACGTGGCGCAGCCGCAGCGCCGGATCGGGGTTGAGCTTGTCGCGTTTCAGCAGTCCCAGCAGGTTGAGCGGCTTCTTAAGCCAGATGACGCGGCCGCACAGTTTCCCGCTGCAATCGAAGATCTGGATGGCGACCTCCGTGCTGACGAGCCATATGCCGGACGGAATAGCCTCAGCGGACACCGCCCTCGGAACGCATACGCTCATGCCGATGAGCAGGGACACTGCGCCACCGGTCAGATGCCGTACTGCGCGCCGCCAGGACGACCGGCTCGACCCCGCCGGCTTGTCGAATTTGGTATCGTCACCGTTCCGCATGACGGCCTCACTCCGCATGGAACGGGTTGATTATATCGCGAAATCATAAGTCGCGCATGCAACACCGCAATACTTCTTTTGCGAAGGGAAACAAATTACGGCTTCCAGGCTGTTTTCTGCCGCGTACGCCTGTTGGCTCATGGTAGGCTCAAAGCCTGCCGCTGTGCTCGACTAACAATTTGCTTTCATGGCGTGACGCTTTGCGGGGGATGTCCCAGATGCGAATAGAGCAAACCCCACGCGCTGCAACATCAACGCCAATCCGGGCGTCCTTCCGGGCATGGTCAGTTCTCCATGCATATCATGTTTCACCTGGAGAAAGGCTTGGTCGATGCCGCCGATCTCCGACGGCGCTACGTTGTAGCCGGCGCAATCGCCTCCAACGCGGACCACAATCCGCAAATTCGGTTTTGCCACAATATAGGCCGGAAGCAGCGCCAAGTATTTCTCGTGAATACGGGAACGCTTAATCCGTTACAGCAAGAGCGGCGTACAGAGAAATATCTGTCACGCTTTGTAGCTTGCGCGTGTCGCGGCTAATTTTTTTGGAATTAGCTTCCCGCACTTCACCCGCATTTCCGGATTCGTCCTTGAAGTTTTCACGTCCATACGCTTCTTCTATAGGCAGGTGCATCAAGGATAGCCGCATGGAAATTTTTGGAGGCCTCGTCCGGTCGATCGCTTTCCTCATCTTGGGATTGGCTTTTTTCGGACTCGCGGCGTGGGAATGGTCCGTTGGCCTTTCCGCCGGAAGTTTTGGCGGGGCGTCATTTGCAAATTCGCCGGGCATTGCCTGGTTCATCCTCGCACTACAGATCGCATGGGGGAGCTTGTTTTTGGTCGCTGCGGAAGAGCTTTTTCGTGGTTTGTTCACGCGCTCCGGCACCGATGGAATCCAACGCAACCAGCCGACCTATCTTCGATCCGCCGCGACGCTGCTTATTGCCGGATTTGGAGGCGTCACCGTTCTTCTCGGGATCTGGGCAGTCTTTGAGATGGTTCGCGGCGCAATTGGGGTCTTGCGCGATACCGGCGACGACATTGTGTCCACGGCCGTAACCGGTTTTTTCCTATTTTCATCCATTGCCGTATTCGTCACGCTTCTGTTCACGCTCCTCGTGCGGCCTTTCTACACGAGCATGGCGCCCAGGCTTCAGCTCGCTCTCGAGCACCTCTTAAATCGAACCTGACTCCGTCGTTGCACAGTCATTTGAGATGTCGCGCGTCTTTTGGCGTTTGGCCAAACCGCGCACGAAATGCGCGGTTGAAATGGGACAAATCGCTGAATCCGGCCATCTCGCAGATGTCGCTGATACGCCTATGCGTCATCAGCGGATCGCTCAGCATTTTTCGAGCGAGATCGAGCCGCAATTCGCGAACATAGGTCGAGAACGACAATCCTGCGCCTTCAATGAGTTTCTGAACGTAACGCCCGGAGATCCCCAGCCGGCGTCCAACGATGGCCGCGCTCAAGCGCGGCTCGGCAATATGGGTTGAAATATATTGGAGCACCGTGCGCAGGCGCGCCGCCTTTACGCCCCCATAAGCCGTCGAACGCGCCAAATCGCTCGCGGGGTTGATAATGTGAGCGATAAGTTCGCGAATCTGGTAGTCGGCCAGCATCGTCAGGGATCGGGAAAGGCCATGCGGCGCCGCAAACAACAACTCTAGATAAGACCGCAGAATGGCGATGGACGGATCGCCCGGCCTTGTCTCGCAAAGCAACACCTTGTCCAGCGAGGGAGCGAATGTGCGCGCCACGTCTCGGCTCATGCGAATGGAGCAAGTTGTAACATCGTGGCTCGTGGAAAATCCACCGATCTTGTTCGTCGGCACCAGCGTTCCGTTGCCCGGTTTAATCCGTACACAACTATCTCCAAAGATCAATTCGCCACGGCCTTCCAGACACAGAATGAAAACCAGCGCGTCGTCGCCGTCGCGCAGCAGGCTTGGCGTTCTCATCAGGCTGCACGGAGTCGTTGCCGTCTTCGAGATCGTAACTTCCGGGAGCGCCAGGGCGTGGATGTCGGTATAGAAATTCGCTTTATCCGGCGTGTTGAGGTCGACGCGTGCAATGCACTTCGCAAACTCGTCATGCCACGCGTCGAAACGTTCGCGCTCGGGGTAATAATCCGTCGAGAGAAAAACTGGAACGAGTTTCTCGCTTTCGGTAGCCGTATCGTCGCGCACCCGTGTGGCCCCTTTCTTGAAGTCCAAGCATCACACAATCGCGCGGCTTTTTCCTGCGCAATTTGCATTCAAGAATAACCAATGTGAGGTTCCTACGCCCAAAGGCCCCGTCGCAATCCCATATTTAATTTATGGATTTTTGTTCGCGGGCAATCAAAATCGCTTCCGCTAGCGCCAAGAGTTGGCGTCGGCTCACATGTATTTACAAACCCAAGGATTATCGAGCCGGCAGACATCTGCTGCCGCATAAATTCGACGTCCAGTAAGGAGTATGCTCATGCGACTCTCTCATGTGGTGCGGATAACCGGTCTTGCATTTCTTCTCAGCGGGATTGCGATATCCGCAAGCGCAGCGGATTCAAAACCCAGCAAATCCGATAGCGGTTTTATTCTCGGTAAGCCGCAAAACAGGACCCAGACCACGTCCAAATTCGACGCCGGTCCCGGCGGCGGCCCTCACACACAACCCGATACCGGATTCATCCTCGGTAAGCCGCAAAATAGGACCCAGACAACGCCCAAGTTCAACGCCGGTCCGGGCGGCGGCCCTCACACAAAATCCAACACGGACGCGGGTCCCGGCGGCGGCCCTCACACTGCGCCGGATTCGGCGGTGGGCGGCGGCGGCGGCCCAGGGTAAAGCAATCGAGACAGCCGCGACATTTTCCATGAGATAAGAAAATGCGGATTCCCCAAAAACGTCGAAGTGCCGTTAGACGCGCCGTCGAACCGGGTTGACATGGTGAAGGCGGTCCTATTTTTGTGCGGGGTTGTGGCATGGGGCGGCGGCGCATTAGCCGCCGCCGTTTCCCCTTCGGGACCGAGTTTTGATTGCAGCAAAGCCAAACATCCGGTCGATCGTCTCATCTGTTCCGATGCACAGCTCAGCGCCGCAGACGCACGGTTGGCAGAGGCCTATAAAAACGCGCTCACCTACGCGACAAGTACCCAGAATCAAGATGACATGCGGACAGCGCAACGCGCTTGGCTTGCGACACGCGACAAGCAATGCGTTGGCACGACAGACTTGAGTGTTCCCGCGAACGCGAGCTTGGCGAAAACCTGTTTGCAGCAAGCATATGCAGAACGCCTAGCCGACGTCACCCAGGGCCATACGATCCCATCGCAACAATTGGCGCCCGGCGCAGCGATCAGCATGATGAACGACGACCCGCTCGCGAAAGCCTTTGGCAGTCGGCGTGGGGAATTGGGAATATTCGGCGCCCACTTTTCGGCAGACGGCAAATTCCTTTCGTTCGTAGTCGGCTGGACCGAAACCGGGTATGGCGCCAATCAAGCATGGCTGTACGATATGTCCGCAAAGCGACTGTCTGCGGCGACCGACATGCCGCACGCCAACAACGGGTACGCTTTCAACAACATCATCGAACAGACGGCCTTCTCTTCCGACGACACACTCTATGTCTCCGGCGAACGGATCGTTCCCCAAGACCAATCGAAGAACTCCTCCTTCAAGATTGCGGCGACAACGCATGGTAGCCGCGAAATAACCGATTTCCCGGCCGGCATTGCAGCACAAATGAAGACGATCGCGCGATGGAGCAGCCGCAGCTATTCCGACGTAAACAAACGCGAGGTGCGCAACGAGCTCTACATTGTGGCGGCCGTCGAAAGAGGCAGTGGTCCCGAATATGATCTTACCATGCGCCGCAAAGAAGAGCGGAAGAGCTCGGAGATAGCGACCGGTACGGAATCCCTTCTGAACTTCGTTTTCGATCCCGTACGCTCTCTCGTCTATTACGACGGTACCGATTTTCAGGGAGCCGACGGCCACGGCGTGGAAGGCATCGTCGTTTACGACCTGAAAACCACCCAGAAGACCACGATCCCGGTCGGCAATTTCGGCCTTTACGATATGACTCCCGATGGGGACGTCATCGCCTACGCCGCTGCCGACGCTTGCGGGCGCGTACCGCCCACAACGGAACACCAAACAACGCATATTTGCTTCGTCAAACTGCGCTAATTGGCGGTTTTCGCGACGGCGCTCGCCGCAGATCGGCTGGACGAGTTTGTAGAGCCTGAAAATGGCTTCTGCTGCGGGTAATGCCACACAAGTCCGACGATGATGCTGAAAACAAAGCGGCATGGTCATAGGTCCCCCCCTGGAAGCGAGCAACTGTAACGGCGAATTCGCATGCGGCCCGGTTTGTTTCCGATACGGCCAAGATTTGGCGGTGGCGGCATTTTAGCGTTTCTGCCTGAATATTTGGGACGGTCGAACTTGGAGAAACATCGACGCGGAATTCTCGTTCTCGCCGTCGCCATCGGGCTTGCCACGGTGTCAGCGTCTGTCGCGGCCATAGCGGTAACGGCAGCGCAGTCGCTGGCGTCAATAAAGGGATTTGTAAGCGACAAGACGATCAACTATTGGGGCTACTATAACCCGGTGAAACCAGTCGTGTTCGCCAACTGGAAGCTCGACACGCTTTCGCTCGGTCCGCCGCAAGACTTCAAGGATTTCGAGATGGGGAAGGCGCGCACCGGGCAGCTTGCGGGCGTCGACGCCACACCGTTCACGATTATCTTCGCCAAAACGGATCCAACCAAGGATGCGATACCTCAATCCATCGAGGTGCACCCGACGGCCTATCGCGTGACCAGCGGCGGAGTGTCCTTCGCTGGCGACGGCAAAGCGCTTGGCAAGATAACATTCGAAGGCACTTTCAGCGCACCTTTCCTCAAGATTATTTCGGCGCACCGCGACGCGAAGAACGGCACGGCGGTCGTGCTGACGGGTACGCTGACGGCGGGCAACAAATCGATGCCGGTCAGCTTCACTTGGTATGATGGCGGCGACTGAATGAAGCGGGGCGCAGCGCGACGCGTTCCACTGCGCCGTGTCCCACGCCGAAATCGGAAGGAAACAGCGCATGACCAAGCAGGAAACTGCCGAACGCGTCAACGCCAATTTCGCGTAGGATATTTCGGGGGACGCAATCGTTAAAGGCGAGCGCTGCGACGACGGTGGGAGTTAGTATACCGTCCCTTTATTTTCAACCGGAATGGGCCGATAATCTAGATCGGGGAGTCTGGCTTGGCAGTGACTACAGGATTGTTTCTATCCCTTTGCGGCGGATGACATTAAGCAGCACAAGCGCTGGCCCTTTCGGTTGCTTGATGCCGCGTTCCAATTGCGAAACATAGCCCGTCGTCAGGTTGAGATAGTGCGCGAATGCGGCTTGGCTCATATTTGCACTTTCCCGGAGGAAGCGAATCTCCTTCGGCGTCAGCGACGCGAGAGACGCGGCCTCAGCGGTTCCAAGATGCCGCTTCGTGATCTTCACATGGGCCGCAGCGGACAGAACGCCAACGCGACGCATGCCGCTTGCGGTTTCAAGCAGCGCCTTTGTGAGTTTACTTTTTCTTGCCTTTTTCATCTTTCGGTACCTCCGGCTTTACATCGTGCAGTTCGCCTTCCTTGAGCGCACGCCTAATCTTTGCGGCATCAGCTTCTATCCAGGCGGCGGCGATCTCCTTGAGTGTCGTTAGTTCATCGTCCTCGACGTTTTCACGTTCATTTTTTGCGAAGCCATACAAAAACACAGCTCGGTACTTCGTCCGAAACGCAATCAAGGTTCGATAGCCTCCAGACTTTCCTTGTCCTGAACGGGCTACGCGCTGCTTAATCAATCCGCCACCGAGCGCGGCGCCAATCAAACCTCTCTCTGCCTGAGAAATTGCTTCTCTCAGCGCTGCGTCGCCAATGCGTTCCTTACGGGCAAACCGTGCAAACCACTTGGTCTTGAATATCTCCACGTCCGCCTCCCGCGGCACAATATATAACACTAAAAACTATAGTGCAAGGAACGATACTTCTTCATTTTCAGGGAGTTAAACCCCGAAGGAAACCGCGCATGACGAAGCTGGAAACCGCCGAACGCATCAATGCGAATTTCGCGCGAGACCTGAAGGACGCACGCGCCCGCGCGATCGCGGCGCGGGGCGCGTTGCCCAAG
Source organism: uncultured Alphaproteobacteria bacterium (assembly GCA_963822275.1). Classification (GTDB taxonomy): domain Bacteria; phylum Pseudomonadota; class Alphaproteobacteria; order Micropepsales; family Micropepsaceae; genus Rhizomicrobium. The sequence continues at coordinate 12,004 of CAWGHR010000089.1, forward strand.
GAATATCACGCGCTGATCAATCTCGAGATCGGGGTGATGACATGGTCGCGCAAGCATTGGCCATGGATCGCCATGGGCGTCGGCGTCTCGCTGCATATGATCGGCATCTATGCCGGCGTGCATCTTTTCTCCGGGTGTTGAGCCATGGCCGTTCCTCTATCTCCCGGATCATCGCGGGCGATGCGGGTATTGCGCTTTCTGGATGTGCTGGAAGATGACGATCCCACAAAGCTGAGCTGGACCAAAATCGGCGTGGCGTTCACCACGCTGCTCAACATCCTCACGCTGACGACCGCGGCGCTGCAGCAATCCATCGACAATATCGGGCACACCAATTGGCAGCTTTTGCTCACGGCCGGCGGCCTGCATGCCGTGACGAAGACGGCTCACGAAGTAAAACGCAGAACGGAGAGAAACCATGGGAATTGACTTGACCGCTTGGGCTTCAAACAAAATCGTGCAGCTTGTCGTCGGCGCGCTGGCGATTGTCGGGGTGATCGCAGCGCCGATCGCGGTTTGGCAAACATTCGAGATCGACGGATTTTCGCTGTTCGGCTGGACGATTGCCGATGGACTGCGCAACGAGGCGGCGAATACAAAGACGGCTATCGCCAATCTCAAAATCTGCCAAGCCAATGAGGCCAAGCTCGACAACGCGATCGCGTCACAAAACAGTTCGTTGAGCGTGCTCCACTCTGATTATGTCGCGCTGCAAGCTCAGGCCGGCAGGAACGCGACGGACGCCGCCATCGCCGACAATAAGGCCGCCGCATTGGCGGGGGCGATCATGGCCATGAAGCCGAGCGGCGATCTCTGCAAAGCGGCCCTTAATCTGGTTCACAAGGAGGGCGCGCCATGACGAAATCGTTGCGAAGTGCAGTTCTCTCGATCTTGTTGATCGAAGCGGGTTGCGGCAGCGTCGTTCCGCCCGAACCGGCGGTGACGGTGACCACGATCGATGTTGCGGTCCCCAAGGGTTGCCCGGTCACGTTGCCGCCCGCGCCGGAATATCCCGACACGCAGGGGGCGCTCAACGCCGCAACCGACATCTATGCCGCAACCCAGCTGCTTCTCGCCGGGCGAAAGCTACGCGATCGGCGCGAAGCCGACCTGACGGCCGCTCTGCAAACCTGCATCGCCGCCCCGAAATAGCTGCGTTATGCGAGCGCCCACATCGAAGAAACATCACCGCAAGGAGTGCGCCATGCCGCCACGGAGGACAGAAGAATCGCTCGATACGCAACGCGTATTGGGACAGCTTCTCGAAGCGCACCGCGCGGCGAACGAAGAACGCCAGGGTGCGCGGGAAGAACGCGCCGGCATGAAATTGAGCCTCGACAAATTGTCGGAGATCGTCACAACGCTGCAGCGTTCGTTCGACAGTCTCGATAGCACGATGCAACAGACCACCAAAGAATTGGTCGCCATCAATGCGGCGCGTCTCGGCGAGCGTGTCGATCGAATTGAAGAAACCACAAAGAATTTCTCGACGGTGGAAGCGGATGTGGTGTTTTGGAAGCGCATCATCGGCGGTGGATGGGGGCTGCTTTGGCGGATCGCCGGCGTCCTCTCGGCCTCCGGCGCGGCGGGAGGATTGGTCGCGCACTGGATGCGATGATCGAGAGCGGCGGAGGTTCAGACCAAACCCATGCTGAGCTGGCCGGTCGCATCCAGAAGGAGGTGCCTAAGGTGCACCTTGGGTTGTTTTCTGCCCCCGCGAGCAAAGCGAAGCGGGGGAAGTGTCTCCCGAAGCACGCAGTGCGAAGGGAGACGAAGGGGGCGTGAGAATATCCGTGCCGGACAATTTCGAAAGCGCATGACGAATGCAGAACTCATTTGCAGGCGTCCCCTTCGGCTCAGTCTCGCTGACGCCCCCTTCGCCTCGCACCGTTCGCTATCGCTCACGGGCTCGGCACTTCCCCCGCGCTCCCGGCTTTGCCTACGGCTACGCCGGGCAGGCGCGGGGGCAGAAACCGGACATGTGTTCATTTCGTGCCGCTACATCCCACAAGCCTTTCGATGAACGGAGCCCGGTGGCGGAAACGCTGCCGGGTTTTTGCGTTTCTGGACGTGTGGGCAATGCGGTGACAGGAGTATGGAGTGTTCTTAACGCACGTGCTTGCGGGCAATCACCATCTCCAACGATCTCTGCGCCCGGTCGAGCCGAGTCTCAGCCTTCTTCGCTCCGCCAACCCAGTCGGCAAATTCCTTCCGGTGTGAATAGGAGAGCGTTTCGAATGTCCTGCCTGCCTGCTTGTTGGTTTTTAATGCCTTTTTTAGTTCGTCCGGCACAGCTTCGACGCGCTCGGTGCGGTCGACATTCATTACGACAGAAACCAGATCGCCCGCACGAGCCTTCGCACCAGCCTGCAACTCCTTGTTCACCATCATCGAGTGCGTACCATCTCCTTCCGGCATTAGCGAGTTCCGAAACGGAAAACCATTGATCGTCCCAGTGACCGGCACGCGCGATTTACGCCCGAACACTTCGTTGACATTGAAAGGGACATTGAGGAACGTCCATGCTCCACTGGGGCCACGCCCGACCAACCGCGTCTGAAAGACTTGCTTCACCAATTTCCTCCGTGTCTAACCCCTATGCTCCCGATGACACTCGGCATCCGGCGTCGGCGGTATCGGACCTACGCCCTTCCATCGCGACAATAGCGCTGGAAGGTTCACGCTGAGGATTTTCGACCGCCACCCCTTGCCCAGAATGCTGCTCACGAGGAGGCCCCGCAGGCCGCTGAAGCCTACGTGATCCAGGCGCAGGCGCGTGCCTTCCGGCAAGGCCGTCAAAGTCCAGATGAGCCGCGTGTCGACTCCCCCGCCAACCCAGGTGTAGACGAGACGTTCCGGCGGCACGACCTCCAGAACTTCGCAATGCACGATGCCGTCAAATCCGGGCGCCGGCTTGGTCCGAAACTGGAATCGATGACCAACTTGCGGCTTGAAATTGTTCGGCATCAACCATGTCGCCAAAGCGTCCGAGTTTGTCAGCGCAGCCCAGACCTGCTCCGGCGCCTGCTCGTACACCATCTCAAAATGCAGATCGCGTTTCATGGACCGCCCCGAGGATCACTGGCCGCCGTGCTGACCCGCTACGTCGCCGGACGGACCGCTTTCAACCACGATGATATTTCCGTACAGGTCTTGAAGTATCGCCTGCGTCGTTCCCCAAGGCTGGTCGGTTGGCGCCTTGATAAAGTGTCCGCCACGTCGGCTCACGATGTCGTAAAATGCGCGGCAATTCTTCACTTGAAAAACCCAATCGGTCTCCTTGCCAATCCTGTCTGCTCCGCTGGGCGTCTGAATGTCCATGCCCGTTGACGGTGGTAGATCGAGGACGATACCTGGATTCGGCTGTCCCTCCGGCGCCACAACAATCCAGCGCCGCCCAGGGCCAAAGGAACGGTCTTCGATCTTCTTGAGGCCTAGAACATTGGTATACCAGGAAAGGGCCTCATCGTAATTCCTGACGAGCACCGTCACGTACTTCAATCGAATTACGCCCGAGGATTCTTGTGGTGCCGATTGGGCCAACGCCATGGCGGTCGGGATAACCGCCAAAACAGCTGCGAGGAATAATCTTTGTAGGTTCATTGAATCATTCCTTTTTCTGCTGACTCAAATACTCGCCGAGCGCGAGCATTTTGGTGTTCCAAAAGCCTTTATAGTGTTCGATCCAATCGTACGCCTCGCGCAACGGTTCAGGGCGGAGCCGGTAAATCTGTTCGCGTCCCTTTCTTCGCGCCGAAACCAATCCGGCTTTGCGTAGGACGTGCAGATGCCGTGAGATCCCCGGCCGGCTGATCCGAAATGGAGCCGCAATATCGCCCGCAGCCATCTCTCCCCGACTGAGCATATCCAGGACGGCGCGCCTCGTCGGGTCGCCAATCGCGGCGAATACATCGCTGCCGCGCACGCGCGAGGTTCGTTGGTGTGAGGTCGGCTTTGACATGGCGGGATAATGCGTAATCTTAAGGTTACATGTCAAGCCCGACGACGCGGCACAAGGTGCACGAGACGGAACGTACGCTCGCCGCAACACCTGCGATGTCGGGCGCAAAAAAACGAGGCGCAACTTTCTTGCATAATCCGGCGTCAGTCTGTCACGCGAATTCCGGGTTGAATTAGGGTAAAACCGTTTCTCAAAGCCTCACGCAGGAGGTTTTAGATGACGTATCGAAGAGCGCTTTTTGTTGGCGTAACCATCGGTCTCATCAACCTCGTCGCGGCCATGATCGCCGCGCCAATTCATGGCGACGCACCTTTTATCCATCCTTTGCTCGACACCACGCTGATCATCACGTTTCCCGTTGGCATGTTGTGCGCGTGGCTCCTCCCCAGATCGCGCTACAACATAAATCGAGGCGGATCCCCTCACGTCTCGGCCCCACGCCACTCGTAATTCCGGGAATGGCGTGGGGCGTCCGCCCGTTTGTCGGGTGGTCGCGCGGCAAATGTGCGCATTGGGAGTAGTGCGGATTGTGGCTGCGCATAGGCAGTGGAAGGCTCGCAGCGCAGTGTCTTAGGCAACTGCACTCGGCGGCCGAAAAGCGATGTGGCGCACCCTCAATACGGATAAGTCCTCTGCATCGACGATAGCTCTTCTGCTCGTCAAAGCGCATGGCAAGCGGGCGGGAGAGGTTGCCGCCGATAAGTTCGCCGAATGCAAACAATGCGATGATGCAGAGGGAATGGCTTTTTGCGTCCAAGTGCTACTCAACGTACGGCAATTGGGGAAGGACCGAACGGCGGAGTCATCGAACACGGGTGCACGGTGCGACGCCCGCGTCTAGGCTTGCCGCCTATGTCCGTTCGGTCTGTTCATCCAAAACCAGGCGCGGTAGCCCGCGACCTTGGTACAGGATGATATCCTCGTCAGGCTTATCGCAATGTGCCGCTCCCAGGATGAGGGATACTTCTCCGTCCTCCCTCGAGAAAGGAATCAGCAGCCGCTCGTAATGGATGGATTCCTGACCCGGCCATACCAGCTTGCCCGGATGGAAAAGGGGCTCTCCGATTTTGGCCACAACGTCGTAATCAGGTCGTAAGTGCGTCAGAACGCCAGATGCTTCCAACCCGCTCAGTCGCTGTCCCGTAAGATCGGCGCCAAAAATTGTTTGCCAGAAGGTACCGAAGAGCCGGAAGCAATAATCGGCTCCGCCGTCGAGGACGTCGACCATGTACAAACGCCCCAGCATCCAACGAACGTCGCCTGGATGAAAGTCATCCTTGTGTGCCATCGCCCGGTCGCCGGCCAAGCCTTGGCAATGCTCGGCAAGCCGTATGAGATCGGCGTGCACGGAATGATTTGATAGCGTTTCGAAGTTCATGGCTTGGTACCTCTGGCGAATCCGCTTCGGCCGACATCTCCAAGACTTGGCTAGCAGACGGCACGCGCGGCTCCATGGTTGCGTACGAATGTTTCGGCACCCAGCCGGACCATCGGACCAAGTTCGGGAATAGGTTGCGAGATCACAGCACCCGACATCCACTGCACACCGGCGCTGTGAGCAAAACGAACTATCTCGTTGGTCGGCACGTCGTCGAGAAACGCGGGTAACCGCAATCGCTTTGCTGCCGTACACAGGCGCTCGATGTTATTTTTCATATCCGACACGCCACCAGGCCCCGGCACAATGCGAAACCCGATGCCCTTGAGCCCCGAGCCTTCACACGCCGAGAGCGAGGGGCCGTTGAGAGGAACCCGCGCGATTACGGCCCGACAGAAAGACTGTACCGCGGACACCAGATCTGCGAGGCGGCTTGGTGGCACGCCCACCGGCAATCCGACCAATTCAAAGACAAGATAGGGACGCAGATCGCCGCGCAATTGCCGGCACGCGGCAACAAACTCCATACGGGTGACTGGTGTTGCAAGAATTTCGTAGGGCACGAGAATATTGACGAGAACGCGCATCCCATGGGCCAAATGTACTTCCAATGCGTCGACGGCGCGATACAACGCCGTCAATGAAAGCTGTAGCAGCGCCGGCGTTGGAATATCCGCGACCTCCATGGAGTATATGGGCCTGTTTTGCGTGGGCATGCAGCGATAGGCCGTGATAGCTCCGTTCGGCGCGTCCCATATGGGCATGAAATGATACGGGGTCTCCTCTGGTTCTGGTGTTGCCGTTAGTGGCGATGCCAGCGCTGGGGGCATCATGACGGGCGTGCCTGCGGATTTCGAAGCTATGAGTTCGTTTAATCCGGCGCGTTGTGCGAGCGTCGCCATATGCGGAGCGGAGACTGGCGTAATTTCGAGGGTGTCGTCGGCAGTCGCCACCGCGCTGGCAATCTGCAGTTGTTCGATCCCGCATTGGCCAAGCAAATTAACGTGCAGCTCATACGCGATGCGCAAGCAGCACACCTGAGCCTCTTCGGGCGTGACAGTCGGCATGACGACGAGAAGCGATACGTCGTCGATGGGGGTAAAGAAGTCCGCCGGCCCAAGCCGCTGACGAAGGGCCACTTCGAGACGCGAAAAAATCGATTCGCGCATCTTCTCCCAGCGACCCCCGACCTCGTGCCTGATGACGTCCAGCCCGATAATGACCGCGCTGCCCCCGCACTTCATCAGTTTGGTAGGCGAGGGATAGTTTCGTTGCGCCGATGCGCTTGACATTGCAGTCCTAGGCCTTTGCTCCGGCGCAACGTCAGCGCGCCGGGCTGGTTTTGTGTGTATTGTAGTTGTAAAGGGTTAAGGGAAGGCTATGTGGTCTGCGACTAAGTCGCAGGTAGGATGTCGCAGCCCAAAACGTACGCTGTTTGGTAACCATGGACGTCTACTGTTTTGCCGGATCGCCCGTTGCGGAGGTCACGAAGCGGCATATAGAACGGTGCGAGGACGCAAGGTGATCGCTGAAGACGCTTCACATGTGATTGGATTTTTCTGCGACACGCCGATGGTCGGTTCCGACTATTTCGGCCTGCTGCAAATGGGACTGCTCGCGAGCTGCCGCAAAGCGCGTTGCCAGCTCCTCATCACGGCATTCGACCTCGAGGATGAGGATATTCTCGAACAGGTGCGGATGCTGATCGAGCACTCGCCCATGCTGGGGGTGGTCCTGGCCGAACCGATGTGCGACATGCCGGACCTGCTGCAAATCCTGCTCGCCGCCGGTTTGCCCGTTGTGCGGATCGCACCGCATACCGACGAGGACAAAACCTACGACATTTGCCTCGACAATCACCAAGCCGCCTATGACATGACCGCTCATCTGATAGAACTGGGCCATAAGCGCATTGCTTTCATCATGGGCCCGCCCGACCATTACGACGCCGATGCGCGCCTTGCCGGTTATCGCAAAGCGATGGCAGACGCCGGTCTGCCCGTCGCCCCGGAGCTGTGCGTGCACGGTTCATTCGACTACAGTTCGGGCGTCATCGCCGGCGAACAGCTTTTGTCGCTCAAGCCGTTGCCCTCGGCGATCTTCGCCTGCAATGACGAGATGGCGGCAGCGGTGCTGGCGACCGCCCATCGCTTGGGCCTGCGGATTCCGGAAGATTTCTCGCTGGCAGGGTTCGACGATGCGCATCTCGCCCGGACAGTGTGGCCGGCGCTGACGACCTGCCGTCAGAAAGTGGAGATGATGGGACATCTCGCGGCCGATTTTCTAGTCAATCCCCCCACCGCCCCGGAAACCCGCAAGCAGCTGCAACAGCACGAACTGGTAATCCGCGAGTCCACGGCGCGGGCGGCGGCGTAGCGGGACATAAAGAATATGTGTTCCACCGGTCCCGTTCCGATGCGTTGATTGAAACACCTGATTTCTAGAGCTTGGGACGTTCGGACGAAACCATCGCATCATCCCACTGTTGCGCGACCAATGATCTCGACCTGTGGGGACGAACTCGCAATTGACACATGGCCGTCTTATAGAGAGCTCAAACGCATCGTTGCGCAGTAGGGAGACGAGCGATGGGGCCAAGCGAAACCGCGAAATCCGAGACCGGCGATAGCCTGTTGCTCACGCCCGGCCCCTTGACGACGTCGAAGACGGTCAAACAGGCCATGCTGCATGATTGGGGTTCGCGCGACACGACCTTCATTGCGCTCAACCGCGCGGTGATGGAGCGTCTCCCCGAGATCGTTCACGGCGAAGACCGGTATGTGACGGTCCCTATGCAGGGATCGGGCACCTTCGCCGTGGAGGCGATGCTGACGAGCTTTGTGCCGAGGACCGGCAAGGTGCTAGTGCTGATCAACGGCGCCTATGGTCAGCGCGCCAGGCGCATTCTCGAGATCGCAGGGCGCGAATTCGAGACCTATGAGACGGCGGAAGACACGCCGCCCGACCTTAGCGCCGTCGAACGCATTCTCGCGCGTTCCGCGGCGATTACACATATTTTCGCCGTCCATTGCGAGACGACGAGCGGCATTCTCAATCCGATCGAGGGCATCGCCGTGCTCGCCGCGCATTACGGCAAGCGGCTGCTGATCGACGCCATGAGCGCCTTTGGCGCCTTGCCGCTTGATTCGCGCCTCTGCGCCTTCGACGCCGTCGCGGCATCCGCCAACAAATGTCTTGAAGGCGTGCCGGGCCTCGGCTTTGTCGTCTGCCGCCGCGAGGCGCTGGCTGAAACAAAGGGCCATGCAACCACCCTGACACTCGATCTGTTCGACCAGCACCAGAATTTCGAGAAGACGGGCCAGTATCGTTTTACGCCGCCCATTCACGTGATCGTTGCGTTCCACCAGGCGCTCGAAGAATTCCGGGCCGAAGGCGGCGTCGCCGGGCGTGGCCAGCGCTATCGAGAGAACGCCCGCGTTCTGATCGAGGGCATGCGCGCGCTCGGGTTCAAGACACTGCTACCCGACGCGCTGCAGGCGCCGATCATCGTGACCTTTCACACACCTTCGCACCCCAATTTCGTGTTCCAGCGTTTCTACGACGCGCTGAAGGACCGCGGCTATGTCATCTATCCCGGCAAGCTCACGGTCGCCGATTCCTTTCGCATCGGTTGTATAGGCCATGTTTATCCTAGGGATATGCGCGACGCGCTTAAGGCCGTGCACGAGATCCTGCACGACATGGACGTCGAGCTCTAGCCGAGAGACGGATTGCTGCGCAGCGCGATACCATAGAAGTCATCGCAATCGTCCGGCATGCTCCGAATCACGGAAGGCCAAGCGCGAGCGCAGCGTGTTTCCCGGCGATTTTGTCTGCCATGACCATTCCAAAATTCCGGAATTTTTTTGCGCAGCTGCACAATTTTTCCGCACGACGATCAATCGCAACGCATTGAATTGAAAAGAGCAGCGCTAGCACCACTGCGTTACAATCGGACAAAGCAAATTGTCATGGGTCTAATTTTTATTCGTCACCAAATCATCATCTGACACCACTATCGTCGAATTGCGGCGGGGGTACGCCGCGATCGTCTGATCGAGACTTGCACTGTCTTTGCTTGAACTGTCTTCGGCGTACGCGCCGCCGGAGCGCGCTGTTGCACGTCTAGACGATCTTGCCAATTACTCCGATGGGGACAATCATGAGAACCACTTCCAAATACAAAATTTCTTGCGCCGTGGCCGCCGTCCTAAGCGGATTAAGCGGATACACAAGCGCAGCCGTGGCAGCGGACTTCTGACACCTCAACCGGCAACGGGATCGAGCAAGTCGTTGTGACGGCCCAACATCGCGAGGAGAGTGCGCAGCAGGTCCCCATGACGTTGCAGGCGTTCACCGGAGAACAACTTTCCGAGCTGAACGTTACGACGCTTGATGACGTCCTGAAGTACACGCCGAGCGTGACCTACGGCAACAACGGACCGGGTCAGGGCGAAATCTTCATGCGCGGCCTGAGCAACGGTTTCCGCGGCGACCAGTCGACCGGAACGGTCGGCCTCTATCCGAACGTCGCCATCTATCTCGACGAACAGTCGATGCAATTTCCCGCGCGCAATATCGACATTTACATGGCGGACATGCAGCGCGTCGAGGTTCTCGAGGGCCCGCAAGGAACCCTGTTCGGCGGCGGCGCGGAAGCCGGCGCGCTCCGTTACATCACGAACAAGCCCGACGTCACCCAGTTCAGCGCCAATGCGCAAGCCAGCTATGGCATGACCGAAGGCGGCGACCCGAATTCGAGCTTGAGTGCCATGATCAATATTCCCGTGATCGCGAACAAGCTCGCGGTGCGCTTCGTTATCTACGATGATCGCGAGGGCGGTTATATCAACAACGTCTACAGCCAGTTCACCCGCAGCGACATGGATCCGGGCAACGTCGTGCTCGGCATCCACCCGACCGGCGGCAAATGCCCGGACGGCGGTACGAATCCCTATCAGCAAGGAGGCCAATCCTGGTGTACGTTGGCGGGCGCGCCGATCGCGAACAATTCCTCGCTCGTCGCGAACGCCCAGAATCCCGTGACCCATGAGGGTTTCCGCGCTTCCGCTCAATACGACTTCACCCCCGATTGGAACGTGCTGATCACGGAAAGCTACCAAAAGCTCGACGCCGAGGGACTCTCCGTGGATTATCCCATCGGTTCGAACTTCCAGACCCTGAAGCCGCTGCAAGTGACGGCCTTCGCTCCCTCTTACGACAAGGACGAGTACGCCAACACGGCCTGGACGATTAACGGCAAGCTCGGCGATTTGTCGTTGATCTATACCGGCGGCTGGACGCTGCGTCATATCAACCAGCAGATGGAATACAGCAATTACAGCCGCACCTATTACGGCGTGTATTATTCCTGCTCGGGCGGCACCAGCAGCTATTCCCAGATCGATGCCGGCGGCCCGCTGAAGTGCAACTCGCCGGTGACCAGCTGGCACGACACGGTGAAGAATACGCATTTAAGCAACGAATTCCGCGTTACCACGCCTAGCGACTGGCGTCTGCGCGGCATTGCCGGCGCCTATTACGAACAGTTCCGCATCTATGACGACCAGAATTTCAACTACAAAACCATTCCGGCTTGTACCGCCCAGCTGCTGGCGGAGCAGACCTTGGTGGGCGGCAATTTGGAGCCGGTCTGCCTTGCCGATGTCGCGCCTTATCCCGGCTCAACGGCCAATGATCCGAGCATTCGCGGCGACAATACGGCTTTCGGCGAAGACACCCAGCGCGGTTACGATCAAACGGCATTCTTCGGCTCGCTCGATTTCGACATCATTCCCAAGGTACTGACCGTTTCGGCCGGCACGCGCTGGTACCAATACCGGGAGTATGAGCTTGGCTCGGTTTATACGACGGGCCCCCGTTGCGAGAATAATCTCGGGCCTTGCCTTGCCAGCTTCCCCAAACATGACATCGACGCGCATAACGACCATGCGACATTCGCCGGTTTCAAGAGCCGGCTGGGCGTGACCTGGAACATCGACGAAGATATGATGGCCTATTACACCTTCTCGCAGGGTTTCCGGCCGGGCGGCTTCAACCGCTACAACACCAACAGTGTCTTGAAGGACGCCTCGGGCAATCCGCAATACACGACGCCGAATAGCTTCAAGCCCGACGCCCTCATCAACAATGAAATCGGCATCAAGACCGAGCTGTTCGATCACAATTTGCAGCTGAACTTCTCAGCCTATTACATGCGCTGGACCAATGTGCAGTTCCTGTTCTTCCAGCCGCTGTATACGGGCAACGTGACGTTCGCGACCAACGGTCCCGGCTATGACGTCAAGGGTGCCGAGCTGCAATTCATCGGCCGGCCGATGGAAGATCTTACGGTGCAGGGCGCTGCGACCTATAACGACAATACCGAAGCCAGCGCGCCTTGCCTCATCGGCAACATTGCAAGCAGTCCATCCTTCGGCAAGTGCATTACGATGGCCGGCAGCAATCCGTATCCCAATCCCTATGGCGTGGTCGGCGGCATAGCGGCGTTCTCGCCGCTTTGGCAGGGCAATATCCGCGTCCGTTATGACTGGTCATTGGGCGATTTACCGGCTTACACATCGATAGGCACAAGCTATACGGGCGGCATGTGGAACCAGCCGGCCAACTATGTTTCCGGCGACGGCCTGCTTGTCCCCACGACGACCTATCTGCGCTATTATCAGCCCTCCTATATCACCTTCGATGCCGCCCTGGGCGTCCGAAAGGGCCAGTGGAACCTGGAGATCTTCGGAGAAAATCTCGGCAACTCGCATGCCAGCACCTTCACCTCCTCGGCGCAGTGGATCAAATCCGAAGTCCCGCTGCGTCCGATGACGGCCGGCATCAAGATTGGCCTCAATTACTAAGCGATTTGAGTAACTGTGTTATGCTTCGGCGGGCGGCGACGTCCGCCGAAGTCGTTTCTCGGGTCACGATGGACACTCCTTCCGCTACCGCATTTGAGCAGGACATTGACCGGCTGAGGAAGCTGCAGAAGCAAAACCTGCACGCCGAGGCGCTGGCTGAGGTGAGGCCGCTGCTGGCGAATGCCCCGGAAAATCGCGACTTGCTGCTTGTCGAAGTGGTCTGCCTTAGACATCTCGGCCAAACGGATGAGGCCTTGGCAGCGCTCGGGCGCCTCGAAAAACTTTATCCGCGATATAGCCTTCTGCACGAGGAGCGCGGGCTCTGCTACGTGGCGCTGAAAGACGCGCCGCGCGCCATCCAGGCGTTGCTCTTCGCCGTCAACCTCAATCCGGCGCTGCCCTTCAGCTGGCGCATGCTCGAAGGCTTGTATCGGATCACGGGCGACATGAGAAATGCGGCGACCACGGCCGACCACGTCGCCACGCTTAAGCACCTGCCGGCGGAGGTCGTCAGCGCCACATCGCTGTTCTCCGATGGCGAACTCGATCGGGCCGAACCGATCATCCGCGCATTCCTCATCAAGCACGGCAACCACCCCGATGCCATGCGGCTGCTGGCCCGGATCGGAATGGCCCGCGATGTTCTCGATGACGCCGAGATATTGTTGGCCGGCGCGCTTATCCTAGCTCCGGATTATCATGCGGCGCGCTTCAACTACGCCCAGGTCCTGACATTGCGCCACAAATATGCACAGGCGCGCGATGAGATCGAACGGTTGCTGACGCTGGAGCCGCAGAGCAGCGAATACCGCAGGCTCGCCGCCACGATTGCAGTAGGCCTCGGCGAACACGAAAAAGCGATTGCGATATACCATGAATTGCTGCGCGAAACGCCGCGCTCGCCGGATGTGAATCTCTGGTTGGGTCACGCCTTGAAAACGACCGGACATCTGCCGGAAGCGGTCGCCACCTATCGCGCCGCCGCAAAGGCGCGGCCTGATTTCGGCGATGCCTATTGGAGCCTCGCAAACCTGAAGACCTATCGCTTCCTCGACGAAGAAATCGAGCGTATGCGCGCAGAAGAGAGTTCGCCGTCGACCGAGCTCGTGGATCGCTACCATCTCTGTTTCGCGCTGGGCAAAGCGCTCGAAGACCGGGACGAATTTGCGCAATCCTGGGCCTGTTACGAGCGGGGAAATGCGCTCAAGCGGAGCGAAAGCCGCTACCGCGCCGACGTCATCGAGGCGAATACGCGCAGTCAGATAGACATCTGCACGGGCGATTTCTTTCGGGAGAGGGCAAATTGGGGATCGCCGCATAGCGATCCGATATTCATCGTGGGGCTGCCGCGATCGGGCTCGACGCTGCTTGAGCAGATTCTTGCGTCCCACTCCCAAGTGGAAGGAACCCACGAGCTTTCGGATGTTCAAAACATCGTAACCGAGTTGCAGGGGCGTGACGCGGTATCGGAAACCCGGATTTATCCGGGCATCCTCGCCGAACTGCCGCGCGACGCGTTCCTGCGGCTTGGCGAGAAATATCTCGCCGATACGCGGATGTACCGCTCGGGGCGGGCGCGATTCATAGACAAGATGCCGAACAATTTCCGGCATATCGGCTTGATCCATCTGATGCTGCCCAAGGCGCGGATCATCGATGCACGGCGCGAACCGATGGCGTGCTGTTTCGGCAATCTGAAGCAGCTTTTCGCCCAGGGACAGGAATTTACCTACAGCGTGGAGGATATCGCGCGCTATTACCGGACCTATCTGGAATTGATGCGGCACTGGGACGAAGTGCTGCCCGGCCGGATCCTGCGCGTGCATCACGAGGACGTGGTCGGCGATCTGGAAGGGAGCGTGCGGCGGATTCTGGATTACTGCGGTCTCGGATACGAGCCCGGCTGTGTCGAATACCACAAAACGCAGCGCAGCGTGCGCACGCCAAGCTCCGAACAGGTGCGCCAGCCCATTTTCCGCGACGGGTTGGAGCAATGGAAGAATTTCGAACCTTGGCTCGACCCGCTCAAGACCGCCTTGGGTGACGCGCTGATCCGCTACAGAGAGGCTTCCTGACGAGCGACGAAATTCCGGCGATCGCCGCGGCGCGGGGACACCAAGATCGAGGAACGCGCGCGTTAAAGGTGCACCTCGGATTGTTTTCTGCCCCCGCGGCTTGTCCGCCGTAGCTCGAAGAGCAAGGCGGGTGTTTTCTGCCCCCGCGAGCGAAGCGAAGCGGGGGAAGTGTCTCCCGAAGCACGTAGTGCGAAGGGAGACGAAGGGGGCACCTGCCAAATGTGTTCTGCATTTTTCATGCGTTTTCGAAGTTGTCGGGCACGGATTTGTGGATGCCCCCTTCGCCTCGCACGGTTCGCTATCGCTCACGGGCTCGGCACTTCCCCCACTTCGGGGGGCAGAAAAGAATACACGCAAGCTTTCTGCTCCCGCGGGGGCCGAAAACGGCGCATGTGTTCATTTCGTGCCGCTAGAGCTGCAGACGTTCAGACGAAACCCATGACGAGGTGCAGGGTTCGAGGCGATTTCGACAGAACGTATTTTGCTTTAACCCGGTCAAGTCATGAGGGCGTCAAGTGCCCGATAGCACCGGCACGGGTGCGGCCGACCGGGCACGGCCCATGAAGTAGATCAGCGACAGCGTCACCAGCACCAGCCCGACAATGGTCGTCGCGTAGACGGCCAAGCGGAACACCGTCAGCCACTCGACATGCTGCATTCCGAAATTGCGCCACAAGAGCAAGCCGCAGCTGCCCGCGTAGCCCGCCGCGTCGGCGACATAGATCAGAAATCCGGCATTGGCCACCCGGCCGCTCGCCGCGATCATGCGATCGAACAGCATGGCGTTGAAGGGTGTGTACACGACGTAAAGTCCCGCGCCGCTCGCAATCATCCAAGGTAACGGGCCGAGCAGTCCGGCATCGAAAGCCAGGGTCGATGCGCCGAGCAGGACCAGGCCGGCCAAGATCAATCCGTGAATGACGGCCAGCGCGCGCACATTGTTGCGGACCGTAACGATGATGCCCATCGCGACCAGCGCCACAGCCGCAACGACGAGTTCGGTGGAGGTAAACACCGTCGCCGGATCGGCGTATCCCAGTGCGGCCCACAATTCGGCCGCGAAGTTATCCCGAAAATCGCGCAGCGCCGTGGTAAACACATAGGTAATCACAAGCAGAGTGAGACCCAACCCGTAGTCGCGAAGAAATTCGCCGACCTCGCGTCCGCTCATCGGTGCACGGCGAACCCGCGCGGCCTCGTCTTCGGCGTCGGGAGGCGGCAATACCGAAAGCCCCCATACCGATACGAGCAACAAGGGTACGAACACCAGACCCGTGGCGGCCGGCATCCAGAACACCGGAACATGCACCAGCTCGATGAGCAATATGCCCACGGATTTCACGGCACCCGAGGAAACGATGAAGCTGGCGCACAAGACCGCGCCGAGAATCTCCGTGACGCGCCTTCCTTCCATGTAGGAAAACACCAATCCCCATATCAATCCCAGGCATAGCCCGTTCATGAACATCGCCGGCACTTTGAAAATCGCCGGCACCATGGCGAAAGCGATAAGCGCCAGCCAAGACGCGCCGATCAGACCGAGAATCGCCTTCGCCCTATAGGTCTGGCGCATTTCCGCGATGACCTTGATGCCGATGAACTTCGAGGCGGCGTAACCGACGAGTTGTGCGAGCACCAGGGCAATCTTGAAATCCAACGCATAATGCCAGCCGTCGACATGGTCGAAACTTGCTGCCGCAAACGGTTTGCGGAACGCATACATCGAAAAATATGTGGCGAAGCCCGCCAGCGATGCAAAAATCGTGAACCGCACGGATGCGCCGTTGCGGAGCCATTTTGGGGGCGTTCGTGGCATGTCAACTCTGTGACGGATAATTGAACCGCCATTAAGACGGCGGTGCGTAACAGTCTGATGACATGATGGAGCGGACGGTAGAACTATTCGCCGGACCCCCTATACTGATTGCTCAAACTCCACGAACGAGCGGTTATGACGGGCGAGCGATTGGCAGAGCGGTTCGATCTGGCCGTCGTCGGTGCGGGCATCATAGGCCTCGCGACCGCGCTCGCCGGCGTTCGCCAAGGGCTGCGCGTCGTCGTGATCGATCGCGATGCTCAGGCCAACGGAGCCTCGATACGCAATTTTGGCTTCGTCACGGTCACCGGACAACAGCGCGGGGCGATGTGGGAGCGCGCGCGCCGCAGCCGCGAGGTGTGGCGCGAGATTGCCGCCGCGGCGGACATTGCGATTGTGCATACCGGTCTCTGGATGACGGCGCGTTACCCGGAATCTATGGGCGTGTTGGAGGCTTTCATGGCGACCGAAATGGCTGAGGGATGCAGGCTGCTCACGCCCCGCGAAGCCCGCCGCCGCTTCCCTGAGCTTGCAGCACCGGATTTGGCGGGCGTTCTCGAAAGCACGGTTGAATTGCGCGTTGAATCGCGCGAAGCAATTCCGCGCCTCGCCGCATGGCTTGCCGAAGCCCATGGCGTGCGTTTCATCGGCGAAACCGCCGTAACCGCGATCGAGATGCCGCATCTCTATACATCGCGCGGTGTGATCCGGGCCGATCGCGTCGCGGTGTGCCCGGGGGACGATTTCAACGGTCTGTATGCGGATCGCCTCAGAAATTACCCGCTGACGCGATGCAAATTGCAAATGCTGCGGCTTGCCGATCCGGGCTTCAGACTTCCCGGCGCGATGATGTCCGATCTCGGGCTCGGGCGATATCTGGGCTATGCGGATCTGGATGCGGCCATACCGCTCAAGGCGCGTCTCGCGGGCGAACAGGGCGATCACCTCAAGCACGGCATTCATCTCATCGTCGTGCAGAGTGGCGATGGCAGTCTGGTGGTGGGGGACAGCCATCACTACGCCGCGACACCCGACCCGTTCTCGCAGGACGAGGTCGACGCGCTGATCCTGGCGGAATTTTCCGCCGCATTGGGAATCGAACCGTCGCCGATCGTCGAGCGCTGGATCGGCACCTATGCATCCGCCACGGATCGTCCTTTACTGATTGACATGCCCGAAGCATCGGTGCGTGTTGCGATTGTCACCTGTGGCGCGGGCGCCTCCACGGGTTTTGCCATCGGCGAAGAATTGATTGCCAGCCTTTTTAACGACGGAGAAACAGCATGAGCCTGAAAGATCGCTTCGATCTCGTTATTTTCGATTGGGCGGGCACTATGGTCGATTTCGGCAGCGCGGCGCCGGTGAGCGCTCTGATCGAGGCCTTCGAAGCCGAGGGCATCCCGCTTGATGAAGCCGCCGTGCGCCGCGACATGGGCAAGGCCAAGCATGAACATGTGCGCTGTCTTCTAACCGATCCTTCGATCGCGGCCGTATGGCGGGCGCGTCACGGCCGTGTCGCCGATGGCGGCGACGTGGACCGAATCATGACGCGGCTCGGACCGTTGATGCGCGATCATGCGGCGCGCGCCTCGACGCTGATTCCCGGTGCGCGCGAGACCTTCGATCAATTGCATGCCGCGGGTCTAAAGGTGGCTTCGTCGACCGGATATACGCGCGACATGATGAAGCCGGTTTTGGCGCGGGCGGCCGAGCAAGGCTATGTGCCGGACCATGTCGTGTGCTCGGGGGAAACGCCGGCAGGACGTCCTTCACCGCTGATGATTTACAAAGCCTGTGCAGAGCTCGGCGTTTGGCCGCTGTCGCGGGTCGTCAAGGTGGATGACGCGGACGCGGGAATCGCAGAAGGCAAGGCCGCCGGAGCGTTTACGGTTGGGGTTGCATCCGGTAACGCGCTCGGGCTCTCGCTCGAAGCCTTTCGAGCGCTGCCCCCGTCCGAGCGTGCGGACAGACTGGCGGTGGCGCGTCAAGCATTGCTCGACGCGGGCGCCGACCTGGTGATCGAATTGGTTGCCACGCTCGTTCCGGCCCTCATGGAGTAATAGCGCGCCTACGCAAACACGGTTGCGGGACCGAGGTCGCGCCGCTTTGCCGGTGTTGATCCGACAGCATCGAGACTGTGCAGATCATGTTCTAATAGTCAGCTGGCTGAGTGCCTCGGCGCGCCGAGACGCTGTCTATTCTATCGCGGCGCTTCGATAGGAATGATCCGACCAGAATGACGAGCTCTCGCCGAAATACCGGCGAGGCCAACGTCCCTTGGCGCGCCGCTTCGTGAACGGCGCCGGCGACGGCACTCGCAAGCACCTGTGCGCTGAGCGAAACGCTCTCGCCTTGGCCATTGGCATTCGCCTTGAACAACGCCTCGTAGCTTGCTTTGTAGCGCTCGGCAAATTGATCGTGCATGCCGCGCGCGTCTTCGGCGCGCGGGCTCTCCTCCAACAGAACGCGATGCGCCGCCGGATACCGGCTGTGGATCGCAATCATCCCATCGACGAGTGCCGCGATGCGACGCTTGCGTGGCGTTTGGCCATCTGCCGCAGCGCGCAGCACGGCGAGCATTTCGTCGAAATGCCGCTGGCGCACGGATTCGATCAGCGCGAGCTTGTTGGGAAAGTATTGGTATAGCGAACCGATGCTGACGCCGGCGATCTCCGCAACCGCGTTGGTCGTGAGGCCCAGCCAACCGCGTTCGCCCAAAATGCGAGCCGCGGCGTCGAGAATCGCATCTGTCGTGAAACGCGAGCGCGATTGCAGCGGCTTTTTCCGCATCGCGCCCGATGGTTTGGGAATGCGAGTAGCCAAATCCCTCTCCTGCGCAGCAATATGAGCATTATGCTCACATTTCTGGCAGCCGTCCAGGCACCGGCCAAATTGCCACTTCTGCAGACGGAGAAGATGATGACTGAGAACCAGCAAGGCGAGGATTATCGCAAGCGCGACCTGCCGGTTTATCTCGCTGCCGTCTTTCTTTCGGAGGGAGCCGCTCTTGCACAATCCGTCGCCATCGGTTGGACGGTCTACGAGATGTCACACAGCGCCTTTGCGCTCGGC
This sequence comes from uncultured Alphaproteobacteria bacterium, assembly GCA_963822275.1. Lineage (GTDB taxonomy): Bacteria > Pseudomonadota > Alphaproteobacteria > Micropepsales > Micropepsaceae > Rhizomicrobium. The sequence goes on from CAWGHR010000089.1 coordinate 31,175, forward strand.
ATAGTCGGCATCGCGCAATTCCTGCCGATGTTTCTGCTCACCCTGCCGGCCGGCGAGCTATGCGACCGGTTTTCGCCGCGGCGAATCCTGATCATGGGCCTTGGGCTGCAAGGCCTATGCGCTCTCGCTTTCCTGTCCTTGACGATACTATCGCCGCATCTTTTGTGGCCGTTCTATCTGGTATTGCTGGTCTTGGGGGCGGCGCGCGCGTTTGCGGACCCCGCCGGTCAAGCCATCCTGCCTTTCCTGGTTCCCACAGCGCTTCTGCCGAGGGCGATCGCCTGGAGTTCGTCGGTGTGGCAAGTGGCTGTGGTTTCGGGCCCGGCGCTTGGCGGCATCGCCTCGGCGTGGGGTTCGAGCTTCGCGTTCGCGCTGTCGGGCATCGGGTTCATAACTGCGATGCTGGGCGTCGCCACGCTGCGCGGGCGGCAGCAAGAAGCGCGCGACACCGCCACACTCAAAGAGCGTGTGGCGCGTATGGTCGAAGGCATCACATTCATACGCTCCCGGCCGATCGTGCTTGGCGCGATATCTCTCGACTTATTCGCGGTCCTGTTGGGCGGGGCGACCGCCCTTATACCGGTCTACGCAAGCGACATCCTGCATGTGGGGCCGATGGGCTTGGGATTGATGCGTAGCGCGCCCGCCCTCGGTGCGTGTTTGGTGGCCCTTGTTCAGACCCGCCATCCTGCGGTCCGGCAGGTCGGGCGACAATTGTTCGCCGCGGTCGCCATCTTCGGCATTGCCACGGTGATATTTGCCCTCTCGACGTCCTTCGCGCTCAGCCTTGTGGCGCTGTTCGTTGTCGGCGCCAGCGACATGGTGAGCGTCAACATCCGTTCGGCGTTGGTTCAGCTTGCGACGCCCGATGCCATGCGGGGCAGGGTCTCGGCGGTGAACATGCTGTTCATCGGCGCGTCGAGCGAATTGGGTTCATTCGAATCCGGTTTGACCGCCGCACTTCTGGGAACCGTGCCCGCCGTCGCGTTGGGCGGCATCGGCACGCTTATCATCGCCGCAATCTGGAGGAGCGCATTTCCCTCTCTGAGAAAGGCGGACAGCCTGTAGCCTGAGACAGGCGCGCGCTCCCCGCGAGCATCCGGTTGCGGCGCTTTTGCGGAATGGAACAAATTACCGCTTCCGCTTCATTTGCGGCGGTTCGAGCCGCAGCCGTAGACCGGCAGGTTATCGTATTCGCGATGACGTTCGGGTTTGCAGCCTTGTATTGCTGCAGGGCATCGGAACCCTCGTCGTCCGCGCACGCCGGTAGAGGGAAAAACAGTGACATGATGGACCTCGACATGAAGAACCGCATCCGCGTCCTCAGGGCCGATGAAGGTTGGAGCCAGGCCGAACTCGCCGAAAAGGTCGGCGTCTCGCGCAACTCGCTCAACACGGTGGAGAACGGCAAGTTCGATCCCTCCCTCCCGCTCGCATTCCGCATCGTCGAGGTTGCATAGAGCAACGGCCCATTAACTATCGAAACAGTGCAAGCGATTGGCGAATTCTCGAATGTCCACGGCAGACGGCGCGCCCTATCGATGTTGTTTAGAGATATTTTAATGTTCCCACCGTTACCCTCGGCCCGGTTGGGAGATGCCCATGCTGCAGCAGCCGAGCGGTGGACGTGCCGACCGGATTCTTGCCGGCAAACTGGATCTGCTGTTCCGCACCGATGCCGCCATCGCCGGCGGTTTCGCCGTCGCTGTTGTTGTCGCCTATCTTCTCAGAGACAGCTATCCGCATTCCGTTCTGTTGGCCTGGCTCGCCATGATCGTTTTGGCCGGTGCTGGGCGCTATCTTTATCAACGCCGTTTCTTGGCACGACCAGAGTCCGATCTGCGATACGCCAGGCGCTTTGCCATCGGCACATTGGCGTCGGGGCTGGTGTGGGGTTCGCTTTGCGCCGGACTGGCGGTGTGGGGCACGCGCCAAGAGTTCCTATTATTGACCTTCGTCGCAGCCGGCATGACGGCGGGCGCCATGGTGGCGTTTTGAGTTTGATCCCGGCCTATCTGGCTTATACGGGCGCCTTCATCGTCCCGCTCGCCATCGCCGCCATGTTGAACCGCGATCCGATCATCGTAGGCAACGGTGTCTTGACGTTGCTCTATGTTGTGGTCATTTCGTTCATCGCCAGGCGCAACTGCCGCATGATGAACCACACCATCGAACTTCAGGTCGACAACCAAATCCTGCAGCGATCGCTCAGCCAAACCCGCATCGAGCGCGATCATGCCGAAGTCGAGATGTGTCCACGATGGCCCAGCTCAGCCATGAGCTGCGCACGCCGTTGAACGCGATTTTGGGCTTTTCCGAAACCATGGTCAGGAGTTCTTCGGCCCGCTCGCCGGGCGCTACCATGAATATGCCGGCCACATCCACGAGAGCGGCCGCCACTTGTTGAAATTGACCGAGGAACTGCTCGATCTTTCGCGCGGGGAGTCCGGTGCCTTGTTGCTGCAAGAAATCACGATCGATTTGCGCCAGCTGGTAAAGGATCTGGTTCGCTTAATGTCGGCTGAGGCGGAGAAATGCGATTTGTCGCTCACCACCGAGATTTGCGCCGGATCTGCCCGGCTTGCTGGGCGACGAGACCAAGGTGCGCCAGATGCTGCTCAATCTGGTGGACAATGCCATCAAGTTCACGCCTCCGGGCGGCGGGGTTTGGATCACGCTGGGCCTTACGACGGCCAACGAAGTCTATCTCAGTGTGCGCGACAGCGGCATCGGCATGCATCCCGACGAGGAATTTCCCATCGCGCTACGCCCTCTCGGCCGACTTGCAACCTCGCTTCACCGCAGCACGGACGGTGTCGGACTGGGCTTGCCGATCTGCAAACGTCTTGCCGAACTGCACGGCGCCACGCTGATTGTCGACAGCGTGCCGCGCGCGGGAACCACCTAACGATCCAGTTCCCGCCGGAGCGCTCCGTCCCTGCCAAAACATTGGCGCGTGTCGCCGCGGCGTGAAACTCTCCGGCGGCGTCTCTAAGCCGAAAGAGAGTTTCACGCCGCGGCGACACGCGCCAATGTTTTGGCAGGGACGGAGCGCTCCGGCGGGAACTGGATCGTGCAGGTGGTTCCCGCGCGCGGCACGCTGTCGACAATCAGCGTGGCGCCGTGCAGTTGGCAAGACGTTTGCAGATCGGCAAGCCCAGTCCGACACCGTCCGTGCGGTGAAGCGAGGTTGCAAGTCGGCCGAGAGGGCGTAGCGCGATGGGATTCGTCGGGATGCATGCCGATGCTGTCGGCACACTGAGATAGACTTCGTTGGCCGTCGTAAGGCCCAGCGTGATCCAAACCCCGCCGCCCGGAGGCGTGAACTTGATGGCATTGTCCACCAGATTGAGCAGCATCTGGCGCACCTTGGTCTCGTCGCCCAGAAGCCGGGCAGATCCGGCGCAATCTCGTCGGTGAGCGAAATCGCATTCTCCGCCTCAGCACAGTAAGCAAACCGGATTCTTTACCAGCTGGCGCAAATCGATCGTGATTTCTTGCAGCGACAAACCGGACTCCCCGCGCGAAAGTCGAGCAGTTCCTCGGTCAATTTCAACAAGTGGCGGCCGCTCTCGTGGATGTGGCCGGCATATTCATGGTAGCGCCCGGCAAGCGGGCCGAAGAACTCCTGATGTATGGTTTCGGAAAAGCCCAGAATCGCGTTCAACGGCGTGCGCAGCTCATGGCTGAGCTGGGCCATCGTGGACCACATCTCGACTTCGGCATGATCGCGCTCGATGCGGGTTTGGCTGAGCGATCGCTGCAGGATTTGGTTGTCGACCTGAAGTTCGATGGTGTGGTTCATCATGCGGCAGTTGCGCCTCGCGATGAACGAAATGACCACAACATAGAGCAACGTCAAGACACCGTTGCCTACGATGATCGGATCAGCGGTTGGGCGTCGCAGCGATGGCGAGCGGGACGATGAAGGCGCCCGTATAAGCCAGATAGGCCGGCATGTAACTCGAAAAGGCGAGCTGGCGCCCGCCGTCATGCCGGCTGCGACCGAAGGTCAATAATAGGAACTCTTCGCGCATGCCCCACACCGCCAGTCCGGCGCAAAGCAAAAAAAATGCGGCCCCAACGCCCATGTTGCCGATGAGCAAGCGCCTGGCGTATCGCAGATCAAAAGTATGGTCAGATGCCAAGAAAACGGCGTTGATAAAGATAGCGCCCAGCACCGGCCAAAACGATCATGGCGAGCCAGGCCAACAGAACGGAATGCGGATGGCTCTGTCTCTGAGAAGATAGGCGACAAAGCAGACAGCGACGGCGAAACCGCCGGCGATGGCGGCATCGGTGCGGAACAGCAGATCCAGTTTGCCGGCAAGACTCCGAGTCGGCACGTCCACCGCTCGGCTCCTGCAGCATGAGCATGTCCCAACCGGGGCGACGGTGTGAGGGAACATTAAAATATCTCTAAACAACATCGATAGGGCGCGCCGTCCCCGTGGACATTCGAGAATTCGCCAATCGCTTGCACGTGTTTCGATAGTTAATGCGGCAGTTGCTCTATGCAACCTCGACGATGCGGAATGCGAGCGGGAGGGAGGGATCGAACTTGCCGTTCTCCACCCGTGTTGAGCGAGTTAAGCGAGACGCCGACCTTTTCGGCGAGTTCAGCCTGGCTCCAACCTTCATCGGCCCTGAGGACGCGGATGCGGGTCTTGATGTCGAGGTCCATCATGTCACTGTTTTTCCCTCTACCGGCGTGCGCGGACGACGAGGGTTCCGATGCCCTGCACGATCAAGGCTGCAAACCCGAACGTAGATCACGAATACGATAACCTGCTGGTCTACGGCTGCGGTCCGAACCGCCGCAAAATCAAAGCGGAAGCGGTAATTCCTTCCCCGATTCCGCAAAAGCGCCGCAACCGGGCATGCTCGCGGGGAGAGCACGCCTGTCTCAGGCTACAGGCTGTCCGCCTT
>CAWGHR010000090.1:0-5489 GCA_963822275.1 uncultured Alphaproteobacteria bacterium
GGGCTGCGGCCGTTTGCGGCGGCCCTTAAGGGCGCAGAGCGTGACGCTTTCCTTGCCGAATACAAATCGCGCCTGGCAGAGGCCTATCCGATGCGCGCATCGGGCAAGACGCTTTATCCATTTCAGCGTCTGTTCTGCGTCGCGGTCCGCTCGGACTACGCAAACAAGGCCTAGTCTCCGAGCGCCACGCCGTCGCGTCGGGGATCGGCGGCACCGAGATATCCGTCCTCGACGCGTTCGATGATCTGCAACCCGCTGGTTTCAACCGTTGCGGGGCGTACGTCGTAACCCAGCTTGGCGAGCGCCGGCTGTAGCGCACCCAGAGGTGTGTCCTTTTCAAGAAACAGCGGGCCATTCATCTCGATATGGTGCGGCAGCGCGACGGTGGCCTGCGGGTCCAAACCGCCATCGATCATGGCTACCAGCGATTCGGCCACATAGGGAATAATGGCAGGCCCGCCCGGCGAACCGAGCGCGATCGAGAAATGGCCTTTCGCATCGAAGACGATTGTGGGAGCCATGGCGCTTAAGGGGCGCTTGCCTTGTGCCGGCGCATTGGCGACAGGCTTGCCGTCGCGAACCGGATCGAAGGAAAAATCCGTCAACTCGTTGTTCAGAAAAAAGCCTTTGACCATCATTTCCGAGCCGAAGACGAATTCCACGGTCGTGGTCATGGATACGACTTCCCCGCTTCTATCCACGATCGTCATATGGCTCGTGCCGTGCAATTGCGGCGATCTTTGCGGCGCATACTCCGTGCGCATCGTGGGCAAGCTGCCAGGCAAAGCGACGCCCATATCCCGGAGCGGGTCGATCAGCGACGATCGCGTTGCGAGATAATTGTGATCGAGCAGGCTCGCCACCGGCACGCGCACGAAAGCCGGATCGCCCATATAGACGGCACGATCGGCAAAGGCGAGCCGGCTGGCTTGCGAAAACAGGTGAACTTCGCTCAAGGAATTCGGCGTCAGCAGGTTGGACGGAAAACGTTCCAGCATTCCCAGGATTTGCAAAACAGACAAACCGCCCGAACTTGGCGGTCCCATCGAGCAGACGCGTTCGCCGCGATAGGATGCACAGACCGGTGCACGTTCTCGGGCCCGGTATTTGGCCAAATCCGCTAGGGTCATTTCCCCGGGGTTGACGGGCGCGTGGCGCACTTTCTCGACGATCGCCCGCGCAATGTCGCCCGAATAAAATGCTTTGGCGCCGCCCTTGGCGACGATGCGCAACGTGGCTGCCAGCTCCGGATCTCGAAGCAGATCGCCTTCACTCAGCAATGTGCCGTCCGGTTTGGTGAAATAGCGTTTGATATCGGGCATGGCCAGCATTTGGGGAAAAGCCCGCAAGGTGGCTGCGAGCTTACGTCCGACGGGAACGCCCTTTTCGGCGAGGGCGATGGCGGGCTCGAACAATTTCGCCCAGGGCAGTTTCCCGTACTTCCGATGCGCCATGTCGAGCATAGCTAGGACGCCCGGTACGCCCACCGACAGCCCGCCGGGAATGGCATCGAAATGTTTCCGCGGCAGGCCGTTTGAGTCCAAGAACATGCCCGGCGTCGCCGACGCGGGTGCCGTTTCCCGCCCGTCGAAACTTGTGACTTTTCTGTGCGCCGGGTCCCACAGCAGCATGAACGCGCCGCCGCCTATACCGGAAGATTCCGGTTCTACCAGCGTCAATACGATTTGCGCCGCTATGGCGGCGTCGACGGCCGATCCGCCTTGGCGCAGCATATCGCGCCCGGCTTCCGCAGCGTAGGGATTCGCCGCGGCGATCATGTCGTGTTTTGCGACATCCCCTGCGTGTGCCGCCGGGCACAAGGCCGCAAACATCGCAAAAAGCAAGATCCGGCGAAATGTCATGGCGTCACTCTTTTCCGATAGGTCGTTGAAGGCTAGCGTTGTGCTCATGATACACAAGGGTCCGCGGAATCTCATTACCGACGTCGCCGGCCTTCGCGTCGGCCATGCGGAGGATAGCGGTGCGCGCAGCGGCGTCACGGTTCTGTTGGCCGATCAGCCGGTCATCGCTGCCGCGGACGTGCGCGGCGGCGCCGCGGGCACCCGTGACGTGGTCGGACTCGAATCGGCCTCGTTGGTCGAGACCGTCGATGCGATCACCTTGTCGGGCGGTTCGGCTTTCGGCCTGGATGCGCCTTCGGGCGTTCAAGCTTGGCTTCGCGCCAAGGGTCGCGGTTTTGAGATCGCTCCGGGCGCGCCGCGCGTTCCCATCGTTTCGGGCGCCATTCTTTTCGACCTCACGAATGGCGGGAACAAGGAATGGGGTGAGTTTCCGCCCTATCGCGCGCTTGGCAAATTGGCGGCGGAAAATGCCGCCGAAGATTTTGCGCTTGGCAATGCGGGCGCCGGGCTGGGGGCGACGGCCGGTCTCTACAAAGGAGGCATCGGCAGCACCTCTTCGCTGCGCAGCGACGGCGTCACGGTTGGCGCTCTTGTCGCGGTAAATTCCGTCGGTTCGCCGATCATTCCGGGAACGGAATTGTTCTGGGCTTTTCCTTTCGAGCAAGACGGCGAGTTTGGCGGCCGGACGCCGAAAGGACCTTTGCCATCCGTCGATCTCGATCTGCCTTCGGACATGAAAGTTGCCGTGCGCCCCGGCGGCAACACAACCATCGCGATCGTCGCGACGGATGCCGAGCTGACCAGTGCCGAACTCAAACGAGTCGCTATCATGGCGACGGACGGCTTCGCACGCGCCCTCAGACCGGTCCACACGCCGTATGACGGAGACTTGGTATTTGCGGTTGCAACCGCGCGACGCAAAATTTCCGGTGCGCGCCCGCTAGAGATCATGCGGCTGGGTCATATGGCGGCGGATTGCCTGTCGCGGGCGATTGCGCGTGGTGTTTACGAGGCAGCGTCCCTTGGGACTGCCAAGAGTTATAGAGACATCTATCCCTGAACGAGGAGATGCCACATGCCTGACCAAACGACGCGCCGAACCTTTGTTGCCACGCTGGTAACGGGTTTCACCATGGCGACCGGCCCGATTAATGCGGCAGCCATTCTGACGGATGCGAATGGGCTGGATGTCGGAGAGGTCTCAATTCCGGTGTCCGACGGGGCGATCCCGGGTTATCGCGCACGCCCCGCGGCAAGGAGGAACGCGCCTGTCATTCTCGTCGCGCAGGAAATCTTCGGTGTGCACGAACACATCAAAGACATCTGCCGGCGTTTCGCCAAACAAGGGTATTACGCCATCGCGCCGTCGCTCTACGCCCGTTATGGCGATCCCGGAAAATATGACATGGCTCATTTGGACCAGCTGATGAGCGATATCGTGCGCAAGGTGCCGGATTCCGGGGTGATGAGCGATCTGGATTCGACGACTGCGTTTGCCGGACACGAAGGCGCCGACGTGCGAAAGCTCGGCATTATCGGCTTCTGCTGGGGTGGGCGGATCGTTTGGCTATATGCCGCACACAATGCGTCCCTGAAGGCGGGTGTGGCATTTTACGGTCCCTTGCGCGGCGAGCCCAACGTGCTCAGGCCGTATTCCGCCATCGATCTTGCGCCGCAGGTCCGCTCGCCCTTCCTCGGACAATATGGAGGGCTGGATAAGGGATTTCCACCGCAGACATCAATGTGATGAACCACACTGGTTCAGGCGGGCAAACTAAAATCGCGGTCAATGTGTTTGCGGATGCACAGCATGGCTTCTTCGCCGATTACCGGCCTTCCTACAACGAAGCCGATGACAAGATTGCCGGGACTCGATGCACTCGATTGGTTCGAAGCAAACGGCGTCGATTAGGCGAATTGATTCCCGTTCAGCGGACGAACACCCGCACTTCGCTGGCCGACGCGGCGGGATCGGTGGCGGAGGCCACCGAAAGCCGCGATGCCGGCACGCCCATATCCGTCATGGATCGCATGACCTCTTGTGCGTGGCGATGCGCCGCGGTTTGCGCCAGTTGGACGGCCGCCGCCGTACCGCGTGTCGGCGAAACAGCAACAACGGCGAAGCCGGCACCTGGGCGGGACTGCAGCGCTTGGCTTAGCGCGGCATATAGAATCTGCTGATAGTCCACATCGGGATGGTCAAAGCGGATGACAACCAGCGGCGTCCCCGAATAGGCGTAGGAGTTGCTCGGAGCGGCTGCGGACGCTGACATCATCGAGCCGCCCAGTTCGGCGCCGTACAATTCGCCGTTCTTGATGGAACTCGCCAGGACGGTGAGGTTGGAGCGCTCATTGGCAACATAGGCCGTCTGGCGCTGCACGTCGTCCGACACTTCTTTCAAAAGCCGATCGATCAGCACAATGGTTTGGTTGGTCTCGTCTTCAAGCACCGAAAGCTGGCGATGATCTTCGTCCACGGCGCCGGACACGTTGAAGGTGGCTGTAATCTGGTCCAACGCGTAATGCGCCGCAGAGGAATTGCTCGCTACGGCTTCGTCGAAGGCGTTGAGCTCGTTTATATTGCCCGCCAACTCATCCAACTATGTTTGCGCTATATTCCATTCGCTGACCAATTCGGGATTGCGCGTGTCGTCCCGACTTGGAGCCGCGTTGTGATATGGGCTTTGGCCTCGATAGGCAGACGCCGCGTTGGCGCCGGCATTGCGCGGATCCGCAAGTCTTTCGGCGTTCTGAGCCAAGGATGTCTGGAGACCGGAAATCTGGTTGCGCATCGTTGCGATCGATTTGCTGACGGCCGTGCCCGTATCACTGCCCGCTCGATGGAAATCGGCGTGATCGTCGCCACCGGCGCGATGGATTCGCCGGAGCAGAGGGTGTCGCGGGCATAGGTCGTCGCGCGGGCGTAGGTGGTCGGCGTCGACGCGCTGGAAGTGATCGGCGCGCTCGGTGCTGGCGGCGGTGTCGAGGTGCTGGCTTGCGTGTTCTCGGATGACGTGCGGCTGCCACCGAATAGCGTGCTCTCGACGTCGGCACACCCGGCTAGACCAAGCCCCGCCGTGAGTGCCGACACACTGAGAATGCGCGACGAAATAATTGAAAGCGCTGCCCGTTCGGCCGTTTTTGCAGTCATATGCCGTTCCCCGCATCGCCCTGGGCGTCCCCCCGGCGAAAATACAGCCCGCTCGCGCTGTAATCAGCGCCGTGCTCGGCTGCAGTCTCTGACACGCAATCGCACAGGAACAAGGTCGGCAACGCCGCTTTCTCGGAGAGAATTCAAGGCTAGCGCGCATGGACTTGGCCGCCGAACGGCCTTCGAACTGTCATTTCGTACGGCCCTGCGTGCTTTTTCCGAGCGGCCGCTGGGAGAGGGACTAGAGAATCGAAAAGTCGGGCGTCCATATTAATTGGAATGAACCGGGGTCATCTCTGTGAACTCCTGATTCGGCGGCACAGCGGACCGAATCGATGTATTCCGCATCGCAGGTCGCTTGCCTTTGCCTCGTCGATGCATAGTTCCGCCGCCCCAAAGCACCGGTAGCTCAGCTGGATAGAGCACCAGACTACGAATCTGGGGGCCGCGGGTTCAAAATGCTCCCCGGTGCGCCA